>JAGWBX010000056.1 GCA_021295655.1 Candidatus Latescibacterota bacterium
CCGTTTCTTCATGGGATCATACCCGATCCTGAGCGGCAGTTCGATCAGTTCGCGTGTGCGCGCGGATTCGTGCATGGCCATCAGGAGTTCGGTCGCTGCCCGACCCTTTTCGCCGCTGCTCCGGTGCCCTGGTCCGCCTTCCACCCAGGCAATCATTTCCAGTGTCTGTTCGATGAATCCAGGTCTGGGATCTTCCCGAAATCTGGTGATGCCGTTCCTGCCGGTGAGGACCACTTCGTCGAGGGCGGCGTCAATCATCCCTTCGCTTCCCAGAACGCGAAATCGGAACCCGTCTTTCGGCGTCTTTTCGCCCATTTCCACCACCGCGCGGGTCCCGGTGCAGAAGGCAACCACGCCCACGCTGGATTCTTCGGCGGGTGAGCCCTGATACAGGGTGTCGCGCTTCCGGGAGGCCTGTCCCATCACCCAGTCCGCCTCCGGATCCCCGAGAAGGTAGCGCATCATGTCCACGATGTGGGTGCCGTTGTCCACAAGGCAACTGGTCAGATAGCTCCAGACGAGGCGGGGTTCGCCAACGGCCCCTTCGGTGATGAGACTCCGCGCCTTGTTAAAGTTGGGGCTTTGTCGGTGGCGATGGGCAATGACGAGCCGCGTGTTGTTCTGTTGGCAGGCCCGGATCATATCGTCGGCTTCGTGAAGGCTCAGGCACATCGGTTTCTCACACAGTACGCCTTTCGCACCCGCGTTGGCCGCGGCGATGGTCTGCTCAGCGTGGACCTTCGGATACGTGCAGACGCTGACGAGATCGACGCCGCGCTCGTGCCTGAAGAGGTCCTGGTGAGAAGCGTATCGACCCGGAATGCTGAATTCGTCGCAGGTTCTGTTCAGGTTCTCCGGGTTGATGTCGCAGGCGGCGACAAGGTCGACGTTTCCCTGTTCCAGGTAGGCCTTTGCATGGCGTCCGGAGATGTTGCCGCAGCCGATGAGGGCCGCTTTGTACGACGGCATGGGTGTCGCTCCCTGTGATGGGGTTGGGTGATGAGCCGTTCCAGGTGGTTGCGCAGGCGGTAGGGTTTTTGCTTGAATGAACGGGTCATTTCAAATACCATGTCGCCGAACGTCAGGGCCGAATCAAATATGGAGATGCGCGTGTCCCGTTCGGAAACATAGCTGCCGTTGAAGTAGACGAGGCGCTGAGGCATGAGCGCACCTTTTGAGAGGCGGTAAGAGGGCAGACGGTAGAAGGGAGAACGGTCAAAAACAACCTGGCGTCGGGTCGCACTCGCATCCGTATAGACTGGCGTGTGCCCTGACAGGAATCCAGCATTCAAGGAAGAACGACAGGAGAAGTGGGACAAAGCAAAGCTGCAGGGGCTGGAGAGATCCGCTTCCGTCTCCCCGCATTATATATACCATCGGTTAACGCGGATTTCAAGCGTTGTTGGGCAGCGTGTCCGAATGGGGGACCGGCCAGCCGTCTACGGCAAGGAAAACCGAGATGAAGATCACCGAAATCGACGTGATTCCCCTGCGGGTCCCCTATGAAGCCCGAATCCGCAAGGCGTACCATCATTTCGCGATGGCGGAGGAAGTGACGGTATACAGATTTCATACGGATACCGGACTCGAGGGGCTGGGCGAGAACCCGGGACCGCCGCTCGAACAGCAGGCGCTGGATGCCTATATAGGCACCGATCCCTTCGACCACGTGATGGGGCAGGGGCGGTTCAATCTGGATATGGCGTGCTACGATCTCATGGGAAAGCACCTGGACTTGCCCGCGTGGAAGGTGATGGGACAGCAGGCGCGTCAGTGGGTGGCGATGGGGTGGTGGATGCCCAGCATGTCGCCTGAGGATACGGCGGCGGAAGTCCGTGAGGCGGCTGGCCGCGGGTACCGCGGTTTGAAGTGCAAGGCGCGCGCGTTCTATGACGTGGTGGAATGCGCACAGGCGATTCAGGAGGTGGCGCCGCCGGATTTTCGCGTGGAGTTCGACTTCAACGGCGCACTGATCTGCGTCGAGAAAGCGCTTCCGGTGCTTCGGGCGCTGGAAAAAATCCCCGTTGTAAAGGGCGTGGAGGAGCCGATATTCGCATACGATATCGAAGGATGGCGGAGGCTGCACCGCGAGATCCGCATCCCGTTCTATCTGCACGGCGTGCGCGTGCTGTCCGAGGCCGCCTCAAGGCAGCCGTCCGGGCCGTGGACGGGCCTTCGGTCCGGGGATTTTGAGGGCGCGCTGTGCAGCCACGAGTGCGTCCGCGACGCGCTGGCGGCGGGGTGGACTTTCGCCGCGGCAAATACGCCGATCCTGCTGCAATACGTGGGCACGGGAATTACCACGGCGTTTGCGCTTCATCTGGGCGCCGTGATGCCCACGGCGACGTTGCCGGGGGTGACGGCCAGCCACTCGTACGAAGACGATCTGATCGTGGACCCGCATCCAGTCCAGCGCGGCTTTATGAGAGTCCCGGAGGCGCCCGGACTGGGCGTGGCGCTGGACGAAGATGCCGTGGCGAAGTACCGGGAGACGCCCTCGGCGGAATGGCCCCGGCATCTGTCGGTGGTGACGTTTCCGGGCGGCGTCAGGCATTACTATCGAAACCTGCAGCAGGCCGAGAGGCTGATGAAACAGGGCGTGGACGAATCCTTTGCGCCCGGCGTTCGGCTGGATGAGTGGGAGGACGACGGCAGCAGGCGGTTCGACGGTTTGTGGAAGCGGCTGCAGGCGCAGGATTGGCCGGCATGGGACTGATTCCGAGAGAGGTGTGGATCGATGAAAGCGGCTAGATTGGTGGCGCCCCGTCAGTGGGAACTTGCCGAGGTGGAGAGACCCGAAGCGAACGGGAAGATGATGCTCGTTCGGCTGGAGCGGGTGGGGATCTGCGGTACGGACAAACCGGCGTTCTACGGCATCGGCGCCTCCTATCCGATGGGGTTGGGACAGACGGGACACGAAGGTCTCGGTATTGTCGAAGCCTGTGCCTCCGGCGCCTTTAGCGTTGGCGACCGGGTGCTGCTGTGGGGCTTCGACCGGGGTCTGTTCCAGGAATACGTGCTGGCCGATCCCGCGGGGTGTGTCAGACTGCCGATTAGCCTCGAGCCGGAGGTCGCCCTGATGAGCCAGTTGTTAGGCACGGTGATTCACTGTTTCTACAAGCTGGGCAACGTCATCAATCGGAAGGCGCTGGTGATGGGACAGGGCCCGGTGGGACAACTGTTCAATGCCGCATTGCGAAACCTTGGCGCAAGGAACATTATCGGCGTGGACCCGCTGCCACATCGTCTCGCGGTGTCGCCGAAGATGGGCGCCACCCATACGATCAATCCCGAGACGTGCGATCTCCCGGAGGCGGTCTCGGAAATCACGGGCGGGGAAATGGTGGACCTGGCGGTGGAGGCCGTGGGCCGGGAATCCACGTTCAACCTGTGCGGCGACCTGCTGCGCCAGGACGGAACGCTGGTTTATTTCGGCGTGCCGAACAAGGAGAATGCCGAGGGGCGAATGACGCTGTCATTTATGGAAATGTTCAGGAAGGAACTGCAGATCGTAACGTCGGTAGGGCCGAATCCGGGCCTGGACTATACGCTTGCGCTGGACTG
The DNA here is from genome assembly GCA_021295655.1 of Candidatus Latescibacterota bacterium. Classification (GTDB taxonomy): domain Bacteria; phylum Latescibacterota; class UBA2968; order UBA2968; genus JAAXHE01. Next base: position 3,565 of record JAGWBX010000056.1, read on the forward strand.
GATCACACAGGGCCGGCTGGACGTGCGACCGATTCTGACGCACCTGATGCCGTTTGAGAAGATCCAGGAGGCGTTCGAACTGGCGTTCGAGCATCCCGAGACGGACGGCGCGGTTAAGGTTGTCCTGGCTTTTTGACCATGGCCGTTTCAAATCATTGGACCATGAACTGGATCCTGTTCACGCTGTTGCTCTGGCCGAAGCCGGGGCATACCGAGGAGAGACCGCTGATGCAGATTACAACAACGATTGATTTCGGTCAGGACGTCGGACAGAATTGGGGTTCCCTTTTCGAAGCCCGCGACCCGGAGGGCCGTGTGGTGATGGGGGCAGGCTTCGCGGGCGTATATAATACGGCGTTTCGGATGGATCGGTTCACGCTGCAGTTTTTCCTCCGCGACGACGAGGCAGAGGAGACATTCGAGGCCCTGCCGCCCTCTACGGAGGACGGCGGCAGTTACCTGTTCGACCTGGATGGCCGGGTGTATTCATGCAGCTATCACCAGGACCGGACCGCGCGATGGTGGGACGACGAGGCCGGCGGGTGGCAGGTTGACGAGAGCTTCGGTGTGGGCGAAACCGTGAGCGGCGACGGAAAAATGCGGGTTGCCGGAAAGATATTCCAGTTCAAGGGAGGCGAAGCATGGTACGACGGAGAGCGGATCCTGGGACCGCCCGCGTCAGGACGTCATCACCATTTCTATTACGCCCTGGGCTATCTGACGTTCTTCCATAAGGACCAGGATTCGGATCCGCCGTACACCAGGCTGTACGCTGTTCCGTGGAAGCCGGGAGATGGACCGGTCGACCTGGAAAAGGCGGTGACGCTGGACCTGAAGTATCCCCAGGAGACGCCGTTCTCCATCGGACAACTCGGCGATGAGATCGTGAATTCTTCCAATATGGGGGGCGTGTACGTATTCGACGGGTCCAAATGGAAGATTGTGCGGGCGTCACTGGCGGGCGTGAGTTTTCAGCTGTATTCGATGTTGAACTGGTACGACGAGATGCTCATCGCACAGTACCCCACGGGGAATCTCTTCAGGTACGATGGCAAGGCGCTTCGCCACCTTGAGGACGCGCCGCCGGTAATGCCCGGCGTGTCCGGCAGTGCGCGCGAGGCGCAAACAACCGCAATCTACGGAGGGGACCTTTACGTGGGGGTGTGGCCCTGGTCCGAGTTGTGGCGGTACGATGCGCACGGGCACGAGTGGAAGTTCGTGAGGCGGAACTTTCGGAAGCCGCCGATTACGGACAGGATGACGCATCCATACGAAGACCGGGTGGTTGCCTACAACGAGGAACATGGTACGGACCTGGTGATCAACGATTGGGGACAACGCGTAACCGGACTGGCGCCGAATGGAGACGCAATGTTCCTGTCCGTGAGCGCCAAGGGTTGCCCCGTCCGTGACATGCGGCATTCGTTTCTACACGATGACGAGGTGTGGAACCAGTACCGCATGGTCTACCGGGTAAGAAAACCGGGCAGCGTCTCCGTGCCCGTTGCCTGGACGGGCAAGCCGACGACGCTCGAGTTTACCATCGACGAAGAGAAGATCAGCATCGCGCAGGACGGGCGGATTCTGGGTTCGGCGCCGGTCCCGGCCGGGCGAGCCGGGGCGGCAATGGACGCGGATATCCGATGGGGCCACGGCATGTTCGGACCCCTGCGGGCAAAGTTGCGGTCAAACGAGGTGGAGTAGTTTCCATCAACACGAGGACAGGAAAATGGCGGATCGTTATCGTACAGCGCTGATCGGATGCGGACGGATGGGAGCGACAATCGACGATGAAGTGAGCGACCATCCCGACAGCAGGCTCTGGATCCCATACTCGCACGCGGCGGCCGCCGTGGCGTGCGAGCGTACGGAGTTGATCGCAGTCTCGGACGTGATGGCCGGGAAGGCGGAATCGATTCGGGACCGGTACAACGTTCCGGTCTGCTACACCGACTACCGGGAGATGATCCATGAAGAGAAACCGGATATCGTTTGCATCGCAACGCGCCCCGCAACCCACGCTGAGATGACCGTCTTCGCGGCCGAACATGGTGTAAAGGGGATCTATTGCGAAAAGCCGCTTTGCTGCTCGATGGAGGAAGCCGACGCAATGGTGGCGGCGGTAGAAAAGAACGGAACGAAGTTCAATTACGGCACCCAGCGCCGATATATTCCGATTTATCAGAAAATGCGGGAACTGGCCGACGCAGGTGAACTGGGGACGGTCCAGGCCGTGATCATACAGCAGGGGGTGACCGCCGCGTTGTGGGGGCTCACCCACGGGTCGGATATGATGTTGTACCTGGCAGGCGACCCGGAGATCGATTTCGTTCAGGGAACCATTGTGTGTGAGGATGGGGACTGGGACGACAACCGGTTGAACGTGGACCCGGGCGTGGCAGCCGGGTTCGTCCGGTTTCACAACGGCGTCCTTGGTTATACAACGGCCGGAAGCGGACCGGAATTCGAGCTTTGCGGCGCCGGCGGAAAGCTGAGGACGTTCGACAACGGGCTGACATGTCAGTTCCGGCAGGCCTGCGGCGCGCCGCGTGCACTGAAAGAGCGGCCGTTTCCCGAGGTCCCGATGGAAAGTGGTACGGTAAATGGTCTCAGGGATATCGCCGAGGCGCTGGATGAGGACCGCGAGACCATGGGGCCGATCCAGTTGGCGCGGCGAAGCCAGGAGATGATCATGGGCTTCATCGAATCCCACCGACTGGGCGGCGCGCGGGTGCGATTGCCGATGAAGAATCGGGGCCTTTACGTGGGGCGTCAGGGTTGGTAGGAAAGCAGCCTTTAGCGATCAGCGATCAGTTAAAGTCAAGAGCTTAGATCAAAATCAACATTCACATCTCCCCAAATTCCCTGCCTACGGCGGGTTCCATAAAACCGGGAAGACGGAAGACGGGAGAGGGTAGAGATTTCCTGCCTTGTGAGGTTTCTTTTGTTGCCGGAGGCAAGAAGGAGGAACCAATCGGGCAAAGACGTCATCTCACGGCTCACGGCTCCCGTCTCACCGCCGTTAGGCGACCTGTTATGACATTGGAATTTCGTAGCAGGCAACGTACGTAAAAGGTGTTTCAGCAAGCTCGACGTGCTCATCGTCCCGCCCCGGACAATCTCCGTGGCGAGGCTTTTTTCTTTGCGGCCATGCCGTCAGTGTTTTCGTACGGGCGACGGCCGGTCGCCCGTACGAAAATCGGGCATCCGCGAATTGACATCGTCTGGTCTATTCGCTAACCTTTTTTCCACGCCTTGTACTCTGATAGCTGGTTTCCCTTTGTGTCTTCGTGTCTTTGTGTGAGTCCGGTTCTGTAGGATTTTGTTTCTCTCTCCCCCGTAGTTAAGGAGAACTTCATGTCCGAATACGAATGGATTTGCGTAACCGAAAACGCCGCCTTTGCAGGCCGCGACGGCGCCGGTGCGCTGGTGTTTCAGGACAAAATGTGGCTGCTGGGCGGCTGGAATCCGCGGGACAAGGTGAATTTTCCAATCATCTGCAACAGCGAAGTGTGGTGTTCGACAGACGGGGAAACCTGGATCGAGGTGAACGAGGAGGCCCCCTGGGAAGGTCGTCACACGGCGGGTTACGCCGTTCATGACGGCCGGATGTGGATCGTGGGCGGAGACTGCAACCAGGGGCACTATCAAAACGACGTCTGGCGCAGCGCGGATGGCATGGCCTGGGAACGGATGTGTGATCCCGTGCCATGGGGGCCCAGGGTGTTGCACTATACGGCGGTTCACGACGGCAGAATCTGGGTGATAGGCGGCCAGACCATCCCCCAATTCGCGGATGAAGAGGAGATCTTCTACAACGACGTGTGGCATTCGGCCGATGGCCGGACCTGGAACCGGATCGTCGAAAACGCGCCGTGGGAGGCGCGGGGGATGATTGGCGGGAGCGCGGTATTTCAGGACCGGATCTGGATTCTGGGCGGCGGGACGTACGATACCCCCCGCATCAACAGCCGGAAGATGTTCGGCGACGTATGGAGTACCGGCGACGGCGTCAACTGGGAGTTGCACACCCGTGCGGCCCCGTGGGCGCCTCGACAGTATCACGACGTGGGCGTGTGGGACGACAAACTGTGGGTGATGGAGGGCTGCTTTCACGAGGCGGCCCATCGTTCTATGGAGGAGGCGACCGGGAGCTGGAACCGGAACGACGTGTGGTACAGCCCGGACGGGGTGAACTGGTCCGAACTGCCGGATACGCCGTGGGCCCCGCGCCACGCCGCCAGTGTATTCGTCTATGATGACGCGCTCTGGATGGTGGCGGGCAACAACATGTTCCCGGACGTCTGGAAGCTGGTCCGCACGAATGCCGGCAAATAACGAGAAAGACATTCAGTCGGGCCGCGAAGCGCCGTGGACGGTGTTTCGCGGGACCCGAAAATGGTCTTCGAATGCGCCGTGGAAAGGACGGGGTCTCATGGACGTTATTAACGTGTTGACGCTGGCAGTCTGCTGCGTGATTGCACTGGGCTGGGCGCGGCCCGCTGGGGCGGAGCCAACCCGCCCGGTGTATCGCGTCGATGCGTCTTCGGAAAGGGTGAATCGCCTGAAGCGATCGGTATCCAGGGTGATGGCGATGTCCGAAGCCGACATGGTGGCCCTGGTTCCGGACAAAACGGGATTCCGGTTCATGGGGTGCCCGAACTGCGACGAGGGGACGCAGGAAGGGCAATTGCGATGGTCGATATCGGATCCGCACCGGGTGAAATGTCGATTCTGCGACATGGTCTTTCCGAACGATCAGTATCCCGAGGACCGGGTGATGAAGGTGGTGAATCCGGTGGGCGTGGAGGTGGCGTATCCCTACTGGGAGGACGCGACCGGTTACAGGTATTTGTTTTCGGCCAGGGGATGGCGTGAGGCGAGGACGTATTTCTCGAGGATCGCGCAACTGTTCGGCGAGCTGTACCAGATGACGGGCGAGCGGGTGTATGCGCGTCGTTCGGTATTGATTCTGGATGCGTTCGCCCGGTATTACCCGGGTTTCCTGGTCAGCCGCGACTGGCCGCACCGTCCCAAGGGGTTTGCAACGGAGCCGCCCTATCCAAATGGCGGTGGGAAATGGGGTCGATGGCGCCACGACGAGATGCCCACGAACCTGGTGTTCGCGTACGATTCGATTTACGGGAGTGGCGAACTCGAGCGGCTCTCGGAAGAAACTGGCGTCGATGTGAAGGCGCGTATCGAGAACGACTTCTTCCGGGGCGCCATTCGACAAGACCAATTTCACGAGACCGATTACGGCAACGCGGGGCCGCGGATATACGAGGGCTACATTGCGATCGGGCGGGTCCTGGGAGATCCCGGGCTGGTGCACGAAGGCGTCCGGCAGAGCCGGGAACTGTTCAGGCGGACGTTCTACGAGGACGGATTCTGGATGGAGGGCAGTGTAGGTTATCATCAGATGACGATGGGGGGAATGAACAGGGTATTCCGTGCCGTTCGGGGGTACAGCGACCCACCGGGATATGTGCATCCGGAGAACGGGACGCGGCTGGATGACCTGGACCTGGAACGGGATATCGCAGTGATTACCCGGGCAAAACGAATCCTGGACGTCTGCCGATATCCTGACGGGCGGCAGATGACCATGCACGACAACTGGGCGCATTTCAGGAACCTGCGGGTACCCGATCGCTCGGTCTCGACGTTGCTGGCCGGCGTTGGGCACGCGTGGCTCGGGCAGGGAAAGGTTGACGAACAGGTACAGCTGCATCTGCACTTTTCCGGCGGCTACGGGCACGAACACGCGGACAATCTGAACATGGGTCTGTTCGCCAAAGGCCGCGAACTGTTGCCGGACGTTGGATACACCCACACGCGGCATCGGGTTTGGAGCACGAGCACGTTGTGTCACAATACGGTGGTGATCGATGAGAAACGGCAGCACACCCGGGGCCGATCCGGACCGTCAGACGGACGGCTGCTGGCTTTCGAGCCGGGATTTGACGCGGTGAAGTGGGCGGAAGCGAGCGGGGAGGGGGCGTACCCCGGGCTGGCGAGGGTTTACCGGCGCGCGCTGCTTCTGGTGAACGCCGGGGAATCGGACGTGTACGCGGTGGACCTGTTTCGCGTAACCGGGGGTTCACAGCACGACTGGGCGCTGCACGGGAACGCTGACGCGGACGGGGAGGCGAGCGTGAGCGTTCCCCTTACGCCCAACGGCGAACACATGCTGCCCGGCGTGGACGTCCGATTGCCCACGGGAGAATCGGACCGCGGCGACGCCGAAGGCCGGAATATCGCGTATGCGTATTTTCAGAATGTCTCTCGCGGTGCAGCTTCGGACGATTTGAAGATCACGTTCAGCATTGACGATTCACCCGTGGCGGTGCGGACGCATATTCCCGGACAGGCGGGCGCGGAGGTGTTTGCGGGGGATGCGATGTCGTTTCGACGAGCGGAGGAGAACGATGCGCTCCTCGATAAGTTTCGGATGCCGATCTTCCTGCTTCGCCGGAAGGGAACGTCGCCGCTCTCGAGTCGGTTCGCAGCGGTGCACGAACCGTTCGACGGAAAGCCATTTGTAGACGACGTGCGCGTGGAAATGCTGGATGGAGACGCGGTGGGGATCACGGTGAGCCATCACGGCGTTGTCGATCATATCGTGTATCGGGGAGGACCGGGAGACAATGCCATATCCATTGGTGACCTGTCGCTGAATGGCGAAGTCGGATTCGTGAGGGCCCGGGACGGCCGTCCGGAAATGATGGGTCTGTGGGGCGGTACGCTGCTGAAGTGGGATCAGGTCGTACTCGAAGGCAGCGGCGCCTATCAAGGCGAAGTAACGGGTACCCTGAGGACCGATGCCGGCGCTCCGCACGATGCACTGATCGTTAGCGGCGAGTTGCCGACCGGCGAGGCATTGAAGGGGTCGACCGCGATCGTGACCTTCGGCGATGGATCGACCCGGGGATGCCGGGTGCGCGCGGTGTCGCGCGAAGGAGGGAAGACACACGTGTTGCTGGAATCCGATCCCGGGTTCGACGTCGACAGCGAAGGCATGCGTCACCTGTTCTTCCCGCATCGCGAGATCCCCGGGACGGTACGTTACCGCCTCCGAACATCGGCCTTTGTACACACGGCGGACCGTTCGCTCTCGTCGATCGGCACGGCGAGATTTTCGGGGTTTTGAGGTATAAAACACAACGCGACAACTGGATGACGCGCACCCTCACCAGCTCATCATAACTCTTCTTGGACAGCACCCGGTTGCCCTGATTATGCGGGATATGCTGATCGTATAAGCAGGATTACACTGTACTAAAGTACAGGATTCAAACACGCCCTCCGTTCGATGCGGAGGGCTTTTTATATGGGTAAATTTCAACCACGACAAGAGAAGGGCGGATCATCACGGTTGGCGTTTCAAAATCAGAGGAGGTTGATTATGTCGAAGCGAACGGCACTGATTACAGGCGCATCTCGGGGATTGGGATTTGCACTCGCGCGTGAACTCGCGCGGCGAGGATGGCGATTGGTCATAAACGCAAGAGATTCGGAGGCACTGGAAGCCGCACGGGAAGAACTGGCAAAATGGACGGACGTTATCGCCGTTCCGGGAGATGTCACGGAGGCCGAACATCGTCTGGAGCTTTCTCGGGCCGCGCAAGGAGCCGGAGGGCTGGATGCCGTGATCAATAATGCCGGTATGCTGGGTCCGAGTCCACAGCCTGAATTGCTGGATTATCCACTCAACGTCCTGGAAGACGTGTATCTCGCCAATGCAGTTGCGCCCCTGGGCGTGCTGCAGGCCGTTCGAGACGCATTGAAACCCGGTGCGCGCGTGATCAACGTGACAAGCGACGCTGCGCGGGAACCGTACGAAGGCTGGGGTGGGTATGGGTCATCCAAGGCGGCGCTTGAACAGCTTTCGAACGTGCTCGCCGCGGAACGTCCGGACTTGCGCGTGTACCGGGTGGACCCGGGCGATATGCGGACCCGGATGCATCAGGAGGCATTTCCCGGAGAGGATATCAGCGACCGCCCGTTGCCTGAGACGAGCGTGGGGGGATTTATGGAACTGCTGGAAGGTTCGTACGAGAGCGGGCGTTACGCAGCGCGGGAGTCATTCACTGCGACAGATGGCTGATTGTGTATAGGGGGTTCCACATGTCCAATCCCATGCCGGGTACAGTATCACCCATCACTATGGTGGACTCACGGCTCGATTCTCTGGCCTTTGATCTGCCCTCGCGTCTTGAAGCGGGCGAACCACCGGAGGAACGAGGATCTAATCGAGACGAAGTCCGGTTGATGGTCTCGCGGCAAAGCGATGACTCAATCGAACACGTCGCTTTTCGCGATCTGCCCGGCGTGCTGCGTGCAGGGGACGTGTTGGCGATCAATACCAGCGGTACCCGCAAAGCGTCGTTGCCTGTTTCCCGGTCCGACGGTCTGGAATTGAGGCTGCATCTGTCAACGCAATTGCCGGCCGAGACGTGGGCTGTTGAAGTGCGCACGTCGGACGCCGCCGGGCCCTTCTTTCAGGCAAGTCCGGGCGAGGTGTTGACCTTGCCAGGAGGCGGATCGGCGCATCTGCACGCGCCATACAGGCCTGAACACCGGGCCGATCCTGATGCTGCCGTTCGCTTATGGATCGCCACGTTGAAGTTACCCTGCGAAGTTGACATTTACCTTGACGTGTACGGCGCGCCCATTCGGTATGGATACGTGCGGGATAACTGGCCGATCGAGTACTATCAGAACGTATTTGCGACGGAGACGGGGAGCGCTGAAATGCCATCGGCCGGCCGCGCGCTCACCCCCCGGGTCATCACGGATCTGGTTGCAAAGGGCGTTCAGATTGCGCCGCTGATCCTGCACACCGGTGTGGCGAGTCTTGAATCCGATGAACCCCCGTACGAAGAATATTACCGTGTTCCGGTACCAACTGCACGGGTCATCAACGGCGCGAGCGAGAATGGCGGGCGGATCATCGCCGTTGGCACCACGGTGGTCCGGGCGCTGGAGACGGTAGCCGATGAAGCCGGACGGATCTATCCGGGTCAAGGCTGGACAGACCTGGTGATTTCGCCGGAGCGGCCGATGCGGGTTGTAGACGGCCTGTTGACCGGCTTGCACGAACCGCGCGCTACACATCTGGCGATGTTGCAGGCATTGACGGGTCCGGATCATCTACGTGCGACCTATGAAGAGGCACTCAGCGAGGGGTATCTGTGGCATGAATTCGGCGATCTGCATTTGATTTTGCCCTGAACAGGAGATATATTGGCAAAGCCTACTCGCAGAAAGAATCCAAATGCTATCGAAAGAAACCATGCCGACTTCGACCGACCAACTCGGACAGCGCAATCGCGAACTTACCGTTCTGAACGAGATTGCCCATGCATTGAACCAGTCTGTTGATCTCGATCAGGCCCTGGAAACAACGCTTCGAAAGGTTGCCGCACTACTCGGCCTGAACACAAGCTGGATATGGCTAATGAAAGAAGAGACCGGTGAACCGTACCTTGCGGCTGCACAAAACCTGCCGCCCGCGCTGCAGGACAATCCGGTCAGAATGGGTGGGTGGTGCTATTGTCTGGATACCTACCGGCGTGGCGATCTGAAGGGTGCCGCGAACGTGAACGTTGTGACGTGCAGCCGTCTGAAAGGGCTTGTTGAAGGGACGGACGGCTTGCGGTACCACGCGAGCATTCCGCTGTACGCGAAGGGGAAGAGAGTGGGAGTGATGAACGTGGCGAGCGGCGCCTGGCGCGAACTTTCGTCCGAGGACTTGCGCCTGCTCAACACCGTGGGCGATCTGACCGGCATCGCAATCGAACGGGCGCGTTTGTATGAACAGAGTGTAGAAACCGGGGTCGCGAACGAGCGTGTCCGACTCGCACGGGAAATCCACGATACCCTCGGTCAGAATCTGGCGGCGATTCTGATGCGGCTGGAAACGCTGGATGCGTTGATTGACGACGATGCGGATCGAAAAAAGCTGTCCGGGATCCTGCGCGGCGCAATGGCGCTTGCTCGCGACAATCTCGAGGAGGCGCGCCGCGCAGTCCTGGACCTTCGTGCCGCGCCGCTCGAGAATCGCTCATTACCAGGGGCTTTGGAAGAATTGGGGGAGGCGATCGGATCCGAGGCAGGCCTCGACGTGCGCGTGGAATGTATTGGCGGCCATCCTATTGCTGCCAGAGTCGAAGCCGGTCTGTTTCGTATGGCGCAGGAGGCGATAAACAACGTCGTTGAACACTCGGGCGCAGAGAAGGCCCACGTCAAACTGACGTCGACGCCCGATTACGTTGCGCTTGTCGTTGAAGACGACGGTTGCGGATTCGACACGACAAACACCTTCCAGGGTCGTCACGGGCTCGCAGGAATGAGTGAACGGGCGCGCTTGTTGAGGGGATCAATGGTCATTGACAGTGCGCCCGGACACGGCACGCGATTGGAAATTCGCATTCCTGCGCAGGGCAAGATATGATCGCGCCAATTCGCATTCTGATTGTAGACGACCATCCGGTCGTGCGCGACGGTCTGGCCGCGATGTTGAAAACACAGACCGATTTTAAGGTCGTAGGTGAAGCCGGCGACGGAGAGGAGGCGCTGCGGAAGATTGGCGATCTCGATCCTAACGTGCTCTTGCTGGATCTTGAGATGCCGGGCGTGGATGGGATCGAGACCCTTCAGCGGTTGAAGGAAATGGTGGTTCGGGCGCGGGCGATTGTTTTCACGGTCTTTGACACGGACGAACGCATTGTCTCGGCCATGCGCGAGGGTGCAATGGGCTATCTGCTCAAAGGCGCGCCACGGGAGGACGTGTTTCGCGCTGTCAGGGTGGTCAATGAAGGAGGCTCGTTACTGGAACCGGCGGTTGCTTCGAGGTTTCTGGACAGCATCAACGATCCGGATGCGTTGACAGCGCGGCAGAAGGAAGTGCTGAAGCTGATTGCAACGGGGCTGTTGAACAAGGAAATCGCCGACCGGCTCTACATTTCCGAACGCACCGTCAAGTTCCACGTGAGCGAAATCCTCGCCAAACTGGGCGCTGGAAACCGTACCGAAGCAGTTGCAATCGCGACGGGGAAGGGGTTGATATAGACAACCGACATTCAGCATCGAGCGATCCCCCTGAAGAGATTGTCTCTCGCGGCAGTCGCAGGCCCGCGGATCGCGTATAGCCGGCATACTATCTTCGTGTGGCATCGCTTCGTTCAGTCGCAACCAAATATGTAGAGATGAAAACGCCAGCCCGCATAACGGTCAATTCACTCCCCCCTGGAGGGGGAGTCGCCTGTCTGCGTCCGAAGGACAGGCAGGCAGAAGCCGAGCCGGCCCCTGAGCGCTCGCCCTGCGCCTGCGGTTCCTGAGCCTGCCCACATTGCGTGTACTGCTTGCGTTGAGCTTGTCGAAACGGCCTGTCGAAGCAAGCTTGTCGAAGGGGCCGGCCTGTCTGCGTGCAACGCACAGGCAGGCGACGGTGGTGGGGGATTTCAATGCCATAGCGTACGCAAGGTGCATGTTCAATTATGTATGCATTTTGCGGGGAATTCTTACTGTAAAGTCCAAACGTCGATTTGTCCCAATACTCCAAACAGAAGGACATACCAGGATGAAGGAAATATACGATTGGGTTCCCTGGTTTCGTGAGTTGGTGCGAAGAATCGCAGACGGTGGGAAGACTTTGTCGTCGAAAGTACCAGAAAAGTTGAGTGGGGAGGAACGCCCGCGTTGCTCGGATTTAGAGATGACGCGATTGGTCCCTTTTCAATTTATTTTCTCCACAACTTCTGAATTTAACTCGTAGACGGAAAAGATATATGGCGGTTAGACCTGAGTATCTGGAAAAAGGGCTGTTGGGACTAAGCCGAGCTCACCTTGTGGATACCATGGCTGGACATTTGGGTGCTGCCCTTGTCGCTGGCTATCTCTTCAGTGAGGGTCACCGTGAACTGGACAGGAAGGTTCATGCAGGCATAGAGAAGGAACTGGATCGTGTCCTCAATGGAGAGTCGGTATTTGGCCCGGGAAAGGGTGGATCCATTACAACGTCGGACCTGTTTGTACCCTACCCAAACGAAGACACGCAGGTAGATCAGATTTACCGAATCGCCCAAGTTCTATCCAGGAACATCGGACAAACACGCTCCTCAGGTCACAATGTGATCTTCGCCTCTCTGTCCACTCGGGCGCTCCAGGAGTACCCCGAGCACGCAACATCGTCTATCATCGACGGCATATGCAGATTGATCGGGGGCTTTGGCCAGGCATCAGCTGGCAGCGGTTACTACGGGAGGGAAAAAGGTCGGATCGATGGAGACATGATCGCGTTGCCGGAACATCCGGATTTTCCACCGTATTCCAATCTGGAGGGCATGATCGAAGCAGTGTTGGATGAGCTCCTTGAGACAGCTGCCGAACGGAGACAGGGGTTCGGGGGATTGTGGCACCTTATCAACCATGCCGCTTCGCTGATCGATCTGTCTGAGTGTGGCTACGTAGATCTGGCACGGAAAGGACTTGAGGCGCACCATCGTCATGTTCGCCTGTGGAGATCCCTACCGAATGTCGAGGACGAACTTGGGACTGAAGAGCCGGCTGAAGAAGATCCCTGCACACCCGTCTATTGGGAATCCGGCACCCTGAGGAGGGATCGCGCGAGGCTTACTCACCGGATTAAAACGCTCTATGGTTTCTACAGGTTCAATTGTCTGATTGATGATACAACCAAGTTGCAGCGTGGCAAGGATGCGCTTCGCTATCTCATGTAGGGGACAGGAAACCCACTGGGGTTGCCTTATAGTCTCGTCGAGGGTTCTCTGACGTTTGCAAATGTCGTGGTGCTTCATTACTATTCATCCCCATACCAACAATCCCACAGAGCCAACTCACCTCGAATCAAGTCACAAAGTTTTTCTTCCCTACCAGTTATACTTGTGGTCGGTCCGGGCTCGCCATTTAGCCGATCCGTAACGACCCGCTTAAACAGAACATCGCTAGGAGTCTGCGCCGCAGGAAAATTCATTTCAATGGACATGTAGTTGTAGGTATAATGGGTCGTGTAGTTGGTATATGTCAAGGGTATCGTTGTGTGTAATGTCAGGGGAGGGAGCGATCCATGCCGACAACGTTTCGACCGTATCACCCGGACCAGATATTGCTGTTGGCGCCTGATCTTCGGGAGTGGGTATCTGAAGGACATCTGTCGCACCAGGTGAGCGATCTGGTGGATTCTCTGGATCTGGGGTCGTTCTACGCGCCGTATGAAGGCGATGGTCGTCGCAATGCGCCTTATGAGCCATCGATGATGTTGAAGGTATTGATCTATGGGTACGCGACGGGAGTGTATTCGTCTCGAGCGATCGCTCGGAATCTGGAGGAGGATGTGGCGTTTCGCATGTTGGCGGCAGGCAATTTTCCACAACACCGGACGATCTGCGAGTTTCGGAGTCGTCACTTGGAAGATTTCGGGCGTTTGTTCGTGGCGGTGGTTGGTGTGGCGCGGGAGATGGGTCTGGTACGTTTCGGGACGCTATCTTTAGACGGCACGAAGGTACGAGCGAAGGCGAGCAAACGCAAGGCCATGAGTTACGAACGGATGTTGAAGGAACAGGCTCGTCTGGAGAAAGAGATCGGGGCATTGCTTTCGGGTGCCGTGTCGATTGATGCCGAAGAGGACGCGCGTTACGGCGCGGATGTTCGTGGCGACGAGTTGCCGGTCGAGTTGCAGCGCAGGCAGGCGCGGTCGCAAACCCGGTCAGAACCGCAACCCGAAGGGCGGGCGGCCTTACAAAAGAGCCTATGGCGAGCCCGACCCGAAGGCTCAGAGCAACTTCACGGACCCCGAGTCTCGGATCATGAAGACGAGCGCGGTGGGGTTCCAGCAGTGCTATAACGCGCAGACGGTGGTGGACGCCGAGCGTCAGATCATCGTGGCTGCACATCTGGGGTCACAGGCCACCGATCAGGGCTTTATGCTCCCTTTGCTGGATGGGGTGCAAGAGACATTCGGGGTCAAGCCGGGTGCGGTTCTGGCGGATGCAGGCTACTGCAACGAGGAGGACCTGGCCACGCTTGAGGAACGTAGTATCGATGGCTACGTGGCGCTGGGGCGGGAGGGCAAGGAAAGGGTGGACGTCGATTCGGAGACGCTTCCGGCGACGCATCGCATGGGCGAGAAGCTCACCAACCCGGAAGGTCGGGGCCTGTATGCGAAGCGCAAGTGGCTCTCGGAGGCGCCCAACGGATGGATCAAGGAGGTATTGGGCTTCCGGCGCTTCAGCTTCCGGGGTCTGGAAAAGGTGCGTGCCGAGTGGGATCTGGTCTGCCTGGCGTTGAACGTCAAGCGGATGGCAGCGTTGA
>JAGWBX010000057.1:0-23003 GCA_021295655.1 Candidatus Latescibacterota bacterium
TTGCCGAAGTGCCTTGCGAGACGGGCGAATTCAGGCAACTTATTTCCGGGACAGACCACCAGACTGTGTTGATATCGAGTTTCATGTAGTCGTGTCGTTGCGTTAAATTGCAATGTGCTAAACATACACACACCCCGGAGGATCGCATTCTCCGGCCGATGCTCCTGTCTCACGGCAGGGGCGTTTCTTTTTTTACGACATGACGGTAATCGGTCGACAGACACCCCCCACCGCATCAGCCGTCGCCGACCCATCCACCCCGCGCCCCTTCGACATTTATAAAGGCTTGCTTCGGCAGGCTCAGGGCAACGGTTCACGGGACCGGCTCGGCTTCTGCGACTCCCCCTCAAGGGGGATGATTTGGATGCACGGGCGCTCTGTTGGATTGCCTTGGCCAACACGTAAGCCTTTCTGTCATGCTTAGCGAAGTCGAAACGCACCAACCGAAACGGGGTCATTGAATTTGCGTGCATTGAGCTTGTCAAAATGCCCGAGCTGCACTACTCAATAAGTGCTCTTCGATACCCCCTTTTTTACCCTCACTCACTGGCGCCTTTACTCCCATCAATGACATTGGAATTAGCCAGAAAATTCTTGCATCCTTTTGAGTCGGAATATTATATTTCAAGCGTCCACAAACAGCCAACGCACGATATGGAAATTTCCCCATGGCAAACGACCAGATGACACATGACGAGATTATCCAACGCATGCTGAAATTGGACATCGACGTTATGATTCTCCGTGTCGTCCTCTTTCAGGTAATTCGTTCAGTCGGAAAAGATCGCCCCGACCTAATTCGGCAGCTCCTCGTGACAACTGATCCGATACAAGCCTCAGAAAAGACATTCCCGATTAAGGTCGCTCTTAGAGACCTCATTCCGAAGGTAGTGCCGTTGCCAGTTTTTAATGAAATCTTCGATGACGCGTTTAAAGAAATCCACAACAACATTGTCGCAATCGCCAATATGGACCGCTAGAACAGGTCCCGTTGGATCGCCATGATTCCGTCTTTAGATTTCGATCCATCAGTACCAATAATTGCCTCCGATGGACCATCCGTTGAATCGAACATATCCTCATCATGTTCATCGTACAATCTACAATATTTCTCTTGCGGATCTGGATCATATAGCAATTCGAGCTGCTGGTTCGACAGCATCCGGATCTCCCTGACATCATTAATCAATAAACCCACTTCCTGTCTTGTCATGACGGGAAATCCGTAAATTTCGTTTCTGTATTTCAGCGCACGCCCCGCAACTGTTCTTCCCTTTACGAACTCAATGTGTCTCGCCAGCCTCTCGTCAATAATCTGATTGGAAGACGCCACAATATCAGTGGTTCTTGCGGCCAGCGCAGTTCCAAAGTTTGCGTCGATCTCATAGCCTATACTGTTTCTGCAAGAAGCCATCGCAGCCGCCATGGAAGTACCGGTACCTAAAAATGGATCCAAGACCAGATCTTCTTTCACTGAGAACATATTTACCAGCCTGTACGCAAGTTCAAAAGGAAAAGCCGCACTTCTCTTGCGTAGATTCTCGTCATCCAGGTCCTGCTTGGCTCCCTTTAGATCAAGCCAAACATCCGAAAACCACACATTCCTTTCTTCCCAGAAAAAGCCGCTTCTCCTCCTCCGAATTTTGTCGCCTTCTCGTGCGAATTCCCGTTTTCCACCCTTTCTCAAGACGAGGATAAATTCATGTTCCAGGGTTACGTATGCCCCGGGCGGCAACATTCCGCTACCCATGAATTTATTCGGTGCGTTGGTCTGTTTTCTCCAAAGTATCTCGGGCAATGCCTGAAAACCAGCATTAAGGCAGTTGTACATAATTCTCGAATGACTGGGATAGAGCTTGAAATCCCCATTTATCTTTCTTGTGGCGTCACCCACGTTTATGCAGACGATACCACCCGGTTTCACAACTCTGTAAACTTCACTCCAGACATTGTCGAGAAGCCGATTCATCAATTCGAATGCACGATTTCCATCATTGCTACGCAATGCATCACCGATTTCAGGATTCTGCTTGGTAAATGCGACATCCCACATTTCAATCATCGGGTAAGGTGGTGACGTAATCACCAGATCCACCGATTCAGTCTTGAGTTCCTTCATATTTTCGGAATTCGCATAAAATACTGTATGTAATGTCTTTAGATCTCCCATCTTACTCCATCGTCCTCCTGAATTGTCTGCAAGAAGAAGTGACTTATCCAGTTTTCCCAAGGAATCGGGACAATAACCACCTTCCGATCAAAATAGCATCGGCGGTTCTTCATCTGGAATCTCTATCGTAATACCGTCTCTCTTCTTATCGTAATAGATAATCGTTATCTGAATTGAATCGGCCAAGCTTGGCTTTGATTTAAAACTGATTGGTTTGATTGAAAACGGCTGGTCGCCAACAAATCCATCGATTCCTTGTGCCTCTTCATACGGATGTGCCAAGCGGTAATCACAACCCTTCAATTCCGCGAGCCTTTTCAAAATTGCTTCTTGAAACCGGAGGCCAGCAAAAGTCTTCACAAGCACCAAATCCTCGACCCATCTCTTCACAAGCTCCCGGCCAATGGCCGGAAATGTTGCTTGGATGTTTTCCAGCATAGACGTAATTCGATCAGTCGCCACATCAATCGCGTCGGGGTATCTCTCGAGATACCACTGGACCCACTCTTGATAAGTTTTACCTGGAAACTCCTGAATCAGATCGCTCATCTGTCCGACCACCCTCGGCCTGGTTCCCTGCGCGTTTTGATTCGCAAGATTAATTATCTGAGTGGAGTACTTTGGAAAATCCGAAACAGGGGCGTCCAAGTACTCCTGAATCTCTTCGTTTTTGAGCTTTAATCTCACGTATTACCTCGGATAATCAAGCCCGTAGTTGTCTGGCTTGCCCTACAACTACGAAATTCCATTCAATGGTGGCCAGTGCCTATCTCTAATTGACAATCGTCCGGACCCATGCTGAGAATCCCCAACAAGCTCTTGCTTTCGCCAATTTCCGAAATATCCGTGCGATATCCCGTAGAAAAATAAACAGTTATGGATTCTCTCATCTAGTCTTCCATCTGCCAGGACAATATAGTTCGAAGCCATCCTTAGTAGTTATTTTTCCCGGTAACATACTGATCTTAAGGTTCTTTCTCCCGATCACGAATGTACCGGTGGCCACTCCGTTCAATGCTCCTGACCACCTGTGTGGGGGAAAGGCGACTACGACACGCTTTTGATACAATTCAACCACCTTCTCTACCGGGGGCACAAGGTCGCTATCGCCAGATATCAAGATTGCTGTGTCCAATTTATCTTGTTGAGAATCGACCAACATTTCGACAGCAATCGCGACATCAGTCCTCTTTTCTTCCGGGTTATCCCAATTGAACTTACAGGAAGGACAATACATCTCCTTCTGAACATAGTGTCCCCAATAGAATTCGATATCGCCTTTCGCTCGCAATGCTTCAAGATATGTGTTTTGCCTCTTCCACTTGCCGAGGTCTTTATTGTTCTGAGACACACGGGACGTGAAATATTTCACGCCTATCAAAGTCTGCCGGCCGCGAAGCAGATTATAAGATAAAAGCCTCAAATCCAACCAAAGAAAACGATTCTTCCATTTTGACTTTAGACCATAGTAGAGATTGAACCCATCTACATATACAATTACACGATCTTTGCAAGCTGGTTTCATGGGGAGTTTTCGCTTGACAGACTCTCGTCAGGATGTTAAATTGTTTTTGTGCTTAGCATATTGCCCCCCGGAGGATAGCATTCTCCGGCCGACGCTCCTGTCTCTCGGCAGGGGCGTTTCTTTTGTTGGCAACATCAAGCATAACATATAGTTATTTACCAGTCAAGGGATTTATCTCGGCACAGTGTGTGGGCGCCGGCTGGTGGTCTGACCGATGGATCGCTGCATTTGGGTCCGTTTTCATCTGTGCCTGTTTCGGCATGCGCGCCCGTCAATTCCTTAGTGACTATGAATTCAACCGATTCTCCTTGTGGAGTCGGTTCCAAGAGGAGCAGGATGTCTTGTTGACTTCCGAAGAGTGGGCGGTTCTGGCCCTGTCGATTCGTGTGGGGCTGGTGTGCGTCCTGTTAAGCTCTGGGATGGCTGCTCGCCCGGCGCGAATTCAGGGGCAAATTGCTTCTGGACGGGCTGTGCCACCTGCCCCTGGTGCTGCCGCCCGTCGTGACCGGCTACGTGCTGCTGCTGCTGTTCAGCCGTCGCGGCATTCTGGGCGGTTTTCTTGAGGAGGCCCTTGGAATCCAGGTGGCATTTGACTGGAAGGGGGCCGCGCTGGCGTCGGCCATTGTGGGGTTCCCGCTGGCCTTGCGCGCCGTCCGTCTGGCCATTGAGCACGTGGATCCCCGGCTGGAACAGGCTGCCCGTACATTGGGCGCCGGCCCTTTCCGGGTCTTTTTAACGGTAACGATGCGGCTGGCCGCGCCCGGACTGCTGGTCGGCGCGCTGCTGGCGTTCGCAAGAAGCCTGGGCGAGTTCGGCGCGACGATCACCTTTGTTTCGAATATCGCCGGGGAAACCCGTACGCTTCCTCTGGCGATCTACACGTACATCAACCGGCCGGGCGGGGACGCCGCGGTGGCGCGCCTGGTTATTCTGTCCGTGGTCCTGTCATTTGCGGCGCTGGTGGCCAGCGAGGCGGTGGCCCGGAGAATGAGGAAAAACTGACGTGCTGTCCATCCGCGTGAAGCGGGCGCTTGCGGATTTCACCCTCGACGTGACTGTGGATTGTCCGTACCCGGTCACCGCGATTTTCGGTCCTTCCGGAGCGGGAAAAACCACGCTGCTGAACCTCGTGGCGGGGCTGGTGCGGCCGGACGCCGGGGAGATCCAATTGGACAACCGCGTGCTTTTTTCGTCCGAAACGGGTATCGATCTGCCTCCAGAACAACGCAGGGTGGGGTACGTGTTTCAGGAGGACCTTTTGTTTCCCCATCTTACCGTAATGGAAAACCTGCGGTACGGGTACGGTCTCCTGTCTCCGGAGTCGCGCCGGTTTGAGGTGGAGCCGATTGTGGACCTGATTGGACTGTCTGGACTGCTCGACCGGCGTCCCGCGCGTCTGTCCGGCGGCGAGCGGCAGCGGGTGGCGCTTGCGCGGGCGATTCTGACGTCGCCGGACCTGCTCCTGATGGATGAGCCCCTGGCTTCGCTGGATCAGGAGTTGAAAGATCGCATTATCCCGTACCTGCGGCACATCAGGTCGGACCTGGGGATACCGATCCTCTACGTGAGCCATTCGGTCGCGGAGATCCTGGAGTTGACGGGTCAGGTGATTGTGCTGAAAACCGGGCGCGTGGTTGCGCACGGGGACTTTTTTCACGTTGTTCGCCACGCGGAGGTGCTGCCGCTGGCCGAGGCGCACGGGTTTGAAAACGTGCTGCCCGTGGAGGTGGTGGGGCAGGACGGGATCCGAAAAGGTTGCCGCGTGCGTTTTGGAGACCAGGACCTTCGGGTGCCCCCCTGCGACAGGCCGGTGGGAAGCCGGATTTTCATCGGCATCCGGGCAAACGACATCATCCTGAGCAGGAAACGGCCGGAAGGGTTGAGCATTCGCAATGCGATGCGGGGCCGGATCCTTGACATGCAGGACGTGGACGGAAAGCAACTGGTCTACGTGGACGTGGGAAAACGGCTGGCCGTGGAGGTGACGCTGGAGGCGCTGGAAGAGTTGGGCCTTGCGGTGGGAGACACCGTGATGTGTCTGGTGAAGGCCCATTCGATCCGGATCGGACCGAACGTGGATTGAGGGACCGGGGCGGCCACGCAGCGGGTTACCTGTTGTTCCGGTGGATTATCGGAACCCTAGGGTTCACCGGCTTCCTTGCCTTCGTACAGCAATTTCAAAAGGGCAAGGAAGAGCCGGTCCCGCCGGTTTCGTACCCGATCGATGGATTCGGGCGTGTACTGGTGGAAACCGCGCCCGGTTTTTACACCGTAGTGCCCATCCTCAACCAGCTTCCGGATGCTGCCCGGGAGTTCGGTGTCGGACCGGATTTCAGGAACCAGAATCCCGTAGACCAGCGCCGAGACGTCAAGACCTCCGAAATCCCGAACCGAAAGGGGTCCCGTGGCGGCCAGCCGGAATCCAACGCTGGCCCGAACCGCGCGGTCTATGTCCTCGGGCTCGGCAACGCCCCGGTCGAGCAGGTCCCAGACTTCGCGCTGCATGGCAACCTGGATCCGGTTGACCAGGAAACCCGGAAGTTCCTTCTTGAGGCGGACCGGCACCTTGCCGATTTTCTTCAGGACGTCTACCGCGGTCTGTGCCGTCCGCTCGGTCGTGCGTTCGCCGGGTACAACTTCCACGAGCGGTACGATATGAGGGGGGTTGAACCAGTGGGTTACCACGGCTCGCCCGGGATGCAGGAGGTCCCGGGCGACGTCGGTCATGGGAAAAGACGACGTGTTGCTGGCCAGAATGGTCTCCCGTGAGACCATGGATTCCATTCTGGCGAAGCATTCCCGCTTGACGTCAAGGTCCTCACGAACCGCCTCCGTCACCAATCCGGCGGGTTCCACGGCTTCGCGTTCGCTGCCGAAAACCGTGATGCGACCCAGCGTTTCCCGGGCGGAATCGGGCGTGTCCATCCCCGCCTGAATGCGTTGCCTCAGATTCGACTCGATGCGCCCGGAAAGAGAGTCACGGGCCGCCGGGGATTCGTCGTAACAGCGGACGGAATGTCCCGCCGCGGCGAATGCCTGCGCAATCCCATGGCCCATGGTACCCACGCCGATGACGGCAACTGTCTGGAGCGCCATTGCAGTAATCCCCGAAGGATAAACAGTGTCCGGCGTTGACGGGGAATCCCCGGTTCCGTTGCCGGGAGCAGCTTGCGGCATGAGTTACAACGTCTTGCCGCCGTCCACAACCAGGACCTGGCCGGTGACCAATTCGTTGATGACCAGGCCCAGGATCGCATTGGCGATGTCTTCAGGTTCCGCGACGCGCTGGAGGGGCGTGGCCTCGCGGTTCGTACGGATGAATTCATCCCAGCCTTTCACCCAGCGCGTGTTGACGATGCCGGGGGCCACGGCGTTTACCCGAATGCGGGGCGCCTGGCTGATGGCCAGGGATTTGGTGAGCGATATCAGCGCCGCTTTGGAGGCGCAATACGCAATGGAACTTCCCTGTCCGCACGTCCCGGCGATCGATGCCACGTTGACGATCTGCCCCCCCGTTTCAGGCATCATGGGTATGGCCGCCCGGGCGCAGTAGAAGGCGCCCTTGACGTTGACGTTGAAAACCGGATCCCAGGCCTCTTCGGTAAGCGCCTCGAGGTCGGCAAGCGGCACAAAGACGGTGGTACCCGCATTGTTGACCAGAACGTCCAATCGGCCCAGTTCCTCGGCCACGCGGTCCACCATCTCACGGACCACGCTTTCGACCGACACGTCTGCGCGGATGGCGATGGCGTTTCGGCCAAGCGCGCGAATTTCATCGGCCGTGGCTTCGGCTTCGGTCCTGGAACGCGAGTAGTTGACGGCCACGTCGGCCCCTTCCGAGGCGAGGAGCAGAGCGGTCGCCCTGCCGATTCCTGTGCCTCCGCCGGTCACGAGCGCGACCCTTCCGTCCATACGGCCCATAGTGAGTCCTTTCGAATGGGTTGATAAGGGTTGTTCAAAAGCGTTACGTATCGCAAAACGGGATGGCCACGACGTCGCGGATGTGCCTTGCATCGGTAAGCACCATCAAGAGGCGATCGATGCCCAGCGCGATGCCGCCGGCCGGCGGCATACCGGCTTCGAGCGCCCCCAGAAACTGTTCGTCGATCGGGTATGCCGGGCGGCCTGTGTGTTGGCGCTGTGCGGCCTCTTCTTCCAGACGGGCTCTCTGTTCGGCCGGATTGTTCAGTTCCGTAAAGGCATTGGCGAGTTCCACGCCGGAAACGTAGAGTTCGAACCGTTCCGCGATGCCGGGCGCGTTGTGTTTCAACCTGGCAAGCGCCGCCATTTCCGCGGGATAATCCACGAGAAAGGTGGGACGCCCCGCCCCGAGGTGTTTTTCCACGGCATCCAGAAACACCTTGAAGAAGGCGACCTCGAAAGGATCGCCCGAAGAAACCGAACGGTGGCCCCGTTGCCGGGCTTCGCGAATAAATGCGTGGAGATCCCCGGCGGGATCGGCAAACACGCCGGCGTACGTGGCAAATGCCTCCCGCACGGTCAGGCGTTCCCACGGGGGGGTGAAATCGATGGTTTGACCCCTGTACATGACCGAAGAACCGCCGGTAACTTCACGTACCAGGCCGTGAATCAGATTCTCGGTATCGGCCATGATCGTCGTGTAATCGGCATACGCCCGGTACCATTCCAGGAGTGTGAATTCCGGGCTGTGCATGGGACCGGGAGCGTCCTGGCGGAAGGATTTGCAGATCTGGAAGATGCGTTCGTATCCGGACGACAGGAGACGCTTCATTGCGTACTCGGGTGAGGTGGGCAGGTAATAGCGCCGGGCGTGTCCGTTTTTGCTGTACAGGGTTTCGAAGGCGTCCAGATGGGGTTCCATGCCGGGGCTCGGAACAAGCAACGGGGTTTCGACCTCCAGGAAGCCCGCGTTCTCAAAAAAGCGACGGATAAACGACACGACCCGGGCGCGGGTATGCAGAATCCGGCGGGCGGGTCCGGCCTCGGGCGCACGCAACGCCGGCGCCAGTACGCGGTGGCTACGGACTTGAAAATCCGGTGGGCGCCAGATTCCCCGCAATTCGACAACGTCTCCATTGCCCAGGCTTTCCTGGGTCCGGCCGCATGTCAGTGAGACTTCGCCCGATTCATCAACCAGTCGCGGTCTGTCCGTTTCCGTGCCAGCAACGATCCGACCGGCCAATACGGCTTCGTCGCCGGGCGCAAGGTTGGCGATGCGGTGGGATCGGGCGCACCCGGCGGGATATTCTGCGGATTCAGGCATAGACGGGGTGGAACGGTACAGGAAGCTGTTTTAGAATTCTCAGTTCTACAAAAAGGCGACGTGGAATATAGGATAACCGGTGTCGAGGAGCAACAGGCATCCGTTCGGGACGGGATCCCCGACGGAAAAATCCCTTGCCGCCACTTCTTTTCCTGTGATATATTTCGGGGAGTGCAAGACGGGAGAAGAGGTTTCCGGATCGAGGGCATCCTGCCCTCGTTGCGCCCTTTCTGTTTCGGTCACTTCACGGCGCCGGCGTCAACGGATCCGGTTTTTGATTCAAGCTGACTGCTGAGGGCTGATCGCTGACAACATCTATTGATCGACACTGATTGTACGTCCATCCGCGCAGCGGGTGACCTGTTTTTGCGGTGGTTTCACAGGACAGCACGGGGCGCTGTTCCCTTGCCAAGACATTTACCACGTAATCCGGAGGACCTGGCTGACATGAGAATCCGAACGGCCCGACATTTCGTTTCACTGCCTTTCGCACTTGTTGCAGCAACGGCGGTTCTTTTTGCATTCGTTCCGGCGTCGGCCGGCACTTTCAAGGTGGGCGGCGGGATGTTCTTCAACAATAATGAACCGGGCGGGGGCGTTTCCATTGACCTTGGCGATGAGGGGATGATGTTTTCACCGTTCGTGGATTATTTCGGCAATTCCGGCTCACGCGTTTTCGGCGGCGGGCTCAATCTCGTCGCCAAACGCTCCGGAGGCGAGCAATCGCAACTCTATCTGGGCCTGGGAGGGGGCATCGCGTCCGTCAACGCGGAAGAAAGTTCGGCCGGCATCACCGGTTCGGCGTCAAAGACGCAGGCGATGGCGGATTTCGTGCTGGGCGTGGAATTCGACCTGCACGAAAACGTTGGAGGGTTCGTCCAGGTCAAGTGGCTGGGGACCTTTGGCGGCGGCAGGGTGGACATTACAGGTTCGATTGAAGGAAGGGCGGTTACGATTCCGGACGCCATCAACCTGGAACTTAGAAATTTCGCGGCCACGGCCGGAATTACCCTGGGGTTCTGGCGCTGACGGCCACGTTGCGACGGGCGGCTTGCTTCCGGACGTGCAGCCGGCTGTTTTTAGGTTGATTTCCGGCTGTATTTTGGCGATTATTGTTCTGGTTGAACCGTCCTTGTATCCTGACGATCCGGAGGTCATTGCCACGGCAGCCGCAGGGAGGCTTGAATGCAGGCGCTTATCCGCGTTCTCATTGTCATTTGCTTGACTGCAATGCTCGCCACTTCCACCGCGTGGGCGCAGCACGCGCTGAAGCTGGGCGCGGGTATACACTTCGATGAACAGACGCCTGGCATCGGACTCGCGTATGACATCAGCGCCTCGGAGGGCCTGGTTGCGTTTTCGCCATTTGTGGATTTCTTTTCCAAATCCGAAAGCAGGGTCTTCGGCGGCGGCCTGAATCTCGTCGTGAAACGTCCCACCGGCGAAAATGGAATCATCTACTTCGGAGGTGGAGGCGGCATTGGCAGCGTGACCTCAAAACGGGAATTCGACGTTGACATTGGCGAAACCACCGATCGGTCCCTTGAGACGGTCGAAGCTTCAAGAACCCAGGCCATGGTCATTTTACTGGCCGGCCTGGAATTCGCCACAACGGAAAGGGCGTCGGTTTTCCTGCAAGGGAAGTGGATCGGCATGTACAGCGGAGACCCCGATGTCATCCGTCTCTCCAGCGGCCAGGAGGTGGCTCCTGAACTGGACATAAAGAGCTTTGCATTTCAGATTGGCCTGTCTCTCAATATCGGCCAATCGGAATATGAAGACTATTAACCTTGATTCGCAAGTCTTCGGGGAAGTAAAACCGAATATATGCAAGTCGATAAAGGCGATTTAACTTCTGATGACCAGGATACACCAGGTCACTGGACGTGAACTGAAAGCATGTCCTTTTTGACGACTGTTACGCCCCGTTTCAGGGGTTTTCGTGTCGTTGCCGAGTTGCTGTTTTCTTCGAATTGGGGTTAACCTTGATTCGTAATTCTTCGGGGAAGTAAAACCGTATATATGCAAGTCGATAAAGGCGATTTGACGTCGGATGACCAGGATACACCAGGTCACCGGACGTGAACTGAAAAGACGTCCTTTTTGACGACCTTTACGCCCCGTTTCAGGGGGTTTCGTCGCGTCGCCGAGTTGCTGTTTTTTTGAATTGGGGCCAGGAACACGCGTGGCGCCTGAAACATCCATTCGGCCCGCGCGCACTGGAGGCATAATGAGAATTCGAATGTTGGCATTCCTGTCCGGCCTCGCGTTACTGGCGGCCACGCCCGTCCACGCGAGAGAATTCGGGATGAATCTGGGAGGTGGTACCCTCCTGGACCCCACCAGGCCGGGCGGACATTTTTCTTTCGAGATGTCGCTCAGCGACGAGTATCCCACTCACCTTGCGCCTTTCTTCGAATTCTACAGCAAATCGGGTACAAGGATTATCCCGATAGGCATCTCCTTGCTATACAAACCGCCGCTTTCGGAATACGGGGGCACGATATATTTTGGCGCCGGAGGCGGCGCGCTGCTCACTCGGGGTCAACCCACCGTGGGCCAGCCAACCGGTACCGACGGGATGATTACCGTGGCGGGGGGGTTGTCGTTTGGCGTGGGTCCGCGCGCGGGTATATTTTTGCAGGTCCGCTGGTTCAGATCCTTCGAAGACCAGACTGCGGAAAACGAAATCGGCATTCAGGCGGGTGTACGATTCAATCTGTCCGAAGGTTGATTGCTGTATAGCAGCCGGGAACACCCGGGAATTCAAAAGCGCCGGAAACCCTCTCAAGGGTACCGGCGCTTTTCCTTTGGTTCGAGTGCATTGCCGATATCGTGTCCGTGATCAGACGCCCCGCCGCGGAAGGGCGGCCATCAGTCCGGCAACCGTCCGGACGGAATCAACTCCGTTTGCGCAGCAGATCAACCAGCAGTCGCACGCCCACGCCCGTGCCGCCCTTGGGGACGTGCGGGAGGTCTTTGTGCGCCCAGGCGGTGCCGGCGACGTCCAGGTGGGCCCAGGGGAAGTCCTGCACGAAGGCTTCGATAAACGCCGCGCCCGTGATGGCGCCGCCCGCGCGGCCGCCTGAGTTCTTCAGATCTGCAATATCGCTCTTCATCTCATCCCGGTGGCCGTCCAGAATGGGAAGGCGCCACGCGATTTCGCCCGTCCTTTCCCCGGCCGCGGCAATTTCGGACGCCAGTTCGTCATCGTTGGAGAACAGCCCGCTGGCCTCGTGCCCGAGGGCAATGACGCAGGCGCCGGTGAGCGTGGCAAGATCGATCGCCGCCGAGGGGTTATAACGGGCGGCATAGGCCACCGCGTCGGCCAGAACCAGGCGGCCTTCGGCGTCCGTGGACCGGATTTCGATGGTTTTTCCCAGCATGGAGCGGATGACGTCGCCCGGTTTGAGCGCACGACTTCCGGGCATATTTTCCGAGGCGGCCACCAGGCCGATCGTGCGTACCGGCAGATTCAGGCGCGCAACGGCCTGCATCGCGCCGATAACGGCGGCGGCGCCTCCCATGTCGAATTTCATATCCCACATACCCTCGGAGCCCTTGATGGAAATACCGCCGGAATCGAACGTGATGCCCTTTCCAATCAGCACCACGGGCGCCGCTTCCGGGTCTTCGCCCTCGTGTTCGAGGATGATGAATCTGGGGGGTTGCGCGCTGCCCTGCGCCACGGCCCGGATGGTGCGCATGCCTTCCCCTGCAATCCGCTCGTCGTCGAAAACCTCGCACCGCAGGCCCGTTTCCCGGGCCATGGTTTCGGCGCGGCCGGCGAGTATGGCGGGCGTCATTTCGTTTCCCGGATGGCTTCCCAGGTCCCGGGCCAGACACGTGCCTTCGGCAATGATACGGCCTGCGTCCGAACCGTTTTCAATGTCGGTCTGTTTGGCTGCATCGAATTCGACCAGCGTAAGTCCTTCGAGTTCGTTATTGTCGTCGTCGTCCCCGCTCTTGTACGGCGTAAAGCGGTAGGTCCCGAGAATGGCGCCCTCTACAACGGCCTGCGCGGCATCGGCAGCGTCCAGGCCACCCACGCCGGCGCCGTGGACCACCGTGGCCAGCTGTTCCACGCCCAGGCCGAGGGCATGCCGCGCGACCGCGGCGGAGAGCTGCCGCACACGGTCGACGGTGAATTCCTTGCGTTCGCCCAGACCCACAAGGAGGAGGCGCTTCGCGGAAATGCCACCCCTCGGATAAAGGACGGCAATCTGTTTGAATTTGCCCGTGAAGTCGCCGGCGTCAATCAGGTCCCGGATCTGGCCGTTCAATGCCGCGTCCACAGCGCCGGTGGCGCCGCCGGGCACCGTGACGCCCTCGAACAGATTCAACACGATCGCGTCCGATTCCCATTCTACGATGTTCTCAATTGCAACGGATAGTTCCACAAAACCTCCCATTGATGACGGTTTGCGCTGTCCGGGTTTCCGGATTCCCTTCCCGCTTGACATGCTTTCAGCGGTGCACTCATGGCGTTCGCGCAGGACCCGACGGTTCGCATGGGCCGCTGCAAGCGCGCATATCCGGAACTACCACACGCCTGGGCCCCCCGCGAAGAAGGGATTGTTCGTTTTCTCAAGGCCCACGGTGGTGAAAGGACCATGGCCCGGATAGATTTTCGTCTCATCTTCCAGAATCAGGATCTTCTCCCGTATTGATTTCAGCAGAAGGTCCGCATCGCCGCCCGGAAGGTCGGTTCGGCCGATCGAGCCGGCAAAGAGGCTGTCGCCGACAATCGCATGGCCCGGCCACTTGAGGGTGATATTGCCCCTCGCGTGGCCCGGCGTGTGGACGATCTCAAGGGTTTCCTCACCCATCCTGACAACGTCGCCCTCCTGGAGAAAACGATCGATGCGCGGCGGCGGCTCCGCGTCCATACCCATGGAACCGGCGATTTCGACGAGGTTTTCCACCTCGAAGCGGTCTGCGGGGTGTATCGCAAACGGCGCGCCGGTTTCGCGGACCGCCGAGGCCGCATGGGCAATATGGTCGTAATGCCCGTGGGTGGCTACGACTTCCACGACGCGGATGTCATCTTCCAGGACGAGTTCGATAACTTCCGGGATATTGTCGCCCGGATCGACGATGATGCCCTCGAGGGTTTTTTCGCAGGCCAGGACGAAACAGTTCACCTGCAACGGACCGACGATGATTGATTTGAAGATCAAGAAACACCTCTATATGTGATTCCACTGGAGCGTTTCGATTTCCGTCAGGAGATATCTCCCCCACCCCACAAACTTCCCCTATTCCCTTGCCCTTTTCGAAGAACGGGGAGAGGGTAGAGGGGAGACGGGAGAAGACATCCTTGCCCGATTGGTTCTTCCTTCATGCCACCGGCAAGAAATGAAACCGCACGGGGCAGGTAATCTCTCCCCTCTCCCGTCTTACGTCTCACCGCTTCTGAGGGGCCGAAGGGAGAGGTTCCGCCACTTATCCCTCGAGGCCTTCCTCACCGGCGTGGATGGACGCGAGGACCCAGGGATCGCGGGTCTCCACACGGAACGCCTTGACCCTCCGCCGCATCGTCTCCGCAACTTCAGCGACCTCCGGATTGTGAATAATATTGGTGGACTCTTCCGGGTCCGCTTCAACGTCGAACAACGCTTCTCCATCCTGATGCAGGAATCGTTCCGTGGGCCGTCGCCCCATCATCCCGATCCCCTCAGCCAGAACCGCCTGCCAGGTTGGAGACGCCCACAGATCGCCCGGAATCGGCGTTGTCAACTCGGGATAGAGATTGCGGACGTATTTGTACCTTCGACCCCTCAACACACGATACGGATAGTAATTCGTCACCTCGTGGAACGAGTGGGAAAAAAACGTCTCGTCCCATCCTTCCGGACTCGCCTCGTCCAGAATCGGGACCAGGGAACGCTCCGGAAGTCCTTCCGGCGGTTCCACGCCGCACCAATCCAGAACCGTGGGCGCGATATTGCACCAGTTCACAAGCGCGTTGGACCGGACGGACGCCGCGTCCGGCCGCACCAGAATCAACGGGCAGCGATGCCCCGAGTCAAACGAGGACCCCTTCGCGCCGGGAAACGGCATCCCATGGTCGCTCATCACCACGATCAGCGTGTCCGCCGCCCTCCCGGCGGCTTCCAGCGCATCCACCGCCATTCCGATCCCCTGATCCAGTCTGGATATGGACTGGTAATATTCCGCCAGTTCCTTCCGTACAGCGGGATGGTCGGGCAGGAAATCGGGCACCACGACCTCGTCCGGCGAATAATGCACCTCCTCCACGTTCGGATAGGTCTCCTGATTTCCGAAATTACGATGCGGGTCCCCAAATCCCATGTGCAGATAGAACGGCCTGTCTTCCGTTTGGGAAAGGAACTCGCCGGCCTGCCGGGCCATCCCGGCCACGTTGCGGGTCCCGCCGCGTACATGTTCCCCGTTGTACGTCCACGGATATACCGCTTCCGGCTGCACGTGCAGCTTGCCCACAATCCCGGTGGCAAAACCCGCCGACCCCAGAGTGTTGGGGATGGAGGGCATGGACAGGTGCGTGTGAAAATTGTGGATCCCGTGCGTATGGCCGTACTGCCCGTGGGTGTGGCTGTAGTGTCCCGTTAACACGCACGCCCTGCTGGCCGCGCAGGATGGCGTTGTACAGAAGGCCTGGTTAAACACCGTTCCGCGCGATGCCAATGCGTCCACGTTCGGGGTCCGGATCGCCGGATTTCCGTAGCATCCGGCAATCGGGCTCCAGTCGTCGGCAATCAGCAGGAGTACGCTGCGATGATCTGTCCCCATGGCGGTCCATCTCCGAACTCTATCTGGGTGAATCGGCTTGTCAGGCCGGGTGGGATCGTTTATCTTATGCGCGGTCCGCCGTATGACTGGCGAACCCGAGTATCCGGCGCTTCAACACCGTACTTTCTCCGTTTCTGATTTTCCATAACAGATAAACCATCAGCAAAACACCGCCGGCGTCATACAAAACGTCCGTCCAGGTTCCCAGTCGCTCCGGAACGGAAACCTGATGGATCTCGTCCGTCACGGCGAAACACACGGATAGAACGGCGCTCCACGCCAGACATGGGCCGAACCGGCGCGGCTCGATACAGATTGACCGCATAATGAGATACGTCAGGACCGCATATTCAGTCAGATGGGCGAGCTTGCGAACCGCGTAATTCAATACGCCCAGATACGCCTCGGTCGCATCCGCGGACATGCCGAAAGCCAGCCATCGGCTCGACATCAGAAAAATCAGTCCCATCCAACCCGCCAGCGCAATACGCCAATTTCCAACTGTCAATCCGACCTCGATTCACCGTTTAACCGCTTCGCTTCCGAAGTTGCTCTTTAAGATCGTCTTTTGACAAAATCGCGTCAAGCACAAACCCGGTCGTTAACCGGTTTTGCGGGCCGGATTCCATCCATCAGGAGCACCCGCCATGCAATCCTATCAGCAGGACTTCATCGACTTTCTGGTTGAGACCGGCGCACTCCGTTTCGGCGAATTCACCCTCAAGAGCGGCAGAACGTCCCCGTACTTCTTCAATGCCGGGCAATTCAACACCGGCGCGGAAATCGAGCGCCTCGGCTATTTCTATGCCTGCGCCATCCGAGAGTTCGACGTTGAGCCGACGCTGGTTTTCGGTCCGGCATACAAGGGCATCCCCCTCTGCATCGCCGCAGCCATCGCACTCCGCCAGCGGTTCGATATGGACGTCTGTTATGGCTTTGACCGGAAAGAGATCAAGGAACACGGCGAGGGGGGCTGGCTCGTTGGCAAAGAACCCGACCCTCAGGACCGCGTTGTACTGGTAGACGACGTCGTCACAGACGGCGCCACCAAAATTCAGACGATCCGCAGACTGAAAGCAGCCTGCAGCGCCCGGATATCGGGTCTTGTCATCGCTTTGGACCGCAAGGAGAAAAACGCCTGGCGGCCCTCGAGACAGCCGCCGGCGTACCCGTGCGATCCATTGTCACCATCCATGACATTCTTGCATACCTGCCCGGCCGCAGCATCAACGGAAAAATCGCCCTCACATCCGTCACGAAAGGGCGAATCGGATCCTACCTGGACGAACACGGAATTGCCCCGTGACCGGGCTGCCGCCGAAGCGTACCGGGCACACGCTTCATGCGGGGAGTCCAGAGGAAAACCGGCCGTATCGCTTATTGCGGTGGGTGAACCACCCCTCCACAGTACGCCACGGCCGTCATCGCATATACCCGCGCCACCCGAACCAGTTCGTCCACCTCAACGGCCTCGGACAGCGTATGCGCGCCTCTTGCATCCGGCCCATGGGTCAACGCAGGTATACCGGCAAGGGCCGCGTAGGTATTGCCGTCGTCCACGAACGGCTTGCCGCCAACCGGCAGTTCCACACCCGAGACCGCCGAGTACGCCGTCTGAAACGCACTGACGATCGCGTCTTCCCTCGAGACCCGGAACGCGTCTCCCTGGACCTGGAAGTCGATCGTCGCCGGCGTCCCTGACGCCACCGCGAGTTCGTTAACCAGTGCGCGAAACCCGGCTTCGACAGCTTCCGTTCGGCCGGGCGTGACCCATCGCCTCGTGCCCCTGACGGTGCACCCCACCGGCGCCTGATTGTAGATCTCGCCCGACTCGATGAGCCCCACGAATACCGTATCACACCCCGACCAGGGGTCCGATGTCCTCACCAGCGTTTTATTCAGGTTCCGGAGCCGGCATACCAGTTCGGCGCCGGCTCCAAGTACGTCGGGCGTCTCCGGCGCACGAAGGACCTCGTGCACCGGATCCCCGTCCCTGAGAAACGAAACCTTGAAAATGGCCATTCCCCGTCCGGCCAGCGGCAGCCGATCCGCCAGATACTCAGGGAGCATCACAGCGTCACCCACGAAACCCTCCGCCACGAGCGCCCTCACCTGGCGCCGGTCTCCCCAGGGACCTTCGTGATGGTCGTGCGCGGTAAGCAGTATACTCCCGCCGGCAAGCGCTTCGGTTTCGCGCAGCGCACGGAGCGCTTCGACAGCCGCCGCGATTCCACCCTTCATATCCGACGCGCCGGAACCGTACAGGACGCCGTCTTCCAGCCGGGGAGGAACAAACGGCAGATGCACCGTATCCAGGTGGCCGTCGAACTGCAGGGTGGGTCCCGGCCGATTCGATTCCAGCCGAACCACGACAGCCGGCGCTTCGGGCCAGTCCGCGACCGGCCTCTGCACCTCAAAACCGTCGTTGGCCAGTATCTGAGCGAGACAATCCGCCACGGCGCCGGCGCTCCGGGTGGGACTGGGCACCGAGACCAGCGCCATCGCCGTTTCAACCAGCCGTTCCCGATTCACTGCGGACCGGATTTTTTCCCTCCGGTCCGCAGTTGAAGCACTGTCCATAATACACTCCCGTGAGCGACGTCTCTGAAACCGGTACCGCACGCGAAAATCGAAAGTGCAGCGATGGTGAAAAAGGAAAATGGTTGCGTTGCGGCTCGCAATTGTGGTATAAATATACCCGGCCGGCGGCAGCCGCCATGCCGGCAGCGAAGAATATAGAGCAACTCCGGTACACTTCAAGTACACAAATGAGTGCCGCCCGGAGGACCGGCGGGCCGGCAACGGAGTTTGGAAACGGTTTAAAAACCCCGCGGTATGAGGAGGCAGAGTGGCGCAGGGCAAGAGCGACGACCCCCTTGCGATTACGCTCGGGGTCGAGGAAGAGTTCTTCCTTATCGATCCGGACACACGCGATCTGCTGCCGGATCCGGACCCCCGAATCTTCGAGGATTGCGAGAGAAGCCGCGGACCCCACAAGGTCGTGGCGGAATTCCTCCGATCTCAGATAGAAACCACAACCAGAGTCTGCCAATCCGTGCAGGAGATCCGCGAAGCCCTGGTGGAGACCCGTCGCCTCGTAATCAATGCGGCGGCAAATCACGGGGCCGCGGTAATGGCTGCCTCCACACATCCCTTTGCAGCCTGGCACAACCAGGTCGTGACCGCCGGACGACGTTACGAACAATTCGCAACGACCTATCAGCAGGCGGTTCGGGAACTGCTGGTCGGCGGGATGCACGTCCACGCCGGATTCGGCGACGCGGACAGCCGCGTGAGGGTCATGACGGCATTGCGACAGCACCTTCCGCTGCTCCATGCGCTTTCGGCTTCATCCCCGTTCAGCAGTGGCGGGGAAACGGGTTTCAAATCCTACAGAATTACGCTCTTCAGCAGTCTGCCGCGCACGGGACTCCCTGCGCCACTTCGGACGTGGGACGAATTCGACCGTCTCGTGTCCGACTACCAGCGTATGGATTTCATCCAGGACAGCACCGAACTGTGGTGGCACATCCGACCCTCCCGCGCCTATCCAACGGTGGAGTTGCGCATCTGCGACATCTGCCACACCGTTGAAGAAGCAGTCTGCGTGGTTGCGCTATATGCTTCTCTTGTGCGCCACCTGCTCCGGCTGGATATGGAGGGCCGCCTTCCGCCGGAACCGCCAACGGAACTGATCGCCGAAAACTGCTGGCTCGCGCAGCGATACGGCGTGCTTGCCTTCCTGGGAAATACCGGCGGAAAGGGACGCATGGACATAGACGAACTGGCCCACGCACTCGTGGACGAACTTTCGGAAGACGCGCGGGCCCTGGAATGCGAGCCGGAACTGCGCCATGCCCTGGACGTTATCCGAAGCGGTACCGGCGCGGACCGGCAGATCGATCACTTTCGCCTGCGCCGCCTGGAAGGCGATTCGGAACCTGAAGCCCTCCGGGAAGTGGTTGACCTCGTGGTTGAGGACACCGGGCGCGGCATACCCGGTGTGCCGGGCTGAACGAATGAGGAGCGGATAATTGTCTTACCAGGACGTGATCGCACAACTCAAGGCGCAGGTCCAGCAAGTCGCCCATCAGTTGATCGATGCCGCGCCCCGGATTGCAGGCGCCCTTGCCCTGGCGTTACTCGGTCTGGCCCTGGCATATCTGGTACGCGCCCTGAGCCGCAGGTTGATCGCCGGGCTGGACCGGCTGGTTCCGAGACTCAGGCTGCACAGTGGGCGCGGAGCGGAATTCCGGAACGCGGCGGGTTGGGCGGTGGGTCGTGTGCTCTTCTGGCTGGTTCTGCTCTTCTTTATCACCCTGGCTACCGAATTACTCGGATTGCCGGTGGTGTCCGTCTGGCTCAACGGCATCGTCGTCTATCTGCCCCGGTTTCTCGCGGCAGTCCTGATCCTGTTCGCCGGCCTCGTCGGCGGTCAGTTTCTCCGGGACGTCATCCTGTCCACGGGGATAGGCTACGCGACGGCCCTGGCGCGCCTGGGTCAGATGGCTGTTGTGGTCGCCAGTGCCCTGATCGCCGTAAACCAGGCGGGTCTGAACGTCGACCTGCTGACGAGCGGACTTCTGCTCGTCTTCGGGATCGCCCTGCTTGGCAGCGCGCTGACCTTCGCGCTCGGGGCCCGTACCACCGTGTCCAATATACTGGCCTCGTACTATCTGCAGAAGACCTACACGGTTGGCCACCGGGTCAGCGTTGGGGACCATCAGGGAGAGATTGTCCAGATCACCGCCACAGCCGTGGTACTGGATGCCGAGGAGGGGCGCGTCTCGGTGCCCGCGTCGGTCTTTGCCGAGCGGGCGTCGATTCTGCTCGTTGAAAGGAATTGAAACTATGGACGGGGCATCGAATGTAATCCATCAATTTATCCGCGCCCACGCCGCAGAAGCCGCTCGCGAACTGGAGAATTGCTCGCTGGACGAACTGACGCCCTTCTTCAGCCAGGTCCCCCCGGAACTGGCCGGCGCTCTCTTCGACACGATGGAATCGAGCACTGCCGCAGCCTGTCTTGAACGTATGCCGGCGGCTGAAGCCGCCGGGGCCCTGCCGGGATTGTCGGCGGATCGGGCCGCGCACCTCGTCCGCCGACTGGCGCCGAAGTCGAAATCGGCAATCCTGGAAGCGTTGCCCGGCGATTTTGCAAGGCATCTGAATCCACTGCTTCGTTACCGGGAGGAGACGGCTGGCGCATTGATGGATTCGCTTGTATTCACCGTCCCGCCTGAAATTCGTGCTGGCGAGGCGCTGGCCAGATTGCAGGCCAGTCAGGCCCGTGTTCTGGGTTACGTATATGTTGTGGACCGTGACCAGACACTGGCCGGGGTTTTCAGCCTCCGTGAACTCCTGGCTGCCGATGAAGCGATATCCGTCGCCTCGATTATGCGCCGGGAGGTGATGTCGCTGCGAACGGACGATTCGGCGGCTTCGGTAATCGTCCATCCCTCCTGGACAGATTTTCACACCCTTCCCGTACTCGACGAACAGAGTCTGTTCGCCGGGGCGTTACGCCACAAGATCCTCTGTCAACGCTCCGGGCAAACGGACCGACTCTTGCACGCAGGCCAGGCAGGTGCGGCGCTTGGGGAATTATACCGCATCGGTCTGTCGGCCCTGGCCAAGAGCGCCCTGGGAGCGGAAAACCTCCAACCGTCCACTGGCGATCGCTCCCAACGTCGGCCCTGATAATACGCGGAAAGGGTCGCTTCGCCATTCAAAGACATCCTATCACAGGCGCTTGTTCGCAAGTCATTCCGGAAGCATGCGAAGCGATTGATCGAAGGGAAGGACTCATCCTGCAAGGAGTCGGGTATGAATGAAAACACGAATGCCTCACAGGCCCTGATCAGGGCTTTTTTTCGTCTCCATCCGGGCGAGGCCGCCCGTGCGCTGACCTCAACGCCCATACCCGAGGCGCTCGAACTGCTCGAAACCCAGGCCGGCGACCGGGGTGCGCAGGTCTTCGAGCGAATGGACCCTGACCGGGCCGTCGTGCTCGTGGAGCATATGGACGAGGCACTGTTCCGGCGTCTGTGGACGGCGATGGACGAAGGCATCGCCGCCTCACTCCTGGCCCGGATGTCGCCAGAGAGCCGGACCGGGCGCCTGGCCGCCCTGCCGGTCAGACTGGCTGCCGAAATGGAAGAACTGATGCGCTATCCGGCCGGATCGGCCGGTCAGATCATGGATAGCTCGGTAACGGTATTCAACGCCGAGGAAACCGCGGAGGAGGCGCTCACCCGCATCCGGTCGTTTCCGGAACGACGCATTCACGATCTGTGCGTAGTGGACGATGACGGGACGCTGACCGCGGTACTTACGCTTCAGGAGGTCGCGGTGGCCCAGCCCGGCGACCGCCTCGGGCAACTGGCGCAGCGACCACCCGTGTTCGTGCAGGCCATGTCATCGAGAGAGGAAGTGGTAGAACTGCTCGAGGCTCACAAACTGGCGTCGCTGCCGGTAGTCGGCGGGCTAGACGGCCGGCCCTGCGGAATCATCCGCCACGATGCGCTCGTGGATGCCGCCAGGCATGAGGCGAGCGAGAATCTGGTAACCATGGTTGGCGCAGGCAAGGAAGAACGCGCCCTTTCCGGTCCGGTGCTGGCGGTGCGCAAACGATTGCCATGGCTGCAGGTCAATCTGGGCACGGCCTTTCTGGCCGCCGCGGCTGTTGCCCTTTTCGAGGATACGATCGCCCGGTTTACCGCCCTGGCGATATTTCTGCCCGTGGTTGCCGGACAGGCGGGCAATACCGGCGCGCAGGCGCTGGCAGTGACGTCTCGCGGCCTGGCTCTCCGTGAATTCAGGCCGCGCCGCTGGTTTCGCGTTGCCCGCAAGGAGTTGCTGGCCGGGTGTGTCAACGGGGTGGCCATTGCGCTCGTTGCGTCTCTGGCGGCCTATCTGTGGTCCGGCACGACCGGGCTTCCCCTTGTGCTGGCCGTATCGATGGTGTTTTCAATGTCCATGGCCAGTCTCACCGGGGCGCTGATTCCAATTGTTCTCACGGCCCTGGGCAAGGACCCGGCGCAGTCCGCGTCAATCTTCCTGACAACGGTAACCGACGTCATCGGGTTCGTCAGCTTCCTGGGGCTGGCCACCCTGCTGGCGGGATCGTTCGGCATGACGCTTTAGATACCTGTAAGTAAAAGGGCGAAAAGAACCGCGCCCCTCGGCGGGGGGCCGGACCTACCCCCTGACCCCCTTCCTGAAGGAAGGGGGAACCGGGATCCTGTTTCGTGACCCGCTTTTCCCTTTCCTTCAGGAAAGGGCGCCTG
>JAGWBX010000057.1:23313-36787 GCA_021295655.1 Candidatus Latescibacterota bacterium
AAGGAAGGGGGAACCGGGATCCTGTTTCGTGACCCGCTTTTCCCTTTCCTTCAGGAAAGGGCGCCTGCCGCCAGGCAGGCGGGACAGGTTCTGCGAGGGGCCGGGGGGAGAGGTCTGTGGGCTGGGAGGACGAGTCGCCTTTGACTTTGCTTTTAGCTGACGGCTGACAGCTGATAGCTGACCGCTGATAGCTGACTGCTGCTCCTGGCTGACGGCTTCTTGATATCGACGATCTATTTCGGGGGCGGCGCACCAGTCGTCTTGATCAAGTCGATAACATCATCCGTAACGTCCATCACGTGTACCCCCGCCGGCACGACAAAGTCGAATTGTTCTTCGTCCACCTTTACGTTAGTTTTCAACATTTCAAATTGCCGTGACAGCAGTTCCCCTCCCTCGGCGTTATAATACCGCGCCTCCCGCACCAATCCGTCCTCCGGGTGGACCGAAAAACGGACCCTGGCGGGCGGCTCCGGGAGTTCGGCATACAACAGTGTAACCTCCGGTGCGGCTTCGAACACCCGGACGATCTCACCCTTCAACGTGTCCGTTCCCGAATAACGGATAGACTTCCATTCAAGCGCGCGGAAGGGACGCAGGGGATTCGGCTGGTCCGCATCCGCTTCCACCTGCGTCGCCCGATAGACCCTTGCCATGTTGATCCGGTAGACGATCTTCTCCTCGGGGTCGTAACGCCACAACAGGCTACCGTCCGACACAATCGTCTGACGAATCCGGCCGGCAAGCACGCGCGACACGTGCATCCCGACCGGAATCTGAATGGTGACGTCGTCCAGGATTTCATATTGCTCGCCTTCTACCGTCAACAGGGTCCTGATGCGGAATTCACACGTCTTGACTGACTTCAGCTTTTCCTGAATGGCGACCATCAGACCATCGGTCTTCGAATCCCCGGTTGACATCTTGTCCGCGGCCGCCCGCCCGCCAATCGCCATCATACTCAGCGCGATGCAAACTGCCAGCGTCGTCCGAACGCTAAACATGCCGCAACTCCTTTCGCGGGCGGAAGGTTTCGATCGTGATGCGCCCGTTACAATTTACGGAATATCATCCCCACAACCAACCCCGCGACCAGCGCCACGAGAACCGAGACAATGCCGTAAAGACCCCCATGTTGGAAGGCAACGCTGGAAAGCACCCGTACGAGCCCGGTTTTTTCAACGGAAACCGACTGTTCGGTTTCCGAAATCAAACGGTGTTTGTTGAAACAATACAGC
This sequence comes from Candidatus Latescibacterota bacterium, assembly GCA_021295655.1. Lineage (GTDB taxonomy): Bacteria > Latescibacterota > UBA2968 > UBA2968 > JAAXHE01. Next base: position 24,552 of record JAGWBX010000057.1, read on the forward strand.
GTGGCGCGATAGGTTTCGGGCCGAACGGCGGGCGGAACCCGGAATTCCGCGCGAAAACCGGCGAATTCGCCGTCCCTGTCGGACAACGCCACCGACGCCGGCCGCACTGCGTAGAACCCCCGCTGGATTTCCAGTCGCAGGAACTCCTCAAAGACGAAACCGTCATCGCCGGGCGGCGATTGCTGGATGGTGACACCACGCCGAAGCGCGCCAAACCCCTCCCCGACAACTTCCAGCTGCCTCAACAGGTCCGCAGAATCACTTGAAGCGGCGACCATATAGAGCCCCGGCAGCGCGTCGAACACGACACGGCCCGTGCTTACCCACAAAGGACCGCGCCTGTCCTTTCTGCGGTACTCGGCCGCGCGCCGTTCCCCTTCCAGCTTCAAAACGACCTGGCAGTCCTTCGGAACCGTCCCGGTTGCGACAAGCCGGGCGCCGCTGAAAAAAAGATCGACCTCAACGCGCGAGGGAAACAGCTGGAGCGACGGTTCCGCCGCGCACGGCACGGCGAGAAACGTTGTCAACACACCGGCCCAGAACCGGCAGATCATACGTTACCTCCCCGGGCAGCAAGCAGAATAACCGGCGTCGACAGAAGATCCGTCAGCATCTTACCCATCACCAGAAGCACAATCGCCGCCAGAAGCAATTTGAACTGCTCCGCCCCCAGGCGCCTGCCAATCCGGACGCCGGCCTGGGCGCCCAGTGTTGATCCCGCAAGCAGCATCAATGCCAGCACGAAATCCACCGTATGATTGGTATAGGCGTGCATCAGGGTGACGTTGATACACGTAAACATCACCTGCAACAGGCTGGTTCCCACCACCACGGGCATGGGCATCTTCAGCAGGTACAACATCGTTGGCACCATGATGAAACCGCCGCCCACCCCCATAATCGCGGCGAGCATACCCACCAGGATTCCCATCCCTGACGGAACGAGCAGGGACATTGTGATTCCGGCCGTCTCGAAACGGACTCTCCACGGCAGCGCACGGTTGAGCTGGACGAACCAGGACGCCACGCCTGCCATTTTGTTCACCCAGGCCAGCGGACGCTCCGCCCAGGTAATCCTCAATTCCGCCCTGGCACGGCCCACCGCCTTGACGATTTTACCCCTGCGCAGCCCCAGAAGCCCGTCCACAAACATAATGCCGCCCACAGTCGCCAGCATCAGAACGAAGCTTATGTGTATGGCAAGGTCGGCGCTGCCGACGGCACGCAACACCTTGATGAGCTGCACCCCGGCAGTGCCGCCGGCGAACCCTCCGACAATCAACAAAAAGGCCATTCGCAGATCGACGTTCTTCAGCCTCCAGTGGGCATAGACCCCGGATGCCGAAGCCGCCACGATCTGATTGGCATCGGATGCCGCGGCAATCGTGGGAGGTATCCCGATCATGATCAGCAGAGGCGTCAGCAGAAACCCGCCGCCCACGCCGAACAGACCGGAAAGCAGCCCCACGCCGGCGCCCAGCGCGAGCAACAACCACAGGTTGACGCTCGTGCCCGCAATGGGCAAATACAGGGAAAGATCCAAACCGACCTCCTGGAACCGCGCCACGACCCACGAAAGCACAACAGCCTTCATAATCTCCCACGCAAGGTGAAAAGTCAAGCGGAAATGCCCCGTTCAGCAACGGCGAAAGTCACGGGAAACCTCGCCGGAAATGAAAAAAGTCGACTCGGCGGGGTCGTGGTGTACCATTCCAATCTGCCCCGCCCGTCCCGTTTTCGCTTTCAATTTCAACCGGTACGGCTTAGATTTCCATTCGCGGATCCTTCGACCCTTCGACAGGCTCAGGGACCGCAGGCTCCGGACAACGGCGCAGGGAGCGGCATGGGGATGACGCGACGGTTCCTGCGCTTGTCGAAGCGCCTTCACCAGCAGAGGAGAGGACCTATGCCCCGCCTGACCGGCGGCCGGTTCATCGCCGAGACGGTTCACGGATACGGCATCACGCACGTGTTTTTCATGCCCGTGATCGCGCCCCGGGCCCTGATGGAAATGGAACGGCTGGGAATCCGGCGCATCATGACCCATGGCGAGAAGAGCGCGGCCTATATGGCCGACGCCTATGCGCGGGTCCGCCGGGGGGCCGGCATCTGCATGGCGCAATCCGTGGGCGCAGCAAACCTCGCCGCCGGGCTTCAGGACGCGTACCTCGCGTGTTCTCCAGTAATCGCAATCACCGGGCGTCAGACTCAAATCAACCAGCACCGGCACGCCTATCAGGAAGTGGACCACGTGGCGCCGTTCGACGCGGTCACCAAGTACAACGTGCTGGTGGACCGGCCCGAGCAACTTCCCTATTTCCTGAGGCAGGCCTTCCGGGAAGCCACCACGGCAACACCCGGGCCCGTCCATCTCGACATGGCGGGTTTCATCGGGGACGTGATTGCCAACGGCGAAGCCGATATGGACGTGGTTGCCGAGGAACCCTTTGCCCAACTGCCCCCCTTCCGGCCCGAGCCCGATCCGGAGGCCGTCCGCAAGGCGATCGACCTGCTGGCCGCCGCACAACGCCCCGTCATCGTCGCTGGCGGCGGGATCATTGCCTCCGACGCCGGCGCCGCGCTTCGGGCGTTCGCGGAAAGGCTCTCCATTCCCGTCGCCACGTCGCTGAACGCCAAGGAAGCCTTCCCTTTCGACCATCCACTTGCCGCGGGGGTCTGCGGATTGTATTCCCGGAAATGCGCCAACCGCGCCGTCTGCGAGGCGGACCTGGTCTTCTTTATCGGAAGCCACACCGGCGGACAGGTCACAAACGACTGGACCGTCCCTCCGGCCGGCACCCACGTCATCCAGCTCGACATCAACCCGGCTGAAATAGGACGCTCTTATCCAATCCGGCTCGGTATTCAGGCCGACGCGAGAGCCGGGCTGTCCAGGCTGATCGACGCCGCGCCCGAATCCGTCACACGCAGCGCCTGGACGTCGCGCGTGGGGCAACTCACCTCCCAATGGCAGGAGAGCGTAGCCCCGTTCGTCAATTCGGACGAGGTACCCATTCGACCCGAGCGCCTGTGCAGGGAACTGACCCGGCATCTGCCCTCAAACGCCATCCTCGTTTCCGATACCGGACATTCCGGAATCTGGACCGGGACCCTCATCGATCTCATCCACCCGGGCCAGTCCTATATCCGATGTTCCGGATCCCTCGGCTGGGGCATTCCCGCGGCCGTCGGCGCCCGGTGCGCGGCTCCGGATCGCCCCGTTGTGTGTTTCACCGGCGACGGGGGCATCTGGTATCACGTCACGGAACTGGACACCGCCGTTCGGAACGACATTCCCGTTGTCGTCGTCGTCAACAACAATCATTCCCTCAACCAGGAGAAGGGACTCAACGAGGATATCTACGGGGGCCCGGAACCGGGGTCCGACGAACTCTGGCATATGACGGACGGCGACTTTGCGAAAATGGCGGAATCGATGGACTGCGTCGGCATCACGGTAAGCCGGGCAGAGGCGTTCGGGAGCGCGCTCGACCAGGCGATTACATCGGGAAAACCCGCCGTGATCGACGTCAAGACCCACGTCGACGGCATTGCGCCGCCGGCGTGGTCTCCGCCGCCGTGAACACGGAAGAGAAGCGTCCCATCATGCGACTTCCTGGAGATGAGAGCCTCAGAATCCTCGTTGTTGTTGCCCATCCACACGACGTGTGCCACATGGGAGGCACCTGCGCCCACCACGTCGAACGCGGCGACAGCGTTTCCGTGGTGGCCATAACCGGAGGACAGCGCACGCACAACGAAAAACTGGCGGACGAACTGCGCAAGCCGTCCGACCGACAGGACACGAAAGTCGTCCACGGTTCGCAGGACGATTACGCAAAACGCAAGAAGGAGGAATTCGCGAGGGCCTGCGCGGTATTCGGCGTCACCGACGTAACCGTGCTGCCGTTCTCCGATCATCCCCTTGAGGCCACCGAAGACGTGGTGTCGGCGCTGGCCGAGATTCTGTACGCCGTCCGCCCGCAACTGATTCTGACCCACGCGCCTTACACCCTTCCCGACCGCCGCTTTCACTACGCGTGGGTGAACGACCATACCGCCGCCGGCATCGCCGTTCAAAAAGCGCTCAACCACGTGTCCATTCCCGACACTTCGATGGGCCGTTCACCTCACCGAGTGGCCGCCATTTACTATACGGGCATCGATTACGGGTTCCACGAGGTCGACGTCTGTATCGATATCTCCGATCAGGTTGAAAACCGTATTAAAGCGGAGGAGATATTCGAATCCCAGGGACACACGGCGGAGTTCGCAATAAAGCGAATCGAATCCAGCGCGGGATTTCAGGGGTGGAAGGCCGGCACCGGCTACGCCGAGACCTTCATCCGCGGATACCGGGAAATCTCACGGTGTCTGTCCGTCACGAAGGAGAATCTCCAACTCGCCGGGAGTTCACACGAGGAGCGCCTGCGCTGGATTACCGGCGAAAACCCGCACGACGACGAGCAGGACGTGAGCCGGCAGCGGCGGGAATGAGCTGAACGGCCTGAGAATGAATGCCGCGTATCGTTCGGGCGGTCCGGGCGCGTTGGATTGCTATTGCCTGTACGCGCGGGATTCCACATATTTTCGCATCCAGCCTGCGTTCACAACTTGCGCATCCCACAACCCGCTGGCAAGGAAGGTCTTTATGCACAGAGTCATACGTCTTTCCGTTGTCATTTTCAGTTCGATTCTGCTCCTGGCGCTCGTCCTTCCCGTCATGGCCTGCGCGCAGGAAACCGCCGCTTCAGAATCGGCAGACAGCTGGATACAGACCAACCTTGCCGACCTGGACAGGCTTTTCGGAAACACGGTCGAACTTCTGGCAGCGGTCCTCTTCGCGTCGTTCGGCACCGGGATTCCGCTAATCGTCCTGGTGCTTCTTTTTGGCGGTATCTATTATTCCTTCTTCTTCGGATGGTTATCGCTCAAGGGGTTCCGCCATTCCATCGACGTCATCCGCGGCCGTTATGACAATCCGGACGATCCCGGGGAAATCTCGCACTTCCAGGCCCTCACCAGCGCGCTCTCGGCCACGGTGGGGCTTGGAAACATCGCCGGAGTCGCCATCGCCGTCAGTCTCGGCGGGCCGGGCGCGATTTTCTGGATGCTCGTCACCGCGGTCTTCGGCATGTCCTCCAAACTCGCCTCCTGCACCCTGGCGGTCATGTACAGAAAGATACACCCCGACGGACGTGTCTCCGGCGGCCCCATGTATTACCTGGAAAACGGCCTGAAATTGAAGGGCATGGGGGAGTTCGGCCGCACCCTGGCGGTGATGTTCGCGTTTCTGACCGTGGGAGGAAGCCTGGGCGGCGGCAATATGTTCCAGGCCAATCAGACGCTGGAAATACTGGGCACGGTTTCGCCGGTCTTCAAGGACTACAACTGGCTGGTCGGCATCGTACTCGCCGCCATGGTCGCCGTTGTGATTATCGGCGGGATCCGGCGGATCGGACGCGTCACGTCCCGTGTGGTGCCCACCATGTGCCTTTTGTACGTTGCTACCTGCCTGCTGATCATCCTTACCAACTTCACACGCATACCTGAAATGCTGGACACCATCTTCGGCCAGGCCTTTTCGCCCCAGGCGCTCTACGGCGGCTTCATCGGCGTGCTGGTAACCGGCATCCGACGCGCCGCCTTCTCCAATGAAGCCGGCCTTGGATCCGCGGCGTTCGCACACGCTGCGGCCAAAACCAACGAACCCGCCCGGGAGGGCATGGTCGCGATGATCGGGCCATTCATCGACACCATCGTCATCTGTCTGATGACGGGCCTCGTCTGCCTGATCACCGGCGTGTACGCAGACCCCCAGTTCCTCGGCCAGGCCCAGCAGGGGCAGCCGGTCGGCGCCGCAATGACGGCCGCGGCATTCGAAACCTTCATCCCGGGCGCCCGGTACGTCCTTGCCATTGCCGTCGTCCTCTTCGCCTATTCCACGATGATCTCCTGGTCCTATTACGGGGAGCGGGCCTGGGAGTATCTTTTCGGTACAAGCACCATCCTCGTATACCGCGTCATCTTCGTCTTCTTCGTCTTCATGGGCGCAGTTACCGCCCTGACCAACGTACTCAACTTCACCGACATGATGATCCTCGGAATGGCTTTCCCGAACATCATCGGCGGTGTGATACTCAGCCCGCACATCAAGGCCACCCTCAATGAGTACTGGGACCGGCTGAAGTCCGGGCAGATGAAAGTGTACAAGTAATCGCGCAATAACCGCAAAAGAGGGGCGCTGCAAAATCGCAGCGCCCCTCTTTTTGATGGAGCGAGACCTACCCCCTTACCCCCTTCCTGAAGGAAGGGGGAACCGGGATCCTGTTTCGTGACCCGCTTTTCCCTTTCCTTCAGGAAAGGGTGCCTGCCGGCCGGGGAGAGAGGTCGCTGGCGGCTTCTTTATACCTCCGCAATCGATACGGGTTCGCCGGTTTCGAGCGACCGGTTCACCGCCACCACCACCTGCTGGGTCTTCACGGCGTCGGAGTACGGACATCGCAGCTTCGATCCGTTGCCGGTGCGCACCGCCTCGATAAAGGCGTTGTCCATTTCCTGCCAGTACTGGTTGCCGACCTCGAAATGCTCGGACCGGTCTCCCTGCACAACCGTAATCGATTTTCTCTCTTTGTACTCGATGACCATATCTTTCGTATAAATGTCCAACCCGCCGCGATGGCCGCACGACATGAAACAGGCCGAAAAAAGCGTGGCCAGCGTTCCGTTTTCGAAAATCAGCGTGGCCGCGCTCGCGTCTTCGATATCGTAGCCTTCCACGTCCGTCATCAACCCCGTACGTGCCCCGGCAAATACGGTTTTCACGTCACCGAAGAGATACCGGGCCATGTCCGTGACGTGGACCGTCTGCTCCACGGCCTGACCGCCGGACAAATGCTTCCGCCGCCACCAGTAGGCGCCCGGCAACCCCCCCATCCAGTAGCCGATCGCCAGACCGACCTGCCGGTCCGCAAGCAGGTTCCGCGTTCTGTCTATAATGTCCAGGTACCGTCCCTGAAAGCCCACGCAGGAAATCACGCCGTGTTCCCGAATGGCCGCGTCCGCCTCCCGCGCCGTATCCATGCCCAGGTCGATCGGTTTCTCGACAAAAAGCGCGATCCCCTTCTCCGCGGCCAGGATCTCCTGTGTCTCGTGCGCAAATGGAGGGACGCAGACGTAGACCGCATCCAGCTCCACCTCGTTCAACATGGACCTGTAGTCCGTGAATACGCCGGCGTTCCACTCCGCCGCGGCCTCGGCGGCCTTCGCCCGGTCCACGTCGCAAACGGCCACCACCGCCACGTTGTCGATACGCTTCAAATGCCTGCGATGGGCACGTGAGATATTCCCCGCGCCAATAAAACCAACCTTCACCGTCATTAGCGGATCCTTTACCGGGTGGAAAGGGTCGTCCGGTTTCTATTTCAACTCTTCCTTCAGCGCCCGAATCGTCTCCTCAAGCGCCTTCATCTCCTTGCCCGCCTGTTCCCAGTCCCACCGCTGCATGGCCGAACGCACCCGCGTGTAGTGCGTATCTGCCTTTTCCGCCAGTTCGGCCGCGGAACGCACGGTCTGATCGACAGCCGGCGTCGCAGGCGTTTTCTCGTCGCCTTCCGCCAGGGTGGCTCCAACCCCCTCCCCGAACAGGACCGTCAACGCCTCCTCGAACGTATTCCGCATAACCACCTGCCCGCCGAAAGCGACGATCACCTGCTTCAACTCGGGAATCGCCGTACTGCGTTCCTGCTGCCGCCTCGGCGGAGGCTGCCCCCCGGGGATGCCCTCCTCCTGACCGTACGCCTGCTGGTCGGGCTCCTGCCTCGCCTGCAGATAGATGGGTTCGACGTAGATGAACGAACTTTCCACGGGAATGGCCAGCAGGTTCCCGCGGATCACCTCCGATCCTCGCTGCCCCCACAATGTCAACTGGCTGGAGATATCCGGCTGTTGGTCCACCCGCGCCTCGATCTGCATCGGGCCGTAGATGAGCTTGTCTTTGGGAAGCTTGTACACCAGCAGGTGTCCGTAGTTTTCACCGTCGGACCGCGCCGCGAGCCAGGCAATCATATTGTCTCTCTTTGCGGGCGTAAAGGGCACCATCAGCAGGAATTCCTCCTGGCTCTCACCCGGCAGCTTGACGATGATATAATACGGCAGCATAGCCTGCGGCTGGTCGCTGTAAATCTCGTTCGGAATCTCCCAGAGGTCCTCCTGGTTGAAGAAGACGTTGACGTCTTCCATGTGATAATTCCGGTACATGGAGGCCTGCGCGTAAAACAGGTCGATCGGATACCTCACGTGCGCTCTCAGGTCTTCCGGCATCGCGGACAACGGCTGGAACACCCCGGGGAACATCTCGCCATAGGATCGAATCAACGGATCCTCCTCATCCACCTGATAGAACGTCACCGTGCCGTTATAGGCGTCGACCACAACCTTCACGGAGTTTCTGATATAGTTGATCCTCATTCGCCCCGAGCGCGTGGAATACGGATACATATCGGAAATCGTGTACGCATCCTGTATCCAGTAGAGCCTCCCTTCGGACGCCACGATATAGGGATCGGTGTCGTACATGAGAAAGGGAACCAGCGTCTGCACCCGCTCCCGAATCTGCCGGCGGAACATGATACGGCTTTCGGGCAGCATGTAACCGCTCAGCAGGAGGCTTACGTCCCAGAATCGAATGGCAAACGCCAGCCGATTGATGAAGCTGCCCGTGGGCACGCCCCCTGCCCCCTCATACGTCGAATACTGATTCTCGTCGCCCTTCGGGTAGTCGAATTCCTGGATCCCGGTCTTCACCGCCACGTAAGCGTAGGTTCTTTCGCCGTAGTAGATCTCGGGCCGTTCGATCTCCAGGCCCGGATCCGAGATGGGTGGAATATCCTTCACCATGAACGCCGGCAGGCCCTCCCTGGTGACGTGGTTGACCGGGCTGATGGTCACCCCGTAGCCGTGGGTGTACTGCAGACGTTCATTGACCCAGTTCCTCGCCTGAGCCGGCAGACGGTTGGTATCCAGTTCACGGGCGGAAAGCATCACCTGCCTGTATACGCCATCCACCGTGTACCGGTCCACGTCCACGTTCGGAAATACGTAGTACGGCCGGATTTCCTGCACCTGCTGGTAGGTCTGCTTCAGGGGCCGTTCATCCCAGATCCGGATATTTCGCATGGTCAGCGGGTTAGCCTGAATATCCGCCAGCGTCAGGTCCTCCGAAGCCTCGAACGGCTGCTCGACGATCCGGTCCAGCCCGTATGCCCGATTGGTCGCCTCGATGTTGTACTCTATGTAAGGACCTTCACGGCGGAGTTCGCTCGGTTCCACCACAAGTTTCTGGACAACCGTGGCGGGCACCGCCCCCACGACGATCGTGCCGACAACCAGCACGCCGACGCCCCTGAGCGGCAGCCGGGTATTGGGCGATCTGACATTCAGAAACAGGAAGACTGCCGCGGCCAGGAAGACAATCACCATCACCCAGTACGCCCAGATCTGAACGTTGACATCCACGTAGCCGGCCCCGAAAAACCGCCCCTGCGAATACAACAGGGCGTAAATCTTCAGCCGGTACTTCCATGCCAGCGCCAGGAGGAAGACGCCGCCCAGTCCCGAAAGATGGGCCATGGGCCGTTCCCCCACCTCGAGCCCCTCCCGGATTCCAATTCCACCCGCGGTTACGTATATCGCCACGACCACCAGCGCCGACAACACCAGCGCCGCAATCAGAAACCCGGACAGAAAATCGTAAAACGGAAGCAGGAACACATAAAAGCCCACCTCCCGATTGAAGATCGGATCGACGGCGCCGAACGGCTGTTCGTAGAGGTACCGCAACAGAACCGGCCATTGGCTCGCGCCGATGTTGCCCAGGATGAACACCAGCGCGGCCGTGATGAAGAGCTGGGTCTTCCCGGTCTGCAACACGCCTCCGGATTCGCCGTCAACCCGCAATGCCCGCCGCGAGATCCTTCCGGCAATCCACAGGTTCGCCCCCACCACGACCGCCGCGATTGCGCCGAAAAGCATGCCCGACCCGAAGCGGGCGCGAATGATACGCCAGAAAACCGAATCGAATTCCAGACTCCTGAACCACAGCCAGTCCGTATAGTACGATACCAGAAAACTGATTCCGAAAAACCCGCCCACCAGCACGCCAAGAACGATCCATCCCCTCGGACGACGATCCATAATTGCTCCTTTTCCAAAAACGCGACGAAATGATGAATTCCTTACACAAGTAAACAAAAAAACCGTTTCCTGTCAGCAAAAACATTTCGGCGAGCCGGCGCGGCACTGACGCGGGCGTACGGCGCGGGGGCCGGGGGAGAGGTCTCCGGGACGAAAGACTACCATTTGACATCCGGCGGCGGCTTTGTGTTATTGTCCGTATCGGTCATATGCTTCCGCGGCCTGACCTGAACGGGTGTCCCCTCCCGGAAATATGTCGCCATTCGGCAAACTGTTTTCGGGACAGAAAACGAGGCGTGCGCCATGTCGGAATTTCAGGATAAAGCAGTCATTGTCACCGGTGGCGCCAAGGGCATCGGCAGCGGCATCTGCCTGGCATTCGCCCGCGAGGGCGCCAGCGTACTCTGCGCCGACGTGGACGTGAACGCCGGCGAACGCCTCGCCGCGGAAAGCGATTCTCTACCCGGCCATATCCGTTTTCAGGTGGCGGACGTGGCGCGGGACGACGCCTGCCGGGCGCTCGCGCGGACCGCCGTTTCAGAATGGGGCGGCGTGGACGTCCTCTGCAACAACGTCGGCGTCCAGCCCGTCAGCAGCTACCTGCCCGCCCATGAACTGCCCGAGGAAACGTGGGACCACATCCTGAACGTCAACCTGAAGAGCGCCTTCCTGATGACCCGGCACTGCGTACTCGAAATGATCAAACGCGGAGGCGGCGTGATCATCAACACGGCCAGCGTCCAGGGACTGCAATCCACGAAAGGCGTATGCGCCTACGCCGCCAGCAAAGGCGGCATCCTCTCCCTGACTCGGCAACTCGCCCTCGAATACGCGGAACACAACGTGCGCGTACTGGCCGTCAACCCCGGCACCATCGACACACCGCTGGTGGATGAAGCCCTTCAGGCCATGGGCGGCAATGAGACGGAACATCGTGAACGGATGAGCCGGTCCCATCCGATCGGCCGGATCGGCACCCCGAACGACATTGCCAATGCCGTGCTTTTCCTCGCCAGCGAAAAAGCCTCCTTCATGACCGGCGAAAACGTCTGCGTGGACGGCGGGATGATGGCCAAAGGCGCGTGGAGCTGATCGCCCGGGTCCCGGATTACAACCGCATCTATGGATTTCCATCCGTTTATCGTCCACTTCCCCGTCGCCCTGCTCATCGTGGGCTTTTTCTGCGACGCCGCCGGCATTCTGTTGCGCAGGGATCAGCTTCTCCGCACCGGCTATCTGCTCCTGGTCCTGGGCGCGGTTTCGGCGATTGCGGCCTCGCTGACCGGGAATGCGGCTGAAGACACCGCCGCCGATATCCCCGGCATTGCCGCCGCGCTCGAACAGCACGAGTCCATCTCCACCGCCGCCACATGGCTTGCCATCGTGCTGGCCCTTCTCCGCACCCACCTCATTCTCAAGAGAAAGTTCGCGGGAGCCGTTCGTTTCGCGTACCTCGCGGGTGCGGCGGCAGCGGCGGTCCTCGTTGCCCTGAGCGGATATACGGGGGGACGTATGACGTACGAATACGGTCCGGGCATCCGGCCTGTGATGGAAACGCTCAGCCCCCAACGCTCCCCTGGAGGCGGGGACACCTGGAAACGGTAACGTCCCTTCCGGAGATGTATGGATTGGCACGGAAAAACCCCCCGTACCCCCGGTCGCCACGTGTGAAATTCACTGATGGGGCGAAACCTACCCCCTTCCTGAAGGAAGGGGGAACCGGGATCCTGTTTCGTGACCCGCTTTTCCCTTTCCTTGAAAGGGCGCCTGCCGCCAGGCAGGGGAGAAGGGTCTGAGTTCCCGGTCTCTCTCCCCACCCCCATTACTTCCCCCTTTTCCTTCGTCCTTTTTCTTATACGCGTAAGAAAAAGGACCAAAAAGAACCGCGCCCCTCGGCGGGGGGCCGGTTTTTCCGTGAATCACCTCAGAGCCACAAATGGGTATTCGGCGGCCTGCCAGCTCACCAGCCATTCCTTGTCTCCGGAGATGTACGGATTTGCACGGAAAAACCCCCCATACCCCCGGTCGCCACGTGTGAAATT
>JAGWBX010000057.1:36984-54739 GCA_021295655.1 Candidatus Latescibacterota bacterium
CGCGTAAGAAAAAGGACCAAAAAGAACCGCGCCCCTCGGCGGGGGGCCGGTTTTTCCGTGAATCACTTCAGAGCCACAAATGGGCATTCGGCCGCCTGCCGACCTTTCTGCAGTACCGGTGCAAACGCGCTGGACGGATAAGCACGGAAAAACCCCCTGTACCCCCGGTCGCCAGGTGTGAAATTCACTGATCGCGCGAGACCTACCCCCTGACCCCCTTCCTTCAGGAAAGGGTGCCTGCCGCCAGGCAGGCGGGATAGGTTCTGTGAGGATCCGGGTGGAGGGGTTGCTCTTGACGTTGCCTTTCGCCGTTGCTTTTGGCTGACGGCTGACAGCTGATAGCTGATAGCTGACCGCTGTTCTTGAGAGGTCTGCGGGGCAGCGAGGAGGGGTCGCTTTTGACTTTGTCTTTCGTTTTTGCTCCTGGCTGCCTTTGATTCCTGCTCTTAGCTGACAGCTGATAGCTGACCGCTTTTTGCTCAGAGCTGACCGCTTTTTCTGAGGGACGGGATCATGCGTTTCGTTCTTGATCGGGGAACGGTTGTACACTACCTTTCGGGAAAGGCGTCCGTCCGCCTCCTGCGTCACGTCCCGCGATGCGAAAACACCCCCCTGAACCCGTTCGGAAAGGTGTGACCGAATGCATCCCGCACCACATCCCCCGTTCCGCACCGCCGCCGTTCTGGGCGCGGGTGTTATGGGATCGCAGATTGCCGCCCACCTGGCAAACGCCGGCCTGACCGTCCATCTTATGGACCTCCCCGGCGACGGGAAGAACAGAAACGCGATTGTCGAAGGCGCGCTGAAAGGCCTTGAGCGCGTCAGCCCGGCCCCCCTCTTTACGGAAGACACCATCCGCCGCATTATCCCGGGCAACATCGAAGACGACTTCCATCGCACGGCCGACGCGGATTGGATCATCGAAGCCGTTGTTGAGAAGCCCGTCGTCAAACAACAGATGATGGCGCGCGTGGAAGCCGTCGCGAACAGCCGTGCCGTTATCTCCACCAACACCAGCGGCATTCCCATCCACCTGATCGCGCAGGGCCGGGCTTCGGATTTCAGGAGCCGTTTCCTGGGAACGCACTTTTTCAACCCGCCGCGCTATCTCAAGCTCCTCGAACTCATTCCCCTTCCCGAAACCGATCCGGCCGTTGTGGAACGCATCTCCCGGTTCGGCCGCGTACGGCTCGGCAAAGGCATTGTAATTGCAAACGACACGCCGGGCTTCATTGGCAACCGCATCGGCGTGTACGCCATGATGCAGTGTATCCGGGCCTTTACGCAGGGCGGATATACGATCGAGGAAATAGACGCACTCACCGGCCCCCTGCTGGGACGCCCCAGGTCGGCCACGTTCAGAACGGCTGACGTTGTTGGGCTGGACACCCTCGTGCACGTTGCCGAATACCTGTACAAAGCCCTGCCGGAGGACGAAAACCGGGACGGGTTCCAGGTTCCCGGACCGGTAACGCATCTCGTTGAAGACGGAGCCACCGGCGCCAAGGCCGGCAGGGGCTTTTACAGGAAAGAAGGCCGGGACATCCTCTCGTTCAACCCGGATACCCGCGCCTGGGAACCTCCCCGGGAACAGAAACTCGGCGATCTCGAACCCATACGGAGGCAGAGGGAACTCTCCCAACGCCTGCGCGACCTCTACGCGCATGACGGGCGAGCGGGCGATTTCTTCCGGGGGCATCTCCTGGAGACACTGGGTTACGCCGCACGCCGCATTCCCGAGATCACGGCGAACCCGGCAGACATAGACCGGGCCCTTCGATGGGGATTCGGCTGGGAGGCCGGGCCCTTTGAGATGTGGGATATCATCGGGTTCGATACCGTTCTGTCGGACATGGCGGCTGAAGAAATCCCCGTTCCGGAATGGATCGAAACCATGTCCGGGGCGGGGGCCACGGGATTCCGAGACCGCACCCGGGTCTATCTGCCCAACCGCGGGTACGTGCCGGAATCCGGGACCACGGACGAATCCGCTCTACCCGCCGTCCGCTCTGAGAAACAGCACGTCCAGTGGCAAAACGAGGAAGCCGCTCTGCTGGACCTGGGTGAGGATATCGCCCTCTTCGAATACCGCTCGAAGGCAAATTCCATGGGAGAATCACTCGTACGCGGTCTCATCGAAGCGATTGACGTCGTCGAAGCGGGGGATTATCGGGGAATGGTGATCTGCAACAGGGGGAAAAACTTCTCTGTTGGCGCGAATCTGGGAGAAATGGTCGCGCACGCGGAACAGAAACGATTTGACCTGATGGACCGCCTCCTGGTCAATTTTCAGCTGATGATCCAGCGTGTCCACTACGCCGCCAAACCCGTTGTCGTTGCAACCCACGGCCGCGTGCTCGGGGGCGGTTGCGAACTTACGCTGGCCTGCGCCAGCCCGGTGGCCGCGGCGGAATCCTACATCGGTCTTGTGGAACTCGCCGTGGGACTCATCCCCGGCGGGTGCGGCACCATGCGCATGGCGGCGATTTCGCACGAGCGCGCTTCGTCCGAGCACGACAGCCACATCCAGCCCTTTCTCACGAGGGCCTTCGAAACGGTTGCCATGGCGAAGGTATCCAACAGCGCCTATCAGGCGCGGGAATACGGATTTCTGCCGCCGGGTTCGCCCATTGTCATGAACCAGGACCACCGGCTCAATGCCGCCCGCCTGGAAGTCCTGCGCCTTTCCGGCCAGGGCTACGCGCCGCCCCCTGTTCGCAATGCCATCAGGGTTCTCGGGCAACCGGCCCGCGCCAGGTTCGAGGTGACGACTCACAATATGCTCCGCTCGGGTTTCATCAGCGAATACGACCGCTTTCTGGCCAACCGGTTCGCCTATGTGCTCACCGGCGGAGACCTTACAGGCCCGGCGAACGTACACGAGGACTACCTTCTCGAACTGGAACGCGAAGTCTTCGTCGCCCTTACCGGCGAAGCGAAAACCCGGGAACGGATCCACAGCATACTGCGAACCAACAGACCCCTGAGAAACTGATCCCCGTGCATGCCGGCCCGCCGGACGTCGCGCGAGAGAAGAGGTCGAGTCCGCCATGAACAACGAAACTTATATCGTGAGCAGCGTACGCACGGCCGTCGCCAAGGCCGGGAGAGGGGCCCTGCGCAACGTTCGGCCCGAGACCATGGGCGCGGCCGCCGTCAACGGCGCCATCGGCCGCGTGGCGGGCCTTCAGCCCGAACGTATAGGCGACGTGATCATGGGCTGCGCGTTTCCCGAAGCGCAGCAAGGCATGGTTCTCGGACGCGTAATTGCACAAAAGGCCGGTCTGCCCGATACGGTCCCCGGCGTAACCATCAACCGCTTTTGCGCTTCGGGGCTGCAATCCATTGCCATGGCTCACCAGGCGGTTTCCGCGGGCCAGGCCGAGGTGATCGTGGCCGGCGGCGCCGAATCCATGAGCCTTGTGCCCATGGGCGGAAACAACTTCATGCCCGACCCGGACCTTACGCGGGAAGACCCGGACCTCTACATCGACATGGGAAACACCGCTGAAAACCTGGCGGAAAGCGAAAACATCTCCCGGGAGGAACAGGACGCCTTCGCCCTGCGTTCCCATCAGCGCGCGCTCGCCGCCGCCGCCGAAGGCCGCTTCAATGACGAGATCGTGCCCCTCCACGTGGTGGACACGGTGTACGACAACGGCAGGACGAAATCCACCGAGACGGCGTTCAGGGCGGACGAAGGGCCTCGCGCCGATACGAGCGAAGGCGCCCTTGCCCGGCTCAGACCGGTCTTTCGCGCAGGCGGCACCGTCACCGCGGGGAATGCCTCCCAGGTCTCGGACGGCGCTGCCGCAACCGTGGTCATGAGCGGACGGATGGCCGGAGAACTCCAGGTGGAACCCATGGCGCGGCTCGCGGGTTATGCCGTGGCCGGCGTCGCGCCCGAGGTTATGGGCATCGGCCCCGCCGAAGCCGTGCCGATGGCGCTGCGGCAGGCGGGTCTCACCCTGGCAGATATCGGCCTGATTGAACTGAACGAGGCCTTCGCCGCCCAGGCCCTCGCCGTCATTGGCAGGCTGGGCCTGGACCGGGATATCGTCAATGTCAACGGGGGGGCCATCGCGCTCGGCCATCCCCTGGGCTGCACCGGCGCCAAACTCACCGCCACCCTCCTGCATGAGATGGCGCGTCGCAACGTCCGCTACGGCATCTGTACCATGTGTATCGGCAGCGGTATGGGCGCCGCGGGAATTTTCGAGAACCTGACAATCCGTTGATGGTGCAAAATGCATGGACGTTCTGACTTCCACCTGCGGCGTCCTTTCCCTTTCGTACGTCGAAGCCTTCAGCATCGCGGTTCTCGTATGCGCCCTGGGTTTCACGGGCGCGCCCCTGTGGCTGTGGACGGTCCTCTCGGCCGCGGGGCTATGGGTATTCGGCGCACCCGGCGGCCTCTGGTGGAGCTTCGGTGTCCTCGCGCTGCTCCTTAACGTGCGGCCGTTGCGCCGCATGCTGATTTCCTCCCGGATCCTTAAAATCCTCAATGCCCGACGCCTCCTTCCTGTCATTTCGCCCACCGAACAGGCCGCCATCGAAGCCGGGAGCGTATGGATCGACGCCGACCTCTTCTCCGGAAAACCCGATTTCAGTCGTCTGAACAGCGAACCCTACCCCGATCTGGACGAACGGGAACGCGCATTCCTCAACGGTCCCGTGGAAGCCGCGTGCCGGCTGGCCGACGACTGGCAGATTCACCAGAACCGGGACCTGCCGCAGGAACTCTGGGATTACCTCAAAGAACAACGATTTTACGGGATCATCATCCCGGAGGAATTCGGCGGCCTTGGATTCTCCGCATCGGCTCACAGCGCCATCGTGGGCAAGCTGGCCTCCTGCTCCATGCCGCTCGCCGTCACCGTTATGGTACCCAATTCGCTGGGCCCGGCGGAACTGCTGATCCATTACGGCACCCGGGACCAGAAAGACCGCTTCCTGCCGCGCCTGGCGCGCGGCGAAGCTATTCCATGTTTTGCCCTCACCGAGCCGAACGCGGGATCCGACGCCGGCAGCATCCGGTCCAGCGGGACCGTCTTCAACGGCGAGGACGGACGGCTTTATCTGCGATTGAACTGGAACAAGCGGTACATCACGCTGGCTTCCATATCCACACTGATCGGCCTGGCATTCAAACTCAGGGATCCGGACAATCTGCTGGGCAGGGGCAACAACCCGGGCATTACCTGCGCCCTCGTTCCCCGGGACACGCCGGGCGTTGTGGTGGACAGACGGCACGATCCGATGGGCGTGCCCTTTCACAATGCCCCCACCGAGGGCCGTGACGTTGTGGTCCCGGCCGACGCCATCATCGGCGGTCCGGAAGGCGCCGGCCAGGGGTGGCGCATGCTCATGGAATCCCTCGCCGCAGGGCGCGGCATCTCGCTGCCGGCAACCGCGGCCTTCGGCGCCAAGCTGACCGCGCGGGTGGCGGGCGCCCACGCGACCGTACGCAAACAGTTCGGCCTTTCCATCGGCCGATTCCAGGGCGTGGAGGAGCCGCTCGCGCGTATCGGCGGCTTTACCTACCTGATGGAAGCCGCGAGGCGATTCACCTGCGGCGGCCTGGACGCGGGCGCGAAATCGGCCGTAGTCTCCGCCATCGTCAAGTTCAATCTCACGGAGCTCCACCGGCGCGTCATTCTGGACGGTATGGACATCCTGGCCGGCAACGCCATCGCCCAGGGACCCAGAAACCTGCTCGCCCGGTCGTATCTCTGGGCGCCCATCGCCATCACCGTGGAAGGCGCGAATATTCTCACGCGGACGTTCATCACGTTCGGGCAGGGCGCGATCCGGTGCCATCCGCACATCTATGAGGAAATACAGGCGCTCAAAGCGGGCAACCTGCGCGCCTTCGACCGCGCGTTCTGGGCCCACGCGGGGCACGTCATCCGCAACGCCTTCCGCGCCGCGCTCCTGAGCCTGTCGCGCGGTTACCTGGCCGCCTCGCCGGTTCGGGGGCCCGCGTCCCGGTACTATCGTAAACTGGCCTGGACGTCGGCCTGGTTCGCCTTGCTGGCCGACGTCGCCCTGATCTCATTGGGCGGCGCATTGAAGAAGGAAGAGAAACTGTCCGGCCGTTTTGCGGACATCCTGTCATGGATGTACCTTGGCACGGCCGTCCTGCGCAGATTTGAGGCGGAAGGGCGCAGGCCGGGCCACCTGCCCTATCTGCACTGGGCGATGCAATACGCGCTCGCGCAGATTCAGGTTGGATTCAGCGGCCTGTTCCGGAACCTGCGCGCATTCCCCGGCCTGGGTCTGCTGTTCCGCCATCCGGTCGCGCTGTGGTCCCGCCTCAACCCGATTTGCCGGATGCCTTCCGACGCCCTCGGCGGCGACGTGGCCTGCGCCATCCGGACGCCCGGCCCCGACCGGGACGGGCTGACCTCGGACATCTACCTGCCGGACTCCGCCGATGAACCCCTGGGCCGGCTCGAAGCCGCATTCGAGCTTTCCTGCAGGGCCGAACCCATTTCCGGCATCATCAAAGAGGCCGCACGCGCGGGCCTGCTTTCGGGCCGGGATCCCAATCGGCTGGTTGAACAGGCCATCAAAAAAGAGCTGATTACACAGGAAGACGCGGAGCTCTTCCGGCGTGCGGAGACCGCCAGAGACGAGGCGGTCCGGGTGGACGCGTTCACCCCCGAAGAGTACCTCCCGTTACCGGACAGAGGGTAGCGGACGGCCACGGCGCGACAGCGGTTTGCAGACGTTCGCAACGATTACCCGAGGAGCGCAATCCATGCAAGGCCTCATGATGGACTACCCCCTCACCATGGAGCGGATCCTCGAGCACGCCAACCGCCTGTATCCCCGAAAACGCATAACCACCGTATTGCCGGACGGAAACGTCCACCGATACACCTGGGCGGACGTGCACAGCCGGTCGAAGCGACTCGCCAGCGCGCTTGGCGGCCTGGGCATCGAACCCGGCGACCGGGTGGGTACGTTCGCGTGGAACAATTACCAGCACCTGGAACTGTACTTCGCCGTACCCTGCAGCGGCGCCGTCTGCCATACCCTGAATATCCGCCTCTCTCCGGATCAGCTGGCGTATATCATCGGCCACGCGGAAGACAAGGCCATCTTTGTGGAGTCGACCCTGCTGCCCCGCTTCGAAGCCGTGGCAGCCCGACTCAGCCGCTGCCCGCGCATTGTCCTGTTCAATGGAGAACCGGGAATCCGGACCGCCCTGTCGGACACCTGCTGCTATGAAGACCTGATCGCCGGCGGCAGCGACACGTTCGAATGGCCTGTAATCGGTGAAGACGCCGCCATGGGCCTGTGCTACACCAGCGGCACCACAGGCGAGCCGCGGGGCGCGCTGTACTCGCACCGTTCGATGTTTCTTCACACCCTCGGCGTGAACCAGTCCAATGCCGTGGGCATTGTGGAATCGGACGTCGTCATGCCCGTTGTACCGCAGTTTCACGCCATGGCCTGGGGACTGCCGTATGCCTGCGCCGCGGCCGGTGCGGAACTGGTCCTGCCCGGACCCCACCTGAATCCCGGCGCTCTTGCGAGGACGATTGCGAAGGAAGGCGTATCGATTCCCGCGGGCGTCCCCACCATCTGGACCGGGCTTTATGAAGAGCTGAAGGTCAATCCACGCGACATCTCCTGCATTCGCGCCCTGATCGTTGGCGGGGCGGCCATGCCGCGCAGCCTGATCGAAGCCTACGAAACGGAACTCGACGTGCCGGTTGTACACGCCTGGGGAATGACCGAACTCTCGCCCCTGGGCACCGTCTCCCGGCTGCAGCGGCATCACCGCGCCCTTCCGGACGCGGACAAGTGGGACGTGAAAGCCAGGCAGGGGGTTCCCATTTGCGGTGTTGACATGCGGATTGTGGACGATTCCGGAAACGAAGCGCCCTGGGACGGGCGCAGCATGGGGGAGATACAGGTGCGGGGCCCGTGGGTGATCGAAAGCTATTACAGGCAGGACCCGGCGCCCGATCACTTCACGGCCGACGGGTGGTTCCGCACCGGCGACGTGGGCGCGATGAGCCCGGACGGCTTCCTCACCATTACGGACCGGACAAGAGACCTCATCAAGAGCGGCGGCGAGTGGATTTCGAGCGTCGCGCTGGAGAACACGCTGATGGGCCACCCGGCCGTCACCGAGGCCGCCGTTATCGCCGTTTCCGACGCGAAGTGGACGGAGCGCCCCTTGGCCATCGCCGTACGGTCGCCCGGCGCGGTTCCGGTCACGGTCGAGGCGCTGCGGGCGCACCTCGCATCCGTATATCCGAAATACTGGGTACCCGACAAAATCGTCTTCGTGGCGCAGATCCCAAAAACCAGCGTTGGAAAACTGGACAAGAAAGTCATCCGCCGGCAGTACGCGGAGGGACAGTTCGATTAGCCGGCCGCGACCCGGCACAACAGGAACCGCGATGCCTCTCCACCTGAAGAACCCTCACAGCATCCTGGCCGTCTTGCAATCCCGGCCCCAGGACGTCTACGAAATCCGCCTGCCGGACCCCGTGGCCGGCCCGTGGAGCCGGGTCCGGTCGTCCGCCACGGAAATTGGCGTCAAAGTCACGGGTGGGACCCGCACGTCCCGGAGGCAAAACCGGACGGGCCGCGCCGGCGGCGCCGAGGCCGTTGTCAGGGAACGACGCGCGGTCACCGTCCAGGAATTGTTCGCGAACGTGCCCGAGAACGGACTCTGGCTCGCGCTCGACCGCGTGCAGGACCCGCACAACGTTGGGGCGATCTTTCGCACCGCCGCCTTCTTCGGCGTCCGCGGCATCCTGATCACGCGGGACCGTTCCGCCCCGCTCACGGATACCGTGTACGACGTCGCGTCCGGCGGCGTGGAACACGTACCCTTCTGCCTCCCGGCCAATCTCAGCAGGGCGCTCGACGGGGCGCGGAAGGCGAACCTTTGGATCCTGGGCGCGTCCGAACACGCCGACACCGACCTGGACCGGATTGCGGGCGACCGGCCCTGGCTGCTGGTGCTGGGCAACGAGGAACGCGGACTGCGCCGGCTCACGCTGGACAAGTGCGACGCCACATGCAGGATTCCATCGACGGGACACGTCGCCTCCCTGAACGTCTCCGTGGCCGCGGGTATTTTCCTGCAGAGACTCGCCGCACCGCCGGAAACGACCACCCCATAGACTGCCGATTATCGTCCGCGAAAGGCGACGCTCTTGTCATCATCCCGGTTTTGCCGTATCTTTTTCGGAAAAATTCAGGGGAAAAGCCGATGGCCGAAACCATTTTCTGGGACGTGGACACCCAGTACGACTTCATCATGCCGGACGGCAAACTCTACATCCGGGAGGCGGAGAAAATTCTGCCCAACCTGGAACGGCTCGCGGCCTGCGCCCGGCAACGGAATATCCCCATCTTCGGGTCCGTAGACTATCACAACCCCGACGACGCGGAGATTTCGGATTCGCCCGACTTCCGGAACACCTTTCCGCCGCACTGTCTCAAGGATACCCCGGGCCAGAGAAAGGTCACGGAAACCCGCCCGTTGAATCCGCTGTGGATCGACAGCGGCGCCGAAGATGCCGCGTCCCTGGGTGAACGGGTCCGTAACCACACGGGCGAGATCATCTTCCGCAAACAGCGTTTCGACGTATTCACCAACCGGAACGTGGAACCCGTTCTGAATGCCGTCGGGCCCCGACGCATCGTCCTGTACGGCGTTGCCCTGGACGTCTGCAATGCCTACGCCATCGACGGCTTTCTCAAGAGAAACACCGCGCCCGTCCAACTGGTGCTGGACGCCACGCAGGCCATCTTCCCCGAACGCGGAGAAACGCTCGTGGAAGGCTGGAAGTCCCGCGGCGTCACCGTCGTTTCTACCGACGAGATCACCGGATAGGAAAATTTACAGCAAAAATAAAGCGCATCGCCCGGGACGTCGGGGCGATGCGCTTTATTGCTTGTCATGTGAGCAGACAGGAACGTCCGCTCCAAACTCCACCTGTAATCTAGCGGGATGTACTACTCGGACGGTTTTCCCGCTGACACCGCCAGGCCCTTGAACAGGTCCTGGTACTTTACGTACCCGGCAGCCTTCAATTCACCCGCGGGAACAAACTTCAGCGCGGCCGAATTGATGCAATAGCGCAGCCCGGTTGGCGCAGGCCCGTCGTTGAATACGTGGCCAAGGTGGGAATCCCCGTATTTGCTGCGCACCTCGGTTCGGGTCATGAAGAGGCTGTTGTCCACGCGCTCCACCACGTGTTCCGGAACGAGCGGCTCCGTGAAGCTGGGCCATCCGGTGCCCGAGCGGTACTTGTGCGTTGAACTGAAGAGCGGCTCGCCAGACACGATATCCACGTAGATGCCCGGCTTCTTGTTGTCCCAGTACTCGTTTCGGAACGGTCGCTCGGTACCGTCTTCCTGGGTCACGTTCCACTGCAACGGCGTCAGCTTCCGGCGCAACTCCGCGTCGGGGGGTTTCACCCAGGCACCGCTGGAGGATTTGGCCGGTTTGTCCCGCGCCCAGATCCTTTCGATAAACCTGTCGCGGCCGGAGCCCTTCCGGTAGCGGTTGTAGTGGGCCGGCTTCTTTCTGTAGTAATCCTGGTGATATTCCTCCGCCGTATAGAAGGGTTCGGCCGGCCGGATAGGCGTAACGATGGGGGCGTTGAAGCGACCGGATTTCTCAAGGGCCTTTTTCGAGGCTTCCGCCAGTTGCTTCTGCTTCTCGTCGTGATAGAAGATGGCGGATGAGTATTGATGGCCCCGGTCATAGAATGACCCCCCGGCATCCGTGGGATCGAACTGCATCCAGTACACGTCCAGCAATTGCGCATACGTGACCACGGAGGGATCGTACGTGACCAGCACCGACTCGATGTGCCGGGTACTGCCGGAACTGACCTGCCCGTAGTTGGGATTCCGGATTTCCCCGCCGGTATAGCCGGATACCGCGGACACAACGCCCTCCAGCTTGTCGAACGGCGCCTCGATGCACCAGAAGCAGCCCCCGGCAAAGGTGGCCTGTTCCACGTTTTTCGTTTCGGAACGGCCGTCCATGGCGCCCAGGGCCAGCGCGGCAACGACAACGGCAGCGGTAAACAACAGCAAGAGCGCGGTTTTCATCTGGGTACCTCCTGACATTCCCGGCATTCGGGCTGAACGCGCCGCAATGAATCAATTCGATTAATGAAATCGAATTCTCCGCGGGACGGTTTCCCCAACGCCGCGAGTGTGAAGCGGTGAAACGTGAGAAGCGTTACCAGCCTTTACAATTGGGACGCCGGCGGATGGCGTCTGGTTGCATGAAACAAGCGAAGAAGCAGGCCGAGGGAAGAAGGAAGAATGGAGAAGGAAGAACGAAGACGTGGCGGTAACTTTGTCATCTGTCACTTCTGCAGTCGGACTCTCGCAAGATTCAAAAGCGAAGTACGTAGCGGATGGAAGCGTGAGACCGGCGGTGTGGGGTGTGGTCCTCTCCCAGCTACCGTCTTACGTCTCACCGATTCAAGCCGACAGCGCTTTTGCCCTTGATATCTGCACATTTGTACAGTATATTCGGCATATGGCGCATGCCCACCTGGAAATCGAGGAAACCGCCGCGCGTTCCGTACTGATGCCCCAGGACGGCCCTCCCGTTACGCGATACACCCTGAACCCATACGTGGGCTGCGGGATGGGGTGCGCCTATTGCTACGTTATGAAATACCACTACGCCGTGGAACACCCCATGCCGTGGGGCGCGTGGGTGCAGCCCAAGACAAACGCGCCGTTTCTTCTGGGCAAGGCGCGCGACAAGATATGGGGCCGGCGGATTTTCGTGGGCTCCGCCACGGACCCGTACCAATACGTGGAGCGCCAGTACCGGCTGACCCGCCGCTGCCTGGGCGTGCTGCAGGACAGCAACCCGAAAGACGTTGTGGTGCATACGCGGAGCCACCTGGTTCTGGACGACGTGGAACTGCTGAGGTTTTTCAAATCCCCCTTGCGCGTGTGTTTTTCCCTCCCCACGGACGACGACCGCGTGCGGAGAAAGCTGGAGCCGCACGCCCCTCGCATCGACGTCCGGCTGAAAACCATGCGCCGCCTCAGGGCCGCCGGCGTTCACGTCACCGCGGCGGTGGCGCCTCTACTCCACTGTGAGCCGGCACGCTTCGCCCGACTGCTGAAGGAAGCCGCAGACGACGTCTACACGGGGTCGATGCGCTATACCCGCAAGACGGGCCTCCGGACGACGGACAGAGCCAGGGCTTATTTCGAGAGCGCACGTTACAAAAACCTGGTTGCCGAAATGGACCGCTGCCTCGACGCGGCCGGCGTGAACACGAACCGGGATGACGAACGGGATTTCGCGTCGCGGTGACTCACAAATAAAGGATGCGCGAAGGTGTGGGTTCCTTCGGGCATGCCCTGTGAGCCGCGCTGCGTATGGTACGGCGACTACAATGTATGTCTGCGGGTTGTCATCTCAGCCTGCGCCGCATGGGACGCCGGGGGGAGGGTGCGGCGTAACGGATCTCCTGGATGAACTCGGCCGCCGCGTCGCGGTACGTCTCGAACGGGTCCAGGAGGCTCAGTTGGCTTTCGTTTTCCAGATAGACCGAGTCCCAGTCCACGATATACCGCATCCGGTTCTCCGACAGCGCCCTGATCACGTCGGACCGGCCCCGGGCCCGCGTATCGGCAGGCGGCTCGTCTCCCGCGCGGGCGATCTGCTCCTCGGATAGAATGCGGCGCGTCATCCCCTTGTGCTCGAGATCCAGGAAAAACCCCCGGTTGGGATCGATATTGTGAAACTCCAGATCCAGGCTCTGCAGCCACGGATCGTTCCACTCCAGGCCCTCAGACTGCACGAACATCTCCAGCATCCACTTCTTCGCCACCCAGTCCAGCCGGTCCTTCAGGTCCATCGGATCCCGCTCGAGGGCGTCCAGCGTGTTCTCCCATTCGACCAGCACCCAGTCCGACTCCTCATCCATCCCGCGAAGATGCTGCTTCGCCAGATCCAGGTACCGGCGCTGGATATCCACGGCCGAAACCGGCCTGCCGTTCTTACGTTCCAGAATCCACTTATGGGTTGGGTCCCGGGAAATCTCCTTCAACGCCCACACCGGGTCGCCAAGGCCCACGTCCTGCGGGAAAATCCTGTGTTCGAGCAGATTCAACACCATCGCGGTGGTACCGACTTTCAGCGCGGTGGCGTACTCCGATATATTCGAGTCGCCCATCAGCAGGTGAAGCCTGCGGTACTTGTTGTAGTCGGCCAGCGGTTCGTCGCGCGTGTTGATGATCGCCCGGCTGAACTGGATCCACTGATAGATCTCCGTGACAATGTGGTCCGCGCGCTGCGAAATCTGAAAGGCGACGGGGTCCTCGTGTCCGGCGTCGTCGACGTCGTCCTTGCCGTAATAGTAGAAGCTGTCGTCGTAGCTGCCCACCCTGCCGGCGCCGCTGTAGATCTGCCGCGTGACCAGAAAAGGAAGCAGCGCGGGAATCACAACCATCGAGAACGGCACGTTTCGCCGAATCAGGTAATTCTCGTGGCAACCGAACGTGGCGCCCGTATAGTGGTCTATATTGTTCTTGAGGAACGAGGCCTCTTTCGCCAGCCCCAGCGAACGAAGCGCGCGCTGAAGAAGCCGTTCCCCCGCCCTGTCCGAGGCCACCAGGTCGAACAGGCTCTTGCACTCCGGCGTGGTGTATTCGATATGCCCCATATCGATATATACCCTGCCGGAATTAAACAAAAAACCGCCGTTTCCCGGCGGTTCGTCGCGGCCTCGATAGTGGATGTCCACGATCCCCTTGCGGTCGGTGTGAAAAACATGGTCTTTCACCTTCACCGTAATGGCATCCGGGCTGACGAACCCCTCATGCTCCGGCGCCATGCACCCATATTCGGTTTCCAGACCGAAAATGCGACGTTCCATTAAGGGCCCTTACGTGTTTCGCTCGTGGATGATCTGCATCCGCCGCCTCTCAGCGATACGGCCTGGTCACGGGCTGTATATCTCGATTGCCAAGGACGCGAAACCGGCGTTTGTCCGTGTCCGACCGGTCCAGGACCACGGCCTCAACCGTGGCTGATTCCAACGCGTCCTTCAGGATGGCCTGCAAATCCGCTTCATCGGCCACCCGTTCCAGTTCCGACGTCTCCCGTGGAATCTCGTCCAGGGTACCCACAAACCGTCCGACCGCCCACGCCTCCAGCGCGGCCTTCAACGCGTTCCGCAGGCTGAGCCGGCCGGTATTATCCGGCAAACGGCTCCGCATCAACCCGTCCGCTTCCGGAATGTCGCCCAAAACGCCGCGGCCTTCGTGTTTATGAAACGTGCCGTCGTAGTCCACGGTATAAAAGACGGCGCCTTCCTCCGATACATCCAGTTCCAACATCAGGACACGCACGATAAACGGCGACCGGAATACCTCGTCGAACGCCGTCTTGACCGCGGGACCCAGGCCGAAATGGACGATCTGCTGCAGGTTCACGTCCTGCTCGGAGTAGTTGAACCCGATTACCGACGCCAGGTCCACGGCGGACTGCCGAAGCTTCTCGATGTCGGCCGGATGCCCGAGCGCGGCCATACCGATGCGGTCGTAGACCTCGAAGATTTTCTGTTGCCCCTGACCCAGCGTCAGGAGCAGGGCGCCGTCACGATAACCCAGCCCAACAACCGGGCTGCCGCCCCGGAGCTGGTCCTCTATATATTCCCGCCGGTTGGCTACCGCCTCCGCCCATCGATAGGGTTCGTCCAGCATCATCCCTCAGCGTCTCCAGATCTCCCGGCCCGGACAATATACCGCTCGTAGGACGCCCGCAGATCCTCCTCGGGCACGGTGCGCAGTCCATCCGCCGAGATCGTCTTCACGGTGGGCAACACGCCGGCGTCCCTCTCGTACCTTCCGGTGGCGGCATCGTATTCCGCGGCCGTATGCAGCAGGCGCAGGGCCATCCCGAGGCTCTCGCTCCGGTCCAGTTCGGCAAACGGACGCTCGCCCCACTGGTTATTGTAAAACATCGCACCCCGGATGGCCGCTGCGCCCGATCCCGTGGTGGCAAAGTCGGCGCTTTCGAACTGCGCGCCCAGCACGTCGTAGAAGAAGATCTTGCCGCGGCTGTCCTGTTTGTCGTACGTGGCGAAAATGGGGATCACCGGGCCGATGCCCTGCATGGCCATTGGCAGGTTATCGCGAATCAGAAGGGAAAGGCGCCGCAGTCTGGCCGCCAGGCTCATTTCCTGCAGTTGCCGCCGGCGGTGATATTGAAAGGTGTGTTCAAGGATGCGGGCGATTTCGTACGCCATGGCCGGCGATCCTGAAATGGCCATCACCGAAAACGCGTCGATATCGATGACCTTGTCCGCGCGGTCGTAAAGCACGGTATGACCGGCGGTGGCCCGGCGGTCTCCCGCAATGAGGACGCCATCCCGGTAGTGAAGGGCCAGGATGGTTGTGCCCTCGGTGGGCTGAAACGGAAGGGACGCCGCGTTACCCGGCGCGTTTTCCTTCAGGTCGGCGCCGGGCAGCCGGTATCCCTCCGCCTTGAGCAGGTCCAGAAAATCTCCACCCGTGCCCATAGGCTCACTCGCCCGTGCGCTGGCGGTAGCGTCGCGCCTGATTCGGGTCCACGCGGCGCATCCGGCGCAGCAGGTCGCGGGTATCGGGGCGGTCAACGTCCGGTCGGGACGGTCCGTCGTCCCCGTCGTTCGGTCCCCCGTCGGGCGCTTCAGGCCGCCGGGTCCGCCGTTCAAAACTTGCCATGTCTCTCTTCATGAGCCACCTCCTCCTTGTGTCCGTTCAGTAACGCCGGCAGGCACCCCCCAACGGCTGCCATACACGTTACGCAACCTGCGGTCCACCCTCAAGCGCGTTCAGGAATTCCTCCAGTTCATTCGAGCGTTCCAACGTCCTATTATAATACGCGACCTTCTCCCCATCAACCAGATCCTTCATATCCACGGAACGCAGTTCGCCGTTCCGGGAAAAAACGATCCGGTCCCAGTTGACCGATTTGACGTCGTGGCCGAATTTCTCCAGACATCGTCCCCGAAACCAGGCACGCGTATCCGCAGGCGGAACGGACATCGCTTCCTCTATACGTTCGTCGTCAATGAGGCGGACCATCTTGCCCTGCGCTTCCAGCAGAAAATACAGCCCGGCCTCGCGGTCCACGTTGTGGTACTCCAGGTCCTGGCTTTGAAGCCATGCCAGGTCGTCCGGATTGTCCCAGGAAAGCCCCTCGGCATCGCGAAAACAGTCCAGCAGCCACTTTTTGCTGACCCAGTCGCAGGCGCCCACCATCGCCATGGGATCCCGTTCGAGGCCGTCCAGCATTTCGTCCCAGGCGTTCAGCACCCAGTCCGTTTCCACGTCCCGGCCTCCGAACCGCTCCTTCGCCAACGACAGGTACATCCGCTGCACCTCAACGGCCGGAACCAGGCGGCCGGTTTTGCGGTCCAACTCCACCAGCCACTGGTAACTCTGGTCGCGCGATACGTCCTTCAGCGCTGCAACCGGATCCTTCAGGACCACGTCGGGCAGATCGTCCCGTTCAACCAGCGCCACCACAAGGGCGGTGGCGCCCACCTTCAGCGCCGTGACGTATTCCGACATGTTCGCGTCGCCGAGGATCACGTGTAGCCTGCGGTACCGGCCGGCGTCCGCGTGCGGCTCGTCACGCGTGTTGATAAGCGGACGCTTGTGCATGGTGTCCACACTGGCGATCACCTCGAAGAATTCGGAGCGTTGCGAGAGCTGATAGATGGACGCCCTGTCGCCGCGTTCCACGCCCATCTTGCCCGCGCCCGCGTAAATCTGCCGCGTAACCAGGAAGGGAAGCAGACCTTTCACGATCCGATCGAACGGCGTTGCGCGGTCCATCAGGTAATTCTCGTGACACCCGTAGCTATGGCCTTCGAAGTCCGTATTGTTCTTGTAGATCCGCACCACACCCCTGGAAAGCATCTCCGAACGCCGACGCGCGCAGATATCGACGATCCGCTCGCCAGCGCGATCCTGGGCCACCAGTTCGAATAGGCTGAGGCACTCCCCCGTGGCGTATTCCGGATGGGTATGGTCATTGTAGAAACGTGCGCCGTTGCGAATAATCAGGTCGCTCTTCAACTCTTCCAGCGGCACCTTTCGCTGACGGTCTTTCTGAAGATGGACCTTCTCGTCGGTATCATTCAACAGGGATTTCACTTCAAACCCCCGCACGTCCTTGCGGGGGTTCTCGAGCTGATAATCCCATAGAGGCGTAAACTCACCCCTGAGGTAGCATCGGATCAACTGCATCGACTCCTCCACCACGTCGATCCTGTCCACCCCGTCAATCGTGATCCCGTACTCCGTTTCGAGGCCGAAAAGTCTATTCATGCACGTTGCTCAGTTCGATATCTCAGTAAGGAAGAAGTGCGGCAGACGACGGACAGACACCCTTTGAAACTGCGTTCCGAGCCGTTCCAGCATTTACCTCTCCAATCACCTTTTTTCTTTAAATTCTCCCCCCACCCCCATAACGTCCCCCTTTTCCTTGCCCTTTTTCTTGCTGCGCCCAGGAAAAAGGGCGAAAAAGAAGGGCGCCGCTCGGCGCGGGGCCGGTTTTTCCGTGAACCACCTCAGTGGCGGAAATGGAAACTGGTTGCCCTTTCACCGAAACCGACCATCCTGAACGATGTTGCTGGACGGATTGGCACGGAAAAAACTCCCGTACCCCCGGTCGCCTGGCTGTGAAATTCATTGATGGGGCGAAACCTACCCCCTTCCTGAAGGAAGGGGGAACCGG
>JAGWBX010000058.1:0-31807 GCA_021295655.1 Candidatus Latescibacterota bacterium
GAATCGTGCTGATTCTCCAGGTCTATCCCTCACATTCAGCGAAACAATATAGTCGCCCGTCATACGCGCCCACACAGAACCCGTTTTCAGTCAGACAGGGCGCGGCCGCGATCGGGGAACCCAGGTCCATACGGCTGACGCAGCCGCCGGTCCGTGCGTTCAGGACGTACAGGCAACCGTCCACGCCGCAGATGAGCAGACAGTCCTTATAGATGACCGGGCCCGCAAGGATGGATCGGACCTCACGGCGGGCCGGGACCATATCCATCAGGTCATTACCTGTCTGAAAGCGCCACAACAACGCGCCCGATTGGAGTTCGAAACAGAATGCCTCGCCGTCCGGCGTTGTCGCGTACAACCGGTCATCCCGCAACGCGAGCCCGGTGGGATACCGCGATGGAAGCACGCCCCGGTTCCACACCACCTCGCCTGTACTGACGCTCAGGACCGCCAGATGCGCCGGCTCGCCCCCATACCAGTGAAGACCCGGGGCGCTGCTGCCGGAGACCAGCAGGCCGCCGTCCACCACAGGCCGCGCGTAGGGATTCTCGACGCCCATGGTCCGTTCCCAGACCACCTTTCCGCTATGCCTGTCCAGCGCCATGAGCCCCCGCCGCTGGACGAGCAGAATGAGCAGGTCGCCGCAGATCTGAGGACTCGCGTAGCACGGCCACCCATCGCCTCCTTCGATTTCGGCGTACCACTCTTGGGCTCCAGCATTGAGGTCGTAAGCACCGATACCGGCTTTGCCTCCGGCGTACACCATCTCGCCGTCAATCACCGGAGAAGCATAGATCCACCGTTCCGGAAACCCGGGCAGGTCGGCCTGCCAGTGCATGCGTCCCGAGCCGGTTTCAATGATATACAGTCTCCCGGCAACGGACACCGCCGCGGTTAGATCGGTCCCATCGTCAGGAGTGTCTGACGCGGTGGTGATAGCCGCGCTGTTCTTGACAGCTGTGTCCGTAGTTACGCGCCATACAAGCGCGCCGCTTCGAGCGTCGACACACGCGACGCCGTTTTGGGCGGGATATCCTTCGTCCGCAAGGCTCACGAGCATCCGATCGTCGGAACGGACCGGCGCCGCGCGGTGTAACCCCGCCGGAAGCTGATGCGTCCAGAGCAGCCGCAGATCCTTGCCCGCCCCGTTGAGCGAAATCGGAACCATCTCTTCACGCGGAGACGGGCTCTCAGCCCGTGTGAGCGGCCTTAACCTGAACGCGAAATTTTCCTCTTGAAACTCAACGATACGATACCCACGGGGTCGTGTATCGAGGCCGCCAAAACAGAGCGGCGGCGCCGTCGCGACGACAATCCCGTCCCTGGTGAACACCTTGCTGGAGTGCCAATGCCCGTGCATGACCAGCTTTACTTGGTACCGTTTCAACGAATTCAGGAAAGGAATGGACGGTGGCGTATGCAGGAACACGGCGATTTCCCGGTCTTGCGGCTGCTGCGCCAGGTCCGCCCAAAGCCAGTCCTCCTTCCGCTTCCGGTCCGGTGGCGAGTAGAATTTATCCTCGTTCGGATAGAGGACAAAATGCCAGCATCCGCTGTCGAAACTGTAATATGGTGGACCGAGTACCTGTTCGTAGTTGCGCGTGAAGGTTTCACCGTCGCGCTGCTTCAGGATCTCCTCGATCTTCGCGTACTCCCTCCTGTGTTTCAATGCGACAAGCTCGTCTACAGTCAGATCGCCGAAACGCTCGTGATTTCCGTCGTGCCCGCCGAACATGGGCAACACCGGCGTTGAAACGCTTTTGATGGCGGCGTGAAACTGTTCGAGTTCCTCCAGCGTCCCCCAATCCGTCAGGTCCCCGCTCGCAACGATCAGGTCCGGATTGGCGTCCCGTTCAAGTTGTCGCAAATCCTGCGACAATACCTCGCCTTGAATCCGGCCTTCGTCCAACACCACGTGGGTATCGCTGATATGGACCATCGAAAAGGTCCGCTGGCGCCTGTCCGGCAGCCTCTCGAGCTCGAAATCGACCCCGCGCTGATGGCCGGTCCATCCGAGCGATGACCGGTAGAAGCCTTCGCCGGGCCGATAGCCATCCGGTACCGTGACGAAGATGAACCGGTGCCCGCCCGGCGAGATCTTGAGGGCGTAGCGCCCGTCCGCATCCGTTCGCACCACGTGCTCCCCGTTGGAAACGGGGACATTCGCAAGCCCGCGGTCGGATTGGACGTCGCGGACGTGGCCGTCAATGGTTATCGTCATGAATCATCCCACCTGAAGTCCAGCACACCAAACATGAAACCGGCCCCTTCTCAGATGCGAAAAGGGGCCCGTAAAAGCAAGAATCTGGCGAATTGACCGGTCATTTTCGGATTGGCGTTCAGCACGCATCGGCACCTCAGCGGTTCCCGTGCCGGCTTCCGGATATCCTGATTCCATGAGGCTTCGCTTGATTCACTCGCCAGGCAGGCGGTACGGCACGCTCTTGTTCACCGCTTCGTCGATGGTCTCCGGAGATAACAGGACCGTTGTGGAGACTTCCAGAGCGCCAGCCGCCGCGATGTTGAGTGCCAGGGATGCGGCAGTGGCTTCATCCGGAATGTCGGCGATCAGGATGAGGTCGTCATCGCCCATCGCGTAGTAGAAACCCTCCAGCTTGCCGCCCATCCCTTCCACGGTCTGCCTCAAAGCCTCCCGCCGTCCGGTGCCTCCCTCTTTGAGCAGTCCAGCAAGCCCCGACCGCGTGTATTTTGTGCGGTACATGTAATTGGCCATGGTTCTACCTCCTGTCAGTCGGTGTAAAGATACTCTCGGCACCGCACCGTCGGCCAAAGATGCGGATACGGACCGAAGAAAATACCGTGGTAGCGTGCCTGCGGTTCATCGATAATCTCGATGACTGAACACCGGACGCTGCGTAAAGCCCTCGCCGGCCATGGCGCGTGGCCGCGCCCCTGACGAAGGCACGGTCTAATATGGGAAACAATCGATGTGAAGTAAAGAGCTGTATTTGATCAGAGTGCAGGGTGGTGTCGCAACAATAAGCAAATCAGAGGAAGTGTTCGTATTATACGTTGGCTGGCTGGCGGTAAGTGGAACGGAAATTGGTCTCGGACGGCCATTTCCTGAATGACTCGTTGTCGCTGAATTGTTTGAATAGCTCGGTGGTGTCGGTGTTCACGCAGGGGGCTCCCAGTGAAAATGAACGTTAAGCTCGCTCAGCATTTGGAAGGTGTCTCGCCATTCAACACCGAACTGTCTGCATACATTTGGGAGAGGAACTCGTTTCTTGGTTTCTGGCCTAAATGCCTCGTGCGTAACAACGACTGCGCGGTGAACCCTGGCGTAGGCTGCGAGCCATCCGTCAGCCACGCTTGCAAACTCCTCTTTTGCTTGTTGCTGAAACTGCTGATTTCGCTGCACCCAGTCCATCATTTCTCTGAACGCGTCTATTATCAATGGATCCGCCGTTGGTACAAATAAATCGGCTTGTGTTTGATCAATCCAATCCGCAAGATCGTCTGACTTTACTAGGATTTCGGAGCGAACCCGGTCAATACTCAACACATGACCCTCGGCGCAATAATGAACCAGACATTCCCAGAATCCCGGACACAAACTTTGAGTGTAGTACCGGCTGTTTGCTTCGACAAAGACATTTGTATCCAATACAAACATGCGCCGTTTTCGGTTTATCAAAGGTCTATTCCCATTTTCTCGGGCATGTCGTCGAAGGTTCCTTCCCTAAGACCAGTAAGACGGTAAGCGTCGCGATATAGCAGACGGCCTTCCTTTACCGCACGGGCGACTGCAGCTGCGAACCTTGGACCGATGCGCCATCTTTGAGTATTCCAGAAATTGCCGCCGTCGGCTGTCGACGGAATGGTACCCCCTTGATGCTTGTGGTTTTCATAAAAGGCGAAAAAGGTGTCAAAGTCAATCAGGTCCAGGTCCAGGGCGCGCCGGGCTGCGACGATTGCGCTTACTTTGAACTGGCGTGCAATCGACTCGAAGGAAACGCCAGTAAGCGCCACAGTGTTACGGTCAACAAGGTTCCACAGATCTCGAAAACTGGACTCTGGCACAAGAAATTCTGCTGCCGCCTGATCGCAGAATCGCTCCGTTTCATTCTGGGATGGTTGCATCCTCTCAAATTGGGATACGCCCGACTCACCCACAAAGACATGCGCCAGTTCGTGCACGAGTGTGAACATTTTGGCCGCTATGAAGTCTGCGTTGTTCACGAATATCAGTGGGGCGTATTCGTCCACAAGCGCAAAGCCTTGAAATTCGTCAGGATCAAGCTTGCGACTGGTACTGTTTCCGACGACACCGTTGAAAACCACGAGCACACCGGCGGCGTCCAATTTACTCCGAAGAAATCTGAGCGCAGCAATCCAGGTAGAGATGTCCTCCGCCCAACCAAGTGGCATTCGGAGTACATCTCGCATCGCACTTGCTACTTCCACGTGACTGTATGTTCGGCTGAATCCACCGACGAACTCCAGCGGTTCTGCTCCGTTTTCAATGAGGTCGTCTCGCATCCAGTCCTGCCGCCGTTGCATTGCATAAACTGTTTCCAACAGATCGAGGCTCACGCGTAGCGGAGAGGCGTCGAAGTGGCGCGTCCTGAAGTCCGGTATCGGTAGCTTGTCTTCGGGGGGCTTCGAAAGATATAGCAAACCAAGGGGGGTGTGGGTGCGTTCCGCGAGCCTGTCTGCCTGGGCAACGCTGATTTTGCCGGTTTCCTCCCACTCTACGACGCGGTCGACGTTGACCTGCATCTTGCGAGCCAGTTCGTCGCGGCTGACGCGGGCACGTTCTCGCGCCCACTGCAGGACACCGGGCTGCAAGCTTATTTTTATCCGTCGGCTTGGCATGGTTCTGACTTAGGTCTGGTAGATTCTGTAGATACGACTGGCCGCGAATCACGTTCGAGATGAGTCGACCACTGACGTGGGCGGTCAGACGGCGGATCCAGTCAATTACCCGTCAATTAAACAAATGCAATAAAATTAATAGTTTATGGAATTTGGATGTCGTTTCGACAATTCCCGATCAATTAGCGGCCAATGAAAACGGATTCTGGTTCTTGACGCCTTTCGAGATCGGGCCGCATCTCAGATGGCTCGGCAATCCCGGTTGGGCTACAGAGATCACGACCTTCATCATCCCCGGAGGATTTGCCCACCGAACAAATGAATTAAGACTTTATTGTTTGTAGATTTATGCTTTGTCAAGGAAGAATAATATGATAAGATCCAAATAAACAGATACTTATCAAATCAATTATGCCAGAATTGTGCCGATAAAATGCCATTTGCACCATTTTTTGCTTAACGGCACAATATAGGATCATCCGTCTTCTCAGATAAAAGTAGGCGGGTGTCGGTTGACAGTGAATCGAAAACGTCGCTGCCCAACGGACAATTAATCACGCCCGAATTCTTCGAAGATACCCGACGACGCCAATCGGCTGATTAGATCGTTGCTGCCGTGTACGTGATCCCGGTCGATTCGAGTACTTCTTTCACCATAATATTCGGGCGTTCGTAGAGAGATTTCAAGATCCCATTTCTGTTGCTCGACGGACCGTATCGAGTTTTCCTAAGGTGAGTCAGACCTGTTGATTGTGCGTTTAGCTCACGTTATATTGAAGCCTACGTTTCCATGGTTCATGATTGCGGCCCTGTCGTAGGCTGGGGTAAATATGGGAAACAACCGAGTCCTTGTAAAGGGCTGCGTCCAATAACGAAGTTATTTTGTCCCATGCCCGAGAATTTCTCCCGAAAATCTCCCGGTCTCCGTGTCCGGTTCTCTAATGTCGACCTGTATTCATTCCGGGTCCACCCCGTACCACCGTGCCAGAACCTGTTCCGCCGGTTTTCCCTGCAGTGTGAACCCCCGTTCCCGACGGCGTGCGCGCCTTCCTCCGAATCGCGTGCTCCCCTCGGGGAACCACTTCCACACGTGCGCGCCCGCAAACCAGGGCTTGCGCCAGAACGTCCGGAACATCGCCTCGTAGAGTGTCGCCTGCAGTTCAGGGTCAACCGGCGCGTTCGATCGCCAGACCCACGGTTCCACGGCCGCGTCCGCGGTACTCCGGTAGCCCACCTCCGTAAATAGAACCGGCTTACCCACCCGCTGGTGTACTGCTTCGATCAGCTTTACATGAGGCGCCCACGCAGCCTTTAATTCATCGAGCGTCAAAGCGGCGCCTGTGCTGTCCGCCAGTGGGAAATAGACCTGGATACCGATGTAGTCGAGGTCGTCCCAGAAGGGCACTTCCTCGAACTCCTGGTACCAGTTCGCCGAATAGGTGAGTTCGCCTCCGTACACCGCCCGCACGTCCGCAATCAGCCTGCGCCACGCATCGGGGCGGTTCAACACGGCGCTGCGAAGTTCCGTCCCGATACACAGCGCCTCCATCCCGGCAGTTTCCGCCAGTTCGGCGCAATGGAGGATAAATCGCCGGTAGCTCGTCCACCACCGGTCCCATTCATCAGGCGTCGAAAAGTCAATATTCCCGCGCCACCTCCCGTCGCTACGGTCCCGGATCCAGACGTGAGGCTTCAATATCGTCCGGATGCCCCGCTGCCGCGCCAGCCGGCCCGCATCCGCCAGTCCCGCGTCCGATTCCCCCCACCAGACGCGTCCCGACGTTGCGAGGATCACCTCAGGGGCGCCGGCGCTTTGCTGCCACCCGAACGGCGTCTGCGAAATCCAGTTCACGTTCAACGCGGCCAAGCGGTCGAAAGCCTTCTCTGCGGGGCGGCCCGGTCCGGCCACGAAACAGACCCCGCGGTGTTTTTCAGTAAAACGCGGCCCCTCAGACACCGGGGTCCGTGTCTGAGCGTGTATCGCTACGCTTACAAGCAAGAACCAGAAAATCCCGATCGTCCGCGCAATCCGCGTCAACCCTGCGCCCTCTCCAGCCAATCCGTACCTTTCACTTTCGGGTGCAATGCCCTTGCCTTCCACTTACCGCATTGAAAACAGGGGAAGGGGCAAACGCCCCTTCCCCTTTCGTATGCACGTTGGCTCTGCTCCATCGAGAAGGCTAATTTCCCACATGGTGCGATTACCGCATCAGGCTTCCGGTGTAGGAGATCCCGAACAGCCACGTGGTGCCGGCGAAAAACGTATAAGGCGCTCCGAGCGCGGGGTCGGCGCGGCCAAGTACGGACACACGCGCCGCAGCTTCAAGGGCGAGGCCCTCTGGCAGGCTGACGATCGCCGTGGGTATCGCATAGGTGACGCGCCGGCCGCCGCCCGAGATCCCTTCCAGTTTCAGGGCGACGTTCAGCATCTCGACGGGGCTGCCGCCAATCTCAACGTTGTAGATCAACTCGTCGTCCGGGTTGTGGTGGATGGTTTCATTGGTCTCCCGGAGGCGATACCCCAGATCGATATTGGCGTATATCGGGGTGGGCCAATAGGAGCGGCCGATCTGCGCGATCACTTCGATGTCCCACTGGCCGTTTCCGGCAGACATGGCCTCGGGCGCGGCGCGAAAATCCCCGGTTGGCGCCTTGATACCAAGCATCAGGGTGCCCACGACGGGCTCATGAACGAGATTGACTTTGCCGAAGACGCGGACGTCGCCAAGACCGGATTCTTTTGTGCGATATCCAAACATCTCTCTGTGCGTGGGCGAGGTGAAATTCTCAAACATCCGGTTGATCGCCGCGAACTGAACGCCGAGATCGAAGCGCTTGGTCACCCCGTAATACACGTCGAGATACACCTCCCGTGACGTATAATCGGCCGGGATCTTGCTCGCGTCGCCGTCTTTTTCGTAGTGCCTGTCGGTGGCCTGGTAAAGACCGGTGATTTTGCTCCACACCTGGCCTCTTTCCAGCGTCCACGCGCCCGCAAAGGCGGGCCGGGGCGCAAGGATACAGAGGGCGGCGATGAGAATGGACGCCGTTCGAAAGTATACCTTCAGGTTCGCGATCTTCACGTCCGGGTACGGAACTTCCCTGGTTCGGTTCAACGCCAGCTCCTTTTCGATACGTCCCGCGGTTTGCCGGACAGCGTCCGGCAAACGATAAGGACACGCGCGCGTGATTAGCCGCGCCCGAAGGCCGGCGAGGATTGCCTGCCACCGGCGCAGCCCTGTTTAAATGACGGGTTCACCCCTAATTTTACAATATTCACGTGCCTGACGCAATGGCCACCAGCAATCGCAGGGCGATTTTTTTGTCGTAAAATGCGACAGTCCTGGCGATTGACGTCCCCACTCGCGACTCCCTTTCCGCCCTTTGGTCAATTTGGATATTCGAACTCCTCGAAATTGTCTTTCTCGATCGGATGCAGGTAGAGCCTCATCTTTCGATCTCTCGTGGTTGCGAACATAACCTGGCAGGAGATCAGGTCACCCACGTTCAGCCCGTGCATCTGGAGGATCCGCCCCGGCGCGTGGACGTCAAACGAAAAGTCCACAAGGTCCTGCATCGTCTTCATTCGCGCGAACACGTTTCGATAGTGCTCGAAATACATGACGCGGGCCTGGGAATTGTAATAGTATGGCCCGTCCCAGAAATCAGGGTCCGCCTCGCGCGACGGTTTCCGGAGTCTGGGATGCCGCCAGTGGTTGACCTCCAGGAGCATCCCGTCCTGCGCCTCCGAGATAGCAACGTTTTCCGACTCCAGTTCCAGGCCCAGTATATTCCCCTCGGCGTCGACCGTGACCAGGTTCATCCCTTTCTGTCCGGAGAGGCGGTACTGTTCCACGAAATGCCGGACGTCGTCGCAGTCGCCGCAATGCTGCGCCAGCAGGTGAACGACGAAGTAGAGGTTGAGGCGTTCGGGGTTCGAGACAAAGTTGAACTTTCGGTGTCCGGAATTCGCTCCAACCGCCAGTCCGGCGTCATTCACAGCCATCCCCAGCGTGACCTGCCGCCTGGTGCCAAACCCCATCATCCCATGCGGTTTCGCGTCCGGGAAAAACGACACAACGGAATTGGAGACCGTTCCCGGCACCGTATCCATGCCTCCATCGTTGGTGGACAACATGGCGGGGCCGTCGTCTTCCAGCAGGATTCCCAGCGTGGAACAGGCATCACCCACGGGTCCCGTCCAGAGTATATGGCCGAAGTACGCGTGGTCGAACGATTCCATTCCGGCCGCCTCGCCGAACGCTTCGATCTGATCGATCATATCCGGAAACTCACGGCGCATAAACGCCATATTCTTTCGAAAGTAGGTAGCGTCGAAGTCGTGCGGGCGTTCCTGCCAGAACCTCAGATAGTCACGCGCCGCCTCAGGGTCCATGGCGCCCTGGGCGCTTCCGATCTCTGCGGGACTTCCGCGAAAAATACGGGTCTTCACTATCTCCTCCTTGTGCCGTGGATCTCTTGTTTTCCGAATTAAGATCCCAGTTTTCGGATCAGGCCAGCCCGGGAATTCACGCCAGGCAGGCAGCTTCGACCGACGGACGAATCGCTTTGGCCATGCGCAAGAATCCCAGGTCGTTCGGGTGAACCCCGTCAACAGTACAGGCATCCTGATCGGTCGAGCCGAAGAGGGTCTCTCCATCCACAAACCACACCCTTGCGTCACCTCGTTTCAAGGCATTCAGATATGTCCTTCGAATGATCTCTCGCCTCTCCGTCCAGCGTGACGGATTGGCATTGATGGAAGGACTCGACACGATCACGACGGGAAGCTCGGGACGGGCATCCCTCACAATCCGGAAAAACGCTTCGTGCGTCTGTTCAAGATAATCGGCCGTGGGCGCATTGTGGTCGTAGTCCATCACAAACACGCGCATATCCACCGTCGCGATCAGACGGGCCATTTCCGGCTCACCCCTGGCGCTCCCGCTGAATCCGAAGTTGACCAGGTTCGCATCCAGCCAACGCGACAGGATATTGGGATAGGTGTTCCCGGGACGGGACGCACAGCCTCCGTGCGTTATTGAGGATCCGTAGAAGAGAAGCGGCTTCTCAATTGCGAACGGCGAGGGCGGCTCGACTCTCGCGCACGGGTCCAGTCCGATAACAACCCGGATGACGCCGTTGTAAACCGGAAAATTCAGCGTCCACTCCCGCATGCCGCCGTTCTGTCCATCCACCAGGATCGCTTCGTATGCACGCTCGTTCATGGGTGGTCTCGCGGCGTTTATGAACCGCTTCTCCGTTCCGGCTCCCGCGTAAATGTCGAATCCGGAATTCCCGGACCTCGGCATGTGCGGCATGTCGACGACTTCCGCCAACTCCACCCGGATGCCGATTGTATCGGAATCCGTCCTGAAACGCGCCATCCCGCCCGAGGTACACCAGGCCAGTCTCCGGACGGAATCGCTCATGTCCGGCAGCGCGTCGCCCGGCAGCCGGCACAACCGTCTCTCCCGTTCCAGCCAGGGGAAGCCGGTCACCGCGACGGGTGCTTCCATAACATCCAGGCAGAGTAGCTTTCTGCCCTCGATTTCCGCGGTCTTCAGGTCAGTTCTTGTGCTGTCGGTCATCGATTCGCCTTTCATGACTTCCAGACGGGTAGTTGAACGTACGAGGTGCGCGCGGCCTCGTGGTAGACGGTATTGCGGGCGATCCGCCAGTCTCTGTCGTCCGGATCGCCGGTATTCCGGTTGATATCGTAATTGGGGAAATTGCTGCTGCAGATATCCAGGCGGATGCGATGGCCCGCCTGGAAGAGGTTCGCGGACGGTTGCATGTCGATCTCGATGCGGTAGACGGTTCCAGGTTCCATCGGAGTAGGGCGCTCCCGGCTTTCCCTGTACCTCACGCGCAGGATGCCCTCGGAAACGGGAAGTGCGTATCCGTTCGGATAATCGAGGCTCGAGGGATACACGTCCAGCAGCTTGAGGAAGAAATCGGTATCCGGCGCGTCCGAGGATATCCAGAGGACTCCCCTGATGTTCCCGGCGATCGACAGGTCCGCGGAAATCGGCGCGGTTTGAAAGACCAGCACGTCGGGCCGGGAGGCGATGGGCATGCCCGGGATGCCATGCCCGGGAAGCGTCTCGATCTCGATCTGGTCGCGGGGCCCCATCCCCTTGAACCACCCCTCCTTCATCGGGCCGTAGGGGACAATACAGCGTCCGTTGCTGGACACGGTATTGCGCGGGTCGTAGGTATACGTTGTCGAGGCGTCTTCCCGGGAGGGTGCTTCGGTCGACAGGATGCCGTTCTCATGGATATAGTATGGTGTCTCGCGCGAGCCTTCGGGCGGCCAGCCACCCACGCTGAACCAATTCCCGCCGTGTTGCAGAAGGCCGTCCCTGTCGCGGCTGCCGTCGCCGCCGCCCATCCGGAACATCCGCACCGCGCTGCCCACGTCCACCGTCGCATCCCCCTTGAGCCACCGATTGAACCACTGCAGGTAGAGATGAAGGAAGTCTTCATGGAAGTGAAGATTTCCTTCCGGCCCGAAGTGCACGTCGCCGCACGAAGGTTCGCAGTTGCCGTGGGTCCATGGGCCCACCAGCAAGTGCTGATTCCCGCGTCCCATGCTCACCATCTTCTGAAACCCGTCGATAATCGTCCTCGGATACCAGTCGAACCAGCCCACCATCCAGAGCATGGGCATGTCCGGGAACGCGTCGAAATATTCGTCCATGGCAAGCCCGGGCTGCCGCCAGAACTCAGTATAGTCGTTATTCTCGAAATACAGCCGGAACACGGCGTCTTCGTATTGGGGGACCACCGCCAGCGGGGTCTGACCACGTCGCCAGGGGATACGTGATGCCCATTCCAGGAATTGCGGCCCGTCCCCGGACATCGGCCTGATGGCTTCCGCGATCGCCGGATTCGCACGGGCCTCCTGGCTGGTGGTCGACATGCGGACCGCCCAGTTCAGGAGCCCCAGGTGCAGGGCGCCGCCTTCGCGCATGCTGTAATGATACGCGTTGATGGGGCCTTCGAATGGAATCATCGTGGCCAGGGACGGGGGGTTCTGCGTGGCAGCGTGGAACTGCACCCACGCATCGTAGGAACACCCGTACATGCCCACCTTCCCGTCGCACGACGGATGGTCGGCGATCCATTCGATGGTGTCGAACCCGTCCTCGGGGTCGTCCACGAACGGAAAGAATACGCCCTCGGAACCATAGCGTCCACGGCAGTCCTGGACCGCGGCCATATAGCCGCGGCGCGCGAAGAAACTCGCTGCATCGGCGCCGCCGGTCTTGTTGTACGGGGTCCTGCTGAGGACGGCCGGGATAGCCCCGGTTCGTCGATCTGCAACCTCGCCCGGGAAGTAGAGGTCGGTGGCCAGGCGTACGCCGTCCCGCATCGGGACCATCACGTCCCTGGCCACAATCACGTCGGGGGTCTGCTGATCTTCCATAGGTTCCTCTCGATACCGCGCCGTGCGCCGGTATCCCTCAGACGAATCGGTATCCGTACAGCCGGGCCGCGCCATACAGATGGAATCGCAGCTTGAAGCGGTCTCGACCGACGTCCGCAAGACGTTTGTCGCCCCACGCCACGGGGCGTCGCAGTCCGTCGACGCAGATATCGTCACAGTCCTCGCATCCGTAACCGGGAATCGGCTCGCCCGAATCCGCGTCCAGAACTTCTACTTCGACCCAGTTGCGGTTTTGTCGCACGTCTCCCACGTTGACCGTCAACGCAGTCGAACGGTCGGTCAACGCCAGCGGCGCGGTGGTCGCGCTTCCGGGCGTCTCCCGGTCCGGGGTCTCCAGGCAGGTAAAGCCATCTTCGCGAAGCGTGGCCAGGCCCATCCGCGCCATACGTGCGCTTCCGCTCCCCATCTCATGAACAAACTCGGAGATCTCGTTTTCCGG
The DNA here is from genome assembly GCA_021295655.1 of Candidatus Latescibacterota bacterium. Lineage (GTDB taxonomy): Bacteria > Latescibacterota > UBA2968 > UBA2968 > JAAXHE01. The sequence continues at coordinate 12,732 of JAGWBX010000058.1, forward strand.
CGGCCAACTCGTGAACTCTTCGCCCGACCCGCCATAGAACAGGTAGATGGTCCCATCCTTGACAACCGGTTTATCCGTAATGATGAGCAGCCCCCCGTCCCACTCGCCGTGGGAGCCGCGGGCGATGACCTTCTGGTGGGGGTTGACGCGGTGGAAACTCAACCCGTCGCCGCTGACTGCCAGGCGGATGTCCGCCGAGTACGTCCCGTAGTAGCCATAGCGGCTCGGTACGTACCAGCCGTACTCGTAGCAGATGATCCATGCGCCGCCGTACGGCGACATCATGATGTGATGGTCCTCGTACTCGAGGCCGTCGGCGGGGGAGAGCAAGGGGTTCTCTTCCGCCCTCCGGAAGTGCTCGACGTCCGGGCCGTACGCCAGAATCTTGGCGCGCCCCAGGCCGCGGTACCGTTCGGCGTGACGCTTGATGTCCGGCTTGTCGAACGGCACCATCTCCTGGAAGACGATCTTGTACCGGCGCGAGGGATCCGGGTCCTGGTCGTCCCGGACGAGGACGCCGATATCGGGCGGTCCGCGAAACCACTCGGGCAGGTCGATATTGGGACCCTCGGTCCAGTGGATCCCGTCGGGCGAATAGTTGGCCCGGGCGCCCTTGCCGGCGTAAACCTTCTGCCCGCCGAAGCTGCGCTTGATGCCCTTGAATCGCTTGTTCGGGTCCGGCTCGGTGTCGTCCTTGATGATAGGCCCTCGCCCGTCCAGGACGATGTTGTTCTTCTTGCTCCCGTTGTACTCGTACAGACCCAATTCGGGTTTGTGCCAGTTGACCCCGTCTTCGCTCACCGCGTACCCCATGGCCCACCACCTCGAAGGCGCGATGTCCGAACCCGCGTACCAGGCCTTGAAGAGCTTATCTTCATCGTCGTAGATCACCGTGGGCGAGGACCACGGCGCGCAGTGGGTGGAGTCCCACTCGTGCGAGTCGCCAACGGGAAGTACGGGATTGAGGGGATGTTTTTCGGCCTCGCACACGGTTTGGGTGACATGATAAACAGACTCGATCCCGTCCATGAGCAGGAAACCGTCCGCGCTTCCGGCGTCCGTGTTCATCCGGTCCAGGTTTCCTGCCCTGTGAGAGTCCTCTGCCATTGTGGTCCGTCCTTCCCTTCAGCAGTTCGATCTGATATACAGCGCCGTCATTCGGCGTACGTCATTTCCGTATGTTGTTCCTTGTCCAGCGGGTACCGGTGGACCCGCAACTTCCGGTCTCGCGACGTCATGAAGATCGCGTGGGTGGTGAACCAGTTTCCTATATTGGTTTCCGGGCTTTGAAGAATCCTTCCCGGTTCGTGCACGTCGAAAGAAAAATCGGTCAGTTCATCCACGGTGCGCATGCTTTCGAGCGCGTCCCGGTGGCAGGCCAGGTACTGAATCCGGTTCTGGGAGTTGTAGTACGACGTGCTCGCCCACCAGTCCGGATCGGCCTCGCGCGACGGGCGCTGGAGGTCCGGGTCCTGCCAGTGGTTGGTCTCGAGTACCATCCCGTTTTCGGGTTCCCTGAGCGCGATGTTGGCCGATTCCAGTTCGAAACCCACCATGTCGCCGGCCGCGTCCACGGCAACGCCCGTGAGGCCCTTGATGCCCGAGATCCGGTACTGCCGGAGGAAATGCCGCACGTCGCCGCAGTCAGAGCAATATTGCGCGAGCAGGTGCGTGGTGAAATAGAGATTGACGTGTTCGGGGTTGGCGCCCGGATTGAATTTCCGGTGACCGGACGCGCAGCCCGCCAGCAGCCCCGCGTCGTTGATCGCCGTGCCGACTGTGACGCCGAACCGCTCCCCGATGCCGACCAGCCCGCGCGGCCTGCTGTCGGGAAGGCTTATCAGGATCTTATCATTCACGAAATCCTCGACCCTGCTGATGGAACTTGTATCGTAGGTCCTCAACATCGCCGGACCGTCGCCCTTCAACATGATTCCCAGCGCCGAACATCCGTCCAGGTCGGCGGCGGTAAAGTAGACGTGCAGCAGATACGTATGATCGAAGTCCTCAATCCCCGCCGCGTCGCCGTACGCTTTCATCTGCGTCACCAGTTCCGGGAATTCCCGCCGCATGAATGACATGTTCTCACGGAAGTAGCCGTCCTCGAAGTCCTGGGGCTGTTCCAACCGCTTCTCCAGCTCACGCCTGGCGTATTCCGGATCCAGCGCGCCTTGCGCCCGCCCCGCTTCGGCAGGACCTCCCCGGAAGGTGTATTGTTCCAAAACCGCACCCTTTCTTAAAACCGCTCCGTGACAAAGCAGATCGGATTCCTACTTGACAATTCCTGGTATTGTAGCTACATTGTAACTACAATTTTTCTGGAGGTTGAAAATATGGGCAACGATACCGTCGTACGTGCCCGGATCGACAGCGATACAAAGGCGCGGGCCACCGAAGCGCTTCATGCTATGGGCCTCTCAGTGTCCGATGCAATCCGCCTGCTGCTCTTGCGGGTAGCCGAAGAGAAGCGGCTGCCGTTCGCTCTGCAGGTCCCGAATCCTACCACCGTCATGGCGATGAAGGAACTGGAAGAGGGAAAGGGCAAACGATTCAGCAGCGCCGATGAGTTGTTCCAGGATCTTGGCATCTGACATGCAGGCTACTGTTCGGTCGACTCAGTTCAGGCGTGACGTAAAACGAGCAGGGGCAAGAGGGAAAAATCTCGGTAAACTGAGAGAGATCCTGGTGCAGTTGATCCAGGAGTCGCCTTTGCCCACTCGCTATCGCGACCATCGACTGCGGGGAATCTGGCAGGGTCAACGAAATTCGCAATCCTGGCCTGTGGCAAATCTATCTGGAGCGGCGCCATTTCTTCCCCAATTGGCGGGTTTTTATCAGCGATTTTAACGGTAGAACGCACATAACATCTTGACGGCGTGCTAAAGCGTATCCGGGAAACGCACGCCCAGACGTTCAGCCCACCCCTCCAATTCCTCTCGCACGTCCGGTTCCAGCGGGACGCCGTGAATCTCGCATTCCCGCCGGGTCCGCTCCATTCTTTCGCCGGGCAGCCGGATCTCATCGGACTCGCCGTCAAGGGGGTTGTCCTTGAGGTCCGCGACAAAGTCCGCCATCCGCGCTTCGAAATCCGCCACTGGCATAAACGCCGCGACGTCGATGGCGATGCAGCAATGGCTCACCGCGTGGGTCTTGTCCGTTCTGTCGGCCTGGTCGCGGGGTGTGATGTCGCTCAGGAAAGCGGCGCCGCCCAACACCCCCGTCAACGCCTCAACCAGAATGGCCAGTCCGGCGCCTTTGTGGCCGCCGATCGGCATCGTGGTCCCGCCGCCAATTACGGCCTGCGGGTCGACGGTGGGCCTGCCGTCCCGGTCGAACCCTCGTATATCGCGCGGAATCCGCTTTCCTTCTCTGGTCCACTGCTTCATCCTGCCTCCGGAGGCGGTCATACAGGCGTCGAACAGGATGGGAAAGCCGCCGGCTGTCGGGATGCCGAAGCCCATCGGCGTATTCCCGATCACCGAGCCGCGGGCGCCGGGATATCCCATGGCGCCCTTGGTGTTCGAAAACGCGATACCGATCATTCCGGCGTCGGCCGCTTCGAGGCAATACGGAACGGCGGCGAGAAAATGATTGTTCCGTACGATCAGGGCGATGCCGATGCCGCCTTCCCGTGCTTTCCGGATGGCCAGCCGCATCCCCTTCATGCAGCCGACGATACCCACACCGTGGTCGCCTTCGATCACCGCGGTCATGCCACGGTCGCTGAGGACGGGCTGATCGGGATTGGCGCGGATTGTGCCATCGTCCAGCCCCCGCAGATTGAAGTGTGCGAGCCGGAGCCCGTGGGTCGTGTTGCCGCGGGTTTCCTGGCAGAGAATCGCCCGTGCGATCGTTTCCGCGTCACCAGCCGGCACGCCGGCGGCCAGATACAGGTCGCGCACGAATGTTTCGAGAACATCCGCATCTACCCGGATTTCAGTGTGATCGAGGCTACTCATATTATTATTCTCCAATGACCGATTTGCGCCGGATCGTAAGCACCTAATCGACCCTGAGCCGTGCCCAGCGGGTGTGCGTTACGCCGCCGACCGTACACCAGAAGTACGTCATCAGGTCGCCGTCGTCAAGGCGGATGCCGCCGGGTTTGCCGAAAGCGATTTGCATGTGCTCGGCCAGAAAATGGTCCGTCTCCGGCTCTCCCAGAGTGGCCTCGGCCCCTGCGTCGAACACGACGACCTGGCCATCCAGGTCGAATGTCTCCAGATCGTCGCTGAGGGCCACGCGTATGCCCTGCGGATCGTGCCGGAAGTTGTAGATGGCCGCCACCCGTCCGTCGGTCAGCGCGATGGGGGAGCAGACCTGCCCGCGCAGGTTGGTGGGCCGTGGCGCCGACCACGTCCGCCCGCCGTCGTCGGAGACCGTCCAGTGATTGGGCAGGTCCTCGGATGTACCATAGACGTGGGTCCAAAGCATGGTGTAGATTCTTCCGTCCGGCAACACTGTATTCATCTGGTCCCACCAGAGCAACTCCCCCGAAGGATCGTCGGCCACCACGGTAAACTCGCCCCAGGTACGACCTTCGTCGGCGGAGAAGACCGCCGCGGCCTTCTGATCGGGTGGCCCTTCATATCCTTCCGGTTTCCAGGTCTCCAGGGGGTACATCCACCGGTCCGGACTGAGTTGGAGCAACACGCCGGCGCCGTTACACGTGTATTTCTCGGGCGGCAGATCCACGGGGACGACCTGTGGCGTGGACCAGGCGTGTCCCGCGTCATCCGACCGGAACAATAGCATTTCAGGTCGCTGCAGCACCTCCGAACTCGGATCGAACAGCTTTTCGCCCTGCATTTCGAAACGCGTCGCGGTCATCACCAGCGCGGTGCCGGGCGTCTCGCTGATGCAGGGACTCCTGTAGGTCCAACCGTCTTCCTCCGGCCCGCCGCCGTGGATGCTGCCTTCGTTCACCCACGTTGCAGCCCCGTCGGCCCAGCGAAGGACTTCGATATGGTTGTCCGCGGGCTGGCAGGCGATCATGCTGCCATCGGAGAGCGGCGTGATCGCGGGCATGTACGCCCCCAATCCGCGCCGCCACGAAAGGATGCCGCCGTCAACGGTCTGCAACATCGACTCGCGTCTCCGTTTACTCTTTTGTTCCATTAAAGGAACTTACATGGATGGACAGGATAAACCCCGAATATCCGGAATCGTGCACCGAATTCGGAACAGGATACTATTGCCACGTCATTTCCATGGCCAGGTATTCGGTCTGATTCGATATGCTTACGGGCATGACGACTTCGCTTCCACGAACGTCACAGCCGTTCAGTTCGTCGGCTCCCGTGAAGACGTCGGTCAGTGACACGATACGTGCGCCTTCCGGGGCGCGCATCACCAGATTTGTCCGGTATTCCAGCCCCACGTAGTTGAAGATGAGGCACACCAGGCAGCCGTCGCCGATCATCGGAAACAGCTCCATGGCGCAGGTCCCGGTACGCGTTGTCCGGCGGGTAAGGCCATAGTCGGGCAACCGGTACGTCCCGCGCCAGCCACTTGAGGATATTCCGCAGCAGCGGTATGCCGTCCGTGGGCGTCCGGACGCCGTTGTGGTCTCCAGGCGTCACGTAGCTGAACTCCGGGACCCCCGCCATCCAGACCTGTCGCCCGCCGTTTTCCTCCTTCACGACCAGCGCCGGCCTCCCGTGGATCTCGCCCAGCGTCTCGCCTTCGATTCCCGGCTCGACAAACGCAGACTGAAGCATTACCGGATGCGAAACACCCTCCAGGAAAGGATGGTCCGGCCTCACGGGTCGCATTTCCGCGCTGTCGATGGATTTCCCCTCCGGCGGTGGACAGGGCCCCTTTCCCGGCCAGTCCCGGCTCGGGGTCCGCCCCACCCAGAGGAGACCATTGCCCGATTCGGCATGCCCTTGCAGAACGGCCCTCTGCTCGCCGGTCAGGCAGTGGGTATCCGGCAGGACCGCCGGTCCTTCCAGCGCCTCTCCGGCGTCCGTGAGACGACCGTCGAAGTGCCAGCGCCACGGCAGCCCCACGTGGTTCATCACGTCGGGCCAGACCGCCAACGCCTTCCCGCCCCAGCCGGTTTCCGGATTCCCGTAGATCTCCGTCTGCGTGGGGTTGATGACGGTGGCATACGCATAGGGTCTTGTCTTCTCGAAACAGGGAATGAGTTTCCCCGCCTCGTGGAACCCGTCCAGAAACCCGGGTATGATCCGCGCGAGATCATTGGAATACGGCGTAATGTTGTCTGCGCCGAGCGCGTAGGGGACCGCGCCGGCCATGAAACCGTCACGGCGGGTCAACTCCGGCCCGCCTAGGGGCGGTCTGAATGCCTGTGGGTAGATATTCAACGAACGGTCCACCGTGGCGCCGGCGAGCGTCCGGGTCGCCTCGGTCAGGATCCGGCGCGCGGGCCGGTAGGTGAAGTGCGACGTGTGATTGTAGTGATAGGGGTCCGTACAGAGCACGTCCTGGGCAAGCGCGTCCTGCGCCAGATCGATGCCGGCCCGCCAGAGGTTTTCGTTGAAGGAAACGACCACCGGCGAATACTGAATGCCGACCAGGACGTCAGGGCGCTCGTACTTGATTTGCTCGCGGAACCAGGAGTGGACATCGGTCCACCGCGCCATCCTGCGCTGTACCCACGCCCACCACGCCTCCGACTCCCAATCGAAGTCCATGGGCGGCGGCGTCCCGTATTCCTCTTCGTATTCGGCTACGCAGTAGTCGCAATAGCAGCCGACGTCGCCGTTCGCGAACCCTATGGCGGCTTCGTCGTTGAGGTGGATTTCCCGGAGCGCCGGCAGCCCGGTCACCTTCCTCAGGAGATCCAGGTATTCCGCCTTGTTCTCCGGTTGGAACGGGCACAGCCATTTGGTGCGTAAAAGATTATCGCTGTCCAGCCCGGTACCCGATCCGCCAACGCATACCATGGCCCGCTCCGGATGGTCCCGCAGGAACGTCTCCCGGTACTTCATATACCCGGTGAAAACGGTCATCCCGAGTCCGAATTCATCCGCCCACTCGCCAAATTGACACACCTGTTCCGCGTCGAATCCCTGGCCCGTGAATTTCCTTTTCCCCGTTTTCAGGGAGACGCCGATGTCCGTAAACCCCTCTCTCCTGATACGCGCCACGTGGTCGCGGGAATAACTCACTTTCTGAATGTTCAGAAGGGCCGTGCGGCGAATTTTCCGTTTCATTCGATTTCCTCGAAACCCAGGTCCGGATGGTCCGAAAGGACGATAGCGCCAAGCTTGCGGCGGGCCTCTTCATGGGCGCGATCCCACATCTGTACTCTCGCCATCTTACCCCCGAATATCTCCCGAAGTCGCGGTCTCCATGCGAAGGGTAAGCGGCGTTTCGGCACTCAGATCCAGGGACACGGCCCGCTGGCGCCGTCCCTCCAGCACAACCTCCCGGATGTCCAGGGGCTCGCCGGTTTCCCCGCTGCGGACACCGGTCACGAGATCGGGCAGCAGCAGGGTAAGCCCTTGCAGGTCTCCAGGGGAGACAAACGTCAGAAAAACCGCCCGCCCGTCCTCCCAACACGCCGCAAGCCGCACGTCCGCGCGGGCCCTGGAGAACCGCGACCACCGCTCCTGGTTCTCAAACCGGCATCCCGCCGCCCGGGCGCCTTCCAGGCCCATTTCCAGCGCACGGCGGGAGGCCCGGGGATCGTCCTGGGGCATGGCGACGTAGCTTGGGTGAAAGTTGGCGATCTGGCAGCCGTGCCAACGATGGGCCGCGTCTTCGGCGAACCGGGTGAGTTCCTTGCCGTACGCTTGCGTCGAAAGGCCTACCCGGCCGGCGGATTTCGGGTCCGCGGGGTCCTGTTCCCCCAGCGTCTGACTCTCGTCCCACTGTGCCGGCATATGCCACAGGTCGAGGATCCCAACACCATGCTGGAAGTATCGAAGGGGCAGGGCGGTCGAAATCATGTACGGCCCGTAGCGCTCATCGTGCCGCATCCGCGGATCGTGCGAGATGAAATGGGTGGGTGTGTACCAGCCGAGGTCGACCACCATCTCCGCCATCGGATGTCCCGACCACTGGCAGCCGTGAATGCAGATGGTGTCCATCTCCAGACCGGTGTCGTGGAAGAAGCTGTCGCGGTGCGCCTCGAGGTTGGCGCGGATATCGTGAAGCGCGTTTTCGTTCAGGTCCTGTGCGGTGCGTGATCGCCGGACCATCCTGCCCGATTCCTCGACAGTTGGCCGCGTGACGTCGTCCAGGTTGGCTTCGATGGTGATGCCGTGTCCGCGTTCGTGCCAATCTCTCATGAGGTCCCCGCTGTACCGGCTCACGGGGGGTCTGTTGAACGTCAGATAGGCGTCGTACTCCTCTACGACGTCCACTTCCACGTCGGCGCCGACTTCCCCGCAGCCATCGCCCTTTACGAACCAGAGCGCAGGGGCTGCGTCGGGAAAGTGCCAGAGTCGAGGCAGTCCCGTATCGGCGATAGATGACAGTACAAGCGTCCGAAGAATATCCTGATGCAGATCGCATACCGGCACGTCCCGGGGCACCTTGTCGGAGAGATCGAAGAATCCGTAGATGTGCCGGGGCCCCGTGAGCGGTCCCATGTCCTTCGCGGGCCGCTCGCGCACGTCTCCCGTGCCGTGACGAAGCGTTGCCACGACCTGGCAGAGATCGTAGCCGTAAATCCATGCCTTTCCATCTCCCACGCGGGCGGATACGATTCCCGATCCGCATCGCTCATCTCCATCGGCCAGAAGCGCCGCCACTTCCCGGCCGCCCTGAAGGGGACAAGCGGTGTCGTCGGGACACAGCAGCGGCACATCGCCGTGTTCCCAGCCGTCCAGGGCGGTCACGGACAGGTGGGCGTCGGAGATGGCATCCGATACCGTGACGTCGAACGCGGTCGCGACGGCCGGGTCAGGCGCGAGCACGATCAGCGATACACCTGCGGAAACAGACTTCGCCAGGCGCTCCGCGGTTTTTCGGTCGAAGCCAACACCAGCGAGAATGACCACACACACTCCGGGCGGCGGCGTGTCAAACGTGTGGGCGGCCCGCTCATCCAGCCAGGGAAAGCCCTCGCACCGGAGCACCTCTGCACAGAGGCCTTCCGACGGGTCGCTGTCCGCGCGCAATATCAGAATGGGCTGTTCCATGTAGGTACCGTTTTTGCATTGAGATGTGAAGGCAGGTGGCCCCTACCCGCGTGTTCCACACACGGTGTCGTACGGGTCACCTCATGCAGACCCGGAGCGGGTTACGCTTCACCGGTCGTGCACGCAGGGATCGATTCTACTTTACAATTAGTATCATTATTAATATCATATTTCATGGTAAGCACGACGGAAATCCTCAAAGCGCTTCGTGACAATCCGAATGGAGTCCGTTTTTCGGATCTTGTAAGGATTTGCGACGACTATTTCGAAGAACCACGCCAGAAAGGGACGAACCATCGGGTCTACCGGATGCCGTGGCCAGGCGACCCACGCGTGAACATACAGAATGACAAGGGCATGGCGAAGCCATATCAGGTCCGCCAGGTCATCCGGGCAATTGAAAAACTCGAGGACATAAAATGAACGACCATTACACCTACCGGATCACGTGGTCCGCGGAAGACAAGGAACACGTGGGTCTCTGCGCGGAATTCCCGTCGTTGAGCTGGCTCGCGCCGTCACCCGACGAGGCATTGTCCGGCATCCAGCGGCTCGTTCGGGAATCCGTGGCCGACATGCGCGCCACCGGTGAACCGGTACCGGCGCCGTTGGCGGACCGCACGTATAGCGGAAAGTTCCTGGTTCGTCTGCCGCCGGAATCGCACCGCGCCCTGGTCATCGAAGCGGCGGAACAGGGCGTGAGCCTGAACAGGCTGGTGAGCGCGCGGCTGCTCAGATCTTATCGATTCCCCAGAGGTGCCCCAGCAGGTAATTATTGATATTCCCTCGCTGCCCGCCGATACCGCCCAAATGATAGGCGCCGTCCACCGGATTCGCGTTGATGTAGTCGACAACGGCATCCCGTTCCCGGACCAGCCGCTTCAATTGGTCCTGGTCCCGCGTTTGGTGGTACGTTTCCGCGGTCCGTCTGGCGCCCATCAGCCGGCCTCCGTATTCAATCTGTGCGGCCAGGACGTTCAGTCGACCCTGGACGTCATCGGACGTCTCCGCGTCGCTGCCCTCGCGAATCAGATTTCTTCCCCTCTCGATCAACTCCGGCGAAAGAAACGCGCCGAGGCCCTTCATCATGGGTTCGTGTTCCACAACCGCCCGCTCAAACGCCTCGTGCAGTGCCTGCACCGGCCCGGCCGCGGCCCCGTACAGACAGCGGAAGTAGTCCCGTTGAAGCGCGGCGAAATCCACGTCGACGTCCCACATCGTCCGGGCTTGCACGACGTGGTTCAGACCATAGAATCCCCACAGCGTCCCTTCACCCTGGAATTCGGCGCCCACAAAACCGTGCCGGTGCAGCCACCTGATATCGCTGTGAAACCTCCAGCCGGCCGAAAAGGGGGCATGGGCAAACGAACTGTGGGGGTTGTAACCGTAATAGGCCAGCGGCGTACCCGTGGCGGCCCACCCCTCCACGGCCCTCTGGAAGATAAAGTGGTTCCCCGCGGGATCCTCGAGGGGCCGGTTGAACGACACGAACCCGTGCGGCGAACAGGCCAGCTTGATCATCACGTTCGGATGCACGTCAATCGTTGGCGGCGGAATCGTCTGATGGTGTCCCAGAATCATAAGGTACCGGTCCGGCCAACGCTCGCAGAACCGTTCAGCCACCCGGTTGGCGAATTCCACCATGCAATGGGTCCGGATGATCTGCTCCTCGCCCAGAAATACCAGAGATCCCTGGTTACACTTCGACAGGCAGGCCGGGCACCGGCAGTGGAACTGGCCGTCCGCCTGGGAAATGCTCACGAAGCCCGCATCCGGGTCGCGTTCCATCGTCTCAAGGGCCTTCCGGACCACCAGTTCCAGGACATCCGGATTTGACCTGCACACGTGAATCCCGTACTCGTTCGCCCGTCTTTCGAACAACTCGCCGTGTTCGTCGACTGCGAAATATTCCGGGTGCGAATCCCAGTATTGGTCAGGCGGCACCATATAAGGCAGGGCGTGAGCGTGGTCCACGCACGCCACGCCGCCGCGCCTGCCGAAGAAGGACGTGACGTCCGGATCGTCGAAGGGCCAGAAGCCGGCGTTCAGCCGGTTCTTCACGCCCCAGTCCAGCAACTGTTCCTGCCTGGGAGACGAAAAGGGTTGCCACATTCCCGATGCTTCCAGCCCGACCATCGCCGAGAAGAGGCACCTGAGGAACCGGAACCGGAACGACGGGTTGATCACCGCCGTATCCTCGGGAAGCGCCAGGTCCCCCGCGGTGGGAACGTGCTCATCCTCGGGGTCAGGGCCGTACCACCGGACCCCCAGCCGCTCGATCAGCTCATACGCGGCATACAGCGTGCCCCGCGTGTTGGCGCCGGCCAACGCGATCCGGTCCGGCGACACGCGCAGCACAAACCCGTCGTCCCGCACGTCGTCAACCGGCAGGTCGCCAATCTCCTCACGCGCTCGGGCCCCCACCAGAATCCGCACGGGCGCGCCGCTCTTCTCCCCCTGGTGCAGGTCGATGGGCGTACCGGCAAGCTTCCCAATGTAATGCGCCAGTTCCTCCCCGGCCGTCTTTTCGCCGGGCTCCGGATTCGCGGACACCTCCACCGCGCATCGCGCACGGCGGTCCGCGGCCAGGACGACGGGTCTATCCATTGCTCGCATCCACCTCCCAGGTGTACGCGGTTGAGCCGTTGTCATTTTCCACGCGGCAGGTTATCGAATGTCTTCCCGCCCTGTCCGCCTCGAACCGCAGTGATCCGCCGTTTCCGGGTATTGCCTTACCGTCGGCCATCCACGAAAAGCGGAGGCCCGGATCTTCCACTTCGTCCACAGGCAATTCGGCGCACCCGACGTGGCGATACACCCCGTCGGCGTCCCGCTGGCGCGAGCCGTCCGGCGCGATCCATCCGTCGTCCAGGTCCCGGGCGGAATAGTACATCAGGTATCTGCCCGGCAGCTTCAATACGTGCGGGGTGGACGTGTACCGGCCGTCGAACGCTTCCCTGCGCGGGTTCGGGGGAAACGTGGGCACGTCGTTCTGGTAGTACCAGGTGCTGCCGTCGCGGGTGCGCCCGAACGAAATATCGAAGGCGCCGCCCGCGCGGTGCCCGCCGAACCACATCGCCAGTTCGGTCCGATCGCGCATTACGAAAGGATACACGCAAGAGCGATAGATCCCGCCGTACCGCACCGCGTCGTCTTCGTGTTCCCAGTGCAGACCGTCCTTGGACCGGGCGGAAACGACGTTCAGGGTCATCTGCAGATCCGGAGCGGTTCCGGACGGCGCATTCACCCACATCCTGTACGTGCCGTCGTCCCGTTTCATAACACACGGCCGCCGCCCGGTACGCAGCACGGGCTCCGGGTGGAACGTCCATGAAATCCCGTCGGGACTCTCGCCGTACCCCACCCGCTGGTTCAACCACGGGCGTCCCTCCGCGTCGATTTCATCCACGGCGGTAAACCACATCCTGTAAATCTTCTCCTCCAGGTCGTAGAGCACGTACGGCGCCTGGAAACGCCAGCCCCACGGAATCGCATCGTCGGTGGCGATCGGATTCCTGGCATGGGGCACCCAATGCAACCCGTCCGTCGACGTGGCGTATCCCAGGTGGATGTACGATGGGTTGCGCGCGTGGTCGGAACTGCCCACGTACCACATCTTGTAGATCCCGTCCGCCCTGAGCACGCAGGGCATGTAGAGGAGCACACGGCACCAGTCCTGCCGGGTCGTGGCTGCCGACAGAAGCGGCTCGGACAGACGCCGCCAGTCCTGCCGCGTCGGCAGTGACTGACAGGGCTCGACCTCGAGACGAAAGTCAATGGTCTCCCCGGCCCTGGCCGAAATCGTCCGTCCCGTCGGGTCGACACCACAGATGCGGGGGGCATACCACGCCGGTACTTCGGGAAAACTCGCTGACACCGGTTTCACCTCCGTGTGCTATTCCCCGCGGGGTCGATATCTGGGCGTGAACGCCCGTCCATAGAACAGCGGCATGAGCTCATGCGGTACGTGGTCGGTCAGACCGAGCGACTCCATGCCGCCGAACTCGTAGTCTGAATGGACAATCCGCGAGAGCATGATGAGCCGTTCCTTGTCCGTCTCAATGTTGATGGTCCGGTGCATCAGCGGGCCGTCGGCGAACAGCAGCGCGGAGCCCCGCTTCGCGGTGGTCTGATGGAAGAACTCGGAGTCCGGATGGTCCGTGATGTACTGCTTCAAATCGTCGTATGAGAGGTCGAGTCTGTGACTTCCCGCGAAGATCCCGGTACCGCCGTCACCGGGGCCCACGTCTGTGAGATAGAGGATCAATCCGAGGATCTGCGTATGGAACCAGCCATTTTTCCGGACCGCCCGGTCCTTGTGCCGGGTCACCCCGCCGTGCCATCCCAGGACGGGGGTTTCGGAACGCCGGTTGAAGCGGACGGCGACCTGGTGGAAGCGAAACGTCCCGCCCAGCAGTTCCGTGGCGATTCCCAGGACGCGCGGTCGGGTCAGTACCGACAGGTAGATGGGGTCCAGCCCCAGCACGTTCTCGATCTCCAGACGTTCCATGTGAAGGTCGCCCGAAGCCGTCCTTCTCCGGTTCGCCCGCCAGATCGCCCCGTCCCTGAAGTCCTCGTATTTCCTGGGCGGCGGAGGCGGCGTGATCTCAACGTCGCCAACCCCATCCAGGATTTCCGCCTTCAATCTGCTGGCTGACGCTTCTAAGGACTGCAGTTCCTGTTCGGTAAACAGGTCCTCAACGATGGTGTACCCGAACAGCTCGAACCGCATCCGCTGTTCCAGCGTCAGGGCCGGGAACGGATAGTCGAATTCGGTCTGCGGCACGTCCGAGAACCCGAATCCCGGATTCGGTGCGGTATACCTGGTTTTCGCTGCTGTCTCCGACATCTCGATGCACCTCCGGACAAGATTGACACGTTTCGACAAGACGCCAGAAAAAAAAGGGGTATCGGTTGCCTGTTATTGAAGGGTTATGGTTTGCTTAGTACGTCTGATGTGACGGTCCCGTAACCGTACCGCAAACTGCCAGTTTGCGGTACCTTATCAAGCACCTTCAGGCCTGAGTCACTGCCGATCGCCTTGTAGGGGCGTCCCTTGTGGGCGCCCGGCCATGGTCGGTCCCGTGGCCGCTCTTCGTCAGTTCTCTGATCTCACCCAGTGCCGGAACAAGGGCTTCACCCTTTCGTGCATGGTATCATAGACCTCTTGCGGAACCGGCGGGACCTCAGGCGCATTGAGACCGGTCGCCTCCAGCATCCGCTCGCGCGCTTCGGACCCGGGCATCAGGACACCGGTATCGAGCCACCAGGGCGCGTAGCGAATTACGACCGACACGCGAGGCTCGTTGGAACGGTTGGGGGCCGTGGCGTGCCAGAGCCTGCTGTCCAGCATCAGCACGCTTCCCGCTTCGCCTTCCGCGTTGCACTCGCCGGGAATTATGCCGAGCGGGTCGAATCCGTTATCCCCGCTGGGATTGTTGTCAGACCTGTGGCTGCCGGGGAGAATGAGGGTCCCACCGTTCTTCTTGCTGAATGGGGAGAGCATCCATAGCGTGGTGAGGTGCATCACCGCGTCGGGATAGGGTGCGGGAATATGCCCGGCGTTGTTCTGGTTGAAGGGCCAGTCGGCATGCCACGCGCCGCGCGGGTTTCCGGGAAAGTTGACCGTTGCGGTGGTGAAAGAGATCCGGACGTGATCGCCCAGCATCCCCTGGACGACACCCATGACCCCGGAATCCGCCACATAGGGCGCGAAAGACTGCTCCCGGGCGACAAAGCCGGAGACGTGGCCGATGCCCTTGTCGTCGAGCGTTTCGGCATTCGCGTGCCGATTTACGGCATCCATAACGCGCACTCTCACGGCCGCGACCCGGTCCCGGGGGACGACGTTATTGACGACACACCAGCCGTTGACGCGCATCTGATTCAGTTCGCTCTTCATTTGATCTGCTCCTGAATCCATATAGGTACCCACTTCGTTTGATCTGACGGCACGCAAGCCGCCCCCTCCCCACACTCACGGTTGCAGGATCCAGATCCCGCCCACTTTGCCGGTGATGCTGTCGATAACGATCCACATCCCAAGGCAGACCGCCTCACCGAGAATAATTCCCATGAAGAACGGCCGCGTCATCCTGTAAAGATTGGCGCCTCCAAACCTCAGCACGAGCGCTTTGATTCCCCATGCGAGAAACACGCTGAAAAAGTAGTTGTGCGTATAGGCGATTGTGCTCACCGGCAGCGCCACCGGGTGCAGCGGCCACCACGGGAGCCGCGACCGGAGCGACATCAGAGCGACGACAACGGCCGCGCCCAGCGCCGTATAAAGAAATCCGGGATAGAAGATCGGCGAGGGCGAGAGCAGCCTGCGACCGATGTATTCGTCGAACGGCAGCGCGCAGTCGTTCACGTCCCGGAACCAGTAGTCCAGGTTGCGGCCGCCGTGTTCGTACCCCAGATGAAGCGTCATATAACTCGCGGCGATCAGGCCGGCGGCCAGCGCGGCGCCCATCGCCACCACCAGCCCCCGCTTGCGCCCGATCTCCCTTGCGAGCCGCAGCGCGCCCGAGGCCCTCGGCATCAGCGTATTCAACCGGGTCATCGTCCAGGCGAAACTGACGCCGAGAGAAGTCAACCCCGTTGGTCCGAACGCCGCTGAGCCCACCGCGCACACCACGAACTCGGACGGGTTCAGCGGGGAATAGGTGACGGAATATCCGGTCTCGCTCACGATCCGGGCGAGCACCAGAAAGACGACAAAGCAGAAAAAGCCCAGCAGCAGGACGAGATGGGGAGAGATGCCCGCCTGGTAGAGCCAGCATCCGAGATAGAGCGTTCCCGCAACAATGCCGGCCACCGCGGATCGATAGGGGATGACCTCTTCCGAGTCGTCCAGGCGCGACGGTCGGCCCATCGCCCTGGCCCAGACCTCACGCAGGTGCCCCCGCGCGCTCCACAGCCTGTACCCCGCCAGGCCGCGCATATAGCCCATGCCCATCATCGCCAGCAATTCCGATCCCTGCGAACTGTGCCGGCCCACCACGCCGGAAACGCCGTAGGTTTCCGCCCCGACAACGGCCAGAATTCCGCTGATGCATTTTGCGATAACATTGAACAGCCAGATGCTCAGGCTCACGTCCGTATTCACGAAATACGAGTACCCAAGGATGGCGAAATGAAGACCGATGTGCAAGGGAATCGCCCGGCGGAAGATCCAGATCACCGTTCGCAGGTGAATCCGGGGCAGAGAGTAGTAGTACCTCTGAAGCCCGTTCAACAATCCGATCAGAAACGGAACCGCGAATCCGGCCCACATCACCCTGCTGCGGAACAGGGGTCCCACCCGTCGCGCCCCCGCCTCGCTCATCTCGAGCGGCACCTGCATGATGGGAAACGCGAATCGCTCGTGCACCTCCCACTGCTTTCTCATCAGGACGGCCAGGCAGACGAGTACGATGTACAGCACGACCAGGAACGATCCCCAACTCCACATGGGAACCACCCAGGCCCACCAGGGCACCGGGTCGCCGGCGGGAAGACCGTCGTACAGCCCCCGTACGGCTCCCGTATCCAGGATCGACAGCCAGGGAAGGGCATAGGGCAACACCGCTTCCAGGTGCCGCATTTCCGGCGAGGCATAGTAGGTCACGCCCGTCATGAAGCCCAGCAGGGCCTTGGTGATTTTCCACGACGGCATCAGAAACAGCAACATGACGTAGATGGCCAGCAACTCGCCTCGCCCCAGCGCAAACCGGCGCTTCAGGGCCCCCGCCAGGGGGTTTACGGCCAGAACGAGGACAAAGAAGACGAACAGTACGCCCCGGTCCATAAAGTAATTGCCCATGAAGGGCCCCTGGACGACCATCCGGTTGTGCGTCAGCGCGACACCAAGGAACACGCAGAGGAGGAGCCCGATCAGGAAAGCCCGCAACGTCAGACCGTCCCGTGAAGACGCGAGATGATTCTCCGAAGACGCGTGTTGTTGTGGGTCGGCCCGTTTCCACAGGCTTCGGGCTTGAGAGCCTTCCACTGGGTCTCCCCTTTTTCAACGGACTGTTATGGACGACATATCAAGTCCTGGGGCACACGGCCACGCCGACGTGGCGGTAGATTCCGGCTTTATCGATGCCCAGCGTGTCCGCTCCGGTTCTATAGAGGGTACCCCAGTCCCTGGCGGAATAGTACATCAGGTAGCGGTCCCCGCCGTCGACGACACACGGCGTGGAGGTATACCGCCCGTCGTAGTCGACGGGATTACGCGTCGCCGGCAGGGCGGGGGCGTCCTGGTGGTGGGTCCAGTTCAAACAGCAGTAGATCTCGAATACGGGGCGGACCAGCGGCGATTCGGACCCCGCGTCGATCAACACCTCGCCGCCGGCAGGCCAGGCCCCGTACCACATGATATATCCGTCACCGTCCCGCATAACGAAAGGATAGATTGTGCCCCTGAGCTTCTCGTTGTGGCTCACGGCGGGTTCGGGGTCCCGCGTCCACTCGATGCCGTCGGTGGATTCGAATCGATAGATGTGCCGGACCAGATCGTCGAAGCTTCCATCCGGCGTCGGCGATGAGTTCATCCACATACGGTAGGCGCCGGGACCGTCCTTGATCACGCACGGACGTCGCCCGCTGTGATAGATCGGCTCGGGATGAACGTCCCATTTCAGCCCGTCGGGGCTGGTGGCATAACCCAGTTGCTGTTCGAAGCTCACGAGCCAGGTTGGACCGCCCCGGACCACGGTCGACATAATGAACCACATTTTGTACAGGCCCTCGTCCGCGTCGAAGATCACATGGGGCGTCTGCCAGGCGTCGCAGGCGGGCAGATCGTCGCGGGTGAGGATGGGGTTGTCCGGGTGCTCGTTCCAGTGGATTCCGTCGTCCGACTCGGCGAAGCCCACGACCGAATCGTCTGTACGGGTGGCGGTACCGTGAGCGATGTACCACATCATGTACCTGTCTTCGACGCGGACCACGGTCGGATTGTAGAGTTCAACCCGGCACCAGTCCTGCCGGGTGGTCAGCGCGGACAGAACCGGCTCTTCCCGTCGCTGCCATTTCGCAAGATGCATGGACATGCATTCAGTCCCTTCGCCAGCGTCGAGCCGCGCCACTTCCCGGCACGACAGGTGGATTGGATTTACTGCCTTATTCGCGAATCAATCATTTCAGCTCCGCACAATGGCTTGTGGAGCCGTTGAGGAAGCGTGTGTGAATGTAGGGCAGACACTTCTGCCTGCCCTTCTAATTGACTTGAGTAAGGAAACTACTTTTTTGTGAATTGTCCAGATTAAACACGTTCGCCGCCGCTCATGCCTGTCCGGTGTTCCATTCTGGCGACTCGGTCAATTGATGATGGGAAGCCCGGGCCGTTTACCCGGGTCCGGCAAAGCCCGCAAGGGTGCCGGACAGTTCCTCGATCGATATTGCCTGCTTCTTCAGGGGGCGCGAGGCCATGGTGCAGGCAGTCTCGCGATACCCGGAACCGCTCACGACGGCAACCACGAGATCCCCTGGATCCACACGTCCCGAATCCAACAGCCGGGCTGTGCCGGCCAGGCAGGCACCCGTGGACGGCTCCACGAACAGCCCTTCCTGCCGCCCGCAAAATTCCTGGGCCGTCAGGGCCTCCTCGTCCGTGACGGAAATGAAATTTCCCCTCGACGCACGTATGGTCCGGAGGGCTTCCATTCCGTCGGGGGGACAGCTGTGGGCAAGCTTCACAAGAATTGAGGGCGGCGGGTTGTCATAGGGCAGCGCCAGTACCTCTTTCCATTGTTCCAGCCCGCGTTCGAAGGCTAACTCGAGTGCGTTGTAGTCACGAGGAACCACGCCAATCATTCTGGGAAGGAAGTCAATAAGCCCGAGCGCGTGGCAATCCCGGAACCCCCGCCAGACACCCGAAACCGTGCCGCCGCCGCCCACGGGAACCACCACCCAGTCCGGCGCCCTGCCAAGTTCCTCCACAATCTCGTACGCGATCGTCTTGTTTCCTTCGCA
>JAGWBX010000058.1:32148-32595 GCA_021295655.1 Candidatus Latescibacterota bacterium
GTGCCGGCAGCAGAGGGGTACCGCCTTCGTCCAGGGTGACAGCTCCGTCCGGACCGTCGACCGGAAGCATGGGCCAGTAACGCCACATGGTCCCCTCGAAGCGGTCGTCCCACGTAACCTCGTCATAGCTGTATCTGAACCCCAACGGACCGCCGCAGAGACCACAGTTCAAGGCTGCGGCGTCCTGTTGTTTTGCATCGCACGTCAGACAGATCTTATGAAATCGACTCACTACAGACCTCTAACCTTGATTCGTCGTTTTTCGGGGACCCTGAATCGACCGTGCCGCAAACTGGCAGTTTGCGGTACCGAATCATGCACCGCCAGCCATGATTGAGTCCTCGTCCCGTAATAGGGGCGTCCCTTGCCGGAATCCGGCACCTAAAAAGAAATGGCAATCCCTGAGGACCGCCATTTCTCTTACAGACGATTCTTCCTGAAGACTCA
>JAGWBX010000059.1:0-23784 GCA_021295655.1 Candidatus Latescibacterota bacterium
CGCGTAATCAAGCAACTCCCTGTGATTTACCGTCCAGTCGACCTTCACCGAACTTGCGAAATACGCCATGGGATTCGGTTCGATTCCAACGCCGTCAATTCCGAGTTTTTTGCACTCGACGGTCGTGGTCCCCGTACCGCAGAAAGGGTCCAGTACGGTGTGTGAACGTTGCACATCGAACCGGTCAAGATACTCTCGGACAAGATGAGGCGGAAATGACAGGACGAACCGGTACCAGTCATGTACTGCCCTGTCTTCAGTTCGGAGCTTGTTAAGATCCTTCATTGTCGTTGCGCCATTGTTACCACTGGTGTAGATATAAATTATTATATTTAAGTAATATAAATCAAATAAACGTTGGCCTCACGGTACCGCGGTTCAGCCATGATTCCTCGTTCTGCTGCTAATATAGTCAGTATCAATCACGATTGCAAGATCGCGACGTGCGCGTCTGGCGGTTTGGAGTCTTACAGTAAGCCTTCTTTGCAAGATGAGTACATGCTGATTGATGCTGATTGCATCCGGTAAGGCGCTGGAATCCCCCCACCGCATCAGCCGTCGCCGGCCCCTTCGACAAGCTCAGTGCAAGCAGCACAAGCAGGGCGGGTGCTCAGGGGACGGCTCGGCTTCTGCCTGCCTGCCGCGCTCCGCTTGGCGCAGGCAGGCGACTCCCCCTCAAGGGGGGAGTGATTGGTCCATCAAGCCGGCGCGCGTGTTCTCTGCCACCTATCTGGTTGCGGCTGAGCATAGCGAAGCCGCGCGAGGTCCATATCCATATAAAGACAGATTTCGCTTGACTCGAAGCGGATCTTGGATTTCCTTCTTTGTCTGGTAAACGAACACCGGTGGTGCGGTTTACGGTTGGCATCGAGTATTGCGAATTAACGAAATCGAGTCGTCCCGTTCACTCGACCTCCCGGCGTGCGCCTTCCTGACTCGCGCGTTTGAAATTCGAGGTTGAGGAGACGGGTTTTTTGTCCACTTCGGGACGTTATGCAGTCCATTGCAGAGTTTCTCAGCGGTAAGACGCTGTTTGTAACCGGCGCGACGGGGTTCCTGGCGAAGGGGTTTGTGGAGAAGATTCTGTTTTCCGCGCCGGACGTGGAGCGGATCTATCTCCTGATCCGGCCGCGGTTGCGCTCCAACGGCGAGCAGGTTTCAGAAGCGGAACGCCTGGAGTCCGAAATCCTTCAGTCCCGCGCGTTCGAAAGGCTTCGGAACAGGTGGGGCGCGGCTTACCCGTCCGTCATGGCGGAGAAGGTGGTCGCGGTGGCAGGCGATCTGACCGAAGACGGACTGGGGATTTCTGCTGGCCAGCGCGACCTTATTGTCGAAGACGTCGATTTCGTCGTCAATTTCGCGGGGACGGTGGTTTTCGACGAACCGATCGACAGCGCCCTCGAGCAGAATACGTTGGGCGCCGCCCGCGTTGTGACCTTCGCGAAAGCCTGCCGAAAAGCCGCGTTCGTTCACGTTTCAACCGCGTACGTGAGCGGAAAGCGCACCGGCCGGATACCCGAGTCGCCGTTTCCGCAGGACCGGAGCGTTTCGGACATCATCAACGGAAGCGTAGCCGGGTTCGACCTTCAGGGCGAGATCGACGCCATTCGGACCTTTGCGAAGAAAGTGAAGGAGGCATCCAAAGCGCCCGGTCTGGAAGCGGCGTTCCTGAAGCAGCTCCGGCGCCAGGACCGTGGTAAACGCGTGACCGACTACCGGAAGGCGCACCAGGTCGAGGCCCTCCGCCAGCGCTGGATCCGGAAGCAACTGGTGGATGAAGGGATGCGGCGGGCCAGGCGCTTTGGATGGAACGACAGCTATACGCTCTCGAAGGCAATGGGCGAACAGTTGATCGTAAAGTTGCGCGGCGATCTGCCAACGGCCATCGTCCGGCCGGCGATCGTGGAAAGCAGCCTGGAGGATCCGGAGCCGGGCTGGGTTGAGGACCTGAAAGTCGCCGATCCGCTGATCGTCCACTACGGCAAGGGCCGGCTGTCGAATTTTCCCATCGATCCCGGTATCGTCCTGGACATTATACCCGTGGATGTGCTGAACAATGCAGTTGCCGCGGTGCTTTTGCGGGTACACGGATCGCGTGAGATGAAGGTCTACCACGTGGCGTCGGGCTCACAGAATCCGGTGCGGGCGAGTGAAGTGGTGGAACTCGTTTACGAGTACTTCAAGACCTCGCCTCTACGCGACCGGAAAGGGCAGCCCATCGAAGTCCGGCCATGGCAGTTTATCAGCAGACGGCGGTTCTCCTGTATGGTCCTGTTGAAATACAAGCTTCCGCTGCGCCTCTTGAAGGCGGCCGTAGATTATCTGCCAACCCGGTGGGTTTCGCGATACAGGCGCAGGGTCATGGCGATGGAAGCCATACTGATCCGGCTAGAGTCCCTGCTCGATATTTATTGCGGGTACACCCATCTGGACTGCGAATTCGAGACGGAGAATACCCGCCGGCTGTTCCATGCACTGAATCCGGAGGACCAGAGGGCATTCAATTTCGACGTGACGCGCATCAACTGGCGGAAATATATCCAGGAGATCCACATTCCGGGATTGAAACACCATGTATTGAAAGAGGGGGACGGGGCACCTTCCTCAGTGACCGTTGAAGCCGATTGATCGGTTTGTGGGGTTTACGGTTCCGGATCGTGAAGGAATCCAACGGCAGTGATTCGGCCATGGCGACCAGGAAACGAGGGTAGACGGTCTTTCGGCCCTTTTTCAGGACGGACGACGAATGGATCGGAATAAATCAGTTCCCGTGCACCGCGCGCTGCTGCAGGATCCCGCCCGGCTGGAAGCCGCTTACGACCAGGCCGCCGCGGAACTGATCGCAGCCGTTCAGCCCGAGGGTTATTTCGAAGGGTGGACGGCCGGGGATCTGAGGTGGCCGGTCGGCGCCGCCAATGAAATCGGCCTTGAGGGCCTGTGCAAGCGGGCGCGTATCGTGGACGCGATCTATCGGGGTGTACCCGGGCTGCGGGACAGCCGCCTGAAGGAGGCGAACGACCATTTTGTCGAACTGACGCCAGCTTACCACGAAGGGAACCGGATTTACCTGCGGCTGCGGGATGATTTCGTTGGCAGCGGCGCGGGAACGGGCCAGGACTTCCTGAAACTATACCAGTCGCTGTACGTTGAGGCGCTCGCAAAAGGGGACGATTTCTCGCCCGATCTGGCGGAAACAGCGCTGGCGCAGGCCAGGATCTCACGGGTACCGCTGTCCCACGCCAGGGCCGTTGCGGAAGCGCTGCCCAGCGTTGCCACGGACGAAGATCCGCGTTGGCATGTTGAATACTCCTGCCAGGTCAATGGCGATACATGGAATGGAACCCTCCGGGAACTCCTGGAAACCGTGGCGCAGCGGACGCTGCATCTGATTGCCGCCGGAGAGCTTCTCGCCACGCGCTACAACACGTACAATAACCTGGGTTGGTTCGGCAGTTCGGTGTGGAAGGTGGTCGCGGATGCCGATGTGCGCCTGTATCAGATGAAGGATTCGGACGCGGAGCGCCTGGCGGCCCTGAAGGCAGACGTGGACCTGTGCCGGAGTATGCTCGTGGAGTTTCTCGCGGCGCACCGGGAGGATCCCGCCCGGCTGCGGCCGGAGAACTACTGGTACGGGCAGCCGTACAGTTATCTGACGCGGGATTTGATTGACCTGAGCGCCCGTATTGTGGATGCGGTGAATTCGTCGGTTCGAAATGCGAACGGATGGACTGAAGTGGCGCTGCCTCCGCTGCTGGCGGGTTCCCATACGGGTCGGTTTCTGGACTATGCTCACGTGGGGGTAACGGAGGAACTGACGTCCTTCCAGCGCAAGATCCGGATGTTGCAGTGGGCGAGGCGCTGCTGGCGGGTTGGGCGCCGCCGGAAACGCATCGCAGAGGAAAACCTCACGCCGTCAATGCGTCATGAGCGCGCGTGGGAGGTCTGGCTGGATTGGTCCCGCGACACGATGAATGCCTTCGGCATCCGGCTGGACGTGACGATTGATCCGATGTTCCGGACACTGGTCCGGGAAATGGACCTCTCCGCTGGCGGCCAGAGGATTCTGTTCCTGCCTTCCCACCAGAGCATGCTGGAACATTTCGTGGTGTTTTCGGTTTTCAACGACCCGGTGTTTCTGGATGCGATGGGCTGGGACCGTTCCCGTCCGGTGGTTCAGCTGGCCCGCACGGGACTGGCGAAGTCCACGTCGGTAAAGATAGGATCCCGCGAGATCAGCATCTTCGGAATGTCACCGGACAAATTCGACATGATGTTTGAGACCGTGGACGGCTTCATCACCCGGGACAGCGTGGATATCTCATCCCATACGATTCCACGCATCCTGCAGGAGATGGAACGCCGCCCCGGTGTGATCTATCCGATGGGCACGACGGCTTCGTTCGACGTACAGTTGTTTCCGCTCCAACACGCGCTGTTCGCGAAACTCCCCCAGGACGTGGTGATGATTCCCATCGTCTTTCGCGGCAGCCACGCGCTCTGGCCTAAGTGTCCGGCGCGCAATCTGAATATCAATCCGGGTGTGATCGAGGCGGTGATCCTGCCCCCTATGCCTGGCGAGACCACGTTGTTGCCCCGCCGCCGGTCGCTGCGAATTCAACTGGAAGCCGCCAATCTGCTTCAGGCGGTGCATATTTCCAATCTGCTCAATCCGGAGCCCTCGCGGTGATGCGCCCGGTATGGACGTCCCGGGCCATCCTCGTTTAATTGCCTGTCCGCATTCGTCTGGCACGGCCGTTTGTGGTAATCGGGAGTACGATATGCCTGACTGGGGAGTAGCAGCGGTTGCCGTAGCCGTTATGCTTGTGTTTGCGCATCTGTCGAACCGGAAACGAACCGGAAACGAGCCGGATGATTTTTTCGATCGTTCCGAAGGCGAACGGTTCCCCCACAAATGGGGATATACGGATACACGCTTTGAGTTCGTAGACGAACGGACGGTCAAGGTAACCGGGAGCCGGTACCCGATTTCGGGCTACCGGATGCCGTTTCTGGTGGATTTTGTGGAGGACGTGCTGGGAACAGCAATCCGCCGGGAAGACTCGTACGCGGAGCGTGAGCACGTAGAAGCGCCCGGGCCGAATCTGGACGCCGCTTTCGGCAACGCGGTGAAAGAACGGTTCGATGACGGGCAGGTTTCGTTCGATTCCAAAACCAGGCTCGTACACAGCCACGGACAGTTGAGCGTTGAGGAAGTGTATCGCGTGATGTACGGGGATTCGCTGCCGCGGCTGGTCGATATGGTGTTCTATCCGAAGGAAGAGGCCGATGTCAAGGACATCATCGACCTGGCAAACGCGCATAATGTCTGTCTGGTGCCCTATGGCGGAGGGACGAACGTGAGCGGGGCGCTGGCGTGTCCGCCCGATGAGCGGCGCACGATCGTGTCCGTGGATATGCGGCGAATGGACCGGGTGCTGTGGATCGACGAGGACAATCTCCAGGCCTGCGTCGAATCGGGCATATCCGGAAAGGCGATGGAGCAGGCACTCGGGGAGCGGGGGTATACGTCGGGGCACGATCCCGACAGCGTGGAACTCTCCACGATGGGCGGGTGGATCTCGACCAACGCGAGCGGGATGAAGAAGAACCGCTACGGCAATATTGAAGATATCGTGCTCGAGGCGACGCTGGTGACGCCCACCGGGGAAATTGCGACCCGCGGGGTGACGCCCCGGAATTCTACGGGCGTTCAACCCAGGGGCCTGTTGTTCGGCAGCGAAGGCAATTTCGGAATCATCACCACGGCGGTGATCAAGATCCATCCGATCCCGGAGGCACGCAGGTACGGCGCGCTTGTGTTTCCGGCGTTCGAGAAGGGCGTTGCATTTCTGAAGGCGCTCCGGCAGACCGGAATGCTGCCCGCGAGTATCCGTCTGGTCAACAACAACGAATTCCGGTTCGGCCAGGCGCTGAAACCGGAGCCGACGTTTCTGAAGGGCGTCAAGGACCGGATTCAGAAGTTCGTTCTGCTGAAGCTGATGGGATTCGATCCAATGAAGATGGCGGCATGTACCATCGTGATGGAGGGCACTCACGACGAGGTCAGCCAGCAGAACCGCACGATCTTCAGTCTGGCGAAAGAATACGGCGCAAAAAGCGCGGGGGCGAGCAATGGCAAGCGAGGATACTCACTGACGTTCGGCATCGCCTATATTCGAGACTTCCTGAATCAATACGGGATTCTGGGCGAAACCTTCGAGACGTCGGTACCCTGGGACCGGATTCACCAGGTGTGCGATGCGGTGTCCGGCGAACTGATCGCCCAGGCCGGCAGGCACGGCGTACCCGGCAAACCCTATCTTTCGTACAGGGTGACGCAGACCTACCATACGGGCGTCTGTATCTATTTTACCATGGGCATCTACGGCAAGGGCCTGGATCAACCCGGCCGGACGTTCCACGCGATCGAACACCAGTTGCGCCAGGTGATTCTGGACAACGG
Source organism: Candidatus Latescibacterota bacterium (assembly GCA_021295655.1). Classification (GTDB taxonomy): domain Bacteria; phylum Latescibacterota; class UBA2968; order UBA2968; genus JAAXHE01. The sequence continues at coordinate 6,464 of JAGWBX010000059.1, forward strand.
AGGGTCGTTGTCGCACCACCATGGCGTTGGCAAGGTGCGGCGCGATTTCCTGCCTCAGATCCAGACCGATAACAGCATCCAGGTCATGCGCCAGGCGAAAAGCGCGATGGATCCGAAAAACATCTTCGGGATCCGGAAGCATAAGGATTGAAGGGTCTCGCTCTTGGACCACGTGATATATCTTCTAAATTATTTATTAATAATTTTTTACGCCCTTTTTCTTTCTCGCCAGAGAAAAAGGGCTGAAAAGAACGGCGCCGAGCGGCGCGGGGCCGGGACCTACCCGCTTTCCCCCTTCCTGAAGGAAGGGGGAACCGGGATCCTGTTTCGTGACCCGCTTTTCCCTTTCCTTCAGGAAAGGGTGCATGCCCCCAGGCAGGCGGGATAGGTTCTGAGGGTGCCGGGGGAGAGGTCCGCGCCTTTTGCTGACAGCTGTACGCTGATGGCTGAAAGCTGATCTTGGAATGGTTTCCATATGTTTAACGGAAAAGTCGTTGCGATAACGGGTGCGTCGTCGGGCCTGGGCGCGACACTGGCGCTGGCGTTCGCCGAAGCGGGCGCGGACCTGGCCCTGTTCGCCCTGGACGAAGGTGTCCGGGAAACCGCCGAGGCGTGTCGGGAGCGGGGCAGCCGCGCGATTACGGCCACGGGCGACGTAGGAAAACCCGAGGACTGCGAGGCCTGGATCGACGCGGCGGTTGCCGCGTTCGGGGCCGTGGACTACCTGGTTGCGTGTGCAGGGATCAGCATGTGGGCGCGGTTTGACGAGGTGGAGGACCTGGCGATCTTCAGGAAGTTGATGGAAACGAACTATCTGGGTATCGTGCATTGTGTATATTACGCGCTGCCCCATCTGAAGGCGCGTGACGGGATGGTGGTGGCGATTTCTTCCATCCAGGGCAAGATCGGCGTCCCCCTGCATACCGGGTACGTGGCGTCCAAACACGCCGTGCAGGGGTTCTTCGAGTCTTTGAGGACGGAGTTGCTCGACACCGGCGTGGACGTGCTGACGGTGCTGCCCCACTGGCTGCGGGGCACGAATCTGCGCAAAGCGGCCTTCGGCAAGCACGGCGGCTCTCTCGGCGCGTCCAGCCGAAAGCACAGCAAGGAGTCCATTACCCTGGACGATGCGAGCGAGGCCATCATCGAAGCCATGAAGAAAAGAAAACGGGAGCTGATTATCCCGTTCAAGCTCAGATTTCTGCCCTGGCTGCATCTGATCAATCCGAAGATTGTCGAATTCCTGGTCACGCGCGGGGTGTCGAAGCAGGAGAAGGGGTAGGTCGGGTTGACCGTCGGGTTGAGGGCTGAAGAACGGGACAGGATTCAGAGGACGACCCCATCCAGATCCACGTGTTGTTCGATGAGGTCGGGCAGGCATCCCAGGTTACCGGCGTCCACGTCCACGCCGGGGTCAAAGGGCACGACACCCAGGGAGCGGACCCCTGACAGGCGGCAGATCACGTCCGGACTGGTGCGGGCGGCGCGCGGGTCGCCGGGGCCGGTGGTGTTGTAGACGACGCCCGTGACCTCCAGGTTGCGCGTTTCCGCGGCTTCGAGCGTCAGCATGGTGTGATTGATTGTGCCCAGCGCGGCGCCGGCAACCACCAGCAGCGGCAGGTCCAGACGGCGGGCGAGGTCCGCCACAAGGAAGTCGTCCCGAATGGGAACCAGCAGGCCGCCCACGCCCTCCACCAGAACGATATCGTGAAGGCCCGTCAGGCGGCTATAGGCATCATCGATGGGTTCCAACGGGACCTGGCGGCCTTCCAGTTCGGCCGCAACGTTGGGCGATAGCGGCGCGTCGAGCCGGACGGGATTGACGAGTTCGAGAGCATCGGTGACGCCCGCGGCCCTTGCAAGGAGCCGCGCGTCGGCCGTTCCGCCCGAGGAGACGGGCTTGAAAACGCCCACGTCGACGCCGCGTCTGCGCAATAACGCAGCGATCCCGGCGGTTACGGCGGTTTTGCCCGCGCCGGTGTCGGTAGCGGTTACGAAGACTCCCCTGAATCCCATTATCGATTCTTTCCCTGGATTTGGACGAATCCGCCCGGGTACGTCGTGAATACGCATCAGGCCGCCGTCAGGCGGTATTTCAATCACGGTGCACGATCGTGCCCGGCCCGGGTCAGGACTGGTTCGTCACGAACCCGATGGACTCGTAGACGATTTCCAGAAGCGTTTCAAGATCGTGGTTGGAAATGACCAGGGGCGGCATGAGGACAATGGTGTCGCCCAGCGGGCGAATGAGAAGACCCCGTTTTCGGGCTTCGCCGCAGACGCTGGCGCCGATCCCGTCCGTGGGGGGATACGGCCGGCCCCCGGGTTTGTCGGCAACCAGTTCAACGCCGGCGATGAAGCCGCACTGGCGAACGTCGCCCACGTGCGCGAGGGTTCCGATGCGGTCGAGTCCGCGCGCGAGAAGTTCGATTCTGGGGCGTAGAGACGCCAGTACGTCGTGGGTTTCGAAGCGCCGGATGGCGGCCAGCGCCGCCGCGCAGCCGAGTGGATTGCCGGTATACGTGTGGCCGTGAAAAAACGTCCGGCCTTCGGTGTCGTCGCCCAGAAAAGCGTCGAAGATCTCACCGGTGGCGAGTGTGGCCGCCACGGGCAGATATCCTCCCGTGATGCCCTTGCCCAGGCAGAGAATGTCCGGCGCGACGCCTTCTTTCCCGCATGCGAACATGGCCCCAGTGCGGCCGAAGCCGGTGGCGATTTCGTCGACGATGAGCAGGACGTCGTGGTCCCTGCATAGATCGGCGATGCCTTTCAGATAGCCATCCGGATGGACCAGCATCCCGCCCGCGCCCTGGATCAGCGGTTCGACAATAAAAGCGGCGATGCGGTGTGCATCCCGTTCCAAAATTTCTTCGACTGCGCGCAGACAACCCTGGTTGCAGCCGCTGTCACCCGCGCAGAACGTGCAGCGGTACGGATGGGGCGACGGCGCGGTCAGCGTGGAAAAGAGAAGCGGTCCGTACGCCTCGTGGAAAAGGTCGATATTCCCCACGCTCATGGCGCCTATCGTGTCGCCGTGATAGCTCTTCTCAAGGCTGAGAAAGCTCGTCCTCTCCGGTTTTGGATCCGGTTTCTGCCGCCAGTACTGGAAGGCGATCTTGAGGGCGATTTCCACGGCGCATGCGCCGGTATCCGAGTAGAACACGTGGCTGAGGCCGCGGGGCGTGATTTCCACGAGTTTTTCGGCCAGGCGGATCGCGGGTACGTTGGAAAGACCCAGGAGGGTGCTGTGCGCGACCTGGTCGAGTTGTCCGCGAACGGCGTCGTCGATTTCCCTGACGCGGTGACCGTGCACGTTGCACCACATCGAGGAGTATCCGTCGAGGTACCGGTTGCCGTCGATGTCCTCCAGGTACACGCCGTCCGCGCGCGCGATGATAACGGGGTCCTCGCTCGCGTAGGATTGCATCTGGGTGAACGGATGCCAGACCAGGCGGCGGTCGAGGTCTTTCAGGCGGGCTTTCTCGTCCGGAGACATGATACCTGTTGTGGGGTGTTGGGAGGGTAAGCGGGGGTGAAGGCGGATTGCAGGCGTCCGTCCACGGCTACGGATGCCGGATGACTGCCACACCCTTCTCGATGGCAGCAGGCGCCGGGGGTCTGCAAGGCCGGTACCCGGGGCACGGCGCCGGGATCGCCCACCGGGCCGGATTCCCCCGTGGTTTTTCGGCTATTGCCTGCTTGCGCCGATGCTTTCAAGGATGTCTATGGGCATCTTGCAGACCATCGTGTACGCGGGGTCGTAGACGTTGCCCACGTCGTATTCCACGGCCTGGCCCATGAGGATGTGAATGGACCGGGTGTCCAGGCCGTAGTCTTCCTGCAGGAACCGGATCAGTTCGGTGGTGGCGTGTTGCGTCGCCTGGTCCAGCGGCCGGGCGTTGCCCGCGGCCATCACGTGGGTCTTGTTGATCGCCCGCGGCCATTGGATGGTTTTGCCCTTTAACAGGCGCAGCGTGAAGGTCACGTCGAAAGAGATTTCGATGCCGGTGCCCGCAATTTCCCCGTCGCCCTGAACGGCGTGGCCGTCGCCGATATGGAACAGCCCGCCCTCGACGAAAACGGGGAAGTACACGGTTACGCCCTGGACGAATTCCTTATAGTCCATGTTGCCGCCGTGGGTATCCGAGGTGGCCGTGGAGATGGCCTGGCCGCGGGGCGGCGCCACCCCGAAGCAGCCCACCATGGGTTTCAGGGGGACCCGGAGCCTGCCGATGGGAAGGTCTTCGAAGCCGACGGGTGTGGCGGTGTTGTTTTCGAAGTCGATTTCCCAATCCAGGAGGCGGCCGCGGTTGTCGTCGAATTCGGGCGTGTACCCGAAATCCAGCACGTTGGCGGCCACAACGCCCGACGTGTACCCGATCTTGCGGTTGGGCGCCAGTTTGTCAAAGGTAACGGCCAGGGTGTCGCCGGGTTCCGCCCCTTCGAGGTAGAAAGGCCCCGTCTGGGGATTGCCTGCGGGTGTGATCGGCTTGCCCGTGGCGTCGCTTCCGCCCGCGTCAACCGTGGTGGTTGAGATGGTGTCGCCGCTGGCGACGCGCAGCACCGGGTCGTGTGCGCCCATAGCCGTGTGGTAGGTTTCCGGGACGAAGTGATGGTGAGCCATGGATACTCCTCCTGGAGCGAGCGCGGGCGTGGCGGCCGAGGCGATCGACTGAAGCGGGTACCCTCCCGCGGACTCCCGGTTTCGGTGGATTTGTTACTGTTGCACTGCAATCATGCAGATGTTCGAGGGCGCTTGCCACGCGGATGCCCACGTGAGGCCCCGGTCCTGGCTGCCGTAGAGGGTGTTTTCTGCAACGGACCAGGCCCGGCCGTCGGGCGTGAAACCAATGTGAAAGGTGTCGATATTGCCTGCTGTGGTTTCGGGGAAGCCGCTGGTGACGTGTGACCAGACACGGCCGGCGTTATCGGTCCGGTAGAGTTGGCCCTGGGCATTTCCATGGGGCCCGGTGCTGACCGAGGCGAGCAGGCAGTCCGGTTCTTCCGGGTGCACGGCAATAGCCCGGCCGTAAAAGTAGGGAAAACCATCGGAGCGGTGCTGCCAGGATTTGCCCCGGTCTTCGCTGAGGTACACGGCGTGTGCCGTGTTCGCGTAGACCCGGTCGTCTTCCCCGGGCGAGGTGGCCACCTGGTGCACGTCCTGGTGGAGGTCCGGTGTGACGGGTTCCCAGCTGCGGCCCCGGTCGGGCGACCGCATGATGCTGCCCACGTGGATGTCGGCATACACCCACCCGTCCCGCGTGCGCGCCATGCTCCGGACGGCCGCGGGACCACCCCAGGGTGTATACCAGTCCTCGCGGCATTCAAGCGCGTCGAAAGCGCCGAGGCGCTCGGTATCGTCGTCCGCCACGGCGTATACGTGGGGGGCTTCCACACCCACCAGAAAGCGTACCGGTTCTTCGTCCAGGATGAGGAGGCACTCGATGGGTTCTTCGATGCCGGTATCGAGCGTCCGCCTTCCGTTTTGCGACAGAACGGCGACCTTCCCGTGATGCAGCGCGGCGAGGCCGATCGACCGCCCTATTGCAATCGCCTGGACGTCGCCCCCGTTCAGAACCGCCCGCGGTTCAGTCGGATCGCCGTTCAGGGAATATACCGTGTCTTTCGTGGCAATCAGCATATCGACTCCTCTCTGGCAACGGGTCATCAGGCCGGATGGGATTCGCGACCGAACCCCGTAAATCAGTAACGCGCCAGGGTCCTAAAAGTAGCGGATTCTCCGTCCTCCGTCCGGCAACGGGAGATCGACCGCGCGGTGTTCGGCCGCGGCGCGGTTCCAGGCCAGGCAGAGTTCCAGCACGTTTCGCGCGTGTTCCGGCGTGACGTCAAGCGGATGGCCGTCCTTTACGCTGCGGACGAATCGTTCCACCGCGGCGTCGATCGTGTCGTTCTGCGCGCGGTAGAAAACGCGGGGCGCGCCTTTGTCGTCCTTGTGCCAGACAATGCCTTCCATGACATCCAGGTGCGCCCGGGCAATGCCTTCGGTACCCACGACTTCCATCTCCCAGGCCGGGGCGCCGCAACTGACGTTGAAGATGATGTCCATGGAACCCATGCGGCCGTCCTGGAACCGGACGGTGCCCTTGCCGGAATCCATCCAGATGCTGTGCGGCGTGGCCAGGTTGTCGTATTCGGCGAACGCACGGGCCGCGGGTGAATCGATGAGCCAGAGCAGCAGGTCCGCGGCGTAGACGCCCAGCGACAGCCCGATGCCGCCCTGACCGGGACCGAATTCACCGCTGCCGTCGAAGACCGTTCCAGGGCCGAAGCAGCCGTGTTGAATCCACGCTCTTGAGGTGATGACGCGTCCAACCGCCCCGTTCTGCACCCGTGTTCCCATCGCGCGGATGGCGCCGTCTTCCCGTCCGGGCAGGAGGGCGGACACCAGTACGCCGTTGCGTTGGGACGCGTCGATCATGGCGTCTGCGCCCGACAGGGTCATACACATGGGTTTGCTGATGTACGCGTGGGCGCCCGCGTCCATCGCGCTGGCGGCCTGCTGTGGTTTCAGATCGTCCGGACAGGTGACGAAGACAAGGTCGAGGGATTCGGCGCGGACCATCTCCGGCACCGTGGCATACGCCCGGATTCCGTATTGGTCGCCGAACGCCTCCCTGGACTTCATGCCGAGTCTGCCGAGTGTTTCGTTGCTCTGATCCAGGTGTGCGTACGCAGCCAGTTCGATGTCCGGGTTACGAATTGCGGATCGGGCAAACGCGTTCGAATAGAAGGATCCGATGCCGCACACGCCCGCTTTCAGCGCCATGGTTTCAATTCTCCCGTAACTGGTGACGAACGAAATTGGCCGCGCGGCATCTTCGCTGCGCAAATCAGGTCTCCAGCGCACGCCCCGCATCGGGTTCTCGGGTGGATATTTATGGCATTATTCGTGGCATTGTCAAGCGCAATCGTTCGCGGAGGCGGTTTGGACAAAGCGCCATTCCAGGGTCCGGTGACGCGCAAATCGAAGGACATTCGCCCGAAACGAACGGGATCGGGAGGCTGAATGAACGACGGTCAAACCGTAATCCGGCTGGAGGCGGCGGACGTCGCGCTGCCGCCGACCGGCCAGTCGCCAGACCTCCGCGATATCGACAAGAGCCTGGCCGCAATCCACGATTTGTTTGCCGTGGAGGCGTCGCTGGCGCCAGACACCCTGGCGCGGTATGGACGGGCATGGACGCGCAGCCATCTGCAGGATGGGGATATCAGACGGACGGTGGACCTCGCGAATCGCGCGCGGGACGAATTCGCCGCGCTGGTCACGATCGGCATCGGGGGGTCCGACCTGAGCGCGCGGGTGTTTCACGATGTACTCAATCCAGCCTACCACAACCTCCTGCCACCGGATGAACGGGGTGCCGCGCCGGAAGTCTATTTCACGGGGGATACGTTCGACCCCCGCCGGCTGGAGGCGCTGCTTGAGATGCTGACCCGGCGCCGGTTGCTGGACCGTACCCTGTTCAACGTGATCAGCAGGTCCGGGCGCACGGGAGAGACCATCAGTGCGTTGATGGTGGTGCGGGACTGGCTTTCACGTCACACGCCCGGGGTCGCGAAGGACTGGCGTAGCTACATCGCCGCTACAACCGGTCCGGACGCCGGGAGCGCACTGGCAGAATTGCACCGGAAACGTCCGTTCTACGGCAACGAACTGCTTCCCGTGCCGGAGGGCGTGGGCGGCAGGTTTTCGGCATTTTCACCCGTGGGGACCTTCTTTCTGGCGATGACAGCCGGTACGGGGACGTCCCCCGGTTCGCGCGTACGGGAAATGCTCGAGGGGGTGCGGTGGGCAGAGGGGTGCTGGGGCCTGCCCTGGCGGGACGAGCGAAACATCGCCTGCCGTCTCGCCAGATGGCTGCACCTCCAGGAAGGGAACGGGCGTAAACGGGCGCTGGTATTCTACAATTACGCGGACAACCGTTGTCCGGGAGACTGGTTTCAGCAGCTATACGACGAGTCCCTGCAGGAAAGGGGAGGCGGCCTCCACGTTGTTCCTGCCGTCGGACCGGCGGGCAACCATTCCGTCCTGAACGGGATTGTCGGCGGTCGCGCGGACAGGGTGGTTCTCTTCATACACTGGGAGGATCCGGGCAGCGATCTGAAGATTCCTGACGGTACGGAGATTGGCGGCGAGATGGCAGCGTTCGGCGGGCTTCGTATGAGCGCGGCGCAGTCGGCTTCGTACCTCGGCACGGCCCGGGACTTTTCCGCGCGCGGGATTCCGAACGCGACGCTACACGTGGCACGGCGGGACGAGAGACACCTTGGTGCATTGATGCGGGTACTGATGGATACCGTTGCGGTGAAGGGAAGACTGCAGGGCCAGCACGTCAGCGACGCGGGGGAAGTGGATCCGGCCGCCGATCTTACCTATTCTCAGGACGGGGTCGAGGGGTACAAACAGCGAACGCGCGATCTGGCGCTTCAAATGAAGTCCGAACGCTGACCCGTCGCCGCGGCGCCGTTCGTAAAATCAACTCGCCGGGGAACCGCTCCGGGGCTTCCTGTTGTGCCGCCGTTTTGTTCTGGTTATCTTGACGGCGGGAGCGAATTGTCCAAAAAGAGAGCAAAGGAGCCTGAAGATGCCTGTTGAGATTGGCGGCCTGAGAATAAACGAAGTCCTGTACAATCTGGTCAGGGACGAGATTGCGCCGGGTACGGACGTCGACCCGGATGCATTCTGGACGGCGTTGGGACAGATCGTAAGGGACCTGGCCCCCGGGAACCGGGAGTTGCTGGAAAGTCGGGACCGCATTCAGGAGAAGATGGACGGGTGGTACCGGGAGAGGAAGGGCCGGCCGATAGACCGGGAGGAGTACCGGACCTTTCTGACGGAAATCGGCTATCTGGTGCCGGAGGGCGACCATTTCGAGCTGACCACCGCCCGCGTGGACCCCGAAATCGCAGCGGTGGCCGGCCCCCAACTGGTGGTTCCCGTGGACAATGCCAGGTATGCGCTGAATGCGGCCAATGCGCGTTGGGGCAGTCTCTACGACGCCCTCTACGGAACGAACGTGATTCCTGAGGAGCCGGGGGCCGATAAGGGAGAAGCCTACAATCCGGTCCGCGGCGCGAAGGTGATCGATGCGGCCGAGGCGTTTCTGGACGACGTGGCGGGTCTGGAATCCGGGCACTACTCCGAGGTTACGCAGTTTGCGGTTGAAGACGTAGACGGTGTCGGTGGACTCGTTGCGACGCTTCGGGACGGCACGGAGGTCGGCCTGGCGGATCCCGATCAGTTCCGCGGATATTGCGCCGGGGACGGCAAACTTACCGCAGTGCTGCTGGCGAACAACGGACTGCACATCGAGATCAGGATCGATCGAGACCATCCGGTGGGCGCAACGCATCCGGCAGGGGTCAAAGACGTGCTTCTGGAGGCGGCGGTGACGACGATCCAGGATTGCGAGGATTCGGTGTCGGCCGTGGACGCCGAGGACAAGGCGCTGGTATACGGAAACTGGAACGGCATCATGAAGGGCACGCTGGAAACGACCTTCGATAAGGGCGGCCGGCCGATGACGCGGCGGTTGAATCCGGACCGGGAGTTTACGGCGCCGGATAAAGGGAAACTCAGCCTTTCGGGACGCAGCCTCCTTCTGGTGCGGAACGTCGGCATCCATATGTACACCGACAGTGTGACGACAACCCGGGGAGAGGAAATCCCCGAAGGATTCCTGGATGCGATGGTGACCGCGCTGGCGGCCAAACACGATCTGAAGCGACAGGGGAATTTCGTCAACAGCGGCGAGGGCAGTATCTACATCGTGAAACCAAAGCTGCACGGCCCCGAGGAAGTCGCGGCTACGATCGACCTGTTCGAACGCGTGGAAGCCGCGCTGGATCTGGAGCGGAATACGATCAAGATTGGGATTATGGATGAAGAGCGGCGGACCACGGTGAATCTGAAAGCGGCGATCCGGGAGGCGAGGGATCGCGTGGTGTTCATCAATACGGGTTTCCTGGACCGTACCGGCGACGAGATCCATACGGGTATGGAGGCCGGTCCGATGCATCCGAAGGCGGACATCAGGGCGCAACCCTGGCTTTCGGCCTACGAGGACTGGAACGTGGACGTGGGGGTGGAGACCGGTTTCAGCGGCCGTGGGCAGATTGGAAAAGGGATGTGGACGATGCCCGACGAGATGCGCGATATGGTGGAGACCAAGATCGGTCATCCGGAATCGGGGGCCAGTACGGCGTGGGTGCCGTCCCCCACGGCGGCGGTTCTGCACGCCATGCACTATCACCGGGTGGACGTGGCGGCAAGGCAGGCGGAGCTTGCCCGGCGGGAGCGCGCGAGCCTGGACGAAATCCTGACGCCGCCGCTGTTGGACCGTGACCTGACGGCGGACGAGATCCAGCGGGAGCTGGACAACAATGCCCAGGGTATTCTGGGCTACGTGGTGCGGTGGGTGGACCAGGGCGTGGGTTGCTCGAAGGTACCGGATATCCACGACGTGGGACTGATGGAGGACCGGGCGACGCTGCGGATTTCCAGCCAGCACATCGCCAACTGGCTGCATCACGGAATCGTGAGCCAAACGCAGGTGCGTGCGACGTTCGAAAAAATGGCGGCATTGGTGGACGAGCAGAACAGCGGAGATCCGGACTATCGGAATATGGCGCCGAACTTCGAGCAAAGCGTCGCGTTTCAGGCCGCGCTGGACCTGGTTTTCGACGGCGTGGCGGAGCCGAACGGCTACACCGAACGGGTCCTCCACCAGCGGAGGCGTCAGGTGAAAGCAGCCGTCAGCTAAAGGCGAAGACCAAATTCAAAGTCCCCTTCTCCCCAATTTCCCTGCCTACGGCGTGTTCCTTTTGAAGCGACCAAAAGGATCCGTAGCGAAACCAATCATATGAATTTTCCTCAATATTCGTTTTTCCCGACGGATGTTTGTTCATTGACTTTTACCCCGTGAGTATTAACTTTGTCATTATATTACTTAACTACATTGTCAAACCGCGATATTCGTGAACGAGGAGGCAGGAAATGCAGGCCGCAGGCGAGTTGAAATCCGTTGGGCAGCGCGTGGCCAGGCTGAACGGGCCGGATATCGTAACGGGAAGGATTCAGTACGCAGACGATATCCAGCTTCCCGGTATGTTATACGGCCGCATTCTGCGTAGCCCGCACGGCCACGCGCGCATCCGGAAGATCGATACCTCCGGAGCCAGAGAGTTGCCCGGGGTGGTTGACGTGGTGTGCGGCCTGGACGTGCCGGAACTGTCGATTTTCGAGTCCAAAGAGGTCTGCTACCAGGGCCAGAAGGTGGCCGCCGTTGCGGCCGTCGATCCGGATATCGCAGAGGACGCCCTTGCGTTGATCGAGGTGGACTACGAGGTGTTGCCCGCGGTCGTGGATCCCGTGGACGCCCTGGATCCCGATTCGCCCGAGGCGGTGTTGGGCGCGCCGACTGAGGACGTAAAGGCTCCGGACGGACGCAGATTGCGGAACGTGACGGCCTACAACGTCATGGAAGAAGGTGACATTGATCAGGGGTTCGCGGATGCCGACGCGATCGTCGAGGCGGAATACCAGGTCCCGTTTTTCAATCAGACTTATATGGAGCCGAATGCGGCCACGGCCCGCGTTGAGGCGGACGGGCGGCTGACTGTCTGGGCGGCCGGACAGGGCACGTTCACCAAGCGGGAAGGCCTCGCTGAGGCATTGAACATTCCCGAGGGGCGCATTCGCGTGATCATGACCGAAACCGGCGGCAGCTTCGGCGGGAAGAACCGGATAAATATCGAAGCGCATACGGCGCTGCTGGCCATGCGCACGGGCCGCCCCGTGAGGCTGACGATAAACCGCGGGGAAGACTTTCGCGACAGCCGCCCGGGGCCGGGTTGCTGGGTACGGTTGAAAACGGGAGCGCGCAAGGACGGGACGCTCACGGCCGTTGAAGGGCGAATTGTATGGGACGGCGGCGTAGTGGGCAGCGGCGGAGCCGCCAACCGGCTGCTGGGACCCTACAGGATTCCGAACGTGAGGCTGGAAGGCATGGCCGTGCGAACGAACAAACCGGGACCGGGCGCGTACCGGGCGCCGGGTGGACCCCAGACGGCGCTCGCGAGGGAGTCCAACCTGGACATGGTCGCCCATAAGCTGGGGATCGACCCGGTGGAGATCCGATTGAAGAACGGGCTTGGCAAGGGCGATCAACCGCTTATACAGCACGACTGGCTGAAAGACACCATCCGAAAAACCGCGGAGACCGCGGGATGGGGCCGTCGCGAACTGAAACCCGACCAGGGAATGGGAATCGCGGTGGGAGACTGGCACAACGCGTCCGGGCCGACCAACGCCTTTGTGACGATGTCGGCGGATGGTTCGCTGGCCCTCGTGACCGGCCAGGTGGACATCACGGGCCTGCATACGGTGATGGCGCAGGTTGTAGCCGAGGAACTTGGCGTACCCGTCGAAAAGGTCACGGTACGGCTGGGGGATACCGACACGGTGCCCTACGCTTCATTGAGCGCAGGAAGCAAAGCGGCCTATTCCGCCGGTACTGCCGCGCGGGAGGCTGCCCGCGAGGCCAGACAGCAACTCTTGAAAATGGCCGCCGAAAAGCTGGAAGCCGCGGTGGACGACCTGGTTATCGCGAATCAGCAGGTGTATATCGTGGGTTCACCGGACCATGCCATCGGCCTGGGCGAACTGGCCGCCGAAGCGATCGAATCCAGTGGCGCCGTCAACGGCCGGTGCGTGTTGAGCAGCGTCCCCACCTATCCATCGTACTCGGTAAACGTCGCCACCGTGGAGGTGGACACGGGCACCGGGCAGGTACGGCTGCTCGATCTTGTGGCCGGCCAGGACGTGGGTCGCGCGCTCAATCCCCTGCTCGTGGAGGGTCAGATCCAGGGCGGGGCCATCCAGTCCATCGGCTTCGGACTCATGGAGGGGTACCGGTACGACGAGAAGGGCGGGATGCTGAACCCGAACCTGCTGGACTACGCGATCCCGACGGCGCTGGACGTGCCGAACATCCAGACGGTTATGGTCGAGGACCCGTGCGAACACGGACCCTATGGTGGCAAGGGCGTGGGTGAACCGCCCATCATTCCCGGTGGCGCTGCGGTCGCAAACGCAATCTACAACGCGGTGGGCGCCAGGGTCCGCGAACTGCCCATGACGCCGGAGCGGGTGGTGGCGGCGTTGCACGAAGCTGGAAAATGAAGGGTAGAGGAGGTTGAGATCGTGAATCGCTTTGAATATTTCGCGCCTGTATCGGTTCGGGAGGCCGCGGAGGTGCTGCAGGCCCATCCCGGGGCGAGGGTGCTGGCCGGAGGGACCGACCTTCTGGTGCAAATGAAGGAACGGGCGCGGACCCCCGATACGCTGGTGGACGTCAGAAGGATTCCGGGCGTGGATGAACTCCGTTTCGACCGGAAGACCGGGCTGACGATCGGAGCGGCCGTGACCATGCGGCAGGTTGAACTCATGCCGGCCGCACGGTTGCACTACGCCGGTCTCGCTGAGGGCGCCCGCGTGGTGGGTTCGTTCCAGATCAGGAATCTCGCCACGATCGTTGGCAATATCTGCAATGCGGCGCCTTCCGCGGATGCGGCGCCGGGATTGATCGTGCACGGCGCGAAAGTGAAAATCGCGGGCCCGAACGGACGACGGACGATGCTCGTGGAGAATTTCATGACCGGCCCCGGCCGGACCACACTCGCGACGGGCGAGTTTGTGGTTGGCATTCAACTTGCTGTACCGCCGCCGCGAACCGGATCCGCCTATGTCCGGCATACGCCCCGCGGCGCGATGGATATCGCGATGGTGGGTGTGGGCGCGGCCGTGACGCTGGCGCCGCGTACCCACGCCTGCCTTGACGTGCGTATCGTGCTGGGCGCCGTGGCGCCCACACCGCTTCGGGCAAAGGCCGCCGAGCGAATGCTGAGGGGACAGCGGCTGACCGGCGAGTTGATCGATAGGGCGGCGGAGGCAGCCGCTGAGGAAGCCCGGCCGATCAGCGACGTTCGCGGCTCGGCCGAATTCAGGCGCGAGATGGTGCGGGTGCTGACGGGGCGGATGGTGAGCGCGGCGTTCGGGAATGCACAGGGACAGTCGGGCAACAAAAGGAGGGCGGCGTGAGCCACCAGATCAAACTGAACGTCAACGGCACGGTTTATGATCTCTCTCTTGAGCCGCGCAAGACGCTGCTCGCTGTTCTGAGGGATCGCCTCGGGCTGACCGGAACCAAGGAGGGGTGCTCGACCGGCGATTGCGGCGCCTGTACGGTACTGCTCGACGGCGAGCCCGTCACGTCCTGCCTGGTACTGGCCGTTGCCGCCGAGGGGCGCGACGTGACGACCGTGGAGGGCGTCGCGGACGTTGACGCATTGCATCCGGTTCAGGAGGCGATGGTCAGTATGGGTGGGCTGCAGTGCGGTTTCTGCACGCCCGGATTCATCGTCTCTTCCTATGGTCTTCTCCAGAAGAACGATGCGCCTTCCGAGGACGAAATCCGGCGGGCGCTGGCCGGTAATCTCTGTCGCTGCACCGGGTATACGAAGATCGTGGAAGCCGTACAGGAGGCTGCGAAGCGAATGACCGGCCGGAAGGGCGGGAAACGGGCCGCCGCATAGACGGACGGAATGACAGCGACGATTCAGGTACCGCCGAGTACGCCGCGTCGAATGACGCGGCGTTGTTCGATTTCGGGAATCGTGCGCAGCGCGGGACATATTGGAAAGATATCCGGTTCACCGATGCATTGAAAACGCGGAACGGCAATTCAAGCTGAATCGAGACAGGAGGGCGGAAGGGTCTATGTCGAGTTTCAAAGCGGGCATCATCGGGTGCGGGGGCCGGGGCCGCGGGCATGCGCAGGGGTATGCCGCATCGTCCGAGGTTGATATCGTGGCGTGCGCGGATCCGGTGGAGGAGGCCAGGCGAAATCTGGCACAGCAGTTCGACGTCGCAAAGACCTATGATGACTACCGGGAGATGCTGGCACGGGAGGATCTCGATTTTGTCAGCGTGTGTACCTGGATCGGGATGCATCGGGAGATGGTCGTGGCGGCGGCCGAGAACGGCGCGCGGGCAATCCATGCGGAAAAACCGATGGCCCCCACGTGGGGCGATGCCAAAGCGATGTACCAGTCGTGTGTGGACCGCGGCGTCACCATTACGTTCTGTCACCAGAGGCGGTTCGAGGAACCGTTCAAAAAGGCAAGATCCCTCGCGCGGGACGGGGCGATCGGCCGGCTGGTGCGGGTGGAGGGTGCGTGTCCCAATCTGCTCGACTGGGGGACGCACTGGTTTGATATGTTTTTCTTCTATAATGACGACGCGCCAGCCGAATGGGTGCTTGGGCAGATCGACGCGTCGGAAAAGCGGGAAATCTTCGGTGTTGAAGTTGAGGCGGGCGGCCTTTCGTGGGTGCGCTGGCGCAACGGGCTGGAGGGATTGCTCGCAACGGGCGACGCGGCCCTGCACGGCGTAGCGAACCGGCTGATCGGCACGGATGGAATCATCGAGGTGATTGGCGGGCGCGACAGGCCGCCGATCCGGGTCATGCGACACGGCTCGGACTGGGAGGTCCCGGACCTGCCGGGCCCGCAGGTGAATCCAACCGTGCTCTCGGTGCTGGATCTCATTGATTGCGTGAAGACGGGGCGGGAACCGGTGTTGAGCGGCCGGAAGGCGCTGCAGGCGACGGAACTGATTTTCGCAACCTATGAATCGAGCCGCCGCCGCGGGAGGGTGGACCTGCCCCTGGACGTGGAGGATTCGGCGCTGTTGACAATGCTGGAAGACGGGACGATCGGGTCGGAGGAAGACAAGGACGTCGGTGCGAGTCCGGCCAGCTGACGGATTGGTATGCAGCGCTGACAGAAATGCCCGGCGCGTCCGTAGTTTTCCCCCGCATGTCGTACGTACTGCTTTGCGTAAATTGGACGTTCTTGCAACTGCACATCACCTGCAAGACTTGCGGGTGCCTCCGGGAAATCGATTGGAAGCCCTGAAAGGTGATCTAAAAGGATTTCACGGCATCCGCGTCAACGATCAATGGCGGGTTATTTTTCGATGGTCCGAAAATTCCGCACATCAGGTATCGCTGACTGACTATCATTAATTGATCTGGAGGCAAGAATGTTACCGGAAAACCGAATTCCGACCCATCCTGGAGAGGTCCTCCTGGAAGATTTCCTGAAACCCCTTGGAATGACTCAGGTGGCGTTCGCCAGACACATCGAAGTGCCGCTCCAGCGGGTCAACGAGATCATACGCGGGAAACGAGGCGTAACCCCAAAAACAGCCTGGCTGTTTTCTCAAGCGCTCGGTACGTCGCCGGAGTTATGGCTGAACCTTCAGCGAAATCATGACCTGGCCGGGAGTCGACCCGACAAGGAAATCCGAATCCTTCGAACGGTGGGATAGATCGGAGTCTACATGGAGGATGTTGTGAGTTTTCAGGTTTACGATTATCGGACGGATGTGTGCAACATGCTCGTCACGCCCTGGATCCGGTCCCGTTTTCTGCGAATGGAGCCGGGAGAGTCCGCATCGTTGCACAGCCACGACCTGGGCCACGAGATCTTTCTTGTGCTCGCCGGCAGGGCGGAGTTTACGATCGACGGCGGTGTTGGGGAGGTGGGCCCCGGACAATTGTGCGTTGCGCTGGCGGATGAGATCCATTCGGTGCGGACCGTTGGGGATGAACCGATGACGATGTACCTGTCCGTCACCCCGCACATCCAGCCCACGCATACCGGCAGGACCGCGGATGGCGACCGGATGCCGACCCGCTTCGCGCCGTCGCGATCGTACGACGTGGCGCCGGACGATTCGGTGCCGATGGCAGATGCAGTTGGCGCCTGCGTGGAAGCCGCTCGGGCCCTGGCGCAGGATGCTGCGGCTCTGGCAAGGGTACAGGAGGAGACAGTGGATCGACTGCGGGGCTGCAGCAGGGAGGATGCCGTCGAAGCGCGTGAGGCCGTATGGGGGGCGCTTTACAGTGTGTTGCGTCAGGCGTACGAACTTGCGGACGGATGGAACGCGCTGGCGGACCGGGTTGAACGGATGCCCGAAGCTTAGAATCGACTTTTGCGCGCGGTCGGTTTCCACCTCCCGCACCTGATCGGAAAGAAAGGACAGGCTCCATGGCTCGCGTCAAGCTGGGTGTGGTGGGATGTGGAGCAATCGCACAGGTACAGCACCTGCCGAACCTGGCTGGGCTGACCGGGGAATTTGAAGTCACAACCGTATGCGACCTGTCGCCCGGATTGTCTGAGTGGGCTGCGAAGACCTTTCACGTGCCCACGTCGGTGACGGATTTTCGCCGGCT
>JAGWBX010000059.1:23882-33532 GCA_021295655.1 Candidatus Latescibacterota bacterium
CTCAGGGAGGCGGACGCGATTGCCGGCGCGGCCGGGCGGGCCGGCGTGGTTGCCCAGGCCGGATACATGAAGGTGTACGATCCGGCGTTCGAAACCGCGAAGGCCGCAGTGGACGAAATGAAGGACATCCGCTTCGTTCAGGTGAATCATCTGCATCCGGACAACCGGCTTCATCTGCGCCAGTTCAGATTGAAACGGTTCGACGATCTGCCGCCGGGGCCCGTGGCCGAGGCAAATGCAGCCAGGAAGGCGGCTGTACTTGAGGCGATCGGTGAGGCGCCTGAAGACGCGGTCCGCGCATTTCATACGCTCTCGGGAAGCATGATCCACGATCTCTACTGTCTTCGGGCAATGTTGGGGATGCCGGAGTCGGTCGTCAGCACGGAAGTGTGGAACGGGGGCAGGGCGATCTCAACCGTCTTGTCATACCGTAATGGCGCGCGCTGCGTCGCGTCGTGGGTCGACCTGCCCGAGCTATGGGATTTCAGGGAGACGCTGGAAGTGTACGGCGGCGACCGGCGCGTCCTGGTTTCGTATCCGACCGGATTCGCGCGCGGTATTCTGTCCACCGTTGTCTTTCACGAGATCAACGAGGCCGGGGAGACGTCCACCCGGCGGCCGGCGGTCGCGTGGGAGAGCCCCTTCGTGCGCGAACTGCGCCACTTTCACGCGTGCATTACCGGACGGGAAGCATGCCGGACGCCCGCGGCGGATGCGCGGGAGGATGTCAGATTGATTGTCGATATTACAAGGGCGTATATGGAACGCGGGCCGTAGCGGAGAGACTCTGACAGCCAGCGAAAAGCCCGGGCGTTTGCCCGGGCCTTCTTGTTTCTGTCAGCTTCCTTGCGCGAAAGGGTTTCTCAGGGACGATCCGAAACCGGGTATAGAGTCAGCCTTCCCTTCCTTCCCGCGCCTTCATCGGCGACGATCAGCGTGCCGTCCGCGGCAAAGGCAATGCCTTCGACCTGTCGGTGCCATTTGGCAGGAAGCTTTCGGACCGCAACAACCCGTCCGCCCGGCGTCATTTCCGCGATAGACGCCTGACGTGCTGCCACGATATAATAATTCCCCGACTTCGGATGCCGTTCGATTCCCGAGGGGTGAAATTTCCGGCCTTTGATGTGCCGTGAGAATTCTCTGACAGGTATCACGAAGCCTGCATCTTCAGACAGCTGTTTTCTGTCAACCGACCAGAAATATATCGACAACTTCCCCTGCATGTTAAGGCTGCGGGCGTCCTTGCACATCAGCAAGAGTCCCCGCCGGCTCCGGTCATACGTCAAACCCTCTATTTCGCAATCTCTCCCGACGCCAGTCGCGTAGACGTTAAAGAGAACGGATTCGCCGGGAGATCCCTCGCGAAACTCGAACAGCCGCCCCGAACTGGAGACGAGGTAGATCCTGTCGTCGGTTGCGGCGATGCCCTCGAAATCGCCGGCAACCGGAAATGTCGTATCCGACAACTGGAACGACTTGACGATCGACCCGCTCCGATAGTCGATTTCGAAGACGATCGCCCGTTCGTCGTTGTGAGCTAGGAGCCTGTTGTCGACGGTCATTGCCAGACCGGAGACCTCTTCCAGTTCCCTCGGGAGCTTCCAATGCGTCGCGGTTTCGGGGTCCAGTGTATAGCCTTCGAGAGATATTCTGTCTCCTGATGGCGCCGATGTTTGCGCGGCTGCATCCTCTCCGAATCCCATTGCCAGCAGGCAGAGTAGAATGCCGGGACCGCGATGGTTGAGCGAAAATTTCGTCATGTGGTTATTCATTTCCGATGATGCCGTTTCGTCTGCGCCGCAGACTGCCAGTTTGGGGTACCGGACCAGGCACTTCGGCGACCAGGCCTTACCGCAAATCGGCAATTTGCGCTACCTGTTTTTGCGCCGCCACAGATGTGCGCCCTGGCTCAGTGATCCTCCGAGGCTCTTTGCGGCACGGGGCCATCTGATTCCCGGGAATCGAGATCAATGGCTATACGCTCTGTTCCGTCTCGACTTCGGTCAGTTCTACGTCTTTGATGCGTTTCTTTCCTCTCTTCTCTATATCCCGGACGAGAGCGGGCAGATCGGCGGATTGATTCGCGGTGAAATCATACCCGACGACAACGGTACCGTCATCATTCTCGATTACTTCCGCCACGTTCCACTTAATGCTGCCCGAGTTGAGAGAAGGGCTGGTTGCCTTTTGCGCTGCATTGACGTTTGTTGCATGCACGTCGAGCCGGAAATCGCTGACGTTCCCGTCGATATTGTCCCCTGGCGCGGAAGTCCGGTCCGATTTTTTCCGTGAGACAATTTTCCAACCGGAGAGTATTGGGGGCTCTGCTGCATAATTGGTCTTCCACACGCCCAGCGTTATGGTGACAAAAGCCAGCGATGCGATGAACGCGACCGTCGTAAGCTGGGTACCGGCGGCCAGCCCGATCCCGATGACGATGAACATGTAGACCGCATCCATCGTTTCTTTGAGCGAGATCCGGAAGCTGACGGCGGCCACGATGCCCGCAAGGCTGAACGCAAGGGCAAGGCTGCCCTTAACCAGGAAGACGACCAGCGAAATCGCGACAGGCATCACGAGGAGCGTGTGCGCAAATGACTGGCTGTAATTCTTGAGCGGCCGCGTCCAGGAATACACCCACGTGATTGGCAGGGTAACTGCGAAGGAGAGCACCAGAGCGACCACAACCGGAATCGTGTGTGCCGGATCGGCAAGTCGATTTATCCCTTCCTTGATGTTTCCCAATGGAATTGCCGTATCGGCGCCGGAGCCGAGGGTTTTTCCGACGAAGATGCGTTCGCGCTCCTCAGCGACGTAGTGGAGTATTTCGGGAAAAATATGAAAGATCGTATTGAGAATCACAAGCCATGTGATATAGTAAACGACAAGACGGACGACGATGTTGTTAGACACAGCATACTCCTTCACTGGCTAGTCGGGTATCCCACATAGCGAATTATGCATACGATCGAAATTCAGGAGGAACCGCCTGAAATCAATATACACTGTTCTCACTGGATGTTTACCGACAAAATCGCAGGGTATGCCGGCAAAATTGCGGTTCGCCGGCAGGTCTCTAGAACATGAACCCGCCGCGCAGATATACTCCCGTCAAGTCGTCGCCCTTTACGATAGCCGCGCTCAACGTGTGCCTGCGTTGGAGGAAGGACAGCCAGAATCCACCACCGATACTGGTGTGCCATCTGTTGGCGCTTGCAGGATCTCCGTCGTAAAACACCCGTCCGGCGTCCGCGGCACCGAACAGTCCCAGCTCTCCCTCCACGAACAGTTCAATTTGCGTGAGAACCAGCCGAAGCTCCGAATTTCCATACAGGGATGTATCTCCGGCGAACCTGTTCTTCTGGAATCCCCGTAAATTGCCGCCGGATATACCGGTGCCCACCACGCCGGTCCCGCCCAGAAAGGCACTTTCAAAGAACGGAAACGATCCCCGGACCGTCTCGGCGCCGCCTCTCAGGGCGAGCGTAGGATGGGTTGGAATACGTGCCGTCAGGTACGTGCTGGCTTCTCCTCTTATGCTGGCAAATGAGGAGTCCAGGCTCCAGAATTCGGGGTAGACCGCGCCGTCAACCCTGACCCGGACCCCGCGAGTGGGATACCCTGGATTGTCTCTCGTATCGAATGTGATTTCACACTGCGCGCCGATCTGACCGAAGGCGCCCGCACCGTACAGCTGGTTGTCGAGCGATCCAACCAGTGTCCCCCTGTTGGAGCCGGATGGCGTATTGGAATACTTGATGACCGGTCCGAAGTGGATGTTCAGTCTCGACCGGAGAGATGCCGGGGTGAAACCTGCCATTTCTCCCCTGTAGTCCGCTCCTCGATACTCCAGCGCCGGTGCGAAAACGAGCGAATATCTGGTCACTTTATAAAACGAAGGTGGTCGAAGAATTTCCGTTTTGTTGCCGAAGCCGTAGAATCTAACCGACCCGATTCCGGAGAAATCGAATCGGACGTTCGCGTCGAAGTCACGCAAGGGTCGGCGAAAGTGGCCGTTATATGAAAAAAAGGGCCTGAAACTCTCGAAACCGTTCACGCCCGCCAGCCCGGCAATATAGGTGTGTTGTGAAGAGAAAGGGTCTTTCCGAAAACCGAAATACTGCCGGCTGTGAAGTGCTCCCATGTACACGGTCAGGTCCGGATCGATCATCAATATCGGCAGACTCCCGGTCCGCTCGCCCCAATCCAGTGCGTACCTTGCATTCGGCGTATGGGTCCCGTGCGGCCGCTTGTAAGCACGGTCGTCGATCCCGGCACCCTGACCTGTCACGAACCTGTTCGTACCCCGGGAATCGTAGAACCTGGTCTTCGAGGCGCCGGCTTCGGACAGATTCTTCAGCGTGTCATCCCCGCCGCCGCCATCGATGTTAACGACAATCCGCCCTTTGGTTCCCGATATTTCCGCGCGGTCATCTCCCCCACGGAGATATATTCGTACTTCCCGGGTTTCTTCGTGACGGTACGTGCGTTGGAAATAGGGCGCCTGCTTTTCGGCGCCTTCACCATTCACCACGCCGATACGTACCCGGAGATCACCGTTGGGCAGGTGTTCACAATGAACGTACTCGTTCTTGTCGGTTGTCTTGATTTCGGCCTGGCGGTTGATCATTTGAAAATATCTGCCGGCGAATTCAGGCAAGGCGTCGCGTCTCGATTTGAGCGCCCGGGTCAGAGATTCGCCAATCACAGTGTAATAGGGCGGCGGGAGCCTGCGCACCGCGTTCTCAATGACCGGGTCCGGCAGTTCCTTGCGAAAGTCCGACACGACCGAATCCCATGCGGCTTTATCGAGCTCGGCCAGGAATTCACGATCTATTTCCCATCCGGTCATCGTCAGGCCGATCAGGTTGGGATAGGTCTCATTGAACTTGATCTGAATGGGAAAGCGCCGCCGCGCAATCGTCATGGCGGCGCCTTCGAAGTGGATGAAGGCTTGGTCTCGGTCCTCCGGGATCGGCAGCCAGGTGTAACAGGCGCCATCGGGAAACCGCGCCCATCTCCACTGGCCGTAATGGCGGTCTTTGTCGTTGACGAGGAAATCCATCAGTCTCGCTTTCAGAAAAGCACGGGCATCCACGCGGTCGCATGGGCTTTTCTCCAGGTGTTTCATCAGTTTGTCCGTACCACTGACCTTTCGTGAGCCCGCGAACCCGGGCGCGTCGTCCTTCCCTTCGGACGGGTGCTCCTGAAGCATTCCTATAAGGCCGGCGAATCGCTTCCGGTACTCCTTCAGTCTCGGATCGTCTGGAATAACGACCAGCGTGTGCCTGGAATGGAGAATACCGGTGGCTTCCATCAGCGGATCGACCACGAGCGCGCCCGTGGGCAGCATCGCACAGATCAGATCCTGGAGGACTTCGCCCACGACCGTATTCGCGATTTCGTCCGGGACTCTACGCACCGTATAACGACGGCCGTCTTTTCCTGTAAAATGAAGAGAAACGGATTGTCCGAAGCCGCCGGTGCGAAGCGGCGTCAGGCCTCCACCCACGCCGTCCAGGTCAAGTACCGCGACCTCGACAGGGGTATTCCAGAGGTCCCGGTAATTCGCCCCGTAGAACCAGCGTTTGAATTCGCCGGCCTGAAACCGTTCCCCGGGGACGACCACGTGAGTCGTAGCGCCCGGCGGGGGAACGGACCGATGGATCCTGGACCCTGGCGCCGGTGCGTCCTGCCCGGACGCGGATTCTGCAGGAATGGAAAACGCAATCGCCGGTGCGAGCAGGAAAAAAAGGAGGTTCCGCATGGAGAGTGCCATCTCGGTCCTTTTCGTTTCAATGTGATTCGGACGATCGGAAACTGTCCGAATGAATGCGGTTCTCCAGCACTTCACTACTGGAAGCAACCTATCGTTTTGATCCTCCGCAGCAGCGGCTCAGGGATGTTCGGGGAACACCGTATGGCGTACATCCTCCTATCCAACAGAGGAGAAGACGGCCGGCTATCTTCCGCGCCTGGTGATAACACGCTGCGACCAGGAATGACACTGCGCGTCAGAACCCGAATCCGATTGACACATTGAACTTGATGTCGTTTTTCTGTGTGCTGACAATTTCAACGCGAATGGGTCCCAACAGCGTCGTGTTGACGTAGCCCCCGACACCGACACCGTGTATTGGGGTGAAATCCTCCTCCGGGCTTGAACTCATGTCATATAGTCCGCCCTGGTAGAAAATTCCGATACCGCTGCGCGGCACCGACTCCCAGAATTTAACCTTTCTCCATACGGATACGCCGACCGATGCGAACCTGGCAACCCTCAGTTCGTCCCGCTTCAGGCCGACCACCGGCAAGGCCGCGTTGCTGAAATGTCCCGCGCCGCCCAATGGGAAGAATTCAAATACAGGCGCTGGCTGGGTTACGTATCCTCCATTGGACCAGATACCCACACTCCATCGCGATCCGGGGCTGGCGAAGCACGCGAGGTGCGCTTGAATTCGTTTGTGCGAAAACGTACGATGAATCCATTTTGCGCGTGTTTGAAGATACACGCCCGTTGTTGGCACTATCGAGTCGTCGCGCGTGTCAATCCCTGCAGATAACGAGAAACCGGGTAGAAATTCGGATGCATCGCCTATTGAACGGGCCGCATGTCGGATACGGGCGTGTTCCAACTGGTACCCTGCCTGGAAACCACCCCAGCTGTGGAACAATGCCTGCAGTCCAAGTCGCGTGCGGAAACGCCTTTCCTTGTACCCGCCCTCACGCTGCCGATTTCGAAAATACAAACGGTCCTGGTCCCATCCCTGGACCTCCCCCAGCAGACCGAAGCGCCTTGAGGTCCTGAAAATCAGGACCAGTTCAGCGAAATTTAAATTTCCCGCCAGGGCGCGAAGGTGGAATTCCGATATGCGGCCAAGTGTAGTTTGATGCGCAATCTCGCCAAGCACCGAGACACGGTAATCGTTACTGTAGTGGATTCCCACTTTCAACTCGCTGGGTGGGTTTTCGAGCACGTGAAAGACCAATTCGGTTTCGCCTTTATGATAAAAGACGTGAAAATCGACCGTCTGAAACAATCCGGTGGCGTGCAGCCGCCCGCATTCGCGTTCCAGTTCCTTAAAAGATATAGGTTCATTGACGAACTTTTCCAGCCGCACCTTGAACAGATTCTCCGAATAACGCTTAACGCCCTCAATCCGAACTTTGTCGATCACAACGTCCGGTGGTATATCCGCCCACGTATTGATATCGAACGCTTCCGGCAATCTGGACATTCTTGGTTCTCCAGCGCTTCTTGGCACGCCAAGCGTCTGCAATGCGGTCCAGATCTTGTCCATTTCCTTTTTGGTTGCCTGTTCACCAATCGGAATCAGGGTATACGACCGGTTGAAATCGCTTCCATCGAAGTTGTGCAGTTCGGGCAATATCAACACGTGGGAGCGTTTCCGGTTTGCAATTTTTCGTTCTTCTATCCGAAAGCTGACGGCCTGGTCGATGACGTCGATAATATCCTGAATTTCCTCTTTTAGTGTACGCAGGGGCGTGGCGCAGTCTACGGCAATGACAAAATCGGCGCCAGCGTCCAATGCGACGTCCACCGGCAGATTATTTACGATGCCGCCATCCACCAGATGGGTATGTTCCGTACTCAGCGGCGCAAATACCCCTGGCACTGATATACTCGCTCTGATTGCAGCGCCGAGCGAGCCGTTATCGATGACGACCTGTTCTCCGGACAGAATGTCGGTTGCAATTGCCCGAAAAGGCGTTGGTAGTTGATCGAAGTCGTTGCGCGCCCGGTAGGTTGCGCCAATGGTCAGTTGATTTAGGAATTGATGGATCTTCTGTCCGGCAAAGATCCCATAAGGCAGTTTCAGTTTCAGCTCTTCAATGTGCAATGCGAGCATCTGACGGTCGGCCATCGGTTTCCGGTTCATGTTCGACAAGCGGCGGTCCGGGCTGTTGCTGGTAATCTCCCACCAGTCCGTTTCCAGAATGACACGCTGGAGATCATCAACGGAATATCCCGCGGCGTACAGGCCGCCGACCAGGGCGCCATAACTCACACCCACAATCATGTCTATAGGTACGCCTTCGCGCTCCAGTACGCGCAGCACGCCGATATGGGCGCCTCCCCGAGCGCCGCCTCCGCTGAGTACAAGCGCGACCTTTGGCCGCTGTTCAGCAAACGAGGGAAGCGTGCTGAACACGGCAGATGCACAACACAAGAACAACATACACCGGAAAAGCGGACCCCTGGCGATTCCGTATTCTGGCTTGTGTAATTTCCCTGTCGTCATATAACTCCGTGCAGCAGATGGTTTCAACTGCTGTTTTGCCGATACCGGTCCTGTCGATCTACCGGACTGTCGCGCGGCCCTGCGAGTGGAGAGGACGAAACGTGATTGAACGAAAAGCAGAACACAGACTGAAGGCTGTTGCATCCGGACGAAACGAAGTCCAATATATCTGTCTGCAATAGAATCATACAAATATGTCCATCATGTCAAGTCTGAAGGCTTGTCCACCAGTACAAAACTTGGTCTGGAGTCCACTTTTTTTCGATTTTTCGCCGATTTTTTCGATTTTTTGCTGTTTCGGTAGGAATCGGCAGCCGCGACAGGCTCCGATAGACTCCCCGAAGGAATCAGAACGCGGTCCAGCCGGTGGATTCCGTGTCCGTCTCCCGCGTACTGTCAATCAAACTGATAAACACGCCGGACATTCGAAGCTGTTGAAAGGAGTCAAGGCATGTTCAATCTGGCACTGTCGAGCAATGGCAGCAGGCCGTACGTGAGCAGCATTTCGTACAACCACCATGCATCCAGGATCAACGACGGGACCCGGCCGACTGAAGACCCCTCCACGAGCGATACGGCCTGGACCTCGGCGTCGGAACGACAGCCGCAGTGGGCGGCGGTTGTGTATCCGAGGGTCGCTCGGGATGACCGGGATGAGGTTTACTGGGGGAAGGGACGTTTGCCTGAATCCTCCCGCAGGGTCGAAGTCCAGGGTTGGGTCGACGGTGTGTGGGTCGCCATCGAGGCGGTGAACGTCCCCGAGCCAGCGCCGACAACGTTGCTGGTTTTCGATCCCGTGCAGGTGGAGGCGGTACGGATATGGCAGGACGCCAATGGAGGCCCGGAATCGGTGCCGGGCCGGATGCACGTTGCGCAGCTTGAAGCATATGGCGGCTTCGTGGAAGGTCCGGCGGTGGATTTTCTGAAAATCAGGGATGCACTGCGGGAGGAATGGGAGCACAATTTTCAAGCGTCACGGAATGAGATCACGCGGGAGGTGTTGGACCGCATTGATCGGTCGCCCGGGGAGCGTACGGGGGTCGGGGGGGTGAGAGCGGACGAAATCGCGCGGGCGCGGCGGAACCGGGCGTCAACGACGTGGGGCAGGGCGCAGGCGGAGAAAATTCTGAAGGACGCCTCATGGTGGCTGGACAAGGACGATGAGTTCATCTACGGGATGATACCCACGCAGAATCCGCGAGCGATATCGCCCAGCTACGAGCGGGGTTGTCCGATCCATGGCGGAGGTCGAAAATGCATGCGGACCAACACGGCGCTGGAGTACCGCAGGCAATGCGTGAGAGGACGCGAGTGGTGGTATAACGGGGAGGTTGTGGCCAATCAGGCCACGGGTGAGGCGGTGGAGGGGCGGGCCGAGGAGGTCGG
>JAGWBX010000059.1:33542-45854 GCA_021295655.1 Candidatus Latescibacterota bacterium
CGATCTACCACTTCAATTCCGCGTGGCGATACTTCGTTCTCTCGAAGCTGTTCTTTCATCCCTACGAGTTGACGATCCATTCTCGAAATGCCTATACCGGCGATACGGCTGTGCTTCAACTGTCACGCGCCTTTGCAATTACGGGCGACGACCGGTATGCGCATATTGCCGGCGTCATGCTGAACCGGCTGGCGGAGGTCTACCGATTCTACAACGGCACGGTTGACGAACAGCGTCCGCTCACGCGCGGCTACGTGGTACAGGTGAGCTGGGAAGAAATGCTGATTTATAACTGTATGGTTGCCTGCGACATTGTGATGGACTCGATGTTGAATGACGATGCGCTTCTGACATTTTTCGGGTCAAAAGGTGAATGCGACTACAATTCCGACGGACGGGTGGATTTCGAGGATATCCGTTACAATATCCGGCACAATCTGTTCGGCTACATGTATGAGTGGTTGCACCGGGCCATGGCGATCCAGACCGGGGACTATATTATCCGGGAGGGGCTGGTGCTCTGGGCTCTTGGCGAAATGCTCGGCAATGAGGAACTGGTTGACGAGGCCGTCGAAGGGCGGTACGGACTGGCCGTCAATCTGACCAACAACACGTTCCGGGACGGCAAGTGGTGGTACGACGCACCCGGTTACTCGGTGAGTTCGATAACGCGAACGATTCTGGAGCGGTTGTTTTCGATGAAAGCAACGGCCAGGCAACCGGATTCCCGCCTTCGAATCCGGGAGACCATAGAGTTCGCCCGGAACATCTACTGCGACGGCAGGATTCCCGCAATCGGGGATACGGGGGGCGGCGATTCCAGGATCAAGGTGCTGGATCCGCTCGTCAATTGCGATATTGAAGAACTGGCATATATCCATACAGGGGATGACGATTATCGGAACCGTCTGCTCGCTGTGTCCCAGGGAGACGTGGACGGGATCAGAGAGCGGTACGCCGATGCCAACCTGCTGTTTCACGCGGAGCCCATTCGCGGAGCAACCGGGCCGTACGTGCCGCGCACGACGATCTTTCACGATTCGGGCATCGCGATCCTGAGAACGGGAAGCGATATCGCAACGAGGAAGCACCTCGTGATGAACTACGGGAAGGGCAGCAGCGGGCACGGACACCGGGACAAGCTGGGGATCAACATGATCGCTTTCGGGTATGATCTGGCGTGCGACCTGGGGTATCCAACCACCTTTACCCACGATAAGGTGGACGGCTGGGAGAAGCATACCGCCAGCCACGCAACCGTCTGCATCGACGGGCAGTCTCAGGAGATCGCCACGGGCAGCCTTGGGTTCTACGGACGTACGCCCGGAATGCAGGCCGTCTGCGCATCGGGAGAACGTGCTTATCCAGGATGCGCGGAGGTCTACGAACGGACGCTTGTGATGGTGGATGCGCCCGGCTCGGACACGTACGTCGTCGACCTGTTCCGCGTGAGAGGCGGATCCACGCGCGACTATATGTTCCGAAGTCTGAGCGGAAATGACGGTGAGAATTTCAGGCTGGAATTCCCGGCGGGCACTGAGACGGTGCGACAGGTCCGGGGTACTGCCGCGGGAGAAGACGTCGCATTCGGGACGTCGCCGGGATTGGGATACATCAAGGATGTGAGCCGGACGGTGTGTGATGGAATATGGTCGGCCGCGTGGCGGGCGGGGGACGAGGAGAATACCGGAATCCGGCTTACGATGATCGGGCAGCCCGCCAGTGAGATTGTAAGCGGCAAGGGAGAAGGATTCGGGTTTTTCGGACAGAGTCCCTGGGACGCCTGTGTGGCGGTCAGACAATCGGCTGGAGGCGGCGAGTCGGT
Organism: Candidatus Latescibacterota bacterium; assembly: GCA_021295655.1. Lineage (GTDB taxonomy): Bacteria > Latescibacterota > UBA2968 > UBA2968 > JAAXHE01. The sequence continues at coordinate 35,368 of JAGWBX010000059.1, forward strand.
CTTCGCGGGCGTGCTGGAGCCGTTCCAGGGCGAACCCTTCGTCAGGTCGGTGGAAGCGTTGGAAGTCTCCGGGGGCATCGGCGCAAGGATCCGCCTCGACGGACGAGTTGATTACGTACTTCACCGGTTGGAGAAGGGGGCGGTCTGCACGGCGGAGATTGACGAAATACCCGTGTCTTTCGACGCGGAAGTGGCGAGGATTTCCATGTATGATTCCGGCCGGCGCGGCCTGGACTTCGTACAGGGTATCCGGCTGCGATTTGGAGACGAGGTCCTCGGGTGCGGGCCAATACCGGCCGGCCGGATCGAGGCGATCGATCCGGAAGACCGCTTCGTTGTTGTGGCCCTGGATTCCGGGGACGGGATCGTGGAAGGAGACGTGGTCGTCTTCAGGAATCCCGCTTATACCTGCAATTCCAGCTATGAGGTCCTCACCGCTGAAGCGATGGACCCGAACAGGTACAGGCTGGGATTGCACATGTCCTTCAATCTGTCGGAGGGCGTCGTGCAGTCCGTGGATTCGGCGAGAGGCTTGTTCGCGACGGACACGTGTATGACCAAGTTGAGCGCGTGCCCGGGTCTGTTTGACGGAAAGGCGATCCGCTCGGGCGGAAAAACCGTCGGGGCAATCGAGACGGCGGGTCCCGATATCCTGAAACAGGATGAACGTCCGTTCGAGAGCGGGATGGGCAACGAAGCGCCTGCGACCGGTACGTTGAGTTATTTCCGGTTCAACGATCCATCCCCGGATTCCGGCTTGAACGTCGGGGACCGGTTTATGGTATGCGATTTGAATGCGGGCGATCGGTTCACGGTGATGCGATCGGCCTCCCGGACCACCGCGTGAATATTTGCAACAAAAAAAATGGCCATTACCAGAGGCCCCAAGGTAGTGGTATATGCGGGCTGACGATCGATTGAACGATTTTCAGATGCCGCTGAAGGTTGGCTACCTCTGGCGCGTGGGCAATGGCTTGCGAAACAAGATAGTCCGGCTTTGGCGGGATGTCAATCAGAAAGCAACGATCCATCCGATGGGCCCGTAAAACCGTGAGACGTGAGACGACAGAAGACGTCCTTGTCCGACTGGTTCTTCCCTTGTGCCGCCGGCAAGAAATGAAACCGCACGGGCACTCATATCATCTCCCGTCTTGCGTCTACCCGTTCTTCGGGCACTCATATCCTCTCTTGCCTCCCACAGGGGTGAGGGGCTGCGCATGGGTGTCGGTCCTATAGACTTACGTCAACCTGCCATGCACCGCGATCCAGATGCAGTGCGGATCAGCGCTGGTGTATTCCACGCGGTGTTTCCTATGGGCCGGAATAAGGAGATGGTCGCCCGCGCGCAGGCTTGCATTCGGGCCGTCCTCAAAGGCCAGGACGGCCTTGCCCTGCAGGAGAACGACCCATTCGTCCCGCTCCTGGTCGTACCACTCACCCGGCGGCGTGACCTGTCCGGAGGACACGATGCGTTCAATGAGAATGCCCCGGTCCGGGACAAGGCTGGTGAACAGCTCTTCATTCCCGAGAGGGGCGGGGAGTTCGTAAATGTTGGTCGTCTTGGTCACGGACTCATGAATCCCGGATGAGTCTGCCCAGATTTCGGGTTGCCGCCTCGGGGTCGGCCTGGCAGCAGACGGCGGATATTACGGCGATGCCGTGGGCGCCGGACCGCGCCACGCCGGCCGCGTTATCCGCGCCGATGCCGCCGATGGCAATAACGGGCGCCCGGACGGCGATGGCGAAATCGGCCAGCTTTTCAAGTCCCTGCACTTCGCCCGCGTCGCTTTTGGAGCCGGTTGGAAAGACGGGCCCGAATCCCACGTAATCCGCACCGTCCGCGATGCCCTGCCTCGCTTCATCTGGATTTCCGGCTGACACGCCGATGATCCGTCCGGCCGCCAGGAGGTTTCTGGCCAGCGCAACCGGGAAGTCGTCCTGGCCGAGGTGTACGCCGTCGGCTTCGGCGGCGAGCGCCACGTCGACTCTGTCGTTGACGATAAGGGGGACGCCGGACCCCGCGCAGATGTCCCGCATGGCTCGAGCGGTCTCGATCATCTCGCGGGTATGCCCGTTTTTCTGGCGGTACTGCACGGCGTCCGCACCGCCGGCGACGGCCATCCGCGCCAGTTCGGCATGGGTGTGGCGGGACTGCAGCACGGTATCCGTGAGAACGTGGAGGGCGCCGATTCTCTTCATTATTCGCGGTCGAGGAAGAAGAAGTGATGGGTGGGGCCGGGTCCGCGGCCGATGGAAAGGCCGTGGCGAATGGCTTCGGTGACGTAGGATTTCGCGTTTTCAATGGCTCGTACGAGTTGCTGACCCCTCGCGAGGTTTGCCGCGATCGCGGCCGAAAGGGTACAACCCGTGCCGCGCGGGTTCGCGCCCGGAATTCGTGGCCCGGAAAAAACGGTTTCCCCGGACACGTCGTACAGCACGTCCACCGCGGAATGGGGATCGCAAGAATGACCGCCTTTTACCAGAACGGCCCCGCAGCCCGACTCGAAGATGATGCGCGCCGCCTCCTTCGCACTGTCCGGGGTTTCGACTGGCATTCCCGCCAGCATCTGAGCCTCGTGCAGGTTCGGGGTGACGAGCGCGGCGAGGGGGAGCAGGCGCTCCTTGACGCTCACGACGGCTTCGGGTTCAAGCAGGTCGAAGCCGCTGGAAGAGATCATCACCGGGTCGACGACGAGGTTTGGCGCGCCGTGTGCGGCAAGTCTCCCGGCGACGACGTCGACAACCGGCTTCGAAGACAGCATCCCGGTTTTCACCGCGGAGACGTCGAAGTCATCGAAAATGGCGTCTATCTGGGATTCGATGAGATCCACGGGCAGTTCGAACGATTCCCTGACCTCCCTCGTGTTCTGCGCAGTCGCCGCTGTGACGACCGAGAGGCCGTAGACGCCGTTGGCGTGAAAGGACTTGAGGTCGGCCTGGATGCCGCCGCCGCCGCCGGAGTCGGACCCGGCAATGGTGAGGACCTGTTTCATGGCAACTGCGGATGGCGGGGGCCGGGTGTGGACGACCAGGCCTCGAGATAGGCCCTCACGGCGGAACTGACGTGCCTGGCGGCGAGAATTCCTGACATAACGGCAATGCCGGCGGCGCCGTTTCTCTTGCAGGCGGCAACCCGCGCGGGCGTGATGCCGCCCAGCGCGTAGGCAGGGAGAGATGAGCGTTCCGCGACGCGTCGAAGGGCCCGGGGTCCCGTGCCGGGACCGTATCCGGGTTTGGAGTTCGGACTGTAGATTGGGCTGAACGTGACGAAATCCGCGCCGTCGGCCTCCCTGAATTCCTTTTTATTGTGGGTTGATCGGCCAATGAGCATATGGCTTCCGTGCTGTTGCCGAATTGTCCACGGAGCCGGCCCCGATGAGGGAAGGTGGACGCCTGCGGCGCCAATATCCCGCGCAATCCCGGCATGCGTATTGACGAGCAGACGCGCTTCGTAGTTCGAGGCGTGCCACTGGAGACGCGCCGCAAGGTGACGGAGTTCGCGCATTTCGAGTTGTTTCTCGCGCAACTGGACGAGGCGGACACCGGCGTCCAGCGCCTCCGCGAGGACGTCTTCCAGGTTGCGGGGCGCACATGTCGTACGGTCCGCAATCAGATAGAGGGGCGGCAGGCTCAGTACACCCCGTGGCTCATTCATGGGTAACCGCGCCCTCCAGGGGCGTGGAGGCCGTGGCGTACAGCTTTTTCGGGATACGTCCGGCCTCATACGCGAGCCGGCCCGCGCGAACGGCCTGACTCATGGCTTCGGCCATCAGTACGGGATGGCGGGCGCCTGACACGGCCGTATTCAGCATCACGCCGTGGCATCCGAGTTCCATCGCCACGGCGGCGTCGGACGCGGTTCCCACCCCCGCGTCGACAATTACGGGGACGTTAACCGTGTCGAGAATGATACGGAGATTGTAGGGGTTGCGAATGCCCATCCCCGAGCCGATGGGCGCTCCGAGCGGCATCACCGCGGCGCAGCCGGCGTCTTCCAGTTTCTTGCAGGTGACGGGGTCGTCGTTGCAGTAGGGCAACACCGTAAAGCCGTCCCGAATCAGTTCTTCCGTCGCCTCCAGAAGCCCCGCGACGTCGGGGAAGAGGGTGTCCTCGTCTCCGATCACCTCCAGCTTGATCAGGTCGGTTTGGAGGGCCTCGCGCGCGAGCCTGGCCGTAAGCACGGCGTCCCGGGCCGTAAAACACCCGGCGGTGTTCGGCAGCAATTCGTATTTCTCCCGGTCAATCAGATCGATCAGGCTCTCGCCGGAAGGATCCTCCAGATTGATTCGCCGGATGCCCACGGTAACGATTTCCGCGCTGCTGGCCCGGATCGCCTCCAGCATGACCTGCATGTTGGGATAACGCGCGGTCCCGATGATGAGCCGGGAACCGTACGTTGTGCCGGCAATGGTCAGTCCGTCAGACATATGTCCCTCTTCGAACAAGGGTTCGGTTACAGGGTCCGCCCGAAGCGGACGTCCTCGGTACCGGGACGGCAATGGATTAACTGCGGTCCTGTCGTCGATGCGCACGCGGCGGCGCCGGCACGAATTCTATCCACCCTGGACCGCGGCGATTATATCCACCCTGTCCCCGCTGCCGAGCCGCGTTGAAGACCACTTCGCCCTGACGACGATTTCGGCATTGACCGCAACCGCGACCCCCCTGCGGTCCGGATCGTGCGCAAGGTCGATCAGCAGATCCCGGATGGAGATGCCGTTCCCGACGTTCCTGTTTTCTCCGTTCAAAGTAATCTGCATGGCGTGAAGTTTCAGGCGGCGAAGCGGCCGATTCCGAAAGGCCGGATGTCTTCCGATGTGTTGCCGTTCAGCACCAGTTCCGCAATGGCGTACGCGGTGATGGGCGCGAGCAGGATTCCCTTACGGTAGTGGCCCGTGGCCATAATGAGGCCGTGAATGGGCGTATTGCCGAGGATAGGCGCATCGTCCCTACTGCCCGGGCGAAGACCGGCGGCGGTTTCGATGATCGGGAGGTCGTAAATTCCCGGAACCACCTCCCAGGCGGCGCGCAGGAGCTCGAAGATACCGCCTGCCGTCAGGCCGTCGTCGAAACCCATTTCTTCGGAAGTCGCCCCCAGTACCAGATGTCCCCCGTCCTTTGGACACAGGTAGGCGACCGCCGATGACGCGGCCCGGTTGTACCAGACGATGGTTTTGACGGTGCAGTCTTCAGTCATTTGCAGGCGAAGGATTTGGCCTCGGACGGGGCGGACCGGCGGTCTGGCGGGACCGGGCAGTCCCGGAATGAGGCGCGACCAGCATCCCGCGGCGAGGATGATCGTGGCCGCCTGGTACGCCTTGTTTCCGGCGACAATGCCGCGGACCCGGTCCTGAGCGACGTGGATGGTTTCGACCGGTGTGGATTCCATGAGGGACCCGCCGGCTTTGAGAAAGGCCCGCCGAAGGGCTTTCACCATCAGGCGATTGTCTACCTGGTGGTCTCCAGGACACCAGACCGCGGCGCCGACCTGGGGCGAGAGCTGAGGCTCCCGCGCACGCGCCTGGCCGCCGCTCATCCATTCCACGGGCAGGCCGAGGTCCCGCTGGTAGTCGTAGCGGAAACGGAGGTATTCGATATCGTCGCGGGTGACACCCACCAGAAGGACGCCGTCGGGGCGGTATCCCACGGACATTCCGCTGTCGGATTCGAGTTCCGCGACAAAATCCGGGAATTGCTCGAGTCCCTTCAGACCGAGCCGCAGAAGTGCTTCCTCTTCGTGGCGTACCTCCGCAAGGGGCGTGAGCATACCGGCCGAAGCCCGGCTGGCAGCCTGGCCCGCGCGGTCCCGGTCGAAGATCAGGACGTCCCGCCCCGCCCTGGCAAGTCGCCAGCCGATGCCGAGTCCGATAATGCCGGCGCCAACGATAATGATCCGGTCCGATGCCAACTGAAACAATCCCAAAAAAGGCGCCGCCCTCGATCTGGTCGAAAAGCGGCTGGGGTGCGATTCCTCGACTCCCTGCGCCGGCATAATCCGGATCAGGTTCAAAGGGTATGTTCTCAGCTCGGCGGGCGAGCACCCCTGCGTTGTATTGAGACAAAGATAGCGGTTCGGCTTGACATCGATGGACGATTGATTATTAAAGGCGGTAAGAGGTAAGACATAAGGCGGGAGAGTTAGAGGTGAGAAGACTGGATGTCGCCGGGTCTCCCTGAGGGAGACTGCATTTCAAGCCTGTCAAGGAGGAATTCGTGGCGAATCTCAAGTTCAGCGTTCACGCCGGGCCGCACCGGCGAGTCAACTGTCCGGTCTCCGTATTTGTGAAGAGATCGGGCACGATGCAAAACATCCTCGACCTCCTGGATCGAGCCGGGAACGGGGAAGGAAATGTAAGTCTGGCAGGTTCGAGCGGCGCCACGGCCTGCCAGGTGCACGGCGAGGAGGACGGCGTTCGCGTGAGCTGGATTGTGGACGACCTGCCGGTGGGAGAAACAGCGAACTATGAACTGGATTCCGGGCGACAGGCGGCGTCCGGCGGCGGGGTCGAATTGTCGAAAGCCAAAGACCGTATCCAGGTGCGGATCGACGGCGCCAATTTTACGAACTATTGCTTCGGGAAGGATCTCGTGCGCCCGCATCTATATCCGTTGATCGGGCCCTATGGCGACGGTATCACGCGTCCGCTGATCATCGAGGGAGAGGGAGACCATCACCACCACCGGTCCGTCTGGATATCGCACGGTCACGTGAACGGGTGGAACAACTGGGGCGAAGGCGAGGGCCACGCGTGGACCCGCCATCAGCGGTTCGACGCCCTTGAGAGCGGACCGGTGTACGGCCGGATCGTATCCGTGAGCAACTGGGAGGGCGCGGACGCCTGGCGGGGAGAGCACGGATCGAACGTAATCTGCGAGGAGCGGGCGGTCTGGACATTCTACCGTACCGGGTCGGACGTGCGGATCTTCGATCTGGACGTCACGCTGACCGCACCGAAGATCGACGTGCTTTTCGGCGACACGAAGGAGGGCGGCCTGGCGTCAATTCGCGTTGCCGAATCCATGGAAGTGCGGTCCGGCGAGGGCGGCAGGATTGAAAACGCGATCGGGGGCGTCAACGAGGACGAGTCCTGGGGCAAACGCGCGGCCTGGTGCCACTATACCGGGCCGGTGAACGGAAATCGGGTGGGGGTGGCCATCATGGACCATCCCGATAGCTTCAGGCATCCCACCTACTGGCACGTGCGCAACTACGGCCTGATGACGGCCAATCCCTTCGGCCATTCGCATTTTCACGCCGACCCGAAACGGCGGGGGAACCACGTACTGCCGCCCGGCGGGTCCCTGGAGGGCCGCTACAGGTTCTACGTGCACAAGGGGGACGCGTCCGAAGGTCAGATCACCGAGCGCTATCACGACTTTGCGCATCCGCCGAGCGTGGAGGTGGGTTAGCCAGTACACGAAAGACGCCGACACGTGGAAGGAAGGGCGTTTCCCAATGGCCGATTACGGTGAGCGACCCCATATCGTCTTCATCACCACGGACCAGCAGCGGGGCGACTGCACCGGGATCGACGGTCACCCGATTCTGGAAACGCCCCATTTGGATCAGCTTGCGAACGAGGGCGTGTATTTTTCCAGGGCGTATTCGCCGTGTCCGGTATGCGTGCCCGCGCGCATGGTGATGATGACGGGACGTTCTCCCTTCCATACCGGGTATTTCACCAATTCGAGCAAAGCGCTTGACACAACCGACACCCTGCCCGGAATCCTGGGCCGGCTCGGGTATCAGACACAGCTGATCGGGAAGGCGCATTTCAGCCCTCAACGGGCAAGGCTGGGGTTCGACAATACAATCATCAACGAGTCGGGCCGGTACCGAGAGGGCGACGACTATCACAGGTGGTTGCAGAAGACGTCCTGCGCGGGTCTGGAGCGTGCAACGAGCATCGGGAACAACGACGTATTCTCACGGAGGTCCGTGGTTCCTGAGACCCACCACGTGAACACGTGGACGGCGAACGAGTGCATAGAGTTTCTGGACAGGCGGGACCCCACCTGTCCGTTTTTTCTGTGGATGTCTTTCAGCCGGCCGCATTCGCAATACGATCCCCCGGCGCCGTACGACACCTGGTACGACCCGGAAGCCGTGCCGCCGCCCATCCCGGCCCCCGGCAACGATTTCCTTCCGCCGGAATTGCAGGAAGCGCCGCTGCGTTACGACTGGGACCGGATGTCGCCCGGGAGGATTGCGCGGGCCCGGCGGCACTACCTGGGGCAGATCACCCATATCGACCATCAGATCGGGCGGTTCTTCGCCGCGCTCCGCTGGAAGGGATTGTGGGACGTTACGCTGGTGATCTTTACCTCGGACCACGGGGATATGATGGGGGATTTCGGACTTTTCTTCAAATCCCACTTTTTCGAAGGTTCCGGTCGGGTGCCGCTGATCCTACGGCCGCCCCGAAATTGGGAGGGCACGAATCCCGCCCGGAGATATGAGAAGCCGGTGTCGCTCGTAGACATACTTCCCACGTTCGTCTCGTCGGCGGGCGGCCGCGTACCCGGAGAGGCTGACGGTGTGTCGCTGCTGCCTGCGCTGGAAGGCGGCGATCCGGTAGGGGACCGGATTTTCCACGGAGAAATCGGCGCGGAAGCGCGGCGCCACCACTGCCTGACGGATGGGCGGTACAAGTATATGTGGTTCCGGCTCGGCGGCCGGGAATATCTGTTCGATCTCGAGGCCGATCCGAACGAAGTGAACAACCTGGCCGGAGATGAAGCACGGGTGAGTATCTGGAGAAACCGGTTGATCGAACTTCTCCGCGCGCGCGGCGATTCCGCGGTAAGAGACGGCGCGCTGGTTCATACGCCGTATTTGCCCGCCGATGAAGCGGAACTCAGGGCGATGGATCCGTTCGGACGAAGGCCGTATTAGCGTGTGATGGCGCGAAAACGATTGTTTCCGGTCGCTGCGTGCATCCGTACGCGGGTTTCATGAGGGTGCGAAACGGGGGTCCGGTTCTTTTGTCTGAATCTCTTGAAGTGCGGCTGTGCGGACTGATGATCGAGCGGGCGTGGACGCTCTCGGTCGCGGAGACCACAGCGGGCGGGTTGATCTGTTCCCGCATTGTGAGCGTGCCGGGCAGTTCTGCATTCTTCGAGCGCGGACTGGTGCCCTACAGCGCCGGCGCCAAGTCTCAGGCACTGGGGATATCCCAATCTTTGCTTAAACGCTGCGGCGCCGTGAGTGAGGAAGTGGCCTCAGCCATGGCCGAAGCCGTTGGCAGGACAAGCAATACAACGCTGGGCCTGGCTGAAACGGGCATCGCCGGGCCGGTCCGCGGAAGATCGCCAAAGCCGTTGGGGACGGCGTATATCGCGCTCTGGACGCCTGAGGGCGTCCGATGTAAACCCTTTGCGTTCGGAGGCGACCGAAATGCGATTCGCGAACGGATTGCCGAACAGGCGCTGCGGATGGTGGTCGATTATATCGAAGATGCTCCTTGACACCCGCTGCGCATTGTCATAAATTGAAGTTCCGACCTGAAAAAGGGTCTTCCTATCCACCGGCTGGAGGTTGCATGGCAAAAGAGGAAAAGGTCTCACTTGAAGGAACCGTTACGGATACGCTTCCCGACGGGCAGTACATGGTGGAAGTGGAGGGTGGACATGAGATTCTGGGCTATACTTCGGGTAAGATGCGGCGTTTCAATATCCGCGTTCTGGTGGGCGACCGGGTTACGATCGAGACCTCGCCTTACGATTTGAATCGCGGGCGCATCGTGTGGCTGCACCGGCTGCCCCCGCCTGACAATGCGGGCGGAAAGCGCAGGGGTGGCGGCAACCGGCCAAGGCGTCGGCGTTAGTCTCAGATTCAGATGCTTCCTGAGATTCTGTGGCCGGGATTCCCCACCGCACGTGCATTCGTTCGAAAGTGATGTGCCAACCGCGTCATGCCGGGTAAATCGTTGCAGATATCCATGCTGGAGGGCCGAATCTGAATTTCGATCGGCCTTTTTCTTTTTTCGCGCGTCCCTTAAATGTGTTCGCCACCCCGCCGGGGAGCCGAAAACGAGCCGCGCAGGTAAATTCGTCAGCATCGACATCCATGTTCAGGAAAGAGCGGACAAGTCGGGTAACGACGAACCGGGTTTTGCGACACAAGAAAAACAGGTCCGGACATGGGCTTGCGCAATCCGGACAACCTGGACTGGGCGGACAACTGGTGTTCTTTTCGAAGAGGCGGTGAGCTTTCGCAGGACAGAAAAAGAACAGGGATCGCTATGTCAACAAAGAGAAAGAAGGCGAAGCACAAGACGGGACGCCCGGTTGCCAAACCTTCGCCGGAAGCAGTCGACGAAATACCTGAAAACGTAAAGCGGGCGCCTTTGAGCGCCCGGCAAACAGTACCGTGCGAGTGGAAGTATCTGGATCGGAGCCGATGAGGGGGTCGCTGATATTTTTGATTGCTCGCGGAAATCCAGTCGAATACGAGACAGAAATATAACGACCGCTCACCCGAATTT
>JAGWBX010000060.1 GCA_021295655.1 Candidatus Latescibacterota bacterium
ATCAAGGATGGTTATATGCCAGTACCCTTTGAGGTCGTTGAAGAAGAACTGGCGAAGCTCGAAGCGGCCGGAATGTAGTCTGCAGTTGAACACTGTTCCGGTTCCGGGAGGAAAGGTGTAAGGTTGGGTCTATGGCGAATCCGAATCAATCCAGTGCCGGGAAACCCCGTTCGCTTCCAGGCATCACCCGCGCAGCACGCACGATGGACCGTCTGAGCCGATGGGTGATCGCCGTGGGCGGTGTGGGAGTGATCCTGGTTGTGCTGGGTATTCTGGCATTTGTGTTGCGTGAAGCCTACCCGCTCTTCCTGTCGCCCGCGCCCGCAACGATCGTGTCGAGCCACACCGTGGACGGCAGTCAGGATCAAAGACCATTGGCGGCCGGCGCCGATCCATATCGCGAAGTTGCGTACCTGGTGCGGCCAGACGGGATCGATTTCATCCGACTGGAAACAGGTGAGACCATTCGTCGGGAACGCGGCGACATTTTTCAGAATCGACGCGTGGTATCGGCGCATCCTTCGCTTACGGACGGATACCTCGGTCTGGGCATGTCGGATGGTTACATTGCCGTGGTAAAGGTCAACTATCGTGTGACTTACCCGGAAGGGAGACGTTTCGTCACGCCCGAGTTGCATATTCAGGCTAACGTGGCGCTGGACCGGGAGGGTGAACCCGTTCCCCGGGTTTCCTATCGGAACGACGGGGCGCGCCGGTCGACCGCGGCGGGGATTACGGCGTCGGGACGGCTGCTGGTGGCGGGCATGATGAAAAAGAGGGGTCTGCTGGCCGGGGGAAAGCTCGAAACCTATGCTTACGACCTGACGACTGAGGTTGACGGCATGCCAACAACCGTGTTGGTGGACGGGAACGGTCGGTATCTTCTGGCCGGCACGAACCGTGGAGAAGTGTATTGCTGGGACATAACGGACGTTCAGGTGCAGCCGTCCCTCGTGCAGCGATTCCGTGCTTCGGACCTGGCGATTACGGCCCTCGCATATGTCCTTGGCGACGTATCGGTGGTTATTGGCGACGCCGGCGGGCATGTGAGTACCTGGTTTCCCGTGCGCGGACCGGACAGTGGTGTTTACGCGTCGTTTCGAAAGATCCACGTCTTTCGTTCCCATCGCACGGCGGTGAACGCCATTGCGCCGTCCGCGCGCGGCAAACAGTTCCTGACCGGCAGCATCGGCGGACACGTAATGCTGCACCATATGACGACCGGTCAGACGTTTTTCGAACTGGCGGAAGGAACTGAGGTAACCGATCTGACGTTTGCGCCCAAAGCTGACGGATTCCTCAGTATCGATGCAAACGGGCGGATGAACCATTACCGGCTGTCCAGCCCACATCCGGAAGTGACGCTTGAAACACTGTTCGGCAGGGTCTGGTACGAGGGATATTCCGAGCCGGAGTACGTCTGGCAGTCCACGGGCGGTACCGACGAGTTTGAGCCCAAACTGAGCATTATCCCTCTGGCTTACGGCACGGCAAAGGGCACGTTTTACGCGATGTTTTTCGCGCTGCCACTGGCTGTGCTCGCCGCCATCTACACCTCCGAGTTCGCGCACCCGAGAGTACGTAACGTGGTAAAACCCACGGTGGAGTTGATGGCATCGCTGCCAAGTGTGATTCTCGGGTTTCTGGGCGGTCTCTGGCTGGCGCCGTTGCTCGAAAGCCAGGTGGTAGGGGTTTTGCTGCTGTTGCCCTCCGTGGCCCTGACGATCATCTCTGCTTCCTGGGTCTGGTCCAGGCTGCCCGGCCACCTGAAGAACCGACTGCCGGGACCTGAGGTGTTCTACGTGCTGGTGTCCCTTGTGGGGATCTGGCTGGCGTTTGCGCTCGGGCCGTGGCTGGAAGGGGCATTCTGGGGAGGTGATTTTCAACGATGGCTGGCCGACTCCACCAGTACCCGCTATGACCAGAGGAACTGCCTTGTCGTGGGTTTCGCGATGGGTTTTGCGGTAATACCTATTATCTATACGATTTGCGAAGACGCGCTCACAAGCGTCCCTTCGCACCTGAGGGCCGGATCCCTTGCACTGGGCGCGACACCGTGGCAGACGGCCGTTCGGGTGGTGCTCCCCACCGCCAGCCCGGGGATTTTTTCGGCGACAATGATCGGATTCGGACGGGCGGTCGGCGAAACGATGATCGTCCTGATGGCTACCGGGAATACCCCCATTATGGACTGGAGCATCTTCAACGGGATGCGCACCATGTCGGCCAACATCGCCGTGGAAATCCCCGAGGCGCCGCACGAGGGTACGCTCTATCGCGTTCTCTTTCTCACCGGCGTGCTGCTTGCGGGAGTGACGTTCATCGTCAACACCGTCGCGGAAATCGTGCGGCAACGGCTTCGAGAACGTTACAGCAGGATATAGATTCCTGCGCTTTCACGCCGTTCAGGCGCGAGTTCAGTACAAATAGTACAGCGTATTGTGCACAACGGGTCCTCGTTTCCGTATCCCGTTTGCCCGCAATGCGCGTCTGGGGCAAATTGAATGAACGGTATCTGGAAATCCGGGCAGGCCTATATCTGGCTGACCGGCGGTGCGCTCGCGTTCTGCGTTCTGATGATTGCAGGACTGATCGGCCTGGTGGTCTACAACGGACTTGGCTTTTTCTGGCCCGCTGAGCTGACGGCGTTTCGTCTCAACGGCGGCGCCCTCGTGATGGGACAGATTTGGGACCGGCAGGAGATTCCCGACCGCGGCGAGGAATACCGGGTTCAACTGAAAGTGGCGAACCGGGACGCGTACGGCGTTGACTTCAGGTGGGTTGACGAATCAAGCATTCTGGACCGAACACTGCCCGTTGACGCGGTGGTTTTCGAGCGGCGGGAATGGGGGCAACTGTTCGGCTTCGTGGACGCCGTGTACGAGGCCGACGACAAAGTGGCCGGAGGCGGTCCTGCAGGCTGGACGGCGTTTCAGATGCAGTTGCGGCGTACGGGCGCGCTTCTGGACCAGGTTCGGGACATCGAGCGCAACGCCGTGTCGGACCTCGGCAGGCGGACCGAGAAGATTCGCCTGGAGAAACGAAGGCTTGAACTGGCGCCGGACACGCGGCGGGAGCAAGTGGCTGAACTCGAAGTGAGAAACCGTGAAAATTGGACGCAGTACGAATCTCTCGCAGCCGAACTGAACCGCCTGAGGGCCGAGAGCGAAGTCCCGCAACTGGACGTCCGGCTGGCGGGAGGGGAGATAAGACGGGTGGCAGTGGCGGACGTCGTGCGGGCGTATCGTCCCAACAACCTGAGCGTCGTCGGCAAGACCGGCGTGTACCTTGAACGGGTCTGGGAATTTCTCTCCGCTGAACCCCGCGAATCCAACACCGAAGGCGGCGTGTTCCCGGCGATCTTCGGTACCGTATTGATGGTCATTCTGATGAGTCTGGCGGCAGTGCCGTTCGGGGTTCTGGCGGCGCTCTACCTGCGCGAATACGCCCGCCAGGGTCCGCTTGTTCGCGCGATCCGGATCGCGGTGAACAACCTCGCCGGAGTGCCTTCGATCGTCTTTGGTATGTTCGGTCTGGGATTCTTCGTTTACGGCGTTGGCGGCAGTCTGGACCGGCTCTTTTTCCCCGATGCGTTACCCGCCCCCACGTTCGGCACCGGCGGGATTCTCTGGGCGTCGCTCACTCTGGCGCTTCTGACCGTACCGGTGATGATCGTGGCTTCGGAGGAGGCACTGGCGTCCGTTCCCGGGGATGTAAGGGAGGGTTCGCTTGCGTTGGGCGCCACCCAGTTTCAGACCATCTGGCGGGTGGTCCTTCCCGCGGCGCTGCCGGGAATACTGACAGGCATTGTCCTCGTGGTGGCCAGGGGCGCGGGCGAGGTGGCGCCGTTGATGATTACGGGCGTGGTCAAGCTTGCGCCCACGCTGCCCGTGGACGGCGCGTGGCCGTTTTTTCACCTGGAGCGCAAGTTCATGCACCTGGGCTTCCATATCTATGACGTGGGCTTTCAGTCTCCCAACGTGGAGGCGGCCCGGCCGATGGTCTATACCACAACCCTGCTGCTGATGTTCATCGTACTCGCACTGAACCTGACCGCGATCCAGATCCGGTCGCGTTTGCGCAAGCGGTACCAGAAAATCGGTCTGTAACGATTTCCCATGTCGAAACATCGGGATGCGTAGTCCGGACGGTTCTCGTGAGGAACTTTCAACCAGGAGTTAACGGGGATGGACGCGGATACAACGGCGGGTGACGCGGGTTCGACGCGGGACTGCTCTGAAATTGAAAATCCAGTTGTAGAAGTAGAATCCCTGAACCTGTTTTACGGCGACACCCAGGCGTTGCACGACGTCAGTCTGACCGTGCCACGGCACAACGTCACCGCGTTTATCGGCCCTTCGGGTTGCGGGAAGTCGACGCTGCTGCGATGTATGAACCGATTGAACGATCTGATCGACTCGGTGAGCATAGACGGCGCGGTCCGGATCGAAGGGGAGGACATCTATGCCCACGGCTACGACGTGATTTCACTTCGACGGCTCGTGGGCATGGTGTTTCAGAAGTCGAACCCCTTTCCCAAGTCGATTTACGAAAACGTGGTGTACGGATTGCGAATCGCGGGGGAGAATCGGCGTTCCGATCTTGACGAGGTGGCGGAGCGAAGCCTCCGCGCGTCAGCGCTCTGGGACGAGGTCAAGGATCGACTGGACGCGTCAGCGCTCGGGCTCTCCGGAGGGCAGCAGCAGCGGCTTTGCATCGCCCGGGCGATCGCCGTGGAACCGTCCGTGATTCTGATGGATGAGCCCTGTTCGGCGCTTGACCCGATTGCGACCGGGCGAATTGAAGAGACGATCGAGGAGCTGAAGAAACAATACACCATTGCGATTGTTACCCACAATCTCCAGCAGGCTTCCCGTATCTCGGACCGGACGGCTTTCTTCTACCTGGGAAAGCTCGTGGAATACTCGCGGACGGATGAGATGTTCACGAACCCGAGGCGGAAGCAGACGGAGGACTATGTGACGGGCAGGTTCGGTTAGTCCAATCGCCGTACAGCAATTGCACGCGGGATTCATTAGACAGGATGCGTTATGGAACGGACACTTGATCAGAGGTTGGGGCAACTGAAAAGCGAGTTGCTGAAGATGGGCGGCGCCGTCGAAGCGTCCATTGCGCACGCCGTAGAAAGCCTGGTGAACAGAGACAACGCCCTGGCGGATTCCGTGGTTTCCGGCGGCAGGTCCATCGACGAATGGGAAGTGGCAATCGAAGAAGACTGCCTGAAGCTGCTGGCCGTGACCCAGCCCGTGGCGGGCGATCTGCGTCTGATTGCGACGGTAATGAAAATCAACTACGACCTCGAAAGGATCAACGATCAGTCGGTGAATATCGCGGAACGCGCCTCTGTGCTGAACCGGACGTCCCTGTTGAAACCGCTTATCGATATCCCCAGGATGGCGGAACTCGTCCGCGGCATGGTCAAGGATGCGCTGGACGCGTTTGTAAATCGAAACGTGGACCTGGCAAACGACGTACGCCGGCGAGACGACGTGGTGGACCATTTGAGGGACCAGATTTTCAGGGAGTTACTGACGTATCTTCATTATCGTGCGGAACCGGACGTCATCGATCGTGCGATTCATCTGATTCTGGTTTCCCGGCACCTGGAGCGAATGGGAGACCACGCATCCAACATCGCTGAGAACGCGGTCTTCCTGGTGCAGGGCCGGATCGTGCGGCACCAGAAGGAGAATATCGGCGGAGAGGAGTAGCGGATCGTGAGAGCGGATCCTTGCAAGGGCGGGTCTGGCATCGAGACCGCATGCCTGATAAAGGGTGCGGTTTTTTTATGGTTCGCGCATGCCCTTCAGGAAGTGAAAAAGGCTTGTGAAGCGGTTCCAAACGCGTATATTTAGACGATCCTGCCCATTCTGCCGGAGGGTTTCTTCTCTGTGGCGAGCGATCACAACGCGCATCACCCGGGCGGCGTCCGCTTCTGCGAAAGATGCAGTGCGGAACTCGTGCTGAAACCGGTCGAAGGCCATAGTCGCTCCGTTTGTCCTGCCTGCGGGTTCGTGGTCTACCTGGACCCGAAAGTGGCGGCCGGCGTCATCGTTACGCTGGAAGACGAAGTCGTGCTCCTGAAGCGGGGCATCGAACCCGGGTTCGGGAAGTGGGTCTTTCCCGGTGGATACGTGGATCGGGGCGAACAGGTGGAAGCCGCGGCGGCCCGGGAAGCGATGGAAGAGGTGGGGCTGGAGGTCGAAATCGAAGACCTGCTCGGCGTCTATTCCTATCCGAACGTAACGGCGGTCCTGGTCGTGTACACGGGCGCTGTGGTCGGAGGCAGACTGCAGGGGAATTTCGAGGCACTGGAGGTGCGTACATACCCTCCGGTGAGGATTCCCTGGTCCGAACTTGCATTTCGCAGCACGGTCGAGGCGCTTCGCGCATGGGTTGCGCGATATGCGGAAAACGGCCGTTAAATAGGGTCGGTCCCTGGGCTGAGAAAGGGGAGATACGGGTCGGATGTTAAAGTCAATAGAGGAAGTCGAGTCGCGGTTTGGTGGGGAGGGATATATCGCGGATCGGACGCTGGCCACAACGGTCTATCTGGCCGTGGCGCTGGGAAAACCGATATTTCTGGAAGGCGAGCCGGGGGTCGGCAAGACTGAGGTTGCCAAGGTGATGGCGCAGATCATGGAGACGGATCTGATCCGGTTGCAGTGTTACGAAGGGCTGGATGCAAATGCGGCTTTGTACGAGTGGAATTATCCGAGGCAGATGCTGGAAATGCGCCTGGAAGAGGCCCGGGGCATAGAAAAGCAGGAGATCGGGCGCAGCATCTTCAGCGAGGATTTCCTTCTGAAACGGCCGCTTCTGCGGGCAATCCAGGGCAGCGGAAGCAATCCGCCGGTGCTGTTGATCGATGAGGTGGACCGGTCCGACGAAGAGTTCGAGGCCTTTCTTCTGGAAGTGTTGTCCGACTTTCAGATTACCATCCCCGAAATCGGTACGATTGCAGCCCAGAAAGTGCCGTTCGTCGTGCTCACCTCCAACCGAACGCGCGAGTTGCACGATGCGCTCAAACGGCGTTGCCTCTACCTTTGGATCGATTATCCCACGTTCAGGAAAGAGATGGAAATCGTCGCGTCACGGGTACCGCGCATTCAGACTGGACTGGCGCAGCAGGTGTGCGGGTTCATGCAACTGATGCGCACACGTGATTTCTACAAGCGGCCGGGCATTGCGGAGACCATCGATTGGGCGCTGGCACTGATGCAGATGGAAATTGACGAACTCGATTCGGACACCGTAAACGCCACACTGGGCTGCGTGCTGAAGTACAAGGAGGACATTGAGAAACTCCAGGAGGACGGCCTGCCGCAGATTATAGAAAAGGCGCGTGCGCTTAAGGACCGGGCGATTCGGCTGAAGAATTGACGAAAAGTTGGTGCGGGACACTTTTCCACGGGTAGGACGGCATGAATACGTTACGGGTTGAAGACAGGAGCATGATGGGCCGGGTGGTGGCGTTTTCGCGCGCGTTACACAGCGCCGGCGTGGATGTGAATTCCGGCAATCTGATCGATCTCTGTCAGAGCTTCAGGTTTATCGATATCGGCAGGCGCGGGGATTTCTACGCGGCCGCGCGCGCCACACTGGTTTCCCGATTCGATGACCTGGAGACATTCGACCGGGTATTTCACGCATTCTGGAGTTCCCCCGTCCGGACCCTTGAAATGGAGGTCGCCGAGGACGAAGACGATCAGAGCCTGGACGTGTCCGATCAACTCGACGAACCGGTCGAAACCGCGACAGAGGAAGACGAAGACGCGGACGGTGAGGGAGATTCCGACGAGATCGGGTACAGCTCCGAAGAAGTGTTGATGCGCAAGGACCTGGCCGCCATGAACGACAAGGAAATCGAGAAAGCCAGGCAGGTCATCGCGCAGATTGTCGACATCATTGCCAACCGGCGCAGCAGACGGAGGGAGCCGCAGAAGCGGGGCGTTGAGATTGACTTCCGAAGAACATGGCGGAAGAATGCGCTCTACGGACGGGACGGCGTAGCCCTTGCCAGGCGCCGGCGACGGATCAAAAAGACGAAGCTGATGCTGCTGTGCGACGTCAGTGGGTCGATGGACTGCTACAGCCAGTTCCTGATTCAGTTCATCTACGCGCTGAAGCGGGAAATCCGCGACGTCGAGGTTGGCGTCTTCTCCACTCGGATGACCCCGATTTCGAGGCTGTTGAGGAACAAGAGCGTGGAAGAGTCGCTCCGGGAGGTGGCGGACACGGTTCACGATTGGGCCGGCGGTACGGATATTGGAGGCTGCCTGCGGGAGTTCAACGACCGGTTTGCCCGTGAGATGTTGAAGGCCAGGACCGTGATGATTATCGTCAGCGACGGCTGGGACCGCGGAGACGCGGACCTCATGCGGCGGGAGATGGAGCGGCTGCGCCGGCGCGTACACAAGCTGATGTGGCTGAACCCCCTTTTGGGAAGCCCCGGGTACCAGCCGCTTTGTCTGGGCATGAAAACGGCCCTGCCCTATCTGGATCATTTCATGGCCGCGCACAATCTGGAAAGCCTTGTGCAGTTGGCGAAGACATTGCGTTCGGTCTGGCGATGAGGCCGGCGATGTTCAAGAATACGTAATCCCAATCCGGCATCCGGAACGGAGAAGCTGTTCTGAAGGGGGTGGTTCTGATGAAGGACGTGTTCTCAGAAGCCCTGGACCTGATCACGTCGGGCGAAAATGCGGCGCTCTCTACGATTGTCTCCAGCAAGGGATCCTTGCCGATGAGCAAGAAGGCCAAGATGCTGGTGCGTCCCGATGGCGAGATCGTGGGGACGGTGGGCGGCGGCTGCCTCGAGGCGGATGTATGGGCCGAAGCCCGGGAAGTGATGGCGTCGGGCGTACCTACGCTTCAGCGGTTCATATTGACCGAGGAACATGCCGGCGAAAACGGACTGAACTGCGGTGGCAACGTGGAAATCTTCACGGAGCCGCTTTACAGAGGACGGTCCGAGACCGTACTCGAGTCGGTGGCGAAGGTCCGCAGGGCGAGGGAATCGGCGGTTTTGGCCACGCTGGTTTCCGGAGGGGATCCCTCAAAATGGAGCGCCAAGCTGCTCGTACGTGCCGACGGGACGACCGTGGGATCGCTGGGATGGCCGGAGGCCGACGCCGTAGTCCTGAGTGAAGTGGCTGAAATGGAGACGATTCCGGAGGACCTGCTTGAGGTCGTGTCGCTGGACGTGGACGAATCCGCGGGCCCCCTGAAGGTCTTTATGGAGTCGATCTGCCCGGAACCCACGCTCTACCTGTTCGGCGGCGGGCACGTTTCGTTCGCCATCGCCCGTATCGCGGTCACCGTGGGGTTTCGAATCGTCGTTATCGACGACCGTCCCATGTTCGCCAACCGGGAACGTTTTCCCATGGCGGACGAGACGCTCACGCTGGAGATGGAAACAGCGTTCGAACACCTGGTAATCGACGACCTGTCCTATATCATCGCGGTGACCAGAGGACACCAGCACGACAAGCCGGTTGTGGAACAGGCGGTATGGACCCATGCCGCATACATCGGTATGATTGGCAGCAGGCGCAAGATCGCGTTGATGTGGAAGGAACTGGAGGCGAAGGGAATCAGCAGGGAGCGCCTGAACGAGATACACGCGCCTATCGGACTGGACATTGGCGCGGATTCACCGGAGGAAATCGCCATCAGCGTGGTCTCCGAACTCATACAGGCGCGCCGCTCCGGAGGCAAACCCTCGCACGGGGCGCGGGCGGCTTCCTGAGAAAGAGATACAAGAAGGACTTGCTGCCTCATCAAACCGTGTGATTGCATTGCAGGCGCAGGGGCAGCCCTTGTGGTTGCCCTTGCCTTAAACAGGCGATATTGGCCGTCCGGGTTGGCGTTTCACGCCTCGATCCCGGACGGCTTCCTTTTTTGTTCTTGTGATATATGATTAAAAATCAACTATTTATTTATTGGCTTGATTTCTGGCACGGAATTTGTGTTAAACGTGTCAGCATGAAGGAGGCACATCCACGTCGCGAAACGAACCACCCGGTAATGAAAAGGAGACTGATATGGCCGCAGGGACGATGTCGAGAATCGCGAATATCATCAGGGCGGACGTGGACGATCTGCTGAACCGGATGGAAGATCCTGAAAAGATGTCACGTCTGATGATGACGGAAATGGAGAACGGGGTGAACGATGCCGTTGCCGCCGTGGCCGATGCCATAGCGGGCCAACGACTGCTCGAACGACGCGTGAAGGCGCGGAGGGCGGACGCCGCGGCCTGGGATCGGACGGCAGAACGTTCCGTCTCGCAGGGCGACGACGACCTCGCCCGCATGGCGCTGGCGCGAAAGACCGAGGTGGAGGCGGAAGCCGGGGAGCTAGGCAAAGCGCTGGCCGAGGCCGGGAAGGTAACCGACCAACTCAAGCGGCAATGCGCGCGTTTGAAGGTCCGTCTCAACGAGGCCAGGGCGCGGCAGAGGACCCTCGTCGCCAGAAGTCGTGCGGCAAGAGGATACGATTCATCCGCAGGCAACCCCGTCCGGATTCGCGAAGAGGCGTTCGAGCGGTTCGACGCGCTTTGCCGTCGGGTTGACCGGGAGGAGGCGACCGCCGAGATCTACGAGGAGATGGCCGGTAGCGCCACGGACGTGGACGAACGGCTTGAAAAGATGGCGCGGAAGGAAAGGATCGACGCGCAGTTGCAGGCAATGAAAAAACGGGTAGCGGGGAAACGTGAGGCGTAAGAGCAGCATCGTGCGACACCCTGGATTGAGGGCATCCTGCCCTCGCCGCGCCGTTGGATGGGCGGATCTCGAGCTGCCCCTGGAATGAAGTCCTGGCGCCGATGTGAACCGATTTGCCTTTTGTTTCAAGCTGACGGCTGATAGCTGACAGCCTTTTTCCTGGAGGATTCAATAATGGCCAGGTTCCTGGGATTCTGCCTGTTGGCTTTCGGCGGATTCGTGGCACTGATTATGCTCGGCGGACTCATCGGAATCGCGCTGGGGTTGTTCTGGTTCGCAATCAAGCTTGCCGTTCCTGTTCTGTTGATCTACCTGGGCTACAGGTTGCTTGTGCGCGACAAACAGCGAATCGCGTATTAGCGGATCGGTTGCGAATCCCCGGATCCAGATATTCCAAAATAACCGTTGGTACCAATGCTCGTATTGAGTATTTTTGAGCATCGAGTACCGGCGGTTGATTCGTGCCTGTGAGGGGATACACGACCGATGCGAGTCAGGGAGACGGCGATGTCCGCTGCAAGAAAGCAAAGCCCCGCGACACCGGACGACGTGGCATTTTACCGGGAAAACGGATTCATAAGGTACCCGGAATTTTTCTCGAGAGACGAGGTTGCCGCGCTCGGAGATGCCATCGATCGGGCCATCGAAACCAACAGGGAGCGGATTATCGGCGCGCCAGGCGGCGGCCGGACTTCAGAGGCGTACGAGAAGGTCTTCAACCAGATGGTGAACCTCTGGACGGATTTCCCGGAAGTAGAAGCCTATTCGTTCAGCCGCGCCCTGGCCGAAACCGCGCGGCGCCTCGCAGAGTGCCGCCACGTGAGGATCTATCACGACCACGCCATGATCAAACCCGGCGGGTCCGGAAGCCGCGCGACCAACTGGCACCAGGATATGCCCTACTGGCCCATGGAGCCGGACGGCGCGCTGTCGGCATGGGTGGCGGTGGACGACGTGACAGTTGAAAACGGGTGCCTTCACTTTGTTCCCGGCTCGCACAAGCTGGGCCCGCAGGAGCCGATCGCGCTCGGGGTGGCGGGCGAAAGCATCGTGGACAAGATGGCGGAAAAGGGGCACGCGGTGGCCGAACCCGTCGCAATGGAGATGGCCGCGGGCGGGGTGACCTTTCATCACGGCTGCAACTTCCACCACGCCGGACCCAACCTGACCGACTGGCCGCGCCGGGCGTTCGCCGTGATTTATATTCCGGAATACGTCCGGTTCACGGGAGGCAAGGAAGCGGCCGGGGCCGGTGACGAGATGACGGCGGGCGGACCGTGGGAACACCAGCTGCATCCCATCCTCGCGGGTTCGGCGTAATGGATGCTCAGGCGATTTAAGATCCTGAAAGGGAATCGTCAATGCTAGCCGACGCGCAAACCTCTGAATTTCACAGACGAGGGTTCCTCAACGGAGGCCTCCTTCTGGACGACGGGCAGGTTGAGACGCTGCGGCGTGAACTGGACCGTGTGATTGAGGACCGGGACCGGCCGGACGTGCCCCAGCCCGTTCACCTGCGCAACCTGAACCGGAACCCGGACACGCCCGTCTGGCAGATTGTCAATATCTGGGCTGCGAGCGACCCCTTTCGCGAACTCACAGGCATGCAACGGGTCGTGGAGGAGGTCGCGCAGTTGACAGGAGCGGAACGGCTTCGCGTATGGCACGATCAGATCCAGTACAAGCCCGCGGAGCGGGGCGGCGTGACCATGTGGCACCAGGACGCGCCGTTATGGCCGATTCTCGCGCCGATGACCGAGGTGAGCGCCTGGGTGGCGCTGGACGACGTGGACGAGTCGAACGGATGTATGAGTATGGTCCCGGGTTCTCACCTGTGGGGAAACCAGATCGACTTCATCCGCTCGGTAAAGAACTACGAGGACATGCCCGGGGAGTGGGACGGACACCGCGTGGAAATCGTGCGGTGTCCGGTAGAAAAAGGCGAGGTGCACTACCACCACGCGCTGACCTGGCACGGATCGCACGCCAACACGAGCAACCGCCCGCGGCGGGCTGTCGCAATCCACTATATGACCCACGAAACGCGCTACGTGGCCTCCGGTCAGCACGTGATGAAACCCTTCGTGGAGGTTGAGGACGGGGCGTTGATGGAGGGTAAACACTTCCCCGAGGTCTGGCCGTAAACTCTGAGCCCGTCGAAGCCCCCGCATTTGGACCGTAGCGCAAGATGGCATTTTGCGCATGCTGACAATGCACCTTGACAACCGCCTCGTCGAAGTCGACATCCCGGTCACTCGCAATCCCCACAAATGGCAAGCCAGAAGACTCCGAGACGTCCAATCGGATTTTTGGCGGAACGAGATTGGGCGACAGATGTACAATTCGTACTGAATGCACGCGGCAATATCCTGCGCGAAGGGCCTCAAGTGCTTTTTGATCTCCACCCAACTGCTACCATCCTACCGACACTGTTTCCAACCTTGTTCTTTCCTGAATTGCTTCACGGATAGCCTGAAGCAACCGATTTTTACTCCCGACTGCCGCGTCGAGAGTGCTCCTTGCGATGGCCTGCTTCATTAATAAACGTGCGCGTTTTGCCGGTTTTCACGAATCTCCTTGACAAACGATTAAATGTGTAGTATATATGACATATGACACAATCTCAAGGCTTTGGCGAGGTTATCCGTGAGCTTCGGGAGGAGCTCCGTCGGGATGACCGCAGTTTTTCATTGCGTCAGGTGGCACACCGAATTGGAATTGAACCAGCCTATCTGAGCAAGATCGAGCGAGGCGAAGTGCCCCCGCCTTCAGAGGCAACAACCGTGCGCCTGGCAAGCGAACTCGCCCAGGATCCCGACGTGTTCCTGGCCTTAGCGGGAAAGGTGTCCCAAGAACTGCAGGAAATTATCCGGAAGCGGCCCAGGGTGTTCGCAGAGTTGCTCAGGCAATTGAAGGAAGCCCCGGATCACGCCATCCTCCGGGTTGTAAGGGAAGTGCGGGATGGAGACTGGTAGCGGCAGCCGTTAATCCTCGAGGAGTGAACGACCATGATTACGCTTGAACGTGACACACTTGAATTCAGGTTCCCGGACGTTCACGAAAACGCAAGTTGTGACATTGAGTTCCAGCGCACCTTGCGAATTCCCGATAACGATTCAGACTATCCGCTGCCGCCGGGCATGGGCCCGTTTCCGTTGCGGCATCTGGACGATTATGCGGCGCGTCTGCGGCGGGGAGGTGGCGCCGGCCCGAACGCCGGAAATCGGCATCGCAACCGGCATATCGGTCCGATCCCTGGATTTCGCCGGGATGTTGTACCGCGGCAAGCCGCCCAGGTTCGATGCGCCTGCCCATCATTTCGATGAGACCGTCCGGCTGCCACGGGAGTTCGAGATTGTCGCAGAAAATGCGACAACGCTGCAGGCCGTCGTATCGAAAGACCGGCGCATCACCTGCACCCAATACCATCCCGAACTATCCTATGACTACATTGGAAAACTGATGCAGCACTTGGCGCCGAACTACACGTCGATCTTCACCCAGGATGATTTCCTGAATCTGCTGGCGGGCCTGAAGAAGAAAGAGAAGGAAGAAAAGAGCTTCAGGAGGATCGAATTCAGAAACTGGCTGGAATTCGTAAGGAAGGAAACAGAGGATAGCTAATTCATCAACAGGTGATCCGCCCCTCTGTCATTCTGAGCGCAGCCGAAAATCACGCGCTTCGCTACCCCTCGACGGGTTCACGGACCACCCTGCGCCGACCCGTCGACAACCCTTCGACAGGCTCAGGACAACGGCTCAGGATGCTTGCGCCCATCTGCGGATGCGGCCGCGTGGACGTGGCAACGGCTGTGCCGCATGGCAGGCACGGCCTCGTGACAGACCCCCAGTCATCAATCGATGCCGCAGTAGATCCTTCGTCAGTCGGCCTGCCGATGATTCTCTGGCAGGCCGGACGTCTTCCTCAGGATGACAGTACGGGCTAACGAGTGACGGATACATTTCGACGATGGCTATTGCGAAGCCTGTCATTCTGAGCGTAGCGAAGTATCCCGTCTATTCGGTTGTCCTAAACGCCAAATCCGCGCAAATCACATTTGCGCGGGGGCTTAGCCGGCAGCGAAAGTGACAGACAGGAATGTCTTCCTCGCCTTCACACACGCTTCCTCAGCGTCGCCACCTTGCCGTGACTCCCCCTGGCCGTTGCAGGGACGTCCCTTGTGGGTGCAATCGTGCCGCCTGTCGCGTCAATTGAGTGCCAGGAAGCCAGGGGATCAACCGATGCCGCAGTAGATCCTTCGGCAGCCGGCCTGCCGATGATTCTCTGGCAGGCCGGTCGTCTTCCTCAGGATGACAGTACGGGCTAACGAATGACGGATACATTTCGACGATGGCTATTGCGAATCATGTCATTCTGAGCGCAGCGAAGAATCTCCCGTCTGTTCGGCTGTCCTTAACGTCAGATACGCGCTAATCACATTTGCGCGGGGACTTTGTCAGCGTGCGGGTGTGCGCGATTGGGATGGCGCGTCAATATCCGGCGCGGTCTCATCAGCTTCGACTGTCCCGGACGGGAATCCCATTCGCCTGCGCGAACTCATTCAACGCCGCGATGATCCGGGGCTTTACGATCTGGTTGTCCGTATGGCTCATGTTGAAGTTCCACTTCACATTCTTCCCCTCCTTGAGCGCTATTTTCAATTTCATCCGTTGTATTTCTATTTCAGAAACAGACGCCCAGGGGATTTTTCGCGTCCTGGAGAGCGCTTTTTCAAATGCCAAACCGGAATCGTCAAACGCAATGACATACCGGTTCACGCGCGGCATAAGAACAACGAAGAGCAGGAAAAACAAACCGAAGGCTACCTGCACGACGCCCAGAATATCGTCGCCCCGCTCGATGCTGAAGGCGCCACCGGCAACTTGGATTGCACCAAAAGCGCTCCAACCTGCTAATAACAGACGGGATACAGGGACAGATAGATCGAAAGTGCGGGAATCCATAAATCCGGTCTTGACCTTAAGTCACAGTATCGGGCAGGAGTTGGATGGACAGTTTAAACTATCGTAAACCGCGCGCGCGCCCTCTACATTCTAACGGCGAAGGGGCGAGCATATTTAATATTAAAACAACCATTCCGCCGAAATAAGTGGGATTAGTGTGCGTCCTATTCGGAGAGAATGAGATGAAAAACGCATCAAGATATCCAAGGGGCTGGGACGAGGAACGCGTCCAACGTCTGCTCCAGCATTACACGTCGCAGACAGAGGACTAGGCCGTGGCGGAAGATGAGGCGGTTTTGGAGGATTCAACGCAAACGCTGATGCAGTTTCCCAACGCTCTGGTTCCCTCAGTGAGAGTGCTTCTATCGCAACACGCCGAGTGAACTCAGCTGTTTCTATCGATCCCGTCTTCCCCATCCTTCAACTCCCCGTGCCGTCGGACAATCGCTGTCTGTATCTGATTAAATCCTGTCGAGTTACGGCATCCGGCGGCACCAGTTGATACTGTTTCTCCGCGACGATTCGAATATCGTTCCCGGCCTCCTCGAACTCCATAAGAGAGATGATATCCTGCTGCATGAATTGCGCGCCGATAGGGCGGCAAATCAGGTCTGGCAATTTTCCGGCGCACAGTGCGATATCCTGCTCGATCTGTACCCTGCTGAGTTTATCGCTGCCACCCTTGGCCTGTACCGGGACTACATAGTGTGAGCCGCCTTTGTCGACCGCCGGGCCATTAATTCGTGCCTGTTCCTGATCAGGCCAAGGACGACGGATTCCAGGCGCGTCGTTCTCGTGTAGTCCTTCTCGTTCGGATATGGCGGGGAGGTAATCACAAAATCGACGGAACCCGGTTTCAGAATGTTCTCGACGCTGCGTGCATCGGCGATGATGATTCGGCTGGCAACGTTTGACCCACCACCATAACGGTGACTGTCCCGGACAGCAGCCCGTATACATTCAAGCCACGGGTCAATTACCGGAGCATCGCTCTTGATCTTCCCAACGCCGACCTCCGGTCCGAACTTGAGATTGCTGATGCGGTGTACCAGTGCGTTGGCGAAGCAGAGGCGGCCGTAACTCTGCAACTGATGATTTCCGTACCGGTCGATTGCATCCAGCAGTACGAGCGCTTTGTGCAGAGGACGCGGGCTGCTCGAGTCCTTCAAGAGTATCTTCGACCGCTCAGCAGGAAGTTCCTTCAGCGTGGTTGTCGGGCTTCCATTTGCCG
>JAGWBX010000061.1:0-16209 GCA_021295655.1 Candidatus Latescibacterota bacterium
CAGTTCCCTGGCGGACAGGGGGCCGTCCGCCGCGCCAAGGGCTTGCAAGACGGTCAACTGCTGCTTCGCTCTCTGCATAGATAAATGATACCCGATTATCAGTTATTGTCAAGGCCCTTCTTGGCACCGGATCCTCGTCCCTCGTTCATGGCAATGGATACTCCCTCTTCGGTAGGTTGTGAGCGCGAGCCGGATGGAGCTGGCGCGCACCGTGTGCATCAGGTCCTGGTCCCGGGACGCCCCGGCTGGTCGCTGCGGCGGATCGAAGGCAACGGCCGGCATGCGCCGCGATGCCGGCGTCCAGGCCGAAGCCCCGCGCAGCGGGGGGCGTAGCGGCAGCGACGCAGCCTTGACGCAGGTGAGCACGCGCGGATTCTGTGTTGGCCACGATGCCGTCTGTGCCGGCCGCGCCGCGCGCTCGCGCGGCGTGAGCGCGGTGTTGAACGACACGATTCGTCTCAGGGTTTATACAGACTTTCAGTCGGAATATCCGTGATCATCGCGTGGCCGGGCGTGTAGGACAGCGCCAGCGGAAGCCGGGCCTGCTGTGCCGCCAGGCTGGGCGTCACGCCACAGGCCCAGTAGAGACGGTCGGTGCCTTTTGGAACCTCGATCGGATTCCCTGAAATCGTCGCATCGAGGTCCGGAATTCCCAGTTCCCGGCCGTTATTCCTGCCAAGAGGCGCCCCATGGCACGCCGGAAAATGGCTTGTGTATTCCCAGACGGCGTCGCAACGGTCCGGAAGAAAGCTCCGCATCGTCACCGCCATTTTGCTCCTGAACCTTCCCATCGGTTCGCAGTCCAGGTCGGTCAGTTGAATGCACGGTCCGAATGAGGGTTTATACCCCTTTTCGACGAGGAGCCCGTCGAAGGACACGCTGGAACCGATCAGAAACGTCACCATGCCACCTGAGAAAAGGGAAACCACGTCCCGCCGCTGCTCCACCACCACGCCCTCCCGGATCACGTCGTACGAACCCAGGTCGGTGCGAATGTCGAGCCCGCGCGCAAAATCGGGACAGTCGGTCCGGCCCGCGGGCATCACGGCCAGCAGCGGACACGGCTTCGGGTTCGCCCTGCAGAATCCCTCAAACTCCGCGGCGTACGCCTTGTCCATCATGACCACATTCACGCACAGGTACCCCGAGAGCGCGCGCGACGCCACGGTCTTCAGCGCATTCCGCCGGCACGCGAGCCGCACCTCCAGCGGAGATCGAAATACGGCGGTTTCCGTCAACCGACTCCCTCCTGAAGAAGCTTGTGATGTTGTAGCACAACTTTCCTGAACGCCGCCGCGAACTGATCGACGAACCCGTCCGCGGCCTGGATATGCCCCGGATAGGACAACACGCGCCCCCGGATTGCTTCCGAAACCGGGAAATCTCCCTCGCGATAGCGGGGCAGAGGCACATTCGCCGGTCCGTTGTGACCCGCTCCCCAAAGCCCGGGAAGATCCTTTGTGTAGATGGACCGAAGATGTTCCATGTGTCCCACGCCCGGGCCGTTCAGTGGCGCGCCTTCGGCCCGCATGGCCGCCACGAACCGGGGCGCGGGCAATCCGCCCAGCGCTTCCGGCTCGAAGATGAACTTGATCCCGCCGTAGAGTTCCACGCCCCTGGCTTTCCTGTAGTTGCAGACCGGCCGGATTCCCGGCAGTCCCTCGATTTTCCGAAACAGGGCCTCCCTGTTGGCTTCGAACCGGTCCAGCCGTTCGGGCAGGTGCTCCAGGGAGACCAGGCCGATTGCCATAGCCAGCGGATGCGGCCGCCATTTCCATCCGAGGAGCTGGGGATCCAATTCGCGGTAGACCGGATTGGTGAGCTCCTGCACCGCGCCCGGGCGGTGCAGGTGGCAGTAGATTAACGCACGTTCGTACAACTCGCGGTCGTTCGTCGCCACAATGCCGGCCTCGCCGCCTGCTACCGGCTTCCCCCCGGGCATGGAGCCCTGCATGCTGAAGCACGCGATATGCCCCAGGTTGCCGATTTTCACGCCGTCCCACTCGCTGCCGTGCGCGTGAGCCGCGTCCTCCACGACCACGAGTCCGTGGGCATCCGCCAGGGCCAGCAGGCGGTCCATATCGCACGCCCGGCCGCAGGAGTGGATCGGCGAGATCACGCGGGTCCTGTTCGTAATCCGCCGCGCGGCGTCGGCCGGGTCCATCAGCAGCGTCTCCGGCTCGACCTCGCAGAATACGGGCGTGGCGCCCATATGCAGCGCGCCCGCGTAGCTGCCGATATAACCGACTGAAGGCGTGATGAATTCATCGCCCGCACCCAGACCCGCGGCGAAGAATCCGCTGGCCAGGGCCGTATGCCCGTGGCTGGTTGTCAGTACGTATTTACAGCCGATGTACTCCGCGAACCGTTCTTCGAATTCCTTCGGAACCCCCGATCCCGACCCCGAGAGATAGCCCTCGTCGATCAGGGCACAAACCGCGGCTTTTTCCGCCTCCACGGGTCGACGCCACTGTTCTCCACTATCGGCCGTAATCGCCTTTTCGCCACCAAGAATCGCGAGGTCCCCATCCATCTTCGATCTCCTCCTTCACAGATTACGAACCCCGCGCCGAAGCTCGCTTCGAGCGGGGCCCATGCCATACCAGCACGTTCGGAAGACGATACCGAGCGGCTATACACTACGGCGCGACGGCTTCCTCCCCTGCGTGTTCCCGGATCCAACCCTTGAGCGGCACGTCCGCGTCGGTGGGGGACGTATATCCCATCCCTCCGGTGCTTTCGCCGAGCAACTGCCGCTGAACCGGATCACATCGTCCCATGCAGTGGGCCACCGTCATATTGTCCCTCGGCCTGAGCCACCGGTAACTGTAACCGTAGAACAGCACTTTCCGCGTCACGTCCGAGTGATTCCTCCCGGCCGCGTGCCAGAGCCGCCGATCGAAGAACACCGCCGAGCCCGCCGGAGCCAGCACGGGCGTCGTTCCGGGAGGGTCGGACGCGCCGCCGTCCGGTAGATCCAGCCGATTCTTGAGGTGGCTGCCTGGGACAATGTGGAAATTCCCTCGATCCGGCCGGGTGGTATCCGTCAGAAAATAGCCGACCTTCAGCGAGACCCGCGGCCGGGGCGTGGCGTCCAGTTCCATATTCAGACGACCGCTGTCCTGGTGCCAGCCCAGGCGTCCGCTATATGAGCGTTTGTCCGGCGGTTCCGGCGGGGTAACGATCAGGTGGGAGTGGTAAAGCTGGATATTCCACCCGAGAATACCCCATACTTTGGAGAACGTGACCGGCCAGTCCAGCAAGGCCAGAAACTCGTCGTCGCGCCCCACGAAGTCCGTCAGGTTCATGCGTTCGCCAGAACCCAGACCGTTCTCGGCAAGATAGGTCTCGTACAACCCGTCGACCACAAGCGTCAACGCGGAGACCCGTTCGGGAGGAATTGCATCTTCAATGATCAGGAAGCCGTCGCGTTCGAACTTCGACTTCTCCTCGCCAGTCAATCTATTCTCAAGACATGCGGCATCCATCGGTTTCCCTCCTGGACGATTCGGAATACTTCTTTGCCGGCTGATCACATCAATCCGGGGCCCCGTAACCGTCAGAGCGTGGAACCCAACCCCACGGTTTCGGGATTGTCTATTCGATGCATCCCGTCCGCGGGTTCGAAAATTCCCGCCAGCCGCGGCAGCCATTCGGCGTTGGCATCCGGCGTATATTGAGGGGAGTTGATTTCCACGCCGTTAACCATGGGCACGTGCGCCGCGAAGAGCGCGGCGTGGATTGCCGCGAACCCGGGATTGGTCAGATCCTGAAGCGCAAGCCGCATCCCGTTTTCGCGCGCCCACGCGGCTGCAAGCAGTGCAAAGCTGTGTCCCTTGCAGGTCTTCAGGGCCAGACCGCTCCAACCCTGCCGTTTCGCTTCCGGCAGCAATTCCAGGCTGGTGAGACCCTCGTCCAGAAAGACCGGCTTGAGCCTGTTCACCGCCCGCCAGTCCTGCGGATGCAGCAGGATGTCCCGGCCCGTGGGCTGTTCCAGGTACCTGAGCGCCCGGAAAGCCCCGCTGTCCTCGGCCCTGAGCCGCTCCAGATAGTCAAGTACGCTTTCCGCATCCGGATTGGCTTCGTTGCTGTCCGCCGTCAACGCCGGGTCGTCAACGCCGTGCCCTCGGAGGGCGCGGTACACCTCGATGGTTCTGGCTGTGTCGGCGGCATTATCCTTTCCCTGAATCTTCAGCTTGAAACCTCGGTACCCGCGTTCTCCGATGACGCGAGAGAGATCCGCCCCCAGGTCGTCGGCGTTTCCCACAACCCACCAGGCGCGCAGACGGGACCGCGGCGCATGAAACAGACGCTGAATCGCCGCGCACGCGCCGCCGCCGGGAAAGCATCCGTCCACTTCGGGGAACGGTGTGGCCCCGGTGTAGAAGCGGAATGCGGAACGTCCGGTGGCGATGCCCACAGCGTCGTGTATCGCGGCGTCGAACGGACTGACGCACATCGCACGCGCGAGGACCGGCGGCGATGTTTCACCGGCGATCGACCCGTGCAGACGCATCCCCAGTACCAGAGGGTGCGCGGGTGCGGCGCCGCAATGCGCGTACAGGCTCGTGGCGAGTTCGCTGCAGAAACCGCGCAGGGCCGCGTCTCGAAACGCGTGCGTCAGCGCGGGATCCGGCCAGGCCCAGACGTCGCTGAGATAGATTGAACCCCTGCCCTGAGCTTCGCGCCCGGCCACGCGTACCGTGACCGCGGCGCGGGCTTCCGTGAGCTCCGAAATCGTCCCGGAACTCAGGTGGAGCGGCGTTTTCAGCTTCCGGGGAATGAACGCGACGCCCGCGTCCACGACCTCAGTGTTCAAGTCCATACCGGTGTCCTGGCCCGGAAAGCGCTCTCATTCAAATTCCGATACAAGCACCGCCTCGTCCCGCTCCGCACTCTGTTTGGCCGCCTCGATCACGGCCATTGTGTGCCGCACGGACCGGCCGCTGGCATCGGGCGTCTTGCCCTCGAGACAACAATCGGCAAACTCGCGAATCTGATTTTGCATCCCGTTACCCGGCTCGCCGACGTCCACCTCCCGGCCGTTGAGCGACAATCGCCCATGGGTGAACGACATCGATCCCAGGCTGCCCATGATGTACTGGTCATGCGATCCGGCGTGACAGACGACGGACTGAGACAACACACTGACCGCGCCGTTGGCGTGGTTCATGACGGACGTATAGGAGTCCTTCTGCCCACGGTAGCGATCCGTACTCTCCGATCCCTGGGCGAAAACCCTGACAACGGGCGAATCCATATACCAGTGCAGGATATCGTATTCGTGCGGTCCGAAACAATACAGCACGCAGATGCCCCCAGTTTCCAGATCCAGGTACCAGTGGGTATCCTGTCCCGGCGGCGGCGTGGGATTGAAGTTCCCCAACCGGCGTCTGAGCAGGTGACCCACCTGACCGATCACGCCATCGGCGATGAGCCGTTTCACGCTTCGGCTGACCGGGTAATACCGCATGACCTGCCCGACCATAAGTACGCGACCCGCGCTTTCGCACGCCGCGATCATCCGGTCGCACTCGTCGAGCGTCAGCGCCATCGGTTTCTCCACCAGGACGTGCTTACCGGCTTCGGCGGCAGCCACGACCTGCGCGCCGTGCCGGTTGTGGGGGGTACATACGTGGACGGCTTCAACCTTCGGATCTGCCAGCATCGCATCCAGGTCGGTGTATGGCGTGGCACCGTATTCGACCGCGGCCGCCTCAGCGGGTTCCGGGTAGATATCCATCACCGCCGCCGTTCGTATGTTTTCAACCTCCGCGATCGCGCGCATATGAGAATGCGCGATCCCGCCCGCGCCCACCACTCCAACGGATAACACATCGCCCATATTGTGTCTCCAGAAGCGCCGGAACCGGGTTCTGTTCCGGTTCCCGGGTTAAATGCCCGTTGAATAAGTCCATCCGGGCTGCGTCGCCTCGCCTGCAGAGCGACTTTTTCAACGGACTGTTAAGTCTGTCAGAGCACCATCTTCTTTTCGGCCGGTTCCAGGTTGTCGTAATTCCAGAGTTGCCTGCCCGCAACGACCTTCTTCAGGTTACCCTCGCCGTCCGGGGCCTCGAGACCATACAGTTCCAGCTTGCGATTCAGCCACGCGACCTCCAGGTCCGTCAATTCCGCGCGAACGGCGTCCACGCCCAGCGACTTTATGCTCCCGCCCACGTAGATCGTGCCGTCGTACATCGAATCGCCGAGATTTTCGTCGGCGTCTCCCAGGACGATCATCCGCCCGCGCTGCATCATGAATCCGGAGAGCATTCCGGTTCGCCCGGCCACCAGGATGGTACCGCCCTTCATGTTGATCCCGGTCCGCCCGCCGACGTCTCCCATGCACACCAGATCCCCGCCCCGCAGCGCCGCGCCGAACGACGAACCCGCGTTCTTCTCCACAACCACGGTGCCCGCCATCATGTTTTCCGCGCACGACCAGCCCACGCGCCCCCTGATCCTCACGTTCGGCCCGTCGATAAGGCCCACGGCAAAATACCCCAGAGACCCTTCGAAATCCAGTTTCAACCGGTTCAGGATCCCGGAACCGAGCGAGTGCTTAGCGTTCGGGTTCCGCACCACGATATGGCCGTATCCCGCTTCCATCAACTGCCGGATCTTCCGATTCACCTCCCGGATCGCCATCGGCGCCGCATCGAACTCCGCGCGCCTGTCGAAGTCCACCCGCAGCGATCCCGGGTACACCAGGTCCTCACTCTCTTCAGCACGAAAGAAAACCCGGTTCGTCCGATCTGCAAGCGGCTCGTCGTGCAGCCCCATCGCGTAGGACCGGTGCGTCTTTTCACGGTCCGTATCTAGTTTTGCCATACCCTCACGTCTCCCGCGTAGGGGTCCACGGTCTCGATTTCCTGAGGCAATACCGTCCGGATCGCCACTTCCTCGGAGGCGAGCAGGGTTTCCGCTTCCCCTTCGTAGAGCACCATGGGCTTGGCCGCCATAGTGTCCTTGGCCATACCAAGGGCGTCCGATGTCGCCACCAGATAGGTGAATACGCCGTCCAGCTCCCGTACGGATCTCACCATCGCTTCCTCCAGCGAAACCGAGCGATCCAGGCTGTCCGCGATATAGACCGCAATCAGTTCCGAATCGCAATCCGACACGAAGCGATGCCCGCGGCGCTCGAGGTCGCGGCGCATCGACCAGTAATTGGTCAGCTGCCCGTTGTGTACAACGGAGATATCGCCGAATGGATACGCCCAGTAAGGGTGCGCGGAACGAATATCCACGTTGGACTCCGTGGCCATACGCACGTGCCCGATGGCGTGCGTACCCACAAAGGTACCCATGCCGTACTGCTCGCTCACCTCTCTGGCGTCGCCGAGGTCCTTGACGAGTTCCAGCGCACTGCCTATGGACAGGATTTCGACGCCCTCCGCGTCTTCGATGAAATCCGCGAACCGGCGCAGGTCTCCGTCGTATCTGATGCGGTACAGGAACGCGTACTCCGTCGGCTGCTCTGAAGCGAGCACTTCGCCGCCGAGCGACCCGATGCGTTCATCCACCTCCAATTTGCGCTGCACGATCTGATCTCTGATCCGGAAGCCGGACTCCAGGTCCTCCTTCTCCGCGACCTTGAACCGCATCGCCAGGATCCCGGCCGACGGCTCCCCGTACAGCGCAAAACCCGTGGAGTCCGGACCCCTGTGCTTCATCGCCTGAAGCATCAGGGTCATTTCACTTCCGATTCGACCCGTTCTGTTCCGGTAGATAATCCCCGCGATGCCGCACATATTTACCTCGCTCCTGCCATGACTACGGCAGACAATCCCAGTAGGTCTCCAGGTCCCAATCGGTTACGGTAGCCAGAAACCGTTCCCACTCATCCCGTTTGTAATGCATGTAGACGTCGAACATCTCACCCGGAAGCGACGACCGGATCACCTCATCCTGCTCCAGCCTGTCCAGGGCATCGCCGAGCGTTGAGGGCAGTCTGGTTACCTCTTTGCCCTCTTCGATCGCCTCGTAGATATTGCGATGCTCGGGTTCGCCGGGATCCAGGTCGCGCCGTATGCCGTCGTCAAACGCCTTCAATAACGCGCCTGCCATCAGGTAGGGGTTCACCATCGCGTCAACCGCCCGGTATTCGAACCGCCCCGGTCCGGAGACCCGGAGCCCGCAGGTCCGGTTCTGATATCCCCAGTCGGAATAAACGGGCGCCCAGAACCCCGTCTCCCACAGCCGCCGATAGGAGTTTACCGTGGAACATCCGATGGCTGTCAGCGCGGGGAGGTGTTCGATCACGCCGCCGATGCACTGCAGACCGGTTGGCGCCGGCTCGCGTCTTCCCGGCAGGGGCTCGAACAAATTTTCGCCGCCCTCCCGGTGCCGGAAGACGCCCTCCATGCCGGGCAGCGATTCGTTCCCAAGCGACTTCAGAACGTCCTCTCCCCCGCGCCAGAGCGAAAGATTGTGGTGGCAACCCGATGCCGAGACGCCCATGAACGGTTTGCACATGAAACACGCGATCAGATCATGCTCTCTGGCAACCTGAGCGCATATCTGCCGGTACGTCGTGAGCCGGTCGCACGTGGCGAGCGCGTCGTCGAACGTGAAGTTCAACTCCAGTTGACCGGGCGCGTCCTCGTGGTCTCCCTGGATCATGTCCAGGCCCATCGCCCGACCGTATTCGATCACCTTCATAACCACCGGCCGCAGCGACTCGAACTGATCGATGTGGTAGCAATAAGGTTTGCTGAATCCGTCCGCGGGTTTGCCGTCGGGGCCCTTCTGCAGCCACATCATCTCCGGTTCGGCCCCGTGGCGCATGTGCATTCCGTCGTGGTCCTGAGCGAACTGCGCGTGGATGCGCCTCAGGTTGCCCCTGCAGTCGGAGGTAAGCACCCCGCCGGGGCTCTCCTCCTCGTCCCGGTTGCGGAAGAGGGAACAGAAAACACGCGCCAGCCGTTTGTCCCACGGCAGTTGCACGAAGGTCTCCGGATCGGGAATACCCACGAGTTCCGACGCCTCGGGGCCGTAACCGATATAGTTGTCGTACCGATCCATGAACAGGTTCGCCGTTGCCCCGTATACAAGCTGGAATCCGCGTTCCGCGGTCCGTTCCCAGTGGTCCGCCGGGATGCCCTTGCCCACCACCCGGCCGGTCACTGAAATAAACTGGTAGTAGATATAGGTGATTCCAAGCGCGTCGATCTTTTCGCGCACCTCGCGCACCCGCTCGTCCCGACCGTTTGCCCGGACATAGGCTTCCAGATCCGATGCGGCCTGATTCGACATAGACGACCCTTCCTCTCTGAAAGATGCGTTTCCTGTCCGCGAATGCCTACCTGGACTCCAGGGCCCGGATGGCGCCCAGGCCGATCGGCGCAATCTGCAGATCGGCCCCGGCCCCCATCAGGATCTCCCACAGATACGTTGCCAGAGAACGCGCCCCCAGGACCGAAAATGCCGGCAGAACCGCGGCATCCCGCCTGATGACGAGTTGCGTCGTCCTGGCGACGCTGGACTGTTTCGCGGCGCCGTCCGAAAATGCGGCGGCGGCGAAGTCCAGCCCGCACACCCTGCTCATCAATGTCGGTGCGTCCGGCCCAAGAACGCGGATTTCGGAAAACGCGTGGGTCAGATTCGTGACGGTAACGAACCTTCCCGATGCACGGTCCATGAGGGCCCTGCGGACGGCGATGTCCCGGCCTGGAGACGTGCTCACGAAAAAACAGTCGCCGCGAAGCCGGTACACGCGTTCGGAGCCCACAGCCACCCCGCCGCCGATTTCCACGACCTGCGACTCCCAGACGGTTTCCGCGTCCCGGCCTTCAACCTGGAGCTTTCCGTTCGCCGTTTCATCGGCCAGCGCCACGCCCCGCTTCGCGGCGGCTATCTCCGCATCCGGCGCGGAATACGCCTCCGGAATCCGCCATCCGGAAGATTCCGCAAATCGGGCCCCGAGGTCCCGCGCCGTTTCGTGAAGAGGCGACAGTTTCACCGGCGGCGCCCACGTGCTCACGTCTGCAACCTTTCTCCGGCGGGGTCGTAGAACGGCCCGTGGTGGACGTAGGCCTCCTCAAGTTCGCCGTCTCTTCGGATCTGAAACGGCGTTCCCGCTTCCGCGGCCACGTTTGCGGGAAGCCAGCACAGTCCGATGGTCTCCCCGAGCGCCAGGCTGAACCGGCAGGACGTCAACCAGCCGATGATCTCCTGTTTGCCGTTCCCGTCCGGCCGCACCGCCTGCAGCCCTTCTTCCGGCACGTGGTCCGGCCGAGCCATCCTGAACCCGACAAGCCGCTGGCGGGTCCCGCGTTCCGAGATCCGGGTCAACATGGGCTTGCCCAGAAAATCCCGTTTATTCAACTTCACGGCCCATTCCATGTTCGCGGAAAAGGGATCGGTCAGCGCGTCGGTATCCTGACCCACGATGATATGCGCTTTTTCGAGCCGGAGCACGCGCTGCGCCTCCACCCCGAACGGCCCGATGCCGAATTCCTCTCCCGCAGCCATCAGCGCATGCCACACGTGCAAACCGAATGACGCCGGACAGTGGATTTCGTAGGAGAGCTCGCCCGTGAACCCGATCCGGAGGACGCGGCACAGCACCCCGGCGACGCGTGTGGACCGCACCCGCATATAGGGAAACTTCCCGTTGCTCAGGTCACGGTCGGTGAGCTTCCGAAGCACCTCCCTCGACCTGGGGCCGGCCAGGTTGAACGCGGCGTAGGAATCGGTCAGGTTGACCGCGTGCACGCCGTCGCCCCAGCCCGACTGCATCCACCATTGAATCCATTCGAACACCGCCGTCGCGCCGGTGGACGTGGTGCTCATATACCATTCGTCCTTCTGAATGCGGGCGCACACCCCGTCGTCCATCACAATTCCTTCGTCGTTGCACATCACGCCGTAACGGACGCGGCCCACACCCAGCTTCCGCCACTGGTTGACGTACAGCCGCTCGAGCAATTCAGGCACGCCAGGGCCCGTCAGTTGAATCTTGCCCAGGGTGCTGACGTCCATCAGCCCGACCCCCTCGCGCACGGCCTTCACTTCGGCGACGGGGTCGCCGTAGTCTTCAGGGCGCATCCAGAGCCCCGCCACCATCATCCTCGCGCCCTGTTCCAGGTGCCACTGGTGCGCGGGAGTCAACTGCACGGGCTCCATGTTTTGACCGGCCAACGCGCCCAGCGTAACCGGCATCAGAGGTGGGCGCGACGTTGTCCTGCCCGTTTCCTGCACCTGCTTCCCGTTCGCGCGGGCGCAAAGATGCACGGTATTCATGGAGCACATCCTGCCCTGGCAGGGGCCCATCGAAATCGTACTGTACCGCTTCAGCAGTTCGAGACTGTCGTACCCCTCGACGATTGCCGTATTCAGATCCACGTCGGTGACGTCTTCACAATAACAGAGAAACCTCTTTTTCCTTCCCGGCACCATCGTACGGGCCGACGTCCGCACCGGCTCAGCGGCCTTCCGGGCCTGGAGATCGGCCGCTTCCGACGCGTCCGGTCCGTCCCCGAAGCCCGAGGAGGCCGCGGCGCTTCTTCCGGCGATCCGCCCCTCGTCCAGAGCGCATGCGGCCGTGTGGGCGCCCGCGGCGCGGCCCGCCACGAATATCCCCTCCGGCGCGTTTGTCGGGTGCGGTTCCGACCGCGGCGCGTCGTAGACCGATTCGCCGCCGGCCATGTGGAACAGTGCCAGGTCCGGCGTCCATCCCACGCTGACGACAATCAGGTCGCACGCCAGTCTTCGCGCCGCGGATCGATCCGCCTCTCCCAACGGATCGATCCGGGCGACCCTGGCGGCCTGAACGCGTTTCGATCCGACGGCTTCCAGAATCGTATGCCGGAAAAACGCAGGCACGCCACGGGAAATCAGCTCGCCGGCGGTCGCACTCGAGCACGAGCGCCGTTCGTCCACGACCGCGGCGATTTCAACGTCCGCCTCCGCCAGGTCCGCGGCCGCGTCCCATCCGTCGTCGTTCGCCGTTACCACCAGCGCCTTTGCGCCTGGTTTTACGCCGTAGAGATGGACGAGCCGTTGGGAGGCGCTGCCCAGCATCACTCCGGGCAGGTCGTTATTATCAAACAGCAGCGGCACCTCAATGGCGCCGGTTGCGACAACAATCGATTTCGCTCGTATCTTGAACAGCCTCGAACCCTTCGCTGCCGCCAGCCAGTTATCCTGGTACCAGCCCAGGACGGCTGTATCCGTGTGGACCTCGATATCCGATCGGTCCGCCATCGTCGCCAGTAACGTCGCCATCCGGCTGGAATGGGACGGCGAGAAGCGCAGGCGCCCGCCGAGCGACGGTTCGATTTCGAAAAGCGCAACGCTCGCGCCCTGTTCTGCCGCCGCAACGGCCGCAGCCATTCCGGACGGCCCGCCGCCAACCACCGCCACGTCGGCATGAAGATACTGTTTGTCGTACGCACCGGGCAGCGACGAAAGGTCCACTCTCCCAAGACCCGCTGCACGGCGCAACACCTGCTCGTAGGACGGCCAGAGCGCGGTGGGCCGGATGAAGGTCTTGTAGTAGAAGCCCACCGGCATCAGTGGCGCGGCCAACTGGGTAAGCGAAAGAAAGTCGCGGTCCAGCGACGGCTGCGCGTTCTGCGACCGTACGGCCATGCCTGCCTCCACGCGGCGCATACAGGCGCGGACGTTCGGCTCGTCGTCGATCTGGACCAGACAGTTTGGACATTGACCGGCGCAGCACAGCAGACCTCTGGGCCGGTGATACTTGAACGACCGGCTGAAGACCTGCACCCCTGAGGCGGCCAATGCCGATGCAATCGTATCGCCTGAGTATCCGGCATAATCCCGCCCGTCAAACGTAAACGCAACCCGGGCGTTGCGATCGATCACCTCACCGCTTTGCGGCGGAAGCCGTTCCGCATCCGTACCGGAAACCGCCTGCGGGATCGATTCAGACGACATCCTCACCCTCCCCAACCGCGCCCGGCTGCCACACATACGACTTCATGACCTCCTGGGTCTTCGTATGCCGCTCAACCAGGAACCAGAGACCGCACCCCGCCTGGTGATACCACCACGCCGTCTCCACGCCCAGCCTGTTGTCGCACAAATAGAGGTATGCCGCCAGCTCCGCGTCGTCGCGCGCATCGGCGTCCGAAGGCCGGGGATTGTATTCACCCCCGAAGCGGAACTCGCTTACATTTCGTTCGCCGCAATTCGGGCAGGAAAGGATCAACATCAGAAACTCAGATTCGGGGCTACCCGGGATTGTGAAGCCGAAGCGCCGGCCGTTCCGGCGTCTCTGCGGTCAATGGCCCACCGATGCCGCGCCTTTTTCGCCAACCAGATCGAATTCCTCGAACCGGGACAGGCGAAACGGGTGAATCAGGTCCGGCGTGCGGTCGCCTGCGATCAGTTCGGCCATCGTCCGCCCGCAGATCGGGGACGCCTTGAAGCCGTAGGTGCCCCACCCCACGTCCACAAGAAAGCCCCGCACGGGCGTAAAGCCCATGACGGGACTGTAATCCGGCGTCATATCGCAAAGCCCCGCCCACTGACGCAACACGCGCACCTTGCTCAGGAACGGGAACAGTTCGAGCATGTGACCGGCAATGCTCTCCATAAAGGCCAGCGAAGAATCCATCGAATAGGACGTATAGGGATCCACGCTTGCGCCCATCACGAGTTCGCCGCGGTCCGACTGGCTCACGTACACGTGAAGACTGCCCGACACGATGACAACGTTGAGAAACGGCTTCAGGGGTTCGGTAACGCAGGCCTGCAGCGGAAAGGTCGTAAGGGGCAGTCGTACGCCCGCCATATCGGCGATGGTCGACCCCCACCCCGCAGTCGCGTTCAACACCGTGCCGGTCCGGATGTAACCCCGCGTGGTCTCCACGCCCACGACGCTCCCGCCGCGCACGTCGATCCCGGTCACCGCGGTCTGCTGGTGAATGTGCACGCCCCGACGGTCGGCCTGATGGGCATAGCCCCATACTACGGCGTCGTGACGGATGATGCCACCGGGGGGATGGTAAAGCGCCGCCAGAATCGGGTAGCGGGGATGGTCGCTGACGTCGATGCCCGGACAGAGCCTTTCGACTTCGTCCGGCCATATCAATTCAGACACCACACCCTGAAGCTTGTTCACCTCCGCCCGCCTGCGCATGGTGCGCACGGCCCCGTCGGTATGCGCCAGCGTGAGGTGCCCGCGCTGGCTGAACATGACGTTAAAATCCAGTTCCGTCGCCATCTGCTCGTACAGCCGCACGCTTTCGTCGTAGAAGCGCACCCCTTCAGGCGTCAGATAGTTGCTGCGGATTATGGCGGTATTCCGACCGCTTCCTCCCGAACCGATATACCCTCGTTCGATAACGGCAACATTCGTAATGCCGTGTTCCGCCGCCAGATAGTAGGCGCAGGCCAGACCATGCGCGCCTCCGCCCACAATCACCACGTCGTAACGGTCCCTGACGGGATGGGACCGCCACATCCTGGGTAACATCCCGTTTCCGTTAAGCGCCTGTCGAATCAACTTGAACGACACGACATTGTCCTCGGGCACGATACGACGGCCCGGTTTACCGCCAGCCGGGGCCGCCCCCCACGACGCGGTTCGTCCCCACCAGCGGCAGATCGCAGATCATGGACGCCTCCGATGTCAGCGCGCGCATGTCTTCCGGCTCCAGATCGTGCACGTCCGCCTTGCCGCATGCCCGCGCAAGAATCTGGATTTCGGACGTCATGGCCTGGAGCAGGTTGGCCACCCGCTCCGCTGCTTCGTCCACGTCCAGGCGAGACATCAGCTCTGGGTCCTGGGTGGTAATGCCCACCGGACAGCGACCGGTATGGCAGTGGTGGCAGTGATACGGCTCTGCGCCCAACGCCCTGTAGTCGTCCACGAAAATGGGCCGGTTGCAGTTCAATGCCATCAGCGCCGCCGTGCCGATGTAAACGGCATCCGCGCCCAGCGCCATGGCCTTGGCGGCGTCAACGCCATTCCGGATCCCGCCCGCGATAATCAGCTGCACCTTTCCGTACATGCCGATATCCTCGAGCGCCGCCCTCGCCTCACCCACTGCCGCCAACGTGGGAATGCCCGTATGCTCCTGGCAGATTTCCGCCGACGCACCCGTGCCGCCTTCCATGCCGTCAACCACAACCACGTCGGCTCCCGCTTTGGCCGCCAGGCGTACGTCGTCGAACACGCGCGTGGCGCCCATCTTCACGAAGATGGGGACCTGCCAGTCCGTGGCCTCGCGCAACTCCTCGATCTTGATGATCATGTCGTCCGGACCCAGGAAATCCGGGTGCCGCGCCGGACTCCGCTGGTCCACCCCGATGGGCAGGT
Source organism: Candidatus Latescibacterota bacterium (assembly GCA_021295655.1). Classification (GTDB taxonomy): domain Bacteria; phylum Latescibacterota; class UBA2968; order UBA2968; genus JAAXHE01. The sequence goes on from JAGWBX010000061.1 coordinate 15,296, forward strand.
CCCTCTGCGACGCCACGTCGCCCAGCACCTTGGCCCCCAGAAGGAGTCCCCCCGTACCTGGCTTCGCCCCCTGTCCGATGGTGAGTTCGATCCCGTCGGCAACCCGAAGGTCGTGCACGTTGATTCCGTACCGCGAAGGCAGGACCTCGTAGACCAGCACCTTGCTTTCTTCCCGCTCGGCCTTCAACATCCCGCCGTCGCCGGTTGTATTGGAGGATCCGACCGTATTGGCGCCACGGGCCAGGGCCACCTTGGCGTTGTAGGACAACGCGCCCCAACTCATTCCGGTAATCATGATGGGCGTATCCAGCACGATGGGCTTTTCGGAGAACCGCCCGCCAAGAACCGTTTCCGCCGAGCAGCGCTCCCTGTATCCTTCCAGCGGTATACGCGTGAGGGTACAGGGTATGAAGGTGAGGTCGTCGAACGTCGGCCACCGCCGCTCGCGCAGCGTGCCGAACCCGCGTATCCGGTACCGCCCCAGTTCCGCCTTGACCTGGATGTCTTCGATGACGGCGGGCGTAAACGTCCCGCTGGCCTGCGGCGGTCGAAAACGCCCGTTATATTCGTCGTCCATAATTGCCCTGTCGGGTTGAAATCAAGGTGGATTGGGACCGGACCGTCCGGAAGGACCGGTTGATCATGCATTTCCTGCGCTACAGCGCCTCCCGCCAGACCGCACGCTCGTCCTTGTCGAAGTTCCAGAGCTTGCGTCCGGCCACCACCTTTTTGAATGACCGTACATCCTGGTGTCTGCCCAGGTGGTCCTGAATGGCGGCGCTCAGAAACGCCATGTCGTCCTCGCCGGGCGTCTCGACCACCGCGTCGTTGCCGAGTTCCGCGATCTCTCCGCCCACGAAACATTCGGTCTCGTACATCGAGTCGGCAAACGCTTCTCCCGTATCGCCGCAGAC
>JAGWBX010000061.1:16253-22042 GCA_021295655.1 Candidatus Latescibacterota bacterium
CCGCCCTTCATGGCCACACCCAGCCGCGCCGAGGCGTGGCCCCGCACCACCACGGTGCCCCCGCGAATGGACGCCGCCGATCCATTGCCCGCGTTGCCGTGCACAATCACCGTCCCGCTCATCATCGATTCCGCCAGGCCCCAGCCCGCGCTGCCCTTGACCTCGACGGTAGCCCCGTCGATCATCCCGGCGCAATAGTATCCCACACTGCCTTCCAGAGTGAGATGTACAGGATCCAGGAGGGCCACCCCGAGATTGTGGCGCGCGCCCGGATCCAGAACACGCACGTCTCCTTCACCCGCTGCAACGAACGCCCTGATTTCTCTGTTAATCTCCCGGGTCGACTTTCCGTTGCAGGTCAGTTGCGCCATAGCCGCATGTCCTTTGCCCGCGCCTCAACCACGTCGTAGTCTCCACACAGGGCCGAACGGAACGCGATTTCTTCCGTTGCAACAGCCGCAAAATCATCCGTTTCCGCAAAAAGCAGCGGCTTAAACGCATAGGGATCCCGAACGAAACCGACGGCGTCCGGCGTGGCCACCAGATAGCTGAAGGAGCCGTCCAATTCAATAAGCGAGGCGGCCATGGCCTCTTCCAGATCCATGCCGTCCGCCAGTTGCCGGCGCAGGTACATCCCGATGATTTCGGAATCGTTCTCCGTATAGAACCGCGCGCCATCCTGTTCGTATATCCGCCGCAACTTGTGATAGTTGGTAATGTGCCCGTTGTGAACAATTGCCAGATCCGGATGTCCGTGGGCCCAGAACGGCTGGGAATGGCTCAGATCGATTCGTGACTCCGTGGAAAGGCGGGTATGGCCGATTCCGTGCGTCCCTTCGAAGCCGGAAACCCGATACGATCCGTCCAGGTTGCGTGGGGACCCCACCTGCTTGACGATTTCCAGCCGCCGCCCCATACTCACCACCTCCACACCCTCGCCCGCGGCTTCGATTGCCTGCTCGAGCTGCCCCGCTTCGCCTCCATAGGCGACAACAAGCCGCAGGTATTCCTCTGTTCGAGCCCAATCGGAAACGGCGCCGAATGCCTCGGTCCTCGCGACGACCTGACGCGCCGTTGCTTCGTAGTCGCCGCGGTCGCCCAGACTTACACGCAATACCAGGCGCCCGTTTTGTCCTTCGCCATAGAGTGCCACGCCGGCGGAATCCGGCCCGCGGCAATCCAGAGCGTCCAGCATTTTCAATATGGTCCGCCCGAGCCCGCCGGTATCCTCCTGCCGGTTCCAGAACCCCACGATTCCACACATTGTCGTTCTCCGGAAAAACGAAAAAAAAGCCGTACCAGCTTCGGTGAAGCGGGTACGGATGATCGCACCGCACAGGACAAAAGTCAAGCCAAAACGATAAGTGTCCTATCCCGGAAATATACCACCATTCATCCGCCTGTCTGCGTGCGTGAGATAGCACGCACAGGTAGGCCGGTTCATCCCGTCTCGCTACGTTCCCCTCCCTTGCCGAGCCTGCACGGATCGCACCGTTCAGGCACCGGTTCCTGAGCCCGTCGAAGGGATGCGAACCGGGCGACTCGACAACCGAATTCGTTTCCGCCCGGACCGATACAGCGCAGCGGTCATCTCCCGCCCGCACCCTGTCGCGCAGCCCCGCAACACCGCTTGAATTTCCTGCCGCTGCCGCACGGACACGGCTCGTTCCGGCCCGTGCTCAGGGCGCGGACCGCCGCCCTTTCGGATTCCCGGGCGCGCACCTGTTGCATCACGTTCGCTGCCGGCCTCCCCGCGGCAAGCTCCTTCGACATCATCTTCATGTAAGGATCCACGTGGCCGAAGAACATCTTGTATCCCTTGCAGAGGTAGTTCAACCCCGCCTCTCCGTCCGGCGCGTGAATGAACCTCTGCTTGGGGCAACCCCCGTTGCAGGCAAACCGGTAGTCGCAGGCCCGGCAATACGCCGGCAGCGTATCGCGTTTGTCGGACCCGAATTTCTCCTGCAGGGGGCTGGCCACCATCTCACGGATACTTTTTTCGCGGACGTTGCCGAGATTGTACTGCGGATAGACGAAATGGTCGCAGGAATACAAGTCGCCATTGTGTTCGATGATCAGCGCTTTGCCGCATTTTTCCGCGAATATGCATAGGCTGGCGTCCTGACCCATCCAGCTGCCCAGCGCGATATCGAACATCTGGACGAAATACCGGCCCACGTCCTTCCGGACCCATTCGTCAAAAACCTTGCATAGGAACCGGCCGTACTGGGCCGAACCCACCGACCATTTCGAGACCCGGGCGCGGCCATCGAACTCCGGCGCGACAAGCTGCAGCAGATCGTCACCCGGCGCGTCCGCGATCCGTTCCACAATCGGGATAAATTGCATGTACCGGCTCCCGATGGACTTGAGAAAGCGATAGACTTCCACCGGGTAATCCGCGTTGTGGGCCTGCAGCACCGTGAGGGTATTGTATTCAACCCGGTGTTTCTTCAAGACTTCCAGACCCTCCATCACGCGGTCGAACGTGGGCTTTCCCCCTTTGTCAACGCGGTACCGGTCGTGCATCTCCCTGGGGCCGTCCACGGAAAGCCCAACGAGAAACCGGTGTTCCGCCAGGAAATCACCCCATTCGTCATCGAGCAGAATGCCGTTGGTCTGAAACGCGTTGGTGACGGTCTTGCCGTTGGCATATCGCGCCTGAAGGGTCACGGCCCGGCGGTAAAAGTCCACGCCCATCAGCGTGGGTTCTCCACCCTGCCAGGCAAAGTGCACTTCCGGGACATCCTGCGCTTCGATATAGTGCCGGACGTAGAGCTCCAGCGTCTCATCGTCCATCTTCCAGTTACTGCCGGCATCGGGGTACAGCTTTTCCTTCTCCAGGTAGAAGCAGTACTTGCAATCTATATTGCAGACCGCGCCGGACGGCTTGGCCATCACGTGGCAGGCCTCCGGCCGTTCTAAGGTGGCTTCGTCCGTCGCCATATGTGCTGTGAGCGTTTCCATATGTGTTGTGTATGCAACCGATTATTGGGAACCAGCCGTTACTCCGTCTGCAAGGCGGCGGGATCGAACGTGCGGACGTGGGCTTCGCCGCCTTCCACCGTACCCTTCCACGCGTAGGGGTCTTCACCCGCGACCATCACGATGCCGCGGTAGTCGGCCAGCGCCATCCGTCCGTCCTCCGGGCGATGCCAGGGCAGCAGCGAGTAGGCGTTCATATAGTGGTTCACCAGCACCCGGCGAAAACGGTCCGACCGGTTCTTGCGGGACCGGTGCAACAGGTAGCCGTTGAAGAAGACCACTGCGCCGGCGCAACATTCCACCGGTATCTCGCCGGTGTCGTCAAATCCGAAGGACTCCTGCGCAAAATCGAATTCCTCGGGCCGGCCGTGCGTGCGTTGGGGATACAGATAGCCATTCCGGTGGGATCCGGGAAGCACCCACATGCAACCGTTCTCCACCGTCACGTCGTCCAGGGCGTACCACGCGCCGGTGAGGCTGCGGTCCCGCGTGGGAATATACACCTCGTCCTGATGCCAGGCCTGCCCCGGAAACTGCGGCGGCTTGATAAACAACATCGACTGCATACACTTGACATCGGGCGCTACCAACCGCGCCAGTACCCGCGAAACGGCGGGATGGGCCACCGCCCGTCGCATAAACGGACTGATATGGTGAGGTTGGTGAATACATAGAAATCGGGAGATCGCCTCGGCGTCCGACGCATCGTCCGGCACCGGCTTCAGATTCTCGCTCTTATACGCTCCGCGACAGAGCTTTACCGCATCCGTACGAATAGCCTCTACGTCCTCGCTGCTCAACAGCCCTTCCACAACCAGAAATCCCTGTTCCCGGAAGGCCTCGACCTGCGCCTGCGACAATTCCATAGGGGGTCCCCGCGTGCATATCGGTAAACGCTGACTTAACTTGCTGAAAAATAAGCGCGATCCGGTTGAATGTCAATGCCGTCGGGTCACGGGCGCGTTGCCTCGCGGACCCCGGTCCTCTACGAGAACCTCAACCGATCGTACAACGTTTCCAGCCGCCCGCCCTGTTTCCGCATATCGTGGGCATTTTCAACGTGCGCCCTTCCCGCAGCGCCCAATTCCTCCCGTAACCGGCCCGACCGCAGCAGTGCATCCAGGCCCTCGGCCAGTCCGTCCACGTCCCGCTCCGGAAACAACAAGGCGCACTGCCCGTCGGGTGCTACGGTGGGGATGTCCGCGTGCAGGGAGGACACGACCGCCAGCCCCGAGGCCATGGCCTCGATCAACGCCACGGGCGCGCCGCCTTCGGTATCGCCGTCGGCGGCGGTCACGCTCGGATACAACAACACGGAAGCCCGGCCGAGTTCCTCCAGGCACGTCTCGTGAGGCAACGCGCCCAGCAACGCCACACGATCTCCGAGCCCGAGACGCCGGATCTCTCGTTCCACTTCCGCACGCAACTCCCCGTCACCGATAATGCGCACCTTCAGGCCCGGATGCGATCCCAGAATCCTGCGGCAGGCCCGGAGCCCGTACACGTGTCCTTTTTTTTCACGGAAATTGGCATACATCAATACCACAGCTTCCTGCCTGGCCTCGGGCGGCGCCTTGCGAATCTTCCCGAGATCAACGCCAAGCCGGTGAACGTGCACCTTCTCATAGGCACAGCCGATGGTGACCAGCGATTCGCCCATTCTCGGACCCTCAACCAGAAAGAGCTCCCCCTCGCGAAACAGCCGCCGAAACCGTCGTCTCCAAAGCCGCTTTCGTGGCAGTGCGGATGCATCCATCCCATAGAACGTGGTGACCATTGGAATCCCGGCGCTGCGGCGCGCCGCCAGGCAGAAATAGCCCTCCTGCCCGAAATGGGCGTGGATGATCGCGGCGCGTTCCTCCCGAAGGATTCCCCCGTATCCGGCGTACGTTCCACGGATCTTGCGGGCCACCCGGTAGGCGGACCGGCGCATCCGGGACAGATCTTCGCTGGAATGGAGCGTCTCAACCGGAAACACGCGCTCATTCTGCCGCGCCTGGGTCAACACGATCGGTCGATATCGCTTCAACGAGCGAATCTGGTCGTAACACCAGACCATGGTCAGGGGCAGAAACGGATTTGCGCAGTGCGCCACCGTCGGCTCTTCCGGCATTCACGACCTCTCACGAATCAGACTGGCGTACGTCGCGCACGACGTTTCTCGGAACCTCCGGAGGCGCGTGTTTCCGCTGCGACGAAATACTTGACACCCCGTGCCGCATCGCATAATATCGCAAACGATCGAACCCTGCACAACAGGAAGCCGGGATCGTTGTTGGCAGCCGGTTGGAAAAGCCCATCCGGGAAGGAGTCACAATGCCGCAGACCTATCTGGCCTTTGACCTCGGCGCGTCCAGCGGCCGGGCCGTTATCGGCCGTTTCGACGGCAGCGCCGTCGAACTCGAAGAAATCCATCGCTTCGCCAACGGCCCCATATCTGTGGCGGGCGGCCTGTACTGGGACGCGCTGAGGCTCTACGACGAGATGCTCGCCGGAATCCGCAAATGCGCCCGGATCTCCGGTCCGGCACTGGCGGGAATCGGCATTGATACCTGGGGGGTGGACTTCGCACTCCTGGACGAACACGATGAGCTCCTGGGCAATCCTCACTGTTACCGTGACGCACGCGTCCAGGGTATGATGGAGAGGGCATTCAGCCGGGTGTCCAGAGAGGCAATCTTCGAGCAGACCGGTCTGCAGTTTCTGGAGATCAACACACTCTATCAACTCCTGTCCATGACAGAAAGGAACTCGCAGCAACTGCGCATGGCCCGTACATTTCTGATGATGCCGGACCTGTTCAA
>JAGWBX010000062.1:0-1219 GCA_021295655.1 Candidatus Latescibacterota bacterium
CGATATCAACACAGTCTGGTGGTCTGTCCCGGAAATAAGTTGCCTGAATTCGCCCGTCTCGCAAGGCACTTCGGCAAGCTCAGCACAAGCAACGTTGCAAGACGGGATGAATCGGCCTGCCTGTGCGTGCTATCTCACGCACGCAGACAGGCGTCCGAATGGTGAGGTATTCCTGGGACGGAACACCAGAGGTTACAGTTGAGCAGGTTTATTGGAACAGGATGTTTAATTTACTTCACCCGCATCGGTCTTGTCCTGACTGGCCTCCCGAAGTTCCTGAAGGACTTCTTCTCGAACCTGTTTTCGGACTTCCTCTCGAACCTGTTCCCGGATCTCTTCGCGCGCATTCTTGAGAACCCAGTTTTTATACCATCCGGCCACAAGTTCAGTCATAGTCCCAACGATCATAACCATGATGTCAATGGCCCCTATTGTGAAGTAGGCGACAGTGACCGACCAGGCGCCCAAAATGACTAAGTCTTCGGAAAAATAAAGGCTGGACCAGCTCTTTCTGGAAACCGGATTCCACGCACCAATGAAGAACGCCAGGACCGACACAAGGCCAAACAAAACCCTGTCAGTTTCCTTGACGCTCCAGATGGACACCCACTTCACTCCGGTGTTTCCCTTCTCGCGCCGATTGATTAAAACAACAGTAAAAATCGCGCGCTGTCAATGGGAAATGCTATAATGACAGAGGCTAACAGTCCGTTGAAAAAGTCGCTCTGTAGGCGAGGCCGAGTCAATGTGGCCGTAGACAAGGCGCGCGACCGCGTCGAATCGGGGGATTCGGGGAGGGAGCGCAACGCGCAGCCCGGATGGACTTTTTCAACGGGCTGCTAAGGACCCAATTTCAGTATACGGCGCACAATGGCGTCTTTCGCGAGGCTGCCCGATCGTAAATCCTCCGGTCTGAGATTCCGCCGCAAAGCCAAAACTCCTGGCTGTACTTGGGGTTTGTGGCTGCAAAATGCGTGCCAGTCTTCCTAGAGCGGCTTCGCTATGCTCAGCCGCAACCAAACTGGTGGCAATTATCGGGCGAGCCCGTTTGAAGGTTCAATCACTCCCCCCTTGAGGGGGAGTCGCGGAAGCCGAGCCGGTCCCCGAGCTTGTCGAAGGGTCGGCGAAGGCTGATGCGGTGGGGGGATTTCAACGCCTTACCGTATGCAAGCAGCATGATTAAACATGCACGCATCTTGCGTAGAAGTCTTGCTGTAAG
>JAGWBX010000062.1:1243-22086 GCA_021295655.1 Candidatus Latescibacterota bacterium
GGTCCGAGCATCTTTCATTCGTCCGTCTCGCCGGGCAGTACACGCTCCGGCTATCGCGATGAACTCGTGCCGGAATGCTTGAATCGATGTAAGATTTCGCAAACTGAACAAGCGTCAGCACATACACATCACGCCCCGTACGTTGTAGGGGCGTCCCTTGTGGGCGCCCGCCGCTGCGCCGTGCCGCAAATTGGCAATTTGCGCTACAATACGTCAACGGATTTTATCTTCCCGGTTCAAAAAACCACTTGCTTTATGGGATTGAATGGGTTAGTATATTACTGTATCGGTTCATTGATACAGTAATACTGTCGGCAATGTCAGGTTGCAGTGCGCCGCGAGACCTGACATTCGACGGATTGTTTGCTCGGACGGCGATCGCGTGCGTTTCATTGCGTCTTGCATATCCGAAGAAAGGACCAGGAGCGTCTTCATGCTGCCCTTGCGCATCGATTCGGCCAATGGAGTACCCATCTACCTGCAGATGATGGAACAGATCAGGTACCAGATGGCCCGGGGGGTGCTGAAGCCCCACGAAGAACTGCCCTCGGTAAGGGAACTCGCCGGGCAGTACCTGATCAACCCGAATACCGTGGCGCGCGCCTACCTGGAGCTGGAGCGCGAGGGCTTCATCTACAAGAAGCGGGGGATGGGCACGTACGTCGCGGAACGGGACGTGACCATTTCACGCGAGGAAAAGCTGGAAATCGTGCGGGAACTGCTGGACAGGGCCCTGGTGCGGGGCGTCGAACTGGAACTGTCCCCGGAAGAATTGGAGAAGGTCATCCGGGAACGCCTCGACCGGTTTCGGAAGGAAGATTGACCGGGAGCAAGGAGTCGATATGAACGGCACGGCGATCGCAATCGAGGGATTGACCCATCGCTTCGGCAAGCTTACAGCCGTGGACGATCTGCGGTTGGAGGTACCCGCTGGTACGGTCTGCGGTTTCCTCGGCCGTAACGGCGCGGGCAAGACCACGACAATTCAGATCCTCATGAACCTCCTGAAGCCCGGGGCCGGGAGGGTGGCGGTCCTGGGGCTGAATCCGGAGCGCGATGCACTGGCGCTGCGGCGGCAGGTGGGATACGTAGCGGAAAATCGCGTGATGTACGGCTGGATGAGGGTGAGGGAGCTCGTTTGGTTCACCGGACAGTTCTACGAAACCTGGAATCAGGCCAGGGTGGATGCGCTCATCGACCGGTTTGGCCTGGACCCGGATCAGAAGGTCAAACACCTGTCCCGAGGGATGAACGCTCAACTGGCACTCGCCCTGGCGCTGGGCCACGAGCCGCGGCTGTTGGTCCTGGACGAGCCGGCTTCGGGGCTGGACGTGGTGGTGCGGCGCGACTTCCTCGAGAGCATCATCGGGCTCATCCAGGAGGAGGGCCGCACGGTTTTCCTCTCCTCGCACCTGGTCCACGAGGTGGAGCGCGTGGCCGACCGCGTGGCGATAATCGAAAAGGGCCGCCTGGTGACCGAGGGCACAGTGGACGAGGTGAAGGGTTCGGTCAAGCGCGTGGTCGTTCGCATGCCGGATGGCGCAGATGAACTGCGGGATATCGATGGCCTGCGCCAGGTGCAGGGCGAGGGGCCGCGGCTGCTGCTGACGGTGGTGGGGTACGGCGAGGCGCAGGCCGCGCGCATCCAGGCGCAGGGCGGCCATATCGAGGACGTGATGGACGTGGGCCTGGAGGAGGCATTCGTCGCCCATGTCCGGCCGGAATCAGGAGGACAACAATGAACCCGATCGTTGCTCTGTTCTGGAAAGAAGCCCGGGAATCCGCCTATAAAGTCGCCGCGTGCGCGGGGTTGGCGATGATTGTCGGGCTGGTTTTCTCCCAATGGGACTTCGCCCCTGCCGATGTCAATGTCGTCAGTCACTCGGTAGGTCTCTTTGGCGCGGTGCTGATGGGGATGGATGCGATCGCGCGGGAAAGGAGCCGGATGACGCTGCCCTTCCTGCTTTGCCGGCCCCTGCCGACCTGGAAGATCCTGATCGTGAAGTTCACAGTAGGCGCCGTCGGGTTGCTCGTAGTGTTAGCTGCGTACTGGGGCGGCGTATTCATCGGGATGCATGACGGAGGAGGTCTAGCAACTCAACTTGGTTTTTACAGCAATCGGGCCCTCTTTATATCGCCACATTTACAGCCAGAGGAGATCCTGGAAGACGTTGGGTACGCCCGGGCTGTGTTGCTATGGTTATTCATCTATCTGATACCGTACGGTGTGACGGTGCTGGTCTCGACACTTACCGACAATCCCGTCAAGGCAGCGATGACCAGCCTGATGGCCGCATGGGTTGTCCTGATGGCCGCATGGGTTGTATTGTTTCCATTGGCATGTGCATGGAATGTAGCTCCGAAATCTGCAGTGTTCTATTTCAGGCTCGTGTTCTCCCTCGGCGTGGACCACGACGCCGGAATCCTTAGAGCTGCCTTTGATCCATCCCTTCTGCTGGCCCGGTTCGCGGCAGCTAACGTCCTGGGGGGAGGCGTTTTGCTGTGCGCCTGCCGGGTTTTCAGAGTTCAAGCGAGCAAGCGCTTTCAGTGGACCGTGGGAGTGCTTGCGCTGATATCTGGCATTTTCGTCATGGTTCAGAATGTAGCCCAATCCCATCATAGGCGCACCCCTGTTGCGCCGGAGGCACCGATTGGCAGCCTGCCATACAATATGAACGTGGCGGACCTTGAATTGAAAGATGGATTGGCTGTCGTCCTGCTCGAGCAGGGCATAAGCGTGGTGGATGTAGCGGACCCAACGGCGCCTGTAGAGATCGGCTGGGTGCAAACGGACGGGTGGCAGCTCGAACGGATGGACCTGTCCGGTTCCCGGGCCTATGTATGGGGCGAGGTTCGGGATAGCGTTGGCGTGGCAGTGTTCGATCTCAGCCGACCCGACCATCCACTCAAGCAGGCGGTAAACCTGCTGTACCCGGTTGAAAAGGGCCCGACTCCATGGTTGCGGCGTATTCCCCGCCTGGTGGGATGGGCAGTATGGGAAGGCCATCTGTACGCCGGCCTGCTCAGGGATCGATTACTGGAGTTACACAGTTTCGATGTCAGGGTAAAAGGTCCCCCCCGGCTCGTTCACGTGTTTCCGATCGAAGAGACGAGAAGGCATCTGTGGAACAACGAATGGGAGATGCGAATTGCCGGCCCTCATGGGTTTCTGACGCTCGGCCACGAGTTTGTGATCCTGAACCTGGCCGATCCGGGACAGCCCAAAGCCATAAGCCGGACACCCCTGCGTCGTTTCGGGCGCTCCGTCAAGTATGAAAAATCGGTACAGGAGGTCTACGAAGGTCTGACATCCGGAGCGTATAAGAAGCGCCTCGTGCAAGAGTTCGAGAATGCCATGGGCGGATCGGGACAGATGTTCCTGCGCACGTTGAAGTCGCGCGGACTGCAAGACTACATGATTGACGCACCGCCGGCATTAGGGCCCCTTACCGTCGGGAACGATAATGCCTATATCGAACGCCACCTGCCACGAGAAATCGCGGTAGTGGACATCAGTGACCCCGGGAAGCCGGTGGAGGTCAATTACATACCCCGGACGTATCTTCCCCGACGGCTGACCATCGAGGGAGAGTTCGCTTACGCCCTGCGACGGAGCGCGATTCAGACGTACGTCTGGACCAGTTACGGCACCCTTGCACAGCGGGAGAAACTGGGGATTGGCGACTCTGAGGAGTATTTGCGCAATACCGATATTGTTTACGAGGACATTGGGATCAGTCACCTGGCGCGCGATATGTTTATTCTAAAGGGCGATCATATCTACGCCCTTCTGAACAACCACCTCGCAATCTTCGAAAACCCCAGGAAGAAAGAATAACTCGCTGTCATTCGGTCGACCGTCGTCGCGAATTGTCGCTACGGAAGCGGGCAGTCGATCGGGTTGGATTCGTCACATCAGCCCGATGCAGACTTCGCTCCAGGGGAATGGTTGGACTTTGAGTTTCGGGTGAAACGAAAACTGAACCAAGGGGGGATCGTGGCATGAAAAACATATACGCTAATGTCCTCGTCGCCATACTCGTCTTGCCGACTTTCAGTTTGACAGCGGAATGCGTCGAACCATCGGTTGCGATCATAACCGGAGAAGTACGAGATCCGACTTCACGAGAAATCATTCTCAACTTCCAGTCTCCACTCGCTCTGGGAAGAAGCTCCGAGCAGCGCGTGATCCTCGATAGCCACAATCGCTTTGCAATCACCATTCCCCTTTCACGTGCGAACTATGTTGTCTGCCGTTATCCAACTAGACGACCTACCTGGAAATGGATGGGATGGATCGTATTCTACGTCTTTGGGCCTCCCGATCCCATAGCCCTTTTCGTTGAGCCCGGAGACAGCCTGCACGTTGTCGTCGAACCAGGCTATTTCTCCCCCTCCCTGCGGTTCAGCGGTGAGAATGCTGACAACAGCCGCTTCATGTCCGGCTGGATCCCACGATTTCGCAGGTTCCAACGGGGTCTGGACTACCAGGATCTCAAGGCGGAGGACTTTTCCAGGAAAATAGCAGAGTGGCGGCGGGACCAGTCCGAACTTCTGGCCGAAGCACGCGAGAAATACGCGTTGTCGCCTGCGTTCATAGACTTCGCGACGATTTACTTCACCTACGGGTTTGGACGATTCTTGATTTCCTACCCGACACAGTTTTCACTCGTTAACGGATACGAAAACAAGGATATCCCTCCAGAGTATTATGACTTTCTATTGGAAATCTCTCTCGTAAATGAAGAGGCCATTGGCGTAGGGAACTACCGCACGTTCCTGGTGCGGACACTCGGATGGGAATTAAGTAAGGACCCCAAACCGCAAAAGTTGTCCGACGTGTACGATCTATCGGGATTGGGTCTGTCAGAGAAAACCCTGGCCCGGCTCGACTCTCTGTACGAACAGACGGGGCGAAAGCCCCTTCTGTCACAAATGGTTGATTTCTCTCAGGCTGTTCTCTCGCCAGCGAATCAGGTACGGCTGGACTCGATGTACAAAAACCGGGCAAGGCTCAGGCTTTCCAAAAGGTACGATCTGGGGAAGATGGGCGTGGCGCCGGCGGACCACGGAAGGATTGACTCATTCTATGCGAAGGCTGGTCGTGGCTTGCGCATCACTACGTCTAACAAAATCACCGAACCTGAGCTGGATACGACGAGTGGGGCGGTCGAATTGTACCTGCCAATGAAGGAAGGGTCGGATGCTGGTGAACAGCTGGATTCCTTCAATAGGACGCCAGGATTGTCCGAAAAGGTTGACCTGTCGAGCCTGGGTCTTTCGCCACCGGTCCAAGCTCAATTGGACTCCCTATATGTACATCGCCAGCCGCTCAGGTTATCAGAGAAGGTCGATCTGACGGATTTGGATCTAACCGATGCCTCACGGACACGCCTGGACTCGATTTATGCCAATAGTAGCGGCGCCCGTGGTTATCTCTTTGCGAAAAGGTACGATCTGGCCAAGAGGAAATTGTCCGGTAGGGTCCTGTACTGGTTTCTTGCTGGGGAGCTGATCGATGGCTTCAGGACCGACGGCGATGCCTTTGCGTTGGCGACTCGCAAATGGCAGGATTTCACGGCGATCAACCCATATGCGGAATACACTGATGCTGTCCAGGCGGCCCTGAACAAGGCGATGGCGCTCCGGCCGGGGCGACATGCGCCTGATTTTACCCTCACCGATCTGGACGGCCATTCGGTGTCGCTCAGCCAGTTCCGGGGTAAGGTTGTATTTATGGACTTTTGGGCGAGCTGGTGCGGGCCGTGTATCGCCAATTTGCCGTTTCTCCGAAGCATCAAGAAAAGGTCCGCCGACCTGCCGGTGGTCTTCGTTAACCTTTCCCTGGATGAGAGCGACTCCGCGTGGCGTAAGGCTATCGAGAAACACAAGATCAAAGGCGTTCATGTGCGGACAACGGGTTCAGCCGTGGCCAAATTGTACAACGTCCTGGGCGTGCCTTCGTATTTCCTGGTGGATCCGCAAGGGCGGATTGTGGAGCAGCTTACCCAGCTGGACTTAATGGATACAGATAGCGTTGCCGAAAAGATCAAGGAGACCCTTGGATCCGTCTAAAGCACCCCGCGCTGAACACGAACCACAAGTACGACAGCTATTCGAGGGCGCCCCGGTGTCCGATACGTATATGCCATCTGGCGGACGTTTCCATTCGCTTCCAAACAGCAATTTGGCTATCTTTTTGGTGCCGGGGATGGCAGATCAATGTCCTTCGAGTCGGGGGCAATTCCCATTGGTCCTGTGCGTCAGGCAAACAGATGGCGCACGGATGTAGCGTCTATTGCCAGTGCTTACGATGATTGACAGTCATCCGTGAAAAGTCGTGCTCTTAAGGATCGGGTTTTCATCACGCTGCCGGGACAGCGAAGCCCGCACAGAGGAATTGCTTTTATGAACAACACATTTAGTCTCATTCTGGTCGCGATTCTCGTGATGTCGTCTACCTGTTTGGCCGCGGAAAGCGGCGAGCCATCGGTCGCGATCATTACTGGCGAAGTCCGGGACCCGACATCGACAGAGATCACGTTCAAGTATGACTCGCCCTGGGCACTGGGACGACAATCCGAGCAGCGCGTGCGTCTGGACAGCCGGAACCGGTTCGCCCTCGAGATTCCCGTCGTCCGAGGGACCCTCGTTCGGGGGAGTTACAAGGGCAGGAGCGTCCCGTGGAAATGGGTGCGGCAGGCCGCGTCGTACGTCTTCAAGCCCGGTCCACTGGTGCTGTATGTCGAACCCGGCGACAGCCTGCATATCAGAATCCATCCCGGACGTCTCTATACTTCCTCCCGGTTCAGCGGAACCAACGCGGACAACAGCCGGTTTATTGCCGAATGGTACCCCCGGTTCCAGGACTTCCAAAGGAAAATCAGGGACTCCAGGACAGTGAAGGCGGCAGACTTTTCCCGCCTGGCGGACGGGTGGCGCACAGACCAGCTTGAATTCCTGAACCGCCGACGCACGAGATATGCGTTCTCGCCGGGATTCATCGAGTATGCGAAACGCTTTTTCAACTACACGTAAGCCTTTCTGAAGATTTCATACCCGGAAAATTACCGGCGCGCCACCGGCCGGGAGAACCCGGATATCCCGCCAGAATTCCACGACTTCCTGAAACGGATCCCGCTGGTGGACGAGAAGGCGATCGGCATGGATACGTATAAGATCTACCTCATCCGGACGCTGGACCTGGAATTGATGAGGATGCCCGTATCCGACAGGCTCAGCGATCAATACGATTTGTCGAATCTGGTTCTTCGGGAGGAGACCGTCGCAGGTCTCGACGCACTCTATGCACGGTACGGGTGGCACCCGAAGCTGTCAAAAATGATCCGGCTGGGAGCATCGGATCTGCCGAAACCGGTCGCGGACAGGCTTGATTCGTTGTATGACAACAGGAGCAGTTCCACACTGTCCGACATCATCGATTTGCCGAAATTGGGCGTCCCGCAGGCAGCTCACGCCCGCCTCGACTACTTATACGAAAAGAGTGGCAGATCGTACAGGATTACGACTTCAAGCAAGCTGAAAAAACCGGAAATCGATACCACAGGCGGTTCGCTGGTTATCCGGCTGCCCGTAGAAGAAGGCACGGACATGGAAGGGCAATTGAAGTCGATCCGCAAGACGCAGAAGCTGTCCGAAATGGTGGATCTGTCGGAATTGGACCAGACGCCGGAAGTGGTCGCACATCTGGACTCCCTGTACGAGAACCGACAGCCGCTCAAGCTGTCCCAGAAGCTGGACCTCGTGGGTCTGGGTCTGCCACAGGCGGTGCAGGCGAAGCTGGATTCGATCTATGCAATTAAGAAACGGTCGATATCGGCGCTTCCACACAGGATTGACTTGGCCGAGAAGAAATTGAAAGGGCGCGTGCTTTACTGGTTCCTGGCCGGGGAATTGATCCGAAGTTTCGAGTACGGCGGCGAGAATTTTGAACTGGTCCGTCGCAAATGGCGGGATTTCCGCGCAACCAATCCCTATCCCGAATACAACGCGGCGGTCCAGGCTGCAGTGGACAGGGCCATGGCGCTGCGGCCGGGGCGTCCGGCCCCCGACTTCACGCTGACGGATCTGGATGGCCAACCCGTGTCCCTGAGCCAGTTCAGGGGCAAGGTGGTCCTGCTGGATTTCTGGGCGAGCTGGTGTGGGCCTTGCATCGGCAATCTGCCGTACATACGGGAATTGAAGAAGAAAACCACCGATTTGCCGGTGGTTTTCGTCAACCTTTCCCTGGATTCCAGCGACGCCGCGTGGCGCAAGGCCATCGATAAACATGGGATCAAAGGTGTCCACGTGCGTTCGGGAGTCTGGGGTTCAGGCACGACCAGCGCATACAACGTGCGGGCCATTCCCGCATATTTCCTGGTGGATCCGCAGGGAATCATCGTCGAGCGGCTGTCCGGAGTGCGCGATACGGATGCCATTGTCGCGAAGATTCTGAAGAGCCTGGGTTCGGTATGAACATATCGGTCTTCCGACAACTCTGATGTCGTGATCGCGGCCGCGTTCAATCGTCCGCGGCCGTGGTTGCCGCCATCGCTTCAGCCTGCCCGTTTCCGCCGTGGGTTTCGTGGTCCAGCCTGACGGATACCAGCCTGGACACTCCCGGCTCTTCCATTGTAATCCCGTGCAGGCAGTCCGCCGCGTCCATCGTCACCTTGTTGTGGGTCACAACGATGAACTGGGTGTCGGCCGCGAACCGCTTGAGCACACGCACGAAACGGGTGACGTTGGCATCGTCCAGAGGGGCGTCGACCTCGTCGAGGATACAGAACGGGCTGGGCTTGACCAGGTAGATCGCGAAGAGGAGCGCAATCGCGGTCAGGGCGCGCTCTCCCCCCGAAAGCAGATTGATATGCTGGAGCCGCTTGCCTCTCGGGCGGGCGATAATCTCCAGCGGCGCCTCCAGAGGGTCTTCGTCCGGGGGCATCAGGAGGTCCGCCTGGCCTCCGTCGAAGAATGCCTCGAACGTCTTCCGGAAGTTCTCCTTGATCTGATCGAACGTGACCATGAACCGGCCGCGGGCCGTCCGGTCGATCCGGGATATGGTCCGCTGAAGGGTTTCGGCCGCCTCCAGCAGGTCGCTCCGGTGCTTCGACATGAATTCGTGGTGTTTTTTCTGCTCTTCGTACTCTTCCACGGCGGCAGGATTTACCGGACCCATCCGACGGATGCGTTCCCGAAGCTCGTCTCGTTGCCCTTCGGTTATGTCTGCGTTGAATTCCGGATCGTCCAATGCGCCAGCTTCCCGGACGTCCATTTCGTACTCAGCCAGAATTCGTTCCCGCAACGCCTCGGCCCCGGTTCTCAGTTCCGCCATCTCTTCCTGCAGTTGCACCAGACGGTCCCGGTTCTGATTCGCGCGCCGGTTCTTGTCCCGCACTTCCTCTTCAAGCTGCCGGGTATCCGTCAACAGCGCCTGCTGGCGCTCTGCCAGCGTGTCCCGCCTTGCTTCCAGTTCGTCCTGCCTGCGATGCAGGGTCTCCAGTTCCTTCCCGGAAGCCTGCGCGGCCTTCTCCAGACCGAGTCTTTCCTTCCGCCGTTCCTCGCACTCGGCGGCCAGTCGTTTCATCTCCCGGTCGGTTTCGGTCAGGTCCCGTGTCCACCTTTGCGCTTCGTGTTCGTGACGGTCAACGCTGCCCCGCAATGAAGCGATCTCTACCTGACGGCTTGAGAACGCGTCCTGCCCGGCACGTTGCTGACGTTCCTGTTTCCGCAGCGCCGCGTCCGCCTCCCGTGTAGCGGCTTCCAGCTGCTCACGGCGTTTCTCCAGCACGTCCAATTCCGCTGCCTCGGAAGCGATTGCTTCTCTCAACACGGTTTCGTCGGACGTCACCGCCGCGATTTCATCCCGCAAATCCACCTCCACACGCAATTGTCGCTGCGCTTCCTCCTGTGCGATCTGCAGGTCCCGGCGGCTTGCGGCCAGGCGGTTGTTCAGGTCCGCCAGAATCCCGTCGGTTTCGTCGATACGGGCCTGCAATGCGACCAGCGATGCAGAGGTCTCATCGAGTCTGGCATCGAGCGACTGCAATTGGGCGCCGGCAGTGCTCAGGTTTGCTTCCAGCGTTTCGATCTCCTGCCTGCGCCCGATCAGGCCCGTTCCATCCTCGGTTGCCCTGCCGCCGTATATGGTGCCGTCGGCCGAGAACAACTCGCCGTTTTCGGTCACCAGATCCACGCCAAACGGCCGCATTTCTTCCAGCAGCGCAAGCGCGTTTTCCGCGTTGTTCACCACGAGCGCCCTGTGAAGCAGCGCTTGTATCGGAGAATCCTCGCCGTGCAGGAGGTCCGACGCCCTGCCCACCACGCCTTCCGCGTCCGGCGGTGTCCAGGCCGCGCCGTTGCCGTTCGAAACGAGGCCCAGCGGCAGAAACGCCGCCGATCCGAGGTTGCCGGACTGCAGGTAGTCGATGGCCTTCAACGCATCCGCCGGTTCGTCCACCAGCAGACATTCCAGCGCGCGTCCCAGGGCCGCTTCAATGGCTGTCGCGTACCGCCCGTCCACTTCAATCCGGTCGGCAACAACGCCGCGCAGGCGATCGGAAAATGGAGATTCCACCGCCAGCGCGCGGACGCCGCTCGAATACCCTTCGAATCCCTCCCGGAGCTTCTTCAGCAGTCCAATCCTCGCATCGTCGGCCTCTCTTCGGGCCAGCAGCCGGTTGCGTTCTTCCGTCATTTTTTTCTGGTGTTCGAGCAGCCGTCCGTACTGTGCGGCGTCTGTTTCCCTGAGCCGGCCCTTTTCGGTCACGTCGCGTTCCATGCGATCGATCTGCCGTTTTGCCTCCCGGCTCCTGGCGTCCGCCTCCTCTTTGTGTCGCGCCGACTGCTTTGCATCGGTTTGAAGGCGGGCCTGGCGTTGTGTAATGCCCTCCAGTCTCGCCCGTCCGCGTTCCAGGCGGCCGCTTCCTTCACTGAGTTCACCCAGGACGCTTATCAGTTGGGTCTTTTGTTCGTCCGCACGGGTTCGCCGCTCGTCGAGCGCCTGGTTCGTCGCTTCCAGATCGCGGCTCTCCGCCTCCAATGCGCCTTCCGCGTGCTGCAATGCCCCGCGCGCCTCCGCCCCCAGCCGCTGCGCCCTTGCGGCTTCCTTGTGTGCCGTATCCCGCCGGGCGGTCATGGTTTCCTGTCGCCGGCCCGCCTGCTCCAGGAAGGCGTCAATTGACCGGATTCTCTCCTGCGCCACCTGGATATGCGTGTCTTTCCGATGCACGAGTTGACTCTGCCTGCTCACGTCCGCGTTTGCTTCCGCGAGCGCCTGATCCCGTTCGCCGAGTTTCGTACGGACGTCTTCGAGCCGCGCCTCCAGGCGCACGATGTCTCCGGCGGCCGTCTCGACGTCCTCTTTCAGGAAGGCCATCTCATCCGCGACCGGACGGGACCTTTCAAACATCTGAAAGAACCGGTGTTGTCCGAGCCGGACGTCGAGGTCCTTCATCTGGTCTGAAAGCTGTCTGTAGAGGCGGGCCTTCCGCTCCTGCCGGGCGAGTGACTTCACCTGGCGCTCGACTTCCTCCATCACGGCGTCCACGGTCCGCAGGTCCTGCCGGACGGACTCCAGACGGTTCCACGCCGCCCGACGCTGTACTTTATACCGCGTTACGCCCGCCGCCTCCTCGAAAAGCCGCCGCCTTTCTTCGGGTTTGTCGCTGATGATCTCATCCATCATTCCCTGCTCGATTACGGAATAGGCATGTGCGCCCAGCCCCGTATCCATCAGAAGATTCTGAATGTCCTTCAACCTGCAGGGGACCTTGTTGAGCAGATAGTCGCTGTCTCCGGACCGGAACAGCCGGCGGGTCACGGTCACTTCGGTATAGTCAACCGGCAGAATCCGTTCCGCGTTGTCAATGGTGATTGATACCTCGGCCATGCCCAGCGGTTTCCGGTTCCGCGTCCCTGAAAAGATCACATCTTCCATATTGTTGCTGCGCAGCGACCGGACCCGCTGTTCGCCCAGCGCCCAGCGAAGGGCGTCCACCACGTTGGATTTGCCGCAGCCGTTGGGGCCCACAACACAGGTAATGCCCTTCTGCAGCGAGAGATCCAGCTGTTGCACGAAGGATTTGAAGCCCAACGCCGTCAGTCGGGAAAGGTACAAAGTTCCGCCCCCTGAATGACACAGATATCCGGACTGAGTGGACGTTCTCCGTTTGTCCGGAATAAAGCGTATAGATGGAAACGGGGATAGACGGGGAGGTGAGAAAGACGCAACAGATTGGGGAATAATCCGTTGCGGTGTCTGAAAAGTACTACATCTTGTAGCGCCCGTCAAGACCTAATTCTCATGTGCAATTCAGGGGGCCTTTCGACACCGGCTTTTTTGATTTCCAACCGCCGGTTTTTGGCTTACTTTATTGGATCGATCCGGTTTGTCCCTGAAATAAGTGGTTTGAATTCGGTCGCCGAAGGGTGAGGTATTTTCGGGACAGGGCGGTTCATCCGGACCGGGTACTGGAAACCCCATATGTGCAGCGCTTTTTCCGATCCTATTGCCAGCATCGAAAAGGTTGTCCTGCGCGGCAGGCGCCCGCGTACCATCGGATCGAATGCGCGCATCGGCGTACACGGTCCGGTCGTTACCGATCCGGTAGTACGTATCTGTACGGCCGGCGGCGCCGTGGGTGTCGGCTGGTCTGCGCTCGACAGGGTGCGCGCAGAAGCACTGCTCGGAGTGCGCCCCGCGGAGCTTTTTGAACTCCCCGGCGGGTCAATCCGCGATGGCGCGGCCATCGATCTGCCCCTGTGGGATCTGGCCGCCAGATGTGAAGGGGTGCCCCTTCATCAGCTCCTGGGCGCGCGCGGCTCCCGGGAAGTCGAACTCTACGACGGCTCGATCTATATCGACGACCTTGGCGTTTCCGACGACGAAGCAAAGAGGATCTTTCACGAGGAAGTCCAAACCGGGCACGACTACGGCTACCGAAATTTCAAAATCAAAATCGGGCGCGGCGCTCGCTGGATGCCCGTCCGGGCGGGAACGGACAGAGACGTGCTGGTGATCCACGCGGTCCGGCAGGCCGCGGGACCGGATGCGAAAATCCTCATTGACGCCAACAATGGAACCACGCTCAATATCGCCCTGGATATCCTTGAACGCTGCCAGGACGCCGGTATCTACTGGTTCGAAGAGCCGTTTCCTGAGGACCGGGCGTTCAACGAGGCCTTTAAGGAGGCCATAAACCAAAGAGGCTACAATACACTCGTGGCGGACGGCGAGTCCGGGCCCCCTCCACCTGACTTTTTCGATATGGTCAGGAGTGGTTGGATCGATATTGTGCAGCACGATTTCCGCTACAAGGGGCTGACATGGTGGAAAGCCACCGCAAACCGCATCGAACCCTGGGGTGCGAAGTGCGCCCCCCATTGCTGGGGCAGTGTTGTCGAACGATACGCGCACGCTCACTTCGCCGCTTCCATTCCCAACTACAGTCTCCTTGAGGCGGCCCCCGCGGATATGCCCGGTATCGCGCTGGAAGGGTGGCAGATGCGCAACGGCAGACTGACCGTGCCGGATACGCCCGGCGCGGGATTCGACGTTGAACCGGACGTGCTTGAACGGGGCGTGAAGTCGGAGGGCGGATTCCGCATCGGCATCCGCGATCGCGATCGATCCCGCCGCCCTGCGCCGCCCCCGAGACCCTGAAAGGACGTGCATGCCAACGTATAACATCGCCGTACTCCCCGGAGACGGCGTCGGCCCGGAAGTGGTCGCGGAAGCGCTCAAGGTGCTTCTGGCGCTCGAGGAGCCGCATCCCGATCTCCGTTTTACCTTCTCCGAACATCCGGTCGGCGCCAGGTGTTACGCCGAAACCGGCAATGACCTTCCCGAATCCACGCTCGAAGCCTGCAGGCATGCGGACGCCGTGCTTTTCGGTTCGGCAGGCGACCCGGACATCCGCTTTCCCGACGGAACGGAAATCGCACCGCAACTCACGCTGCGCTTCGAGCTGGACCTCTACGCGGGGATCCGGCCCATCAGGAAATTTCACGGCGTGCCTCCGCTTCTCGAAGGAAACCCGCCGCTGGACTACGTCATCCTGCGTGAAAATACCGAGGGCCTTTACGCCTCCCGCGGCGCCGGGGTCCGCCTCGGAGACAGCCTCGCCGTGGATAACATGGTGATCACCCGCGCCGGTACCGAGCGGATCGTCCGGTACGCCTTTGAAATCGCAAAGCAACGGAAGGGGGCGCCCGCCGATGGCAGGAGCCGGGTCACCTCCGTTGACAAGGCCAATATATTGAAGAGCATGGCCTTTTTCAGGCAGATCTACGACGAGGTTGCGGAATCCTATCCCAACGTCGAACGGGATTATGCCTACGTGGACGCATTTACCGTGTACCAGCTGCGCAACCCCGCCTGGTACGACGTTGTAGTTGCGGAGAATATGTTCGGGGACATCATCTCGGACCTCGCCGCCGCAACCATCGGCGGAATGGGGATGGCGCCTTCGGCCGACGTTGGCGACTGCTACGGCGTCTTCCAGCCGTCCCACGGCACGGCACCGGATATCGCCGGCAGCGGTATCGCCAACCCCATGGCCCAGATCCTCTCCGCCGGGATGATGCTGTCATGGCTGGGGGCAAGGCATGACGATACGGAAGCCATCGCTGCCTCCGAGACAATCGACCGCGCCGTGGATCGGACGCTGGACGATCCGAAGAACCACCCGGCCGATCTTGGGGGCGCCGCCGGGACGTCGGAGGTGGGCGACGCGGTGGTCGATGCCGTCGGGAGTCCCTAGAAATATCGTTTGACGACAAGGAGAAGTCGTCGCGCCGGTACGCTCGACGATAGGGCCCCACAACTCGATCGTTCGCGAACCCGGGTGTTCACAAGAGGAAGCATGACATGACCGCGAAAGAGAAGAAGCGTCTCGTCAATCGCGCCGTTGCCGCCGAGTCGAAACGGGCAGGCGTACTTTCGAGAAAGGTGCACGCCTGGGCGGAACGACCCTTCCGCGAGGTCAAGTCCTCCCGGGCCATCGGGGACTATCTGGCATCGAGGGGTTTCGAAGTCGAATTTCCGTTCAGGAAGATTCCAACGGCGTTTCGCGCGACCCGGGGCGCCGGAGAGCCGGCGGTCGGGCTGTTGGGGGAGTACGACGCGTTGCCCAACTGCGGCCCCGAAGAAGGTCAATGGGGTCACGGCTGAGGCCACAACCTGCTGGGCGTTGCCCCGGCCGTGGGTGCGGTCGCCGCTGCGAAAGTCCTCGAATCAACCGGTACACCGGGAAAAATCATCTACTATGGCTGCCCTGCGGAGGAAACCCTGGCGGG
This sequence comes from Candidatus Latescibacterota bacterium, assembly GCA_021295655.1. Classification (GTDB taxonomy): domain Bacteria; phylum Latescibacterota; class UBA2968; order UBA2968; genus JAAXHE01. Next base: position 16,544 of record JAGWBX010000062.1, read on the forward strand.
CAAAGTCTACATGGCCCGCGACGGCGCCTTCCGGGACCTGGACGTCTGCCTGGCCTGGCATCCGGGAAGTTCTTCCGGCGTCAACAATTTCGGGGGGTCGTCGCTGGACTCCGTCGTTTACGAATTCTTCGGCCGCACCGCCCACGGCGCGTGGGCCCACCGGGGCCGCAGCGCCCTGGACGGGGTGATGCTCACGGATATTGCCGCCAACTACCTCCGTGAGCATGTGCCCGAAAACGTCCGGATCCATTCCGTCATACGTGACGGGGGCGATGCCCCCAACGTGGTGCCGGCCTACGCCAAGATCTGGTACTTCGTTCGAGGCAAGGACCGCGAGCAGGTCGACGAAGTCCGTGAACGCCTCACCGCGTGTGCGCGGGGCGCCGCCCGGGCTACCGATACGAAGATGAAATGGTCGCGCATTACCGCCGTGTACCCGCGTCTGCCCAATAAGGCGATGTGCGGGATCGTCCGAAAGAACCTGAACCTCTTCGGGCCTCCCAAACCCACGGAAGCCGACGTGAAGCACGCTGAAAGCCTCGGCTACAAGAAGGGGTTCAACACGAAAATCGGCAAGGGTAGCGGCTCGCAGGGTCGGGGCTCCACCGACGAAGACAACGTCTCCTGGCTGGCCCCCCTGGGACGCTTCGAGATGGTTTGTTACGCGAAGGGAACGCCCGGCCATCACCGGGACATGGCCGCGCAGGCCGCCCTTCCATTTGCCGAGCGTGCGGTCCGGCAGACCGCCAAAGTCTTCGCCGGAAGCGCGGTTGACCTCTGCCGGGATCCGGAAGCGCGCGCGGAATTCGAAAAACGCTCCGAAGGGTTCACCTACGATCCGCTTGTCCGCAAGAACCAGAAGGTTCCGGTCGATCCGCCTTAGCAGTCCGTTTATAAAGTCGCTCTGCAGGCGAGGCCGAGCCATTGTGGCCGAAGACAAGGCGCGCAACCGAGTCGAATCGAGCGATTCGACGAGGGAGCGCAACGCAGTATTTCGACCGCAAGGGCCGGCCGTAGCCCGGATGGACTTTTTCAACGGGCTGTTAGCCGTGTTCTGTCCCGGAAACAGGTTGCCTGAATCCGGCCGCCGAGAAGCAGCAAAAACAGCTATCAGCCTTCAGCAGTCAGCCTGAGTCAAAAACGAGGACAATCCAAATGCCCGAAGTCACTCTTGAAGAAGCGCAGGCGGTCCATGATCGCTGCCTGATCGTGGACGGCCACAACGACACGCCCGTGGAACACGTCCACCGGGGCGATCGTCCGATGGATCTGAAAAAACGGGATCTCGCGTATCACATGGACGTCCCGAGGATGAAGGAAGGCGGGTTCGACGCCGGATTTTTCGTGGTTGGCAACGGCCCCACGGCGAACGTCCGTGTTACCCTTGAACAGACCCTGGCGTCGGTGGAGCTCTATCCGGACGACCTGATGCTGGTGTTTTCGTCACGGGACGTTGAACGGGCGAGAGAATCCGGCAGAATCGGCATCCTGCTCACAATCGAAGGCGCCGGACGCTGGCTGGAAGGCGAAATGGATATTTTGCGTCTATACTACCGTCTGGGCGTGCGCTGCATCGGAATCACCCACGGCGAAGGCGGTGACGATCCGGTCTACCTTCAGGGCAGCAGAAGTCCTTTCGGGCCGTGTACGGCTCACGACCGCGAACGTGAACGCAGGAATGCCGGCGGGTTGACGGACTTCGGCAAAGCTGTACTTCAGGAAAGCAACCGGTTGGGCGTCATCACCGATCTGGCGCACATCAACGACAGAGCCTTCTATCAGGTGCTGGAACAGTCTTCACTCCCGGTCACCATGACCCACACCGCGGTTTTCTCCGAATGCAACCACTGGCGCTGCCTGACCGACGATCAACTCAGGGCGCTGGCCGGCGCCGGCGGGGTGATGGGCATCGCCTTTCTCCCTGGCTTTATCGATCCTGAAAATGCTTCCGCGGACCGAATGGTCGACCATATCTGTTACGTGGCGGACCTGGTCGGTATCGATCACGTCGGCATCGGCTCCGACTACGACGGCATGGGTTCGGTTACACCTGTATTCGGAGACGTCTCGAAGCTTGTGCGCCTCACCCGCGCCATGCTCTCTCGCGGCCTCACGGAAGACGACATCCGGAAAGTCTTGGGAGGGAACTTCCTTCGACTGTTCCGCCATACCCTGGACTGTGGACAGTCGTAGAGATCGTGCCCGGCCCCCGGTGGGTTCCGGTTACCCGCTCGGATCCACGGTCGGGCAATGGGAAAGGACTTGAAAATGAAAGGCAGACGTCTCCTCATTCCGGATATTCGCCGGATGGAAGTCGCGTCCTTCGAAACGGGTCCGGTACCGGATGACGGTATCCTTCTCGAAAACGAGTACACCGCCGTCAGCGTGGGCACCGAGGTCCACGGGTGGACCCACGGCGGCGAACCTGGAAATCCGGTGCGGTTTCCCCGCCCCACCGGCTATTGCAACGTCGGCACCGTACTTGAAGTCGGCAAGGACGTGGAGGGCATCCGCCCCGGGGACCGCGTTGCCGGTCAGGGTAACCACGCCAGCCACTGCATTCTCTACGGCCGGAGGGCCTTCTACCGGAAGGTCCCGGACACCGTGTCGTCCAAAGCCGCCGCCTTTATGGTCATGGGGGCTATCGCCATTCACGGAATTCGCGTGGCGCGCATCGAATTGGGCGAGGTTGTCGTCGTCATCGGCCTGGGGATTGTCGGCCAGCTTGCGGCCACCCTGGCGCGGCTCTCCGGCGCCCTTCCGGTTGTCGCCATCGATCCGGACGGTTTCCGCCTGGACGTGGCCCGCCACCGCGGCGCCGGCATCTTTATCAATCCCGCAAACGTGGACGACGTCCGGGACGCCGTGGGGCAACACTGCGTGGAAGACGGCGCCAACGTCGTTATCGAAGCCACCGGCAAACCCGCGGTATATCCCACCGCCGTCCGGCTCGCGTGCACGGGAGGACGTGTGGTCGCGCTGGGTTCGCCGCGCGGCACCGTCGACATGGATTTTCTGGCCGACGTGCATCTGAGGGAAGTCAGCATCCTGGGCGCCCACCAGCCCAAGACGCCGGAGGCCGACCACATTTACTACCGGTGGGCGAAGGAACGGGACCGCAGGCTGGTGATACGGCTGATGAGCGAGGGCAAGTTGCCTGTCGAAGACCTCATCACCCACGTCGCGGATCCGGATCAGTGCCAGGAAATCTACACGATGCTTGCCGATGATCCGGGAGACGCGCTGGGTGTTGTGTTCAAGTGGAAATAGGCTCTGCTGAAAAGAAAGCGAGTCAACCTCAGGTAAGGGAGGCCGCGAGCATGTTCTACAGGACGTCGGATGGCCACGGGCTGCGACGCGACCCCTTCAACGCGATTGTCGTACCACGGCCGATCGGATGGATTTCATCGGTGGACGAAAAGGGTACGATCAACCTGGCCCCGTACTCGTTCTTCAACGCGGTGGCCTACGTTCCGCCGCAGGTCATGTTCGCCGCCACAACCACGCACAGCCACGGCGGGTTGAAGGATTCGATAAGGAATGCGCAGGAGACCGGAGAATTCGTGGTCGACCTCGCCACCTGGGCGCTTCGGACGCAAATGAACGCCACTGCCGTGCCCGCCCCGGGACACGTCAACGAATTCGAATACGCCGGCGTCACCCAGGCGCCGTCGATGCTGGTAAAACCACCCCGTGTGGCGGAAAGCCCGGTCCATCTGGAGTGTATCCATACCCGGACCGTGGAACTGCCCACGGGCGATCCCAACGATCCGAACACGGTTGTCTTCGGTCAGGTGATCGGTATTCATATTGCGGATTGGGCAATAAAGGACGGCCACGTGGACACCGTGGCGCTGAGACCCGTGGGGCGACTCGGGTACCTGGACTACGTTTGCGTTAACGAATCTTTTTCAATGGATCGCCCCACCTGGCCTTAAAAAAAACCCCGACAGGGGTTTTGATCCGGTTTTGGTTTTTGCCAGGCATCGCCTATGTCATCCAATCTCCTGAACAGCATCAGTTCCAACTTCGGCGCGGTCGATTGGGCAATCGTCGGACTCTACATGCTCGGCACCGTCGCGATCGGCCTGTACGCCAACCGGTACATCCGCAGCATGAGCGACTATATCGTCGCCGGCCGTTCGCTGAAACCGTATCTCGCGGTTGCCACGATGATTGGCAGCGAACTCGGACTGGTGACGGTCATGTATTCCGCCCAGAAGGGCTTCACCGGCGGGTTCGCCGCCTTTCACATCGGCCTGATCGCAGGCATCGTTACCCTGATCATCGGTCTGACCGGATTCATCGTGGTCCCGCTTCGCGAACTGGGCGTGATGACGATTCCCGAATTCTACGAAAAACGATTCAGCCGGGGCGTCCGCATCTTCGGCGGCCTGCTGCTCGCCTTTTCCGGTATCCTCAATATGGGCCTGTTCCTCAAAGCGGGCGCGATCTTTGTTGCAGGCCTGACCGGAATCACGAACCCCACGTCGGTCGCCCTGATCATGACCGTGATGCTCCTGCTGGTTCTGGGCTATACCATTCTCGGGGGCATGGTTTCGGTTGTACTCACCGATTATATCCAGTTTATCGTGCTTTCCGTGGGCGTAATTGTTACCTGTGGCATCGCCGTGGACAGGCTTGGATGGACGTCGATCGTTGAAACCGTCGCGGCAATTCACGGAGAGCCCGGGTTCAATCCGCTTCACGAAGGGGGCGGGTTCGGCCCGTCGTACGTCGTCTGGATGATCTTCACCGCCGGGATCGTCTCCTGCGCCGTGTGGCAGACCGCGGTTATGAGGGCCTGCGCCGCCGAGAGCACATCGGTGGTGAAAAAACTCTACGCCTGGTCGGCCATCGGCTTCCTCGTTCGATTCATGGTGCCCCAGTTTCTGGGAATCTGCGCCCTTGTCTATCTCTACCAGAACGATGTAACCCGTTCGATCTTTTTTTCCGTCGACGGCGCGCCCACGGGGAATGCGGACCTGACCCTTCTCGCCATGCCGGTCTTCCTCAGCCAGATCCTGCCCGCCGGTCTCATCGGCCTTATCGGTGCGGGACTGCTTGCCACATTCATGTCCACCCACCTCAGCTATCTGCTTTGCTGGTCCTCGGTGCTCACTCACGACGTGGTCGGCCCCGCCACCGGCAATACCCTTTCCACCCGCGCGCGCCTGACCCTCTCCCGTATCTTCATATTTGTCATCGGCGCCTATCTGCTTGTGTGGGGGCTCTGGTACGAGCTTGGACAGGATCTCTGGGACTATATGCTGGTGAGCGGCGCCATCTACTTCACCGGTGCGTTCGCCCTGCTCCTTACAGGTCTTTACTGGAAGCGCGCCAGCACCACCGGGGCGTACCTCGCCCTTGTGGCCGGCGCCGGCGCCGTTGCCGGTCTGACTGCTGTGAAAAGGGCCGTGGGTCTGGATGCCTTCACCGGCGCCCATATCGGCCTGGGGGTGACCGTACTGGCGCTCGTCCTGATGGTCCTGGGGTCTCTTATGTTTCCCGACCGTTCTCGTGGCGAAACGGAGGTGTGATCC
>JAGWBX010000009.1:0-3184 GCA_021295655.1 Candidatus Latescibacterota bacterium
ATTTACCGCGGCGGTCTGGACCTTCGGGTGGAATTGCCGGGGAAACGGCACCGCGGTCCGAACGTGTACGACGCCACGCCGGGGCAGCGGGGCGGGGCGAACGGGTACTGGCGCGACCGCCTGCAGTGGAACAATCCGGAATGGGTGAACGAGCAAGATCCGGACACCGGACAGCAGATCCACGTCAAACAGGACTACGAGAGTTCCGTCGGGCACTTCGTGGAAGGTTGGGTCACCGGCCCGCTCGGCGATAACGCCACGTTCGTGGTGAGCGGGAAGACGAGCCGTGCGAAAATCAACCTGCCGGCGCCCACGCTGACGGGCCTGCGCCAGCACAGCATCTTCGGGAAAGTCAGCTTTACCCCGTCGCCAAACCTCAAGGTCAAGGTGGGCTTCAACCAGTCCAACGAGCCGACGTTCTTCGGCGACGCCAACCGTTCGGTGGGGGGCAGGCACGACGGGTTACCAGCAGAACCGGGTCAATCGGATATTTTACGTGACGGGTACGCAGAGCATCAACCCCCGGATGTTCCACGAATTCCAGGTGGGGTTCTACGGTACGAAGACCGAACCGGGTGAAGACGTGCCTTCCACCACAACCTCGTGGCGCCGGGACAAGCTGGGCCAATTCAATATAGACAGGGACCGCAGGCGCATTGTGGTGGAAGACAACCAGAGGTACAACCTCCGGTACGACTTTACCGGACAGCTCACGCGGCGGAATCTGTTCAAGGCCGGATTTGTGCTTCAGAGAATGAACAATCTCAACTGGGACTACAACCGGTCCAGCGCGACCAATGCCACGCTCAAGATCATGGCCGGTAACAGCGAGCCCGGCAAGCGGTATGCGGTGAACCGGCTGGCGGCGTACGTGGACGAAAAGCTGGAGTTCCAGGGCCTGGTGTTACACGCCGGCCTGCGCTTCGACAGCTTCTGGGGCGGGCCCGAGCGGACGCTGTCCGGCTTTATGAAGGCATTGCCGGGCTGGCGGACCTATAAGGCCTGGCGGACGGGTCGGGTGCCGCTGGCGAAAACCCGGCCGATGACGAGCCTGTCGCCGCGGATCGGCCTGTCCCATCCCATCACCGATCGGTCCACCGTGCGGTACTCATACGGCGTGTACTACAAACCTCCGCAATTCTCCCTGCTGTGGCTGGAACCCTGGACCACGTCCGACGCTGAGAACCACCCCGAACTGGATGACGTCTGGTTCGATCTGAACTGGATCGGGGGCGGGCAGTGGCGGCTCGACGGCGGCTATCAGAATCCGGGCGGTTTGCCGAATACCGCCGAGTTCGAAGTGACCGGCGAGTGGAATTTCATCAGCGATTTCGTGATGGAATTGTCCACCTACTACCGCCGGACCGAGCGGGTTGGCTCCGGTGGCGTGCACCGGTTCCAGGATCCCGTCCAGACCCTCACCTACGTGGGCCACAGGGGTCCGAACGCCCGCCTCGAAACCAAGGGCATCGAAGTCGGTTTCACCAAGGCCTTCTCTCACAATTTCTCCTTCCGGGTTGGGCTGGACGTGAGTTGGGCGCTCTTCAACTGGTCGGGTGGATCCCAGCTTCAGGTCTGGACGTACCCCGACTCCAACTACATTGCCAGTTCGAAATACTTCACCGTGGACGCGAACGACGAGATCGTGCGGCTGACCGACGAAGAAATCCGGGCGATCGGCCACAGGGCGAACGAGGTGATCCGGAAGAAGCAACAGGAGGGAACGACGTTCGTCGGGGCGTGGGGAACAAACCGGATCGACGCGATACGCCCCTGGTATGAATATCCCGGCCTGAGCGAATCCGAGAAGCAGGAGATGCAGAACCTCTGGTTCGCGGACGTCTGGCGCCAGGTGGACGCGTTCCGCGGGCAACCGCCAACCACGAATGCCTCCTTCCAATTCCTCTGGTCCACGCCGATGGACTGGGGGCCGGGCGGAGACGTTGGCGGCGCGAAGATTCTGGGCGGCATCCAGGCCAACGTGGTCTGGCGGCTGGACAACGGGCAGCAATTCCAGATCACCCTGCCGGGAACCAGCGTGCAGACTGCCCGGAACCGTCCGATTTTCGTCCGGACGGACCTGAACTTCCAGAAGTCGTTCCGCATCGGGACGACCACCCCTACGTTTTACGCGGAAGTGTTCAACCTGTTCAACACCTTCTACGACGCGTCCTCCGGCTCCAATTACGTCCGCTGGGGCCTGAAGAAGCCCACACCGAACGACACCAATTATCTGAAGTACGGCGACTCGAACTTCAGGCGCGGCGGAACCCCGAGGTACGTGAACGCGGGCGTGCGGATCGGCTTCTAGGAAAAGATACGATGCCGGGGCGGCCGGGCCGTCCCGGCACAAACAGGCAGGGAGAGATTTCATGAGACGCATATACATATTTATGGGCGCGCTATTGATCGCAGGCGTGTTCTGGATTCCGGCCGAGGGGCAGCGGGCGACCGTCTCCAACCTGGCCGGTGAGTCGCTCACGCCCCGGCACCTTGCGCGCGGCACGCTCTGGCACAGTTTTCTGAGCACGGGCGCCGAAGGGGCCCGGCCGGTGGAAGGGAACTATGCCGGCCTCTACCTGGATCTGGCCTATCCGGGGTTTGCGCTGATCAGCTGGGGAGGCGGCGGAACGAACGACTTTTCCGCCTACTACGGGGAACAGCGCAGCGCCGGCAGCATGCACGTGGATCTCACGTCGCACAACGGCCGCGGGCACGGATGGTGGATCGCCGCCAGAATAAACGGCGAGGCGAAGGTGAGTTGGGCCGACCCGCTCATCTCGGCGATGGAGGAAAGCGAAGACGTGGTTGCGATGGCGGTGGATCCCGGCGTGGACTTCAAGGGCAGGTACGCGGGGCTGGGCAACGACGTGGTCAGCCCCAATTCGGGGCGTTCCATGGGCAACTGGTGGCCCGGCACCGGTGTTGAACTGGATGCGCTGGAACCCAGGGAAATACTGAACTACCGCATCGGCCAGTACAACGACGTTTCCACGGACAACTTTCCGGAAGACATCGTTCTGAGCAAGTGGACCACCGGGCTGGGCATCACCGGTGAGAAAGCGGCCTTTGCCTGGAACCACCCGGACTACGACGACTTCGTGATCACCGAGTGGGTATTCGAGAACACCGGCGATACCGACGGCGACCGGGCGGCCGATCTCGCGGGCGGCGGACACAATCT
>JAGWBX010000009.1:3196-13239 GCA_021295655.1 Candidatus Latescibacterota bacterium
TGACGTCTTCGGCCGGCGTCTCCCGGACCAGTTACAGGGCCTACTATTCCGACTACGGCACGGGAGACGGCTGCAGCAGCAATTTCGGACCCCTGGACAATTCCCAGGACGACAAGATCAAGTACACCGAGGCGCCCAATTACGATGGTCCGGCCTCCGCCCGGGGCCAGCGGCTGACCTACCAGTACGACTGGGACAACTTCTGCCTCACAGGGCCGCTGTCCGACGATATCGGAGACCCCTATCGCTCCGAACACAGGTGCGCCCAGTGCACCTTCCCCAGCCTGACCGGCGTGGGGGACGTCACGTCGCCGGCCTGGATCGGCAAGGCCCCCATAGACGTGGACCCCACGGACGGATTCGTGGGCGATCCTGAGATCTACGAGGCGCCGAAGGTACCAGAGCAGCCGTTCGCGTACAATTTCTTCCATTTTCTGTACCGGTATCCGTCCAGCGCGTCCGACGCCATCGGGTTCCTCACGGACGAACCGAACCCGAACGAGATGAACCACGAAACGCTCTACCAGATGCTCGTCAGCACACCGGACCCGTCCTACTTCAACGAGCCGCTTCTGGAGCGCCCGAGCCGGGGGTCCGGCAACCCCAACCTCGGTGTGCCGCTGCTTCCGATTCCGGATGTCCCGGTTGGCCCCATGCCCTATATGCCCATCCCCTCGTGGGAGTGGGAGGGACGGCACGGAATCTCCGGCGCCTATACCCCGGTGGAAACCTATGGACCTTACGACCTGGCGCCCGGCCAGAAGGTGAAATTCGTATTCGCCTACGTTGCGGCTGCCCCGGTCACGGAAAACTTCCGGGCTTACCAGAAGTCGGGAGACACCAGCGAACTCAAGAAGGAAGAGAACGGCGCCGCGTTCACCAACCTGCTCAACCACCTGCAAAAGGCCAGGGAAGCCTACGCGCTGGGTTACGACCTGCCCAACCAGCCGCCGGACGTGGACGCGACGGTGACCTCTTCCGAGAACGCCCGCAACCTGATTACCTGGAAGGGCGACCCGGAGAAATCGATCAACCCGGATACCGGGCAATCCGACGTGGCGGGCTACCGCGTATACCAGTCCGAAACCCAGCCGGGCCTCTGGAAGATGATCCAGGACGTACCGGCGAACGGCTCGGCGGAATATCAGTACGAAGACACGGAGTCGCTCGCGGGATTCCAGTACTATTATGCGGTGCGCTCCTACCAGGGGAGCGCCAATACCGGATTCGCCAGCCGGGTTACCGGCGCCACGGTGGAGGGCGGGGTCCGGGCCTTCGAGTCCGGCATCGGAGACGTTTCCACCTACTATCTGCCCCCCACGGGGTCGGCGCCCGACAGCCCGGTTCAGGTACCCACCGCAAGCGCGGACCGGCTGGAAAAGGACATTCTCATTGTGCCGAATCCCTACATCCCCGAATCGCCGCACACCTACGAGGGCTCAACCAAGATCCGCATCCTGAACGTTCCCAGGAAGGCCAAGATCAGGATCTTCTCGGTAGCCGGCGACCTGGTGGGCGAGGTGGACCACGATTCGCAGACAGAAGGCGAAGCAGCCTTCTTCCAATTCAACAGAACGCACATCACACAGTTGACCTTCGGCGTGTACTTCGTCACCGTCGAGTCCCTGGTGTCGGAATCCCAGGGGCAGGTGAAGGGCGCCAAGCTGGTCATCATTCGCTAAGGAGGTCGCCATGAGGCGCATTTATCGGATCGGCTCTGCGGCGCTTGTCGGCGTCCTCGTTCTCGGCGCCCCGGCGGTGGCCGAAATCTCCAACCAGACCCCGGTGGGCGAAACCTACGCGGCCTTCCTGGAAATATCCCAGAGCGCGCGCGCCGCCGGGATGGGCGACGCGTACGTGGCCGTGGCGGACGACATCAATTCGGTGTTCTGGAATCCCGCCGGGCTCACGGCCATGACGCGCAACCGGCTGCAGTTTGCATTCACGAACACCAGGTGGCTCCTGGAGTCGCAGTTGAACTCTGCGGCGATCGGCGTCAACACCGACTACGGTGCTCTGGCGGTTAGCCTGGTGGCGTTCAACACCGGCGATATCGAGGAGACCACCATATTCAATCCTGAGGGGACGGGTCGGATCCTGGACACCGGAAGCTGGGCCGTTGGCGGCGTCTTTGCCAGGCAGTTCACGGAGCGCTTCTCCGTGGGGTTCCAGGCGCGGGTTATCGAGGAAAAACTGGACAGGGGTTACGACTACCGCGTCTTCGACCTGGCGGTTGGCACGTTCTACCATACCGGATTCCGGAGCCTGCGCATCGGTATGTCGCTGCGCAACTTCGGAAAGGACCTCGTGCTCCTGACCGACGAAGCGATCAAGGGAAAGATGCCCGTCTTCTTCAGCATGGCAACAGCGGCTGAAGTCTACGGGGAGCGCGGGGAAGACGTCTCGCTGACCGGCGCGGTCGAAGCGCTTTACAGCGTGAGCGTTGAACGGCGGATGCACGTGGGCGCCGAACTCTGGCTGCGGAACATCGTCGCGCTTCGGGCCGGTTACAAGCTGGGCTACGACGTGCAGGACGTTACCGCCGGGGCGGGCGTCCGGCTGCAGCGCGGCATACATCACGTGCAGGCGGATTTCGCCTACGTGAAGTTCGACAAATTTCCAGATAACGGCGCGACCCTGCGGTTCTCGGTGACCGGATCGTTCTGATTGCTGAGAAGCGCAATTCGAGTCAAACCGCTAGGCGGCTTTGGTTAACGCGACAGGGCCGCCTAGTGTTCTGTCCCGGAAATAAATTGCCTGAATTCGGCCGTCGAGCGAGGGGAACGTAGCGAGACGGGATGAATCGGCCTGCCTGTGCGTGCTATCTCACGCACGCAGACAGGCGGAAGAATGGTGAGAACGTTTTGGGACAGGACACCAGTGTTCTGTTTACGGGGGAGACGTCGGTTCATGGAAGATCGACGGTGGCGGTACGTGCGCCCTTTATTGGTTTGTGCGCTGATTGCCGCCGGGCAATGGCCGGGCAACGCGCCGGCTGCCGGAACGCCCTGGTCTGAACTGGATGCCGTGTACGCGCGCGGCCTGAAAGCCCGTGACGTGCCGGCGGTTGTGGCGGCGGCGAAGGCGTTGGAACGGGCGCTTGGCGACCATCCGGACCACGCCGGACTCGTTCTGAACCGGGTCGGCATGCTCTATCTGCGGGTGGGGATGGCTCGCGAAGCGCGGTCGGCATTTGAACGCGCGGTGGGGTTCGATCCGAAACTGGCCACGGCGCATTGCGGCCTGGGCAGGGTGGCCCTCGAACTGGAAGGCGACGCGGCGGGCGCGCTGCCGCATCTGGAAGCCGCGTTGATGGCCGATTCCACGTATACATGGACGCACGCTTATCTGGCGCGGGCCCTGGCTCAGGTCGGTCGCCAGCGTCTGAATGCCGGCGTCGCGGACAGTGCGCGTACGGCGTTTGAACGGGCAGTGGAATTCGACCCGAGTCTGGCCGCCGCGCATAGCGGCCTGGGCAGGCTGGCGCTCGAACGGGAGTCAGATCCGGAGGGGGCGCTGCCGCACCTGGAAGCCGCCCTGCGCGCCGATTCGACCCATGCCGAAACGCACTACCTGCTTGCCAGGGTCTACCAGGAAACCGAACGCCCCGGGGCGAGGCAGGCCGCGGACCGGGCGCTTCAATACAATGCCGGAATTGCGCCCGCCCACCTGCTGCTGGCAGAATCCCACCGTAAGGAGGGAGACCTGCATGGCGCGATGGTCTACTTTGAAAAATACCTGGAACTGAAGCCGGCGGACCAGGAAGGGGCGCTGGCATTTGCCAATGAGTTGCTGGAAAAAGGAAAATTCAAAGAGGTTGAAACCCTTACGTCACTGATGTCCGAGGACCTCGCGCTGCCGCTGCTGGCGCAGGCGCTGATGGCGCGGGGCGATTACGAAGGCGCCCTGGGGGCGTTCAACGTTTACGTCGAAAGTCTGGATCGGGAAGAACAGGCGCTCTACCGGGACGTATCGCTGGTGGGGCTGCCCCATGAAATCGAAGCTTATCGCAACACCCCCCCCGAAAAGCGGGCCGCGTTTCTCCAGCGCTTCTGGCTCCGCCACGACCCGTTCAAGGCCTCACGGGGCGCGATGCGTCGCGCCGAGCACCATCGTCGGGTGTGGTACGCCCGAACGAACTATGGAGCGCTGAAGTGGCCCTGGGACCGGCGCGGCGAAGTGTACATCAGATACGGGGAACCGGACTACCACTCCTCCTCAATCCAGCCGAATCCGAAAGTGCCTCCCGCGGTTGAACGCGTGCAGGACAATGTGGCCTACCAGCTGTACGGCACACGGGGACTCGGCATCAGTTTCGTGGGACCCGTTTTTCCTATCCGTACGGATCTGGGTTCCTTCCTCGAGCCCAGCGAGGACATCCGGCGCGACTTGCAGTCGGCCGTAATCGACGAACTCGGCCTCGCGGTGTTTGCGCCCGATCAGGCCGACCCGGGCGCTGGAGGCAATCCGGCTGCGGCGCCGCAGGAACTGGTGGACCTCGAAGATTCTCCGATACAGGCGGGCATCGCTCCGGATCCGGAATTTGCCATCGGACTGAGCGGATGGAAGCCGGTCACGACGGGGCACAACTGGGCGTCGGTGCCCTGGGAGGTCTGGGTATATGCAGGCGTGGGTAAGGGCCTGGAAGTCGCCTTCACGGATGAACAGAACTCCGGCGTATACGACTACGCGCCCGTGCCCGGAGTCAACAGCCAGGACCTCAAGAACCTGGATAAGGACCCGCACGTGGGGCAGATGGGCTATGTGCGGCTCATGCAGCGGCTTACGGAACTGGCGCCTTCAACCCGTGTTGCGTCCGTGTCGCGGGAAGAGCCGGAGTACTTCAGCGTGTCGGGTTTCGAGGCGCTCGATTTCAGCTATGACGTGGTTACTTTCCGCGGGAAAAATGACGGAACGGAGATTCAGGTAAACGTGGGCATTCCCATCGAGAATGTCGCGGTTCCCGGGGATACGGACGACAACGTGATGGTGAATCGGCGAGTCGCACTGATGGACGCCCGGTACACGAAAGTGCTGGCGCTGCAGCATGACCTGGAGGTGCCGGTCTCCGGGCGGCGGCGCGACCGGGCCCTTCTGGACCGTGTGGATCTCCCGGATGTGCTGCCGGGGGACTACGAACTGGCCCTGCAGGTGCAGCGGCACAACACGAAACGGCTGCAGGCGTATTCGCAGAAGCTTTCCGTGGAAGATTACTCCGGAGGGAGTCTGAAGCTAAGCGATCTGTTCGTGGCGCGGCAGGTGACGGCCGCAGCGCCGGGATCCGATCCGAAGTTCGTCCGCGGCAAGTGGAAAATCTCGCCGCTGCCTTCGCATGTTTTCGACGCGGGGCAGCACGTGTTTGTCTTTTTCGAAATCTACAATCTCACACAGGACGAATTCGGGGCGACGCGCTACGAGGTGGTTTATGAGGTCTACAGCACCGACGAAAGCGGTACCAGCCTCTCACGCCTGACGACAAGGGTCCTGGGGCGGTCGGAATCGGCGGTGACCGTACGCTACGAACAGACCGGGACCGAGGCGTCGGTATCGGACTACGTGGCGCTGGACATCGGAGAGACCGCCGCCGGGCGCCGCAGGGTCCGGATGACCGTAAAGGATATGAACAGCGGACAGCGGGCAACCAAAGAAGGCCTCTTCTGGGTCAGGGAAGCAACGCAATAGTCGGAAATGACGTCCGGAGGCCGGGTCCGAACACGATCGGGGCAATGGCGCGGGCCCCGGGCCGCGATGCCGCCTGCACCGATTTTTCCGGACTGTCTCCTGTTATTGACGGACGTCCGCCGCGCGCAATGAACGCGTGTTGATTCCATATACGCCGGCCTTGCAGGCAGCGTGGAGTGTACAATGCCACAACAGCTGCCTCCCAAGCCCTGGATTACCGGAAAGATCATCCGGACCAGGCGTCCCGAAACGGACTTGAAGGCGCAGTACCGGAAGGTCTTCCCCCTGTGCGTCGGGATCTCGCTCGCCCTGCATGCAGCCGTAGCGTTCACCTTCCCGTCCTTCAGGCTCCGCGCGCCAGCCTCCGCAAGACATCCGATTCTCATTCAGGTAACCGACGTGCCGGAGACCCGACAGGGCATCAGGCAGCCGATTCCGGTACGGCCGACCGTGCCCCTCGAAACGGATAGCCGCGACCTGCTGCCCGAAGAAATAACCGTTGACGCGACGGCCGAACTCGAACTCGATGGGGTTTCCATACGTCTCCCGGTACCGTCGGACACGCTCTTTTCGGCCCCCGACAAGGACGAGGACGTGGAAGGTGAGGTGGTCTATGCCGCCCGGTTCGTGGAACGGAAGCCCCGACTCCTCGAACAGGTGGAGCCCGCGTATCCGGACGAGGCGCGTCGGGCGGGCCGGGAGGGCGTCGTCCTGATGGAATTTACCGTGGGAAGGGACGGCCGGGTCAAAGACAGCGCGGTGCTCAAGGGGCACGAAATGTTTCACCAGGCGTCGCTGGACGCCCTGTCGCGTTTCCGATATCTTCCCGGGTACCAGAACCGCGAGGCAGTTGAAGTGCGTATGTATATCTACATAAGGTTTCAGCTCGACTGAAGCCTGCAAACGGACTCCGGAGGGCGTACATGGACGAAATTCGAATTGGGATCGCGGGGCTCGGCAACCGCGGCCTGCACTGGATCCGGCTGCTGCAGAATATCCCGGGTTTTCGCATTACGGCGGTCTACGACTGGATTGAACCGCTTCAGGAGCGGGCCCTGGACGGGATTTCCTATCGCGACGAAGTGGCGGCATTCTCCGATTACGGTGAATTCCTGTCATACGGCGGGATGGACGCGGTGGGCCTTGTGGTGAGGCAACGTGAGGTCGGACGGATGGCGTCGGAGGCCCTGGAAGCAGGCAAGCACGTGAACAGCGAAGTGCCGGGCGCGTACAGGATGGAGGAGTGCTGGCGCATTGTTACGAACGTGGAACGGACCGGGCTGGTCTACAGCCTGGCGGAGCAGACGCGGTTCTGGGGGTTCGTTGACGGATGGAAACGCCTCGTGGACGATGGGCGCCTGGGCAAGATCACCTATGCTGAAGGTCAGTACGTGGGGTATTACGGTACACACCAGTTTTTTCAGGACTACAGCACGGGGAAACAGTATGCCATCGAGGAACTGCCCGGTCATCCCGAAGCCCGGCCGACGTTTCCCCACGATACCCCGCCGATTATCGCTTCCTCCTACGATCTGAGCATCCTGTTGAAAATCCTGGAAGACAGGGTGACGGAAGTCACGGCGATGAGCACGAAGAGGCCAAGCTATGCGCATCCTCAAATTCGAAAGCCGGATGTACAGGTGGCGCTCATGAAAACCGAAAAGGACACCCTGATTCGCATGCTGGACGGCCACACGCAGCCCCGCCCGCACGGAGACCACCACTGGTGGCAGATGATTGGCACAAAGGGCGGCCTGGAGTGGCGGCGGTCGCGCCGCGAGATGCCGAAAGTCTGGTTCACGGACGCGCAAATGAACGACTGGACGGAGGTGGATTGGGGCTTCGAGCGTACCGACGCGCCGCCTGAGGCGCGCGGCAGCGGCCACGGCGACGCGGATTCCTACGTGCATATGCACTTTCGGGACGCGGTCCTTGAGGGGAAGCCGCTGGAATTCGACGTGTACAGGGCCATGGATACGGTTGCCGCGGCAGTACGTGCAATTGATTCGATCGAGGAGGGGAGCCGGTTGATGCGGGTTCCGGATTTCCGCCCGGACGGGGACCGCGCGGCAGGCGAGCTTCCGGCGGACCCGGGCGGTATGGGGTTACGCTGAGTGTGACCCCATGGGGGACTCATGGCCGACGGCGGCATGGCAGAACCGCGGAACCAGCGTCGCGCGAGCCCGGGCGTAACAACGCGCGCTGTCGTTTTCGGGCTCGGGCTGTCCGTAGCCGTCAATCTGCTCGCCAATACGATGCGCTATGTCCAGCACGGGTCGTACATGGCCATCAGCCTGATCCCGATGGGCGACCTTCTTCTGTTTCTGGTGTCCATCCTGATCTGTGCGGCGCTTGCCCGATGGTTCGGCCGCCGGTTCGTGCTGGCGCCCGCGGAATGGATCACGATTTTCGGCATGGGCCTGATCAGCGCCATGGGCCCCACCTACGGAATCAGCGGGTATCTTGTGAGCCAGATGGTGGCTCCCTACTACTTCGCCACGCCCGAGAACCGGTGGTCGGAGTTTTTGCACCCCCATCTTCCCGGCTGGCTGATCTCAACGGACCAACAGCGATCCATCACCATGTTTTTCGAAGGGCTCCCGAACGGGACGTCCATTCCCTGGCACGACTGGTGGGGGCCGCTGCTCTGGTGGTTCGTTTTTATCGCCGTCCTGGGTTTCTCCTGTGTCTGCGTGTCGGTGATTCTGCATCGGCAGTGGGCGGACAACGAAAAGCTGGTCTATCCCGCGCTGACGCCGGTCCTGGAGATGGCGAACCGGAGCGGCACCGGGGCGCGCTTCCTTCCGGAATTCATGAAGGGAAATGCGTTCTGGGCGGGGTTCGGACTGACGTCGGGGGTTTTTTGGCTGAATATGGCGCACTGGTTCTATCCCGCCTTTCCGAAGGTGATGAACACCCGCATGAACTATGTCTGGGATCTCCTTCCCAAACAGTATCCCCCGTTCTGCATCTACCTGAGCATCTTCGTCATCTGTTTTTCCTATTTCGCCAACCTGGAAGTTCTCTTCAGCATCTGGTTCTTCGATATCCTTTATATGATTGAAGCCGGCCTTCTGAATCGCTTCGGCGTGGTGGCAACGTCCCCGCACTACGGTTCCGGCCCGTACAACCTCACGAGCTACAAATTCCAGACGGCGGGCGCCTTCGCGGCGCTGGTTATCTGGTGGCTCTGGATCTCCCGGGGGCACCTGCGCGAGGTCTTCAGGAAGGCGGTCCGCCCGGGCGGTTCCGCGCTGGATGACAGCAGGGAGTGGATATCCTATCGTACTGCCGTTGTCGGGCTGGTCGTCTGCTGCGCATATATCGTGGCCTGGCTTGCGCGGATCGGCATCGAGCCTGGAATGATCCTGGTCTTGACGCCGGCCATGTTCATCGCGTACGTGGGCGTGGCGAAGGTGGTCGCCGACTCGGGGCTGGTGTACGTGGATCCCCCTGCAGTGGCCTGGGACTATGCGCTGTTCGCGCTGGGCGGTGCGCACAGGCTGAACCCGTCCACGAACGCCGCCTCCAGCCTGCTGCCGTTCACGGTCAACCACCCGAGGAGTTTCGCGCTGCCGGTGGTCGCACAGGTGAACCGCCTTGGAGACTTTTTGCCCGAAGGCAAGAGGCGCTTTTTCTGGGGAATCTTCGGGGCGTTTATGGCAGGTACGGTGGTGTCCACGCTCCATACGGTCTGGCTGGCCTACACAATGGGTGGATTCAATTTCCAGCCCAACTGGCTGATTCTTCACGAAGGTGAATGGCACTACGGCCTGGCGGTGGACGCGTTGCGCAACCCCCGGCCGATCCTGGCGGTGGAATACTGGCTCTTCCTCGCGGGAGTTGTTATCATGACGGCCCTGAACGTCATGCGGTTCCGGCTGCCCAGGTGGCGGCTGCACCCGGTTGGGTTCGCGCTTTCGGGCACGATTTTCGCCAGGTTGGAAAGTCTCACGCTTCTGGTCGCGTGGCTGATCAAGTTTCTTATGCTAAGGATCGGCGGCACGGCATTCTACCGGCGATCGCTTCCCTTTTTCATCGGGATTCTCACGGCATATGTCGTTGCGGTGATCGCGGGCACGGTGGTAGACGCCATCTGGTTCCCGAATTCCGGGCACAGGGTGCACAGTTGGCATTGATGCGGCGACGGCGCCCCTCCCCCCGGCCCCTCGGACGGAGCTGTCAGCGGTCAGCTATCAGCCGTCAGCTAAACCCGGTTAGCGATACGGATATGCGAATTCGATTCACGGACAGCCGGCTTCTTGTAGGGGCGGTTCGCGAACCGCCCGATTGGTGTGGCCGACAGCGAAAAAGCGGGCGACCACAAGGGTCGCCCCTACAGAATAAACGAGGACGCAGAC
>JAGWBX010000009.1:13396-23269 GCA_021295655.1 Candidatus Latescibacterota bacterium
GCAAGACGGGAGAGGGTAGAGATTTCCTGCACTGTGAGGTTTCGTTTCGTGCCGGAGGCAAGAAGGAATAAAATAGCGGACAAGGATTTCTTCGACCGGCTTCCCTCTTCCTTCTTACCGCCTTTGGAATAGTCGCCGTTCATCCGCCGATTCATTCGGCCTGGCTGCGTTGGGCCGACCTGCCCAGGTCGGAGGCGCCTTGCCAGCCGGGCGACTCGACGTCCGAACTTAGGCAATCTATTTCCAGGACGGAACCGCGCGCCGTGCTCTGGGAGCGCTCGCGAGAGACCACGCGTGGACAACTGAATGCAACCCTTAGGGTGAGCTATTGGCGGGCGGTTAAGGACGGTACAAATGTAAAACCGAGCGGTGATCCTTGCGGGTCTACCCAGGCCCGTCCGGAGGTGGAGATGGGGGTTTTTCCACGCTAATCCGTTCAGCACAGAAGAACGACTTGTTTATCCACGCACGCAGGGCACAATCGTTGGTCTATGCCACAGGGGGAGTTCGTGGAAAAACCGGCCCCCTGCCGAAGGGCGCGGTTCTTTTTGGTCCTTTTTCTTACGCGCATAAGTAATGATTTGATTCAAAATACAGAGACCTGTCAACAACAAGACCCATCATTCGTCTTTCTTTTCAAAATCATACCTACGGCGTGTTCCCTAAAACCGGGAAGACGTGAGTCGGGAGAGGATAGAGATGACCTGCCTTGTGAGGTTTCTTTTCGTGCCGGAGGCAGGGAAGAGTAAGATGCAGAGCAAGGATTTCTTCTACCGTCTAACGTCTACCCTCTACCCGGTTTTCTGACGCGTTTTGTGAGATGATTAAAGGAGAGGAGCGGTATAATGCCTGTGTCCGTTTTGAAATCCCTTGAAGATGGCTTCGTGCTGGCCGATGGGGGAAACGTAGAGGAACTGAGGCTTCGGGGGTATTCGGCGCCATTCGTGCTCGAGGACTTCCCGGATGCGGTGCGGCTGGTCCACCGGGAATTCTTCCGCGCCGGCGCCAACGTGATCCGAACCCTTACGGGCCGGTGTACGCGAACCGGGCTTGACGGCCGGGAAAATGGGGGCGGGGCCGACCGGATCGACGCGTTGAACCGGAAGGCCGTAGCGCTGGCGAGGCGTGCGGCAGGAGGGGAAGCGCTCGTGGCGGGGACGCTGGCCCCAACCGGGGCATTTCAGGCTGATGACGCGGGATCTGCGGACCGTGCCCGGACGGAGTGGGAGGAACAGGTCGAGATATTGGCCGATGCGGGCGTGGATCTGCTCGTCTGCGATTCATTCGACCGGCTCGACGAGGCCCGACTGGCGCTGGCTTGCTGCAAGAAGAGCGCGTTGCCGGTTGTGGTATCGGTGGACGTCGCATTGCCCGAGGGAAGATTGAACAAACCCGTGCTTCGCGAGGATGAAGTGACGGCGGACGGCGTCCCGCCGGCCGAGTGCGCGCGCGTTCTGGCAGGCGACGGCGCAGACGTCGTGGGCGGGGGCGGCGGGCGGGAACCGGAGGATTTGTGGCCCGTGGTGCTGGAAATGCGGAACGCAGTGGACATTCCGATCGCCTTTCTGCCGAACGGGTATCGCACCAACAGGCCGCACTGGAAGCGCATGCGGGAAGCCATGCACGTCTACGGGATTGAAATGGGGCAGTACGCGTTGAAGGCGGCCGCCCATGACGTCCGCTTCCTGGGCGGATCGGACGGGGTTGTGATCCGGCTCCTCCGCTCGATGGCGCAGGCTTTGGACTGCGAACGGAAACACATCGAACTGCGCCCGCGATAGGGGGCCATTGCAATCGAGATAAAGCGAGAAACGTCGGAGGCGGGGAAAGGACAGAAAACTGAAACATGTGGCTGGAGACCATACGTGGCGAGAATTGATGGACGATGCGGGGACTCCTGGACCAGCCTGCTGTGAGCGTGATGTCGGGGCCTGTGGCTCAATCTGGTGCAGATCAAGATTCGCCGCACAAAACTCGTTCGGACTCAACCAGAAAGGATCGTGATATGAAAAAATGGATCGTTCGTCAGACGACTGCCTTGTTTACGCTGGCGACGTGCCTTTTAGCACTGCTCACCCTCCCTTCAGACCTTGCTGCTTCGCCATCGGTAGCCGAAGAAGTGCATTTCTGCGTGCCCGTCGACATCGAGCAATGGCGGCGGGACATTGCCCCATCGGCCGACAAGTGGGCGGCGGATATGCACGCTGGCGAACCCCGAACGGTACGAATGATCTACTTCCTGCCGAATGACCGTCCTTTTCGTCAAGAGGTGGTCGATTCGATGAAAACGATGATTTTACGGGTACAGACGTTTTACGCCGAGCAGATGCGGGCGCATGGCTACGGGGACATGACCTTCCGTATTGAAACCGACGCTGATGGCGATCCGCGGGTGCATCGTGTGAACGGTCAACGCGCCGATAGTCATTATCTTGACAATACGATTAACCCCGTAACAAACGAGATTCGAAAGGCGTTGGGCACGGGTTACCGAATTGACTTCATCGTTGTTGACAACAGCACAGGTTCGATTGGAACCCCCAGGGGATCAGCGGCAGGAGTCGGTACCGGATATCCCCACTGGGACAGACGTGGTGGTTTTATTACGGGTGGCATCTTGCTTGTTCCTGGCAGATTCAGCTTCCATACTGCCGCTCATGAACTTGGCCATGCGTTCGGCCTGGATCACGACTTCCGCGATAGTTCCTATATCATGAGTTATGGCCCAGGGGTGAATCGGTTATCGGCGTGCGCCGCGAGCAATCTCTCCGCGCAACCTTTATTCAATTCGGATATTGCAATACCGATCGTCGGAGTGCCCGGGGGCTCGCGCGCCACCTTCGAACTCGTTTCGCCCACCCGGTATCCTGCCGGCACGAGGAGCACCTCCCTCCAATTCAAAGTCGGCGATCCGGACAGGCTACACCTGGCAACTCTCAAGGTCACCACAGGAGACATATACATCACTTCCGGATTCCCCGAAGTCATGGCCTGCCGGGAATTGGCCGGAGAGAAAGATACGGTCGTAGAATTCGAGTATGACGGCGTTGTTCCATCTTCTCTTCAATTTGGTATTCCCGAAAGTCTTTCCGATACGATTGCTCATTTATTTTTTGTCGAGACGATCGACGTGGACGGGTATAAGTCAGGAGATGGTTTCGGCATTGCGCAGGGTTCGCCGTACCTTGTGGACACACTTGAAGGCCATGGGGCGGTGGTATTTTCGCCCGACGGGAACACGTTGGCTTACACGGTAAGGTTTACCGTAACGGACGTTGACGGTTCGAATAGTTATCGAAGTAAGATCCGGCTGTGGGACGTTGCGGCCGGAGAAGAGATCGCGACCTTTGAGTCGTCACTTCAGGGTCCTCTTCGCTCGTTGGCGTTTTCGCCCGACGGAAATACGTTGGCTTCCAGTAGTGTCGGGCCTGTTGATCTCTACGACGTGTCGAATCGAGAACATATCGCCACCCTGGAAGTACGTAACACGATGGGTACCGGCACGTTGGCGTTTTCGCCGGACGGAGACATATTGGCCGTCGGAGCGCGAGGCAGATCAATAAATGGAAAAGTCCAACTGTGGGACGTGTCGTCCCGTGACCATATCGGCACTCTGGAAGGGCATCTGTATCATCTCTGGTCGTTGGCGTTTTCGCCGGACGGAAACATCCTGGCTTCCGCCTCTGATGATGACACGATCCGCCTGTGGGACGTGACGACCCGAGAAGAGATCGCCACCCTGCAAGGGCCCGGGGCGAGGAAGTGGTCGGGCGTCGTCTCCGTGGCGTTTTCGTCGGACGGAAACACGATGGCTTCCGGATCACGAGATGGGAAGGTCCGCCTGTGGGACGTGGCGACCCGGGAAGAGATCGCCACCATGGAAGGGCATCCTTCGCAGTATAGCTACCCCTTTATGGTGTTTACTGTGGCATTTTCGCCAGACGGAAACACCTTGGCTTCAGGCGCTCAGGATGGTACGATCCGCCTGTGGGACGTGTCGACCCAGGGACATATCGCTACACTGGCGCATATACATTGGGTTAATTCGCTGGCGTTTTCACCCGACGGTGGCAGATTGGCTGCCGCGACCAGGGAAAATTTGGAGTTATGGGACACCTCCAAGTGGATGCGGCCCTTTGCTTTTCTCCTGGTAAAGGTTTCCGGTGACGGACAGCATGCCGCAACAGGCGCCGAGTTGTCCAGACCCCTGGTCGTGGAGGTGAGAGATCAATACGACAGTCCACTGCCCGATGTGCCTGTTACGTTTACGGTCACCGCCGGCGACGGTACGTTTGGCGACAAGCTCACGAGCGAGCGCGCAATGACAGATGCCAACGGCAGGGCTCAGGTATTCCTCACTCTCGGTCCCGTTTTTGGTCCAAACAACGTTAGTGTATCTCTGAGTGGTCGTGAGAGGGTTGCGTTTCATGCCGAGGGTGTGCCTGATACCGACTTTGATGGCAATGGCACCGTGGATTTCTCCGACTTTGTGCAGTTCGCCGCCGTGTTCGGGCTGGGCGAAAGCGATGCAGGGTACGAAGCGCGGTACGATCTGGACGGGGACGGCGCCATTGGGTTTGGCGATTTTCTGATCTTTGCCAACGCCTTTGGCAAGGAACTGTCACCTAAGCAAGAATAATTCTTTAGAAAACTCATCCGATTAATGTGACCGGTTGGAAATTGCCACCAAGGTGAATTTTCCTCGTTTCCAGAGTTTCCCTATTTTATCACGTCCGATGATCTCACAATAGCGATCACGGTTTGATGTCAAATCTTGATTCGTTGTTTATAGACGACCTCAAATCGGATTTGCCCACAAGATCAAAGGCGAATTGATACCGCAAGCTGACGGTTGTCAAAACCACCGGCTGTGGTCGGAGAAAAACCGCATTTGTTCCAACGAAGTGTCTCATTCCTCCGGCGTCTAACCGTGTTGTCGATTGCGTATTTTTGATGCATTTAGGCTGACTGGCTGACACCCAGGCCTTTTTCTTCCTGTGATCTAAAGTACGCAATATATCCACAGAAGAAGATTTCAACTTTATTCTGTATGCTGTTTCTGGGCGTACTTAGGCGTGCGTGGACGGGTTTGGTGGTTAATTTGGAACAGGAGGATCAGGATGGGCAGGGACATATTGAAAATGCTGGAGGAGGGCGTTGTCTTAAGCGATGGGGGGATGATTATTGAGGCGAGGTGGCGGGGGTACGATACCCCGGCGATGATCCTGGAAGATCCTGATGCGCTGCGCCAGATCCACCAGGATTTCTTTCGGGCCGGCTCCCACGTGCTGCAGGCGCAGACCTGGTGGACCAGCCGGTCGCAACTGGAACGCCGCTACAGGCCGGGTGACAGTGACGGCGGGGAAGCGGCCAGACTCGAGGAGATTTCCCGCACGGCAATCCGGCTGGCCCTGGAGGCTTCCAGCGGCCAGGCCCTGGTTGCCGGCTGCCTGAACCAGACGGCCGCGGGGTCCTGGACGGGGCCGTACATATACAGGCCCGACAATGCCCGGGCGCGCGAGCGGGCATGCGCGGAGTGGGACGAACACATTTCCTGGATGGTGGACGCGGGCGCCGGGCTTCTCGTGCCGGAAACGTTCGCGCGGCTGGACGAAGCCCGGCTGTGCCTGTCGCGCTGCAAGAAAACCGGCGTGCCCGCGATGGTGCTGATGGGATCGAGCAGCCGGACGCAGGACGGCGCCACGCCTGCGGAGTGCGCGAGGGTCCTGGCGGGCGAGGGCGCGGATATCGTCGGCCTGGTCTGCTCCGGCGATTCGATGACCATGTGGCCGGGGGTCCTGGCGATGCGGGAGGCTGTGGATATCCCCATCGCCTATCAGCCGCAGGGCTATCGTAACGCCGGCCCCAACAATTCGGTGATTCGCGAGTCGATGATCGTATCGGGCAGCGAAATGGCCCAATACGCGTTGAAGGCCAGGGCCGAGGGGATCAACTTCATCGGCGCGTGCTGCGGCGCGGGTCCGTCGCACATCCGGGCGATGGCGCAGGCGCTGGGCTGTGAGCGCTATCCCGTGTGACGGGGAAGCGGGCGCGGGCAGGGGCGACCGGAGGCCGATGAGCCACGCCGGCCGGCTACGTATTTATTGGGCGGTATTCGCATCTGAACGGGCGGTAAACTCGAAACGAACGGAGAAGACGATGGACGAGATCAGAATCGGAGTTGCCGGACTGGGCCACCGCGGGCTGCACTGGATCCGGCTGCTTCAGAGTGTCCCGGGCTACCGGATCACGGCCATCTACGACTGGATCGAGCCGCTGCAGGAGCGGGCGCTGGCGGAGATTGCCCATCGCGACGACGTGCGTGTATTCGCCAATTATTACGATTTTCTGGCGTACGACGGGATGGACGCGGTGGGGCTGGTCGTGAGGCAGATGGAGCAGGGAACCATGGCCGCCGAGGCGCTGGAGGCGGGCAAGCACGTCAACAGCGAGGTTCCCGCAGCCTATACGATGGAGGAATGCTGGCGTATCGTTACCAACGTGGAGCGGACGGGGCTCGTCTACAGCCTGGCAGAGCAGACGCGGTTCTGGGGATTCGTGGACGGCTGGAAGAAACTGGTTGACGACGGGATGCTCGGAAGGATCACGTACGCCGAGGGTCAGTACCTGGGCTACTACGGCACCCACCAGTGGTTCCAGGATTTCAAGACAGGCAGGCAGTACCCGGTTGAGGCGCTTCCCGATCACCCGGAAGCCGAACCCGCAAATCCGCAGTATCTTCCCTACATTATCTCAGCATCGTACGACCTGAGTATCCTGCTGAAGATTCTGGACGACCGCGTCATCGAGGTCACGGGCATGAGTACCAAACCGCCGAGTTATACGACGCCGGAGATGCTCAACGCCGATATTCAGGTGGCGCTGATGAAGACGGAGAAGGATACGCTGATCCGGATGCTGAACGGGTTCAACCAGCCCAGGCCGCACGGAGACCACCACTGGTGGCAGATGATCGGCACGAAGGGAAGCGTGGAGTGGCGGCGGTCCGGGAAAGAGAAGCCGAAATTGTGGCTGGCGGACACGCAGATGAACGACTGGATGGAGGTCGACTGGCAGTACCGCCGGACCGACGCGCCGCCGGAGGCGCGTGGAAGCGGCCACGGCGATGCCGACTACTACGTGCATATGTATTTTCGCGACGCGATCCTGAAGGGAGAGGCGCTGGCGTACGACGTTTACAGGGTGATGGATTCGATGGCGCCGGCGGTGCTGGCCGTGGATTCGATCGAGGAAGGCAGCAGGGTTGTGAGCGTTCCGGACTTCCGGCCCG
Source organism: Candidatus Latescibacterota bacterium (assembly GCA_021295655.1). Classification (GTDB taxonomy): domain Bacteria; phylum Latescibacterota; class UBA2968; order UBA2968; genus JAAXHE01. Next base: position 20,688 of record JAGWBX010000009.1, read on the forward strand.
GCGGCGACCGGCCCTCCGGTCAGATGCCGGCGGACCTGGGCGGGATCGGCGGCCGCATCCACGTGACAAAGATGCCCGGGAGGCGGTAATGCCGAACTTCGATTTCCGGGCGTTTCTCGTGGGCATGGCCGCGGCCGTTGTCTGCTCCGCCCCCGGATTCGCCGCCGCCCAGGTCCCTGTGGAAATTCTCGCCCTCAGTCCCAACGTCAGGGGATTGGGCGCCGATGCCGCCGCCGGATGGCGGATTGCCGACCTGGGCGGTAGCGAAGGCGAAACGCTTGACGGGACCAATTCCTACGGGATCCACGCGGCCGATTTCGACCGGGACGGCGACCTGGACCTCGTCGTGGCCTTTCAATCGGGCGGTGAAAAGACCCCGGACGGGGACCGTGAATACGGCATGGTCTATTGGCTGGAGAACCTGGCCGCCGGGCCGGATTCTGGATTGGCATTTCGTATCCATCTGCTGGACGACCGGCAGGTCACGCCGAAAGACTCCGTTGTGGTACGTCGCACCGCCGGGGGAAACACGGCTGTTGTGGTCCCCTGCTATCTGTCCGGAGAAACGGTTATCTACGAGACATCGGACGGCGGAGATTGGAGAAAGACCCGCCTGTGGTCGAAGGTGCTCGAGCTTCCGGTTCGGGCCGTGGTTGCGGATATCGACGGAGACAATCTCGACGACGTCGTGGTTACTTCCATTTCCCGGTCGGGCGACAAAGTGGGTTGGTTTCGCCAGAAGAACGGCGAATCCGATTCCTGGGAGGCCGTGCCGATTCGCGTTGACCTGCCGCCCCTGATCGGCGTGGACGCCGGGGACGTGGATCTGGACGGGGACATGGACCTCTTGTGCGCATCCGAACACGCATCACGGCCGTTCCTGCTGATCAATGCCGATGGCAAGGGAACCGAATGGAAGCGCGATTCCATCCGTGTGTCATCCGCCGATTCGGTGCGACGATGGGTGGGCCGCTTTTCCGAAAAGCCCGTTTCACAGGTCCACGCGCGATTCGCGGACCTGGACGCGGATGGGGACCTGGACTGTGTGGAGACCAGTCTGAGAAACGGATACATGGCCTGGCGGGAGAATCCGGGTACCGGGATGGATTGGAAATTCCATCAGATCGCGGGCGGTCTCGGCCACGCCTATTCGTTTGACGTTGGCGACGTGGACCGGGACGGGCGGTTGGATATCGTGGCGCCATCCGATGGCGGAGACGGGGTCTATGTCTTCAGAAACGTGCGGGGAGACGGCGCCCTGTGGGAAGCGACGCGGCTGGGTGACGGAGCGGGCCTCAACTGGCCGAATATCGTCCGTCTGGCGGATTTGGACGGGGACGGTTACGACGATGTCATGTCCACGGACTGGGGGACCAGGGCGGTTGTCTGGATCAATCCGTTGGCGCCCGCAGCCGTCGATTGAAAGGACACCATGACGGCCGCAAAGGAAGACCATGAGTAACGCATCGTGAGAGGCGAGAAACAGCGGGAAGCGCGTGTGACGCTCCGGTCCATCGTGGTCGGCCTGTGTTTTGCGGTGGCCATGAGCCTGCTGGCGTGTACGGCCCGGTACATCCAGAAGGGGTCGTACATGATGGTCGCCCAGATTCCGATGGGCGTCCTGCTGCTGTGCCTGGTATCGATTCTGGCCTGCGCCGTGCTTGCCCGGAGGTTCGGGAGCGCTTTCGTCCTGTCGCCGCCGGAATGGATCACGGTCTTCAGCATGGGGGTCATCAGCGCCATCGGGCCCAATTACGGGGTGAGCGGGTACCTGGTGGGTATGATGGCTTCCCCGTATTATTTCGCGACGCCGGAGAACCGCTGGGCGGAGTACCTCCATCCACACCTGCCGGCATGGCTGGTCCCCACGAATGACAGCCGGGCGATGTCCTGGTTCTACGAAGGGCTGCCGGGGCGGACGTCGATTCCCTGGGACGTCTGGGGGCTTCCGCTGCTCTGGTGGCTCTCCTTTGTCTTAATACTGCGCTTTGTATGCATCTGTCTTTCCGATCTTCTGCACCGCCAGTGGGCCGACCATGAAAAACTGGTGTACCCCGCGCTGGCTCCGGTCCTGGAGATGACATCGCGGGCCGGGTCCGGAGAGAGGTGGCTGCCGGAGTTTATGAAGGGCAAGGCGTTCTGGGCGGGATTCGCGCTGACGTCAATCGTCTTCTGGTGGAACATGCTCGCCTGGTTCTACCCGATGGTCCCCGGTTTTCCCACGGCAACCGGTCGCTTTATCTGGGACCTCCTTCCCGAAGAATATCCTCCGTTTTTCATCTTCCTCAGCACACCCGTCATCTGCTTTTCCTATTTCGCGAGCCTGGACGTACTCTTCAGCATCTGGTTCTTCGATTTTGTGTACATGATCGAAGCGGGCGCGCTGAACCGGATAGGGATCGTCGCCACGTCTCCACACTACGGAGCCGGGCCCTACACCACGACCACCTACAAGTGGCAGGCGGCCGGAGCGTTCGTGTCGCTGGTGTTCTGGTGGATCTGGGTCGCGCGGCACCACCTGCGCGACGTCGTCCGGAGCGCGTATCGGGCGCGTGGGTCTTCGCCCGGCGCCGGTCGGGAGT
>JAGWBX010000009.1:23321-120617 GCA_021295655.1 Candidatus Latescibacterota bacterium
GGCGGGGATGATCGCCCTGCTGATTCCAACGATGTTCATCGCCTATCTCTTTGTAGCCAAGGTCGTGGCCGATTCGGGAATCATCTATATCCAGCCGCCCGCGTCCGCCTGGGAACTCTCAGGTGCGCTGGTTGGCGGCGCAGGGGCGCTGAATGCGTCCACGCGCGCAACCTTCGGCCTGCTGTCATTCACCGTCAGCCATCCGAGGAGCTTCATCATGCCGCTGGTCGCGCAGATCAATCGTTTGGGCGATTTCGTTGGAAGGGACAAACACCGGCTTTTCTGGGGGGTGTTTGCGGCACTTGTCGTGGGGGTGGTCAGTTCGACATTGTACACGATCTGGCTGGGATACCACGTGGGCGCCTACAATTTCCGGCCCAACTGGCTGATCATCCACGAAGGCGAGTGGCAGTACGGGATGACCGTAAACGAGATACTGAACCCGGCGAGGATGCAGGCGATCGATTACTGGTTTCTGCTGATCGGCGCCGTGACGATGGTCCTTGTGAATCTGATGCGCTACCGGTTCGCCAGGTGGCCGCTGCACCCGATCGGGTTTGCGCTGTCCGGCATCCCGGCGGCGCGCCGCATGGGGTCCACACTGCTCGTGGCGTGGCTGGCGAAGCTGATTATGCTGAAGACAGGCGGGGTGGCGTTCTACCGTCGGTCGATGCCTTTTTTCCTGGGGATGCTGGTCGGGTACATTCTGGCTGTGACGGCGGGGATGGTGGTGGATGCGATCTGGTTTCCGAATCGGGGGCACGTCGTCCACAAGTGGTATTGATTCCCGGGACTGCAGTAAGCCGATAAAGCTGCTCTGCAGGCGGGATTTGCAGTTTCAGTTGCCTGATTGGCGGCATTTTCTGAAGCCGTCGTCAGGCGTCTTTGCGCTTGACAGAAGGTGACCGGATATTAACTTGAAGGACGTGGTAAGTAGACGGCGGAAGCACGGGAAATCCGTGCGATGGTTACAATTCTGAAAGGAGGCAGGGCGCGCTTTTTTCCCCAGCGTCATGGCGGGGTGCTTGCGCCCGGTTTTATGAAAATTCGAGAGGTGCCCTTCGGCTCGATGGGCGGGGTTTACGAGCAGGACGACGTCGAGGTGGTCAGCCGGATGTTGACGGACGTCGCGGACGAGGAGGGGACGTTTTTCCCGCTCCCCGAAGAGAGCGATTTTCAGAACGCGTTCGCCGCGCACGAGGGCGCGAGAAAGGCGATTGCGGTCAATTCCTGCGGTACGGGACTGGACTGCAGCATGATGGCGCTGGACGTCGGCGCAGGCGACGAGGTAATCACGACCCCGCTCACCTTTGTCTGCACGGCCGGGACGGCAATTGCCAGGGGCGCGCGCGTGGTACTTGCCGATATCGACCCGGCGAGTCTGAATTTGGACCCGAAGAAGGTCCGGGAAAGAATCACGCCGCGTACCCGGGCGATCATTCCTGTGCACTTTGCCGGCCTCGCCTGTGACCTGGACGCGTTCGACCTGATTTCGGAGGAGACGGGCGTTCCGGTCATCTACGACGCGGCGCACGCGGTCGGTACCAGGTTCCAGGGCGAACCCGTTGGCGGCCGGGGAAAGGCCTCGTGTTACAGTTTTCAGAGCAACAAGAACATGACGTGCCTGGGCGAGGGAGGTGCGGTGACGACCGACGACGAGGAATTCGCGGAACAGGTCCGGCAGTTGAAAACATTCGGATACGTCTACGGGGGAAGCGGTACACGGGTGGTGCGGGTGGGGTTCAACTACCGGATGACCAAGCCCCAATACGCGGTGGGGCTCACCCAGCTGGCCAAGATCGACCGCGTGACTCAGGATCGCAGGGATCGGATGCTCCGTCTCAATGCGCTGCTGGCCGACGTGGAGGAAGTTATCCTCCCTTTCGGACACGGACCCGATCACGGGAGCCATCTGCACGTGATCCGGCTGGATACCGATGCCGTGGGGTTCGCCACGGACGCGTTCGTCGCTCACCTGAAGGATCGATATCACGTGGGAACGGCAAAGCACTACCCGCCCCTGTGGACATGGGAAGCCCTGCAGGAACTCGGGTACAACGGCGACGGATGTCCGGTGGCGGCAAGGGTCTGCGATCAGGTTGTGAGTACGCCGGTTTTCCCCGGGACGACCGACGAGGACCTGGAATATATCGCGTGGGCGATCAAGCAGACGATTTCTGAACTGCGATAGCATTCTGTCCATTGAGCAGATTGCCTGAATTCGGCCGGCCGGAAGCAGCAGGAACAGCTATCAGCTATCAGCCCTCAGCCGTCAGCTAAATCCGGTCTGCGATACGGCTTGGTGATGCCAATCCACTACGGCCGCGGACGCGGGGACCTCTCCCCCCGGCCTGCCTGCAGCGCAGGGCACTGCGCAGGCAGGCCCCCTCTCCCAAGGGGAGAGGGGGAGCAAAACCAGGCGTATATCAAGCGATGTCAGTTCCCCCTTCCTTCAAGAAGGGGGACAGGGGGTAGGTCTCCTAAAGGCGGGTAAACGTTAGACGGAAGCGGGTGGAAATTGCCTGCCCCGTTCGGTTTCATTTCTTGTCGGTGGCACAAAGGAAGAACCAATCGGGCAAGGACGTCTTCTCCCGTCTACCCTCTCCCCGCTTTTCAAAAAGGGCAAGGGAATAGGGGACGTTCGGGGGTGGTGAAACGCAGTCAAGGAATGTGATGCAGCGCGAGGGGATGAACCGGCGGATGCAAGGTGACCGGTTTCCGGGTCGCCTCGAGACAATGCGCAGGAGGAAAAATGCAAAACGTGAGGTGGCTTCTGGTCGGCGCCGGGGATATCGCCCGGAAGCGGGTGGCCGCTGCCCTGGCGGGCGCCGAGAATTCGGAACTGGTGGCGGTTTGCGATAGGGTCCGGGAAAATGCCCGGGCGCTGGCGTCCGAATATGACCTGTCGGAGGTTTACGCCGATCTGGACGAGGCGCTGGATAGGACGTCGGCAAACGCGGTCTACGTTGCAACGCCCGTGTGGCTGCACGTGGCCCACGCCGTCCAGGCCCTGGAAGCGGACAAGCACGTGCTGGTGGAAAAGCCCCTGGGCGTGACCGGTAAGGAATGTGCAAGAGCCATCGAGGCAGCAGAGAAGAGTACGAAATTGGCCGGATGTTCCTACTTCAGACGCCTCTTCCCGGCGTATCTCCAGGCGCAGGAGATGATCCGGAACGGTGAATTCGGCCAGGTCGTCCTTGTGCGCATTGTCTACTTTTCCTGGTTCAGCCCGGCGGCCGACGATCCGAAACGCTGGCGCGTCTTCCGGGAGAGGTCGGGGGGCGGGCCGATCAGCGATATGGGCACGCATATGTTCGACGTGATGATCGGGCTGCTGGGGATGCCGGTGTCGGTGTACGCCCGGTGTGAGAACCTCGTGCAGAAATGGGACGTGGAGGACTGTGCGAGCATCGTCATGAAACTTGAGAACGGAGCGTTGGTCACGGCGTCGTTCAGCTGGAGTTCGAAAACGTGGCGGCACGAGTTTGAGATTGTCGGGACCGAGGCGAAGGTGTACTGGCATCCTTACGATTCGGGAGCCGTGGTAAAAACGGTGGGGCGGCAGGTCGATACACTGGATCTGTCGCCCGCCGACAACGTACACGGCCCGGTCGTCCAGGATTTCGTCGACGCGGTCCGGGATGGGCGGCAGCCGGTCTGTCCGCTCGATGAAGCGGCGAAGACCAATGCGCTGCTGGATGCGATCTATCGTTCCGCGGCGGAGAACCGTGAGGTCGAGTTGGGTTGAGATCGCGGTTTTTTCACTGCGCTTCCAACCGTATTCCGGGACGCTGAACGCATACCACTTCCTTACTGATCGAATCCATGAAGAAGATTCTCGTGGTCAAGCCGGATGACAACCTCGAGCACGATTTCGCGCCGGAGATCCTGAAGGCCGAAGGTCTGTTTCATTACGAGGTCCTCTCGCAAACCGAGGTGGCGCCGTCTCGTTTGACAGACGCGGCCGTGGCCTTGACGCTTCGGGGCGAATACACAAGGCGCGCGGCCGCGGTCCTTATCGACTATCTGCGCGACGGAGGGCGGCTGCTTGCGGTAATGCCGGGCGGCGACCTGGCGGCCGGGCTGGGTGTGAAGCGCCGTGTTGTGGAATCGACCCAGAAAGTGGATCCCAACAAGGAAGCGGCATCGGAGCCTTTGGCAAACGAGCCGGACATGGTATCGGATGGACGGATTGTGGTGCATCCGGCCGCCGGACTAACGGTACCGCCCGAGCCGTTGTACTGCCCGCAGGAAACCGGGCTTGGCGTCGCGTCTGATGGCGAGGAACTGGCTGCGCTGATCGACGACCTGGGCAAGCGCAGCGGTCCGGCAATCGTCCGGAAGCGTATGGAACGGGGCATGGCATTTGTGCTGGCCTACGACGTGGTGGGGGCGGTGCTGCGGCTGAGGCACGGCACCTGGGCTCTGGAACAGCAGGACCGGATGCTGCCGCTGCGAGGTCCAAGGCATATCTTCGGGCTGATCGGGATTGCCGAGCGGCATTCGCGGCAGTACCCGCTGGCGGATATTCACCAGGACCTGCTTCGGGAGTTGCTGCTGGACCTGCACGACGGCGGCATCGTGCCCCGCGTTTGGCATATGCCCGATGCACGGCGGGTGGCTGTGTTTTTCAAGTCGGACGGGTGCGGTGAGGAGGGCGCTCCGATGGGGATGGAACTGGCGGAGCAATACGGGCACAAGCACAATTTCTTCCGGGCGCCGGTGAGCCGGTACGAGGGGAAGTTGATCCGAAAGTGGCAGGACCGGGGCCATTTCATGTCGATCGAAGTGGATATATTTCCACTTACGTACAACCGCCTGTTGGATGAACTCGACGACGGGGTGCACGAACGCATCCGCGGGGAGATGGAAGCCCAGGCGCGCAGGTTCACGGATGAAACGGGGCTCGCGGTGACCGATATCGTGATCCACGGTTGCCAGTGGACGGGGGCCGGGACCGCTTCAATCCTGACCGACAATGATTGGCGGATGCCGTTTCACTTCTGCGGCCACGATCCGAGGATGAACCGGTACGACTTTGGGCCGTTCTCTCTGCCGTCTGCCATGCCCATGCGCTATTTCGACCCGGGCGAGGGACTGCTGGACCTGTTTCTGCAGCCCTGCACCTTCGACGATTCGCAGAGCATCACCGAGCCGGGCGTTGGCACGCTCGGGCTCGATCAGGTGGAGTACGCGGAGGCGGCTGTACGGTGGGTGGTCGATTCCCGCGATCACTGGCACGTACCGCATATCGGGACCTTCCACCCGTGTTATCTGACCCGGCCTAAAGGCGATCCGCGCCGCACGTTCGAGGCGGCCAATATCGTCTACGCGTCGCTGGCGGCCATGGGCATTGAAACCGGCAGCCTGCAGGAGTGGTCCCGCTTCGTACAGGCGCGGGACGCGTTGCGGGTTGAACTGCTGAGTTCCGGCCCGGATCGGGCGGTTGCCAGGCTGACGGCCGCTGAGCCGATCGAGGGTCTGACAATGATCGCCGAGGGGCCACGGGAAGTCTCGCGCGTACTTCTGGACGGCCGTGAGCAGTCCCCCGTGACGCTCGAAGTGGAGGGGCGCCGGTGTTCTGCCGTCGTGTTTTCCCTGGACCGGAACCAGGAAGCCGAACTGGCAATGGTGGCCTGAAGTCCTATGCAGGAAGGAGAAGCGATGAAATTCGCGCCCAGACCGGAAAACGATTTCGCGGACTACATCCGGACGTACTACGAAGCGTGCCGGTACCACTCCGACAAGATCGAGGCGATCGCGGGCAAGTGGATGTTCCGGGACCTGCTGCCGGGCATGAGCGATTTCGACACGCGGTTTGTCGTGAACGACGGCATGACGGTGGACGACTGGTGCCAGCTGTCCACCGTGATGGGTGAGACGCACCTGAGACTTTGCGAGAAATACCCCTGCTGGGCGCGGAACTTCGAGCACCTTCCCGGCGTGAATCTGACCTGGTCGGAGTTGACGTCGGAGCGCAATTACTATCCGGAATACCACCAGTGGACATACTATCTCACCGAGGATCCGAAACGTCTCGGCGCGGCGCTGGACACGCTCGCCCGGAGGCCCTGGGACGAAAAGGACGAATATTTTCATCTGAAGAAATTCTGCCTGTATTTCGGCCGCTACAACCGCACGATCGATCCGGCGATCAACCTGGGAGTTCACGAAAACAAGTATCCCCTGCACAGCCGGATTATGCACTATTTCAATCCTCCCGTCCATTCAGCCGTCTGCGTGCTGGAGAAGCAGAATATCTGCGGAAAGCTGGACGCGTACGAGATCGCCGAACGACATTTCCCCGATTTGCGGTGCTGGGAACCGATCCGGGAGATCCTGCACGCGCATTACGAAATCCCGATGTGGTACGAGGAGCCCCGCCTGTCGCAGCTGGAGGACGTGCTTGAGGAGGCGCTTGGCGTGATAATGGAACGGCTGAGGGATTCGGTGACGCTGATTCCCGACGAGGCGGGCACGGACGTCGGCGCCTGGAGAGCGGCGCTCCAGGAGGTGCCGGTGGATCCGGCACTTGTCATTTTCGACAACGCCAAGTTCTCGCGCCTGATGAAGGGACGCCTGCACTTTTACGGCAACGCGCCGGCGCATTTTGATACGACGTGGCTGATTCAGAATGAACTGGGGCGGATCGGCAACAGTTTCTTCCGAACGCCCTTCCGCACGTTCTGGAAGATCAGGACCGGCGAGACGGTGGACGACCCGGTGGCGGTTCTGGACGAACTGAAGGGGGATCTGTTGTCTCCGTCGGAGGTGGAGGGAACAAAGGCATTCGCCCGGCTGACGCCGGACGAATGGGAAGCGGGGAAGGAACACGAGATCGCGGCGGATATTGTGGAGGTTTTCGACGAATTTTTCAGGGCGTTGAACAAGATCAGCGAGGCGGTATAGCCGCAATCGGCGTGGGCCAATCCCCGCCGGATTGCCAAAAGGAACATGAAAGGAGAACCAGATGCAGGTCAGGGCGCTCAGATTACAGGATACGGACTACGGCAACCAGTGGGACGAGGAGATTGAGGACCGCTGGGAATACGACGATTTCAGGGCGGATTCCGCCTGGCGCGAGGGCTGGATCAGCATGGACAGCGTGTATCACAACGCAGAAGACGACCGTGTCTATCTGGGGATTACCTCCTTCAACGCCGATATATTCCGCGCCTACGACCGTTCGACAGGCGAGTTTGTGGATCTGGGGTACGCCAAAGTCGCCAATCCATTCGACGCCAAGTTTCACAGGTCGCTGGTAAGGTGGGAGAAAGACGGCTGTCTGTACGGGGCAATCGCGCTCCTGCACGATATCGACCGGTATTGGGAGGCGCCGGGTGGAGCGATTGTAAAATACGACCCTGCGTCCGGCGAAATCCAAAAGGTGGGGATTCCCATGCCGCATATGTACATCCAGTCGATCTGCCTGGACCAGGAACGCGGCGTGATCTACGGGATGACGTTTACGCCGGAGCGGATGTTCCGGTTCAACCTTGCGGACGGCCGCTCGGACGACCTGGGGCCGATCAGCAGCGGGATGGAGATGGCACAGGGCGAGAACCTGGAACTGGACGACGAGGGCTGCGTGTGGTGCGGCTGGAGCGTCACGCGGGCGTGGCAGAATTTCGCGGGCGTGGACCGCAACCGGTTGTGCAAGTTCGACCCTGAAAAGGACAGGATCGAGTATTTCGATGCCGGTCTTCGAAAGCCCGACGGCAGCTACGGTTACGAAAAGGTGGAGGGGATCTTCAACCTGGGAGATGGCCGGATGTTCGCCAGCGGCGCAAACGGGTCGATTTACAGGATCGATACGAAAACCGGGATGGGCACGTTTCTCGGCACCCCCGTTGAAGACCGGCGCAGCCGGCTGACAACGCTGCAGCCCGGGCCCGACGGGGCCGCCTGGGGCGTGACGGGGCGGGATGGCAGGTGTGAGGTGATCCGGTTCGACGCGGACTCGGAGTCATGGGACCTGCTGGGACCGGTGTCCGACGGGGACGCCCACTGCTGGCAGGTGCACGACGTGGCCGTCACGCCGGACGGCACGATCTACGCCGGCGAAAACGACAGCCCCTACCGTAGCGGATACCTCTGGGAGATCAAGGTCTGACGCGGAACGAGATGCGGATCGAAATGGACGTCAAGCCACAATCAGCGCAATGAATCAGGAGATCAACCCGATGAAGGAATCAGCAATACGGCTTCATATTGAGCCATTGGACGACGGTGGTTTTTCGGCCACGAGTCCCGATGTCCCGGGCCTGGTTGCGGAAGGACGCAGCGTCACCGCGGCCGCGGAGATTGCACAAGGTCTCGTGCGCAAAATCGCCGAGTCGTGCATAGAACACGGGGATCCGCTTCCTGATGCATTGTCAACGCTTGCGGATGGCAACGCGTCCATTGAATTGCTGGTACCCGTAAGTGTGCCGTAATGGGACGGCTTTCTGGTTTCAAATACCGGGATGTTGTCAAACGCCTGCGTTATTTCGGCTTTGTGTTCGATCGCCCGGGTCCCGGCAGTCACGAAGTCTGGCGTCATACTCGGACAGGTCGCAAAGTCACCGTGCCTCGACACGTCAAAGATATGGCGGAAGGCACGTAACGCGCCATACTTCGAGAGGCCCGAATCGACGTCGACGAATTCCTTGGAGCCGGTTAGGTGGGCGCCTGCGCAGCTGCGCAGGCGTGGACATTTCTTGCCCCAACGGCGAAGAATACTCATCCAGTTGGTGTCGTGATCGAACGTATCTGGGTCAGTACCATTGAGGCACCATTACAGGAGAAAACCATGGCATCGGGCAGCGGGCGTGTGCAGCGGGAACGGCATACCAGTACAGGTAACGGCGCGTTGCTGGTGGTTATCGACGGCGCAGGGCCGTACTGGGAGCGGGTGATTGTGGAGGAAACGGTCCTGCTGGCGCTGGCGCATTTCGGCATGCCCTACAGGTTGCTGGATCTGGCCGAGGAACGGCCGACGCCGGAGTCACTGGAACCGTGTGCAGGCATCCTGCTGGCGCAGAACGGGTTGGGCGCGTCGTTGACACTTTCCGAAACGGGTCTGATCGCGGATGCGGTTCGCAATGGCGCCGGGCTCGTCAATTTTGACTACGACCTGAGAAACTATGGGGGTCCCCTCCTGGAAATATTCGGGTTCGACCGGATCAACCCGCATCCGTACGCCACTGATACGCTGCGCATTCAGGATAGGGAACATTACATCACCGAACTGCAATCCCCCGGAGAGTTTCACGCGTTCGACCGGATGGTGACGGCGATTGCCGCCGAAAAGTGGGGCGATTCGGTCATACCGCTCGCCGACGGGATTCTGGGAAAGGAACAACTGATTTATATCCGGCACCTGGCGCCGTGGAGCGCGTTTGAACCGCGAAACTATCCCCTGGTGTTCGCAACGGAATGGGGAGCGGGTCGCGCCGTGCAGTTTACGTTGAATTCCAGGGTGTGGCGGAACGCGTTCTTCGGCCATGCCCGCGGCATGGACGATCTGTTCTGGCGGTCGATCACGTGGACGGCCCGCAAGCCGTTTGCCGCCAACATGATACCACCGTTCGTGACCATGTCCTGGGACGACTGCGAAGGGCGTCACGATTTCGCGTACGCCGATATCGCGACGACCCATGGGTACAAACCAATGCCCTCGCTGTTTATCAGGAATGTACCGGAACGGCTATTGCCCAAAATCAGGATCGGAATTCAGAGCGGGGATATCCACTACAACAGCCACGCGCTGGACTACTATCAGCTGCTGATCTACAATTTCGGTAAGGGCGAGTGTTCGCCGGAAGAACTCGAGTCCAACTTCGCCTTCGTGGATGCGTTCTGGAAACGGGTGGGGGCCACACCGGGTGCGACGCTCCGATTCCACTGGGGGGAATACGGGGTGCGGGCGCTTCCCTTTCTGAAGGCGCGAGGTCACCGGTTTTTCTGTCCGGCCCTGCAGACGGGGCTGCACAAGGCCGATATGTCCATGGAGGACGGTTTCCGGCCTTACGGGTTGCAGACCTGTTACTACGACTATCTGCCTGACGACCCCGATTTCTTCGCGTTTGCGGCGATGCTGGCCCGGCACTCCGAGGATTTTCTGACGGGATGCACCCCGTATCTGCGCGAGAACGAAAGCACAGACGTCGAAAAGGCGGCGGGCAACGCGGCCCTGCAGATACGGCACGGGCTCCGCGCCGGATTCTACGCGGAGATCGTCACCCATGAGCAGAAGTTCGACGCGGTTACGATGGATGAATGGGACCGGATTCTCGGTCGAACCCGGGAGATGACGGCCGGCTACGAGAAGATCTACGCCAGCCACGACGAAATCGGTCACTATCTGCAGGGAAAAGACGGGACCTGGCTGGAGCAGGTATCAACGGACGGTACGACGGCGCGGTGTACGATGGCGGGCCGGACCACGGTGCCCTTGCGTATTTCGGTATTTCGAAACGAGGATGACGCCGTTGTGCGCGAATACAGGGAGGTCGATGCGTTTGAGGAACGGGCGGTGGTGTTGTAGATGACAGCGAACCATTCTCTAACAGTCGGTTGATAGAGTCGCTTTGCAGGCGAGGGAGCGCAACGCAGAATTTCGACCGCAAGGACCGGCCTCCTGTCTGCGTGCACCGCACAGGCAGGCAGCCCGGATGGATTTTTTCAACGGGCTGCTAACCCCGGAGTCGGAAAACGTGACGGAGTTCTTCTTCAACATTCAGATCGATTGCGAATCCACGCAACGCAGTGTAAACGATCCGGCGCTGGGCGAGCGGTCTATACGTGGATTGGGCGAAATCTTCTCACGGACCGGCACGAAGGGGACGTTTGTCGTGATCCCTTCGGACATGAAGGTCCATTCGGGCGTGTACCGCGAGCTTGAATCCGAAGGCCACGAGGTGGGCCTGCACGTCCACCCGGCTGAGCAGGGGTACGAAGAGTTCTTGGGCGTGTACGGGTTCGAGGAACAGGTGGCGATTCTGAAGGAAGCCGTGGATCGGTTCGCCGATTCGATGGGCCGCCCGCCCGCCGTATTCACCCCCGGTTATTTTTCGGCCAACGACCACACGTTTCCCGCGCTGGAGGCGCTGGGGTTCACGCACGGCACCGTGTCGATGCCAACCCGAAACCTGCCGCAATGCGCCTGCGTATGGGGTGGTTCGCCACTGGACATCCACTACCCGCACCGGTACAATCGATCCCTGTCGGGAGACGTGGATTTCGTGGACATACCGCCCACGGTGGACGTGGACTCCCGGATGTGGGGCGGGGCGCACCCGCAGGACCTGCGCATTGAACTGGTGGACGCCAAGAACCACTGGTATACGATTCACAAGAACGTACAGCGACAGATCGAGAACGGAAGCAACGTTCCGGTCAAATATCTCAAGGCGTTGACGCACAATATCTTCGACTATGCCAACGCGAGTGATTTCCGAAGGGAAACGATATTGGGAGTGATTGCGGCGGCGAGGGAAATATGTGAAGGGCAGGACGGTACTCTGGTTCCGGCGACAGCGGCGGATATCGCCGAAACCTATCGGGCGCGGGTTCCCCTGCCCGAACGCGGACTGCAACTGGATCTGGACACGAGAGGACGCGCGGCCTGGACGGGGGGAGGCGCGCAACCGAATGCGAATTGACGGAAATCCGTAAGCCTGGAATCACGGCACAACCATCAAAACGAAAGCAATGCCGCACCCGCGCCGCCCGCGAGACAGGGCGGCCTTTTTTTATTCCGGGTCGATGGACACGAGACTCGCGGCGTTTTTGAAGTAGATCCTGTCAAGTACGGCCCGAGGAAGGTCGAGTGAGGGCAGAAATTCCTGGAGTTCGTTGCCTGTGTTATCGCGTCCATAGAGCAGTCTGTCGGCACGATGGATAAGGAAGTCGCGTGCGTGCTCGGGATCGCGCCTGAGGGCGTTGAGGCCGGACCCGGAGGAAAGGTCTGCGAAAAGGTTGGGATGGTTGTCGAGGAGGCTATGGAGTTCCCCGCCGGGGGCGACCGGGCCGGACGGATAGGACTCGGGTGAAGTCGCTGCATCGCCGCTGATGTATCGCCAGAATCCGGGCGCGTGCCCGATAAAGACGGTGTTTGGGCATGCCTGCAGCGCGCGTTCCAGGTTCCCGACGTCGCCGCCGCACCAATGGTTCTGATACGTCGGGTTTCCATTATCGTCCGGCAGAAAGGGTACGTCCAGGTGGAGGACAACGGGCGCGCCGAGTTCACCCGCGCGACGGAACAGCTGGATGCTTCGGGGGTCGTCCAGCTGGAGCCGATAGCTCCATTCGCCGCACACCCTCACGCCGTGCATCCGCCAGGCACTCTCAAAGAGATCGGCGGCGGAGCCTTCGTAGGGGCACGGGCAGTACCCTGCGATGAAGCGGCCCGGATATCTGTCGCATGCCGCAAGGATGTGATCCAGGGTGGCGCCGGCGTGTGTGCCGTCCGGCCGGTAGTTGAGCGGGCTGAATCCGCCGCCGAATCGCGGCGCGTCCTGTCCGGGAGGAAGGTACCATGTCAACAGCCACGCGAGGTCGATACCATAGGCGTCCATCTCGGAAACGAGGCTCCCGGCATCCATGCCCTGGTAGTTGACGTGCATGTGTGCGTCGATGCGCATCGGGCTAGGAAAGGTCCAGGATGGAGAGACTGTCGCGATAGATTACCGATTCGATTTCGTCGGCGTCGAGGCGGGGCAGCGCGGTGCCCTCGAGCATACGGTTCAGGCTGCGCAGGCCGGCCAGCGATGCGTCGACGTTGGTAAACGGGTAATCCGTGCCGAAGAGCAGTTTGTCCCAGACCCCGTATTCCTGGACGAGCATCAGGCTGTGGTAGAGCTGGAACGGTCTGTAGTGCAGGGCGCTGACGTCGGCATAGACGTTGGGATGTTTTCGGATAACCGCAATGCATTCGCCTTCGTAGGGATGCCCCAGATGCGCGAGGATGATTTTCACGTCGGGAAATCGAATGGCAACGGGGTCCAGGTGGCGGGGAAGCGTACATTCCAGGGGCGCCTGGGAAACGAAGGTGGTTCCGGTATGCAGGAGTACGGGCAGGCCGTGTTCCGTTGCGTAACGCCAGAGCGGCTCGACGGAAGGATCGTCGGGCCTGAAGCCGGCGTACATGGAGAGCAATTTTACCCCCCTGAGGCCGAGATCCTGATGTCCCTCCCTCAACTCGTCCTGCCAGCCCTCCCGGGTGGGATCGACCGACAGGAAGCCGATGAGCGTTTCCGGGTTCCGGGCTACCGTTTCCGCAACGTAGCGGTCGTCCACCCATATACCGCTCAGCCTGGCCTTGCCGCCGAAGACAATCGTTCGTACGGGTTCGCCAGCCTCCCGCCGGTAGTCTTCATAGCTGGCCGTGAGATCGATTTCCGCGTCGCCCCTGGCGCGCATGGCCTGGCGGCGGAACTGCTCCGTAAAGTCCTGAGGATCCCGGAAGACGTGGGTGTGTACGTCGATGATCATCGCTATTGTCCTTCAGGCAGTGATCGGTTTCGGGATCGCGCCCGCTAACCTGGTGTTTTCGGGATGTGATGAAAGGCAGGCGATTGTCAAAGCGGATCGACCCTGACCAGGGTTTCTTCATCCGGTTCAATCCGGAGGGGATTCTTCAACGGTCTGCCGAAGCCGTTCCATGAGACGGCCATGATGTCTCCGTCTTCAAGTTCGACACCGGCGCCGAAACTGAACGCATCCGCGCCGAAGAAGAAGACGTGCGCGTCTTCGGGACGGCGGTGCTGCGGGTACTTGAAGTGGTGGTGCTCGAGGTTGGCCAGACTGTGCGCCATGTTGGACTCGCCCGTCGCTATGATTCCGGCCCAGATGACGCTTCCGTTTCGTTCAATTGCGACTTCGCCACTGACATTCCCGAAATCCGGATCGAGAATGAGTTCGGGGCCGAGGGAGCACGTCCGAAGCTTGGATGGCGCCAGATACAGGTAGTTTTTCTTTTCGGTGACGTGGTCCGAGAATTCATTTCCAATGGCGAGGCCGATGCGCCTGGGGTTGCGCTCCGAATCGATAATATACGCCCCGGCGAGTTCGGGTTCTTCGCCGCCGTCGCCCGCGAAGGACGGCACGTCCAGGGGTTCGCCGTGTGCGCGAAGGATGGCGCCGGTTCCCTTGTAGAACCACTCCGGCGGTACGCCGACGTTTCCCGTCTCCGGCCTGCCTCCTCGCAGACCCCATTGATACATTCGCATGCTGTCGGTAACCTGCGTCTCGCCGTCGCCGTCCTGTTCGTGCATGGCCTGTCGGTTGTCAACGCTGGCCCGGTGGGTCAGACCGGTGCCGGCAACCAGGCAGCGGGAGGGTTCACCGGGGTGATCGTACGCGGGCAGGAGCTTCCAATCGGACCGGCCGTGGTAGATGGCGTCGTAGTCCTGGAAGTTTCTTCCAGGTGTTCTTTCGACTTCCGCGGACAGAGATTCGCCGGATTGCAGAACGAAGCTCGCGATGCCGTGAACCGACGTGTGTCCGTCGATCAGCCGGCAACGGTCGCCGTCGACAACGGCGATGCGCCGCCCCTCGTTGGGATGGATCAGCTGGATCAGTCTGAACATGGGAATGCCCGGTGTCGTTATACGGCGGGCGCCATCCATTCGGGCTCGCCGTCACGTATCCGATGGCGCCTGCAATTTCCGTTCGGTGAGCCCTTCGCGGTTCCCGCGAATCAGCGGCCTGCCTCTGTAGGCGACGTCGCCGCCGTCAAGGACTGCGACCCGGACGGGACGCTCATCCTGAAAGGAGAGAATGCAGACCGTTCCGGTGAATGAGAGACCGTCGCATCCCATGGTCCTGCCGTCCACGCCGTATACGACAAGATCGACCTTGTTGCCGCGGCGGATCCGGATCCCTCTGGCGATTTCCGGTCGGCATGTTTTTCCGTTGGCGACGGCTGTGCGCCGGGACACGCTGACGTCATCGGGTTCCGTTTTGAACGGGACGAGACCGACGTCGTACACAACGGCGTTCGCGCCTTCGCCCCGGACCCATTTCTGCAGACCCAACCAGTAACGATTGGGGTATCTTCCGGGTGCGCCGTCCCTTTCTTCATAGGCGGTTCCGCGACGGACGTAGTGAATCTCCGAGGGCTTTGCGGGGACGACCTGCAACCCCGGCCGTCCGGTGGTGAGCATACGGCTTCGGCTGCCTTTCCACCTGACGGGCGCGTGGAGGTACCAGGTGTAGGCGTGGTGCTGGGGACCTTCAAAAACGGCGTCGGATACGAGGAAATAGTCGGGTTTCAGAAATGTGATGCGCCGCTCGACGCGAGTGGCGTATTGACCTTCGTAAGCGCGGTGGATTGCGGAAAAATAGTCCAGCGTTTCTCCGGTCGCCCAGGCAACGTCCTCGCCGCGGTGATGGACGCGGTCCATCGGCGCGTCATTGACCACAAGCTGGTTGTGGGCCTGTGGTGAACGGAAGTACTGATCGAGCGGGTTGTCGTAGGGGCCCCAGCGGCTGGCCTCTACGGCCAGCGGTTCACCGTGGGCGTAGAGCTCGAAATCGAGCAGGTCGTTATGGGTATGGCCGCCGCCCCATGGACCATAGTTGACAATCAGATATCGGGCATCCTTATTCCAGTCCGAACGCATGACGGCAAAGCCCGACGGCCGTCTGTCGATGGACGTGTAGTCAGGATTCTTCGGCCGGATACGGGAACCGGATTCGATTCTGTCGCGCACGGGCCAGAGATATCGGCCGTCTCCGGTAAGTTCGGCGGCCCGCCGCAATATGCCCTCCTGCGGCCCGATGCCTCCGTCGTTGAATCCCTGGGACTCGCCCAGTGGGGAGGTGGTGGATAGGACCCAGTCGTACATCCGCACGATGCGGGCGCGCAGGTCGGTTTCCATCTTGATGTACGGGATCCTGTCCGAGAACGTAAGGAGATCCTCGCTGATGCGGGTGCACCACGCGCCATAGCCGGAGGCACGTTCGTGGTGGCAGCCGTCCGCGTAAAAGTCCCTGTCGACGTGCTCCAAAAGGCGTTCAATGCCGATCTTGACCCAGCGTCGTGCCTCCTTGAACTCCGGGAACAGGCCGCCCGCGTAGACGAGCGCCCACGAGCCGCACATCTGCCAGTTTCCGCTGCGATAGCCTTCGTCTTTTTCAAGGAGATAGAGCCAGCGTCCTGCGCCCAGAATGGATTTCAACATGCGTCGATGGGTGACGGGCCTGAGAATGCCGGTGGATCGATACGCGAAATAGTGATCGATGAACCGGGGTGTGCGGCCCCCCAACCCGAGTTCATAGAAAATGACGTCGTGTCCGGCGGGGTTGTCAATGTCGTTGCGCTGCTCGTACCACTGGTTGAACAGATCGTCGAAACATTCCACAAAGCGGGGGTCGCCGGTTTGTCCGAACGCGACCCGCAGGCACTCGGACCATCCCCAGTAGTGAGTGCCGTAGATCCCCGAGCGCCCCCAATTCGCATTGAAGTCGACGGTCTTTCCGAACTTGTACGTCAGGTCGTGCCAGCCCCGGATCTCGTGTGCGACAACGCGTTCGGCCTCCCGAACGCGGTCCGGATCCGATTTGTCGCCGGTTGGCGCGACCATATTAAGGGGCTCTTTCCGCGCGGAAAAGTAATTGCCCCATGCTGAGGCCGCCTGCTTCCATTTTCCGGACTTCACCGCCTTCCGGACGGGCTTCAGGTCGGTCCCCTTCAGGTTGATCGCGGCGAAGAGGTCCTTGTTGGAGATGGAACGCATTCTCGTGCGGCTGATTTCAGGGGGCATGGATCGACACCTCACGCCATCCACGTCAGCGACGCGATAGCAGCTGTCGTCTTTTCATGGAATTGGAAAACGCTCGCGATAGGAATGTACGGTCGGTCCGGGCAAGTCAAGGACAAAGGCGGGCAGTACCGGAGACGTCCGGGCGTAAGCCGGTCTCCCGTCTGGTAAAGGAAGCTGCTGTTGAGCAATGTTGCAGCCTGGCCTGTTCAATGCTCGGCACCGCCAGGAGCGGGTGTGTCCGTCGTGGATTTCAGGGTGTCCACGGCGTGCCGGATGATGCGTGCGGCGGATTCGAGGCCGGTTCGGCCCGTATTCACAACAACGTGATACAGGGCAGGATCGTCCCAGTTGATATGGTAGTTGTCTCTGAGGTACGCGCCCCGGCGTCTGTCGCTTTTCTGAATCAGTTCTCTGGCCTCTTTACGGGTACTCGGCTTCTGGCGTTCCATGACAACCTGGATGCGCTTCTCCAGAGGGGCCACGGTGCGGACGTGCAGCGTATTGGGATCATCCCGAAGGATCGCCTGGCCTCCCCGGCCTACGATGATGACCCTGTCCCGTTTCCGGAGACGATGGACCGTGGCCTGAAGAAATCTGAGATAGTCCCGCTGGTCCAGAAGGTGTTTTTCCTCGTTGACCGTTGGGTCCCCGGCCAGAAGCGCCGCCGATACTTCGTATGGAAACTCCAGCCCCCAGAGCATGGCCGGCGGTGTCGGTACGGACCGGGACGGCACGATCAGGCTGTGGATGAATCGTTTTACCGCGCTTTGCGCCTGCTCGTCGAATTTTTCGACTTCGGATTCCGGCACATTGGCTTCTCTCGCGACTTCGGTGATGATGTTTTTATCCACGAAGTCGTAGCTGAGAACTTCCGATGCCCGGCGTGCTACCAGATCGCCAATACTGCCGAGTTGTCGTGAGACGGTAATGACGGCCACTCGAGTCATCCTTTGCGGCCGGGCGACGAATCGGCCGCGCAAAGCCCGCTGGGGAGATTAACCCCAATACGAAAAAAACAGCAACCCGGCGACGCAACGAAAACCCCTGAAACGGGGCACAACGGTCGTCAATAATGACGTTTTTTCAGTTCACGTCCAGTGACCTGGTGTATCCTGGTAATCAGGCGTCAAATCGCCTTTATCCACTTGCTTATATTCAATATTTGCGTCCCGGAAAAATAACGAATCATTGTTAAAAGTTCGAGTAAAAGAGATGCCGATTGTCAATGATTTCCGCCTGCTCCCTAAGATCGCTGAACCAGGCCGCCAGGACTTCGTTCTGTTTTTCCGACCGCAGGCGCTGAACCAGTTCAGGGCCATCCGACTCGAATTCGGCTTCGTCGATCGACTTTTTTTCCAGCACCTGCAGCACGTACGCGCCCCGGTCCGTGGCGACCACGTCGCTGGTCGTTCCCGCTTCAAGGCGGAAGGCCGTACCGGTAAACGCGTTCCTGCGCCCCACGCCCTGAACGAAGTCGTCGCGGCCGAAGAGTTTGGACTCGGCGAAACGAGCATTGCGGTTGCGTGCCGCCTCTGCAAGGCCTTGTCCGGAACGAACGTCCGCCAGCAGCGGTTGGACCCGCGCAGATGCAATCTTGACTTTTTCAGCAGTCTTGAGTTTGGTTGAAATGCGATCGTAGACTTCATCCAGGGGTTGCGGACCTGCTTCGCGCCTGGCCACGAGGGTAAAGACATAGATGCCCTGTTCGGTCTCGTAAACCGGAGAAATCCTCCCCGGCGAAGCGTTGAGAAAGGAATTGACCAGCCCGGACGTCCTGTTGCCCAACATCGGGAAAAACCCGCCGGCGGTGATGAAACCGGTGTCTTTTGCCTGCAGACTCTGATCGGCCACCGCCGCCAGGAAGTCCGATTCTTCCGCCCGCTCCTGGAAGCGTTCGGCCTCGAGACGGAGGCTGTCCAGCGTGTTTCTGCCTGGACGGATTTTCAACAGGATGTGCCTTGCCCGGACCTGAAGCCCGTCCCCCTCGCCCTTGCGTTCCTCGACCTTGAGAACGTGCCATCCGAACTGGGTCCGCACAGGTTCTGAGATATCACCCGGGTTGAGAGCAAAGGCCGCGTCCTCAAAGGGCTTTACCATCCTTCCGCGCCCGAAGAACCCGAGGTCTCCGCCCCGTTCCGCGCTGCCCGGATCATCCGAGTTGCTCTCGGCCAACGAGGCGAAGTCTCCACCGGCGCGGACTTCAGCGAGCAGGCGGCGAATCTCGTCTTCGACGCTGGCTTCGTCTGCCGCGGAAGGTTTCTTCTCGAAGGCGACATAGGAGGCATTGACGGCCGCTTCCCGATGAAATTCGTCAGGATGGTCTTCATAATAGGCTCGAATCCGATCGTCCGACACGGAAACCAGCGAGTCGGCGATGGAATAGGCCTCAACGGCAGCGTAGGCGACACGGACTTTCTCTTTCTGCCGCAGATAGGCTTCCCGTACCTCCGACGACGTCACCCTCACCCCGCCGGCGACCATTTCCTGCAGTTTGCTGATCAGTACGGCCTGCCGAACGGCGTATTCGGCGCTGAGTACGAACTGCTTTCTTTCCGGGTTTGCGTAGGTGCCCGGGTCGTCCAGAAACCTGCCGTACTTATCCGGATCGAATTTCCCGTCCGTCTGAAAGACTTCCTGGCTCTGCACCCATTCAACGGGCTGATTCCGATTGATGAAGTTGACCTCCGCGTCCGAGACCGCAATTTCGTGCTTCTCAATCTGCTGGGCGTACAGGATCTGTGCTACCATCTGGTCCCAGATCTGGCGGATGAGCTGGCCCTCTTCCGGTTCGGCGTTGTTCCGGGCTTTTGCCTGGCGTGAGGCGTCACGGAGAGCTTCGACGAATTGCTGGTGGCTGATCTTCTGACCGTTGATCACACCCACGGTATCACCCGGTCCGGCGCAGGTCATACCGCCGGCGCCCCAGTCGAAGACCATCAGCGCCACGAAGGAAATGGCCACGATCCACATCATGGCTTTGATCAGGACCACGTTGCGCAGGTTTTTGAGCATGCGATAAACACCCTCCGGTGGAAGGAAAGAAGGCGGCATTTCGAGGCGCCGCCCGCCCTCGAATTTTTCGAATAACTACATAACAACACAATAAATTATAGGAAGGCGGATGTGCAGGCAAGTCTTTTCTGCCCGCTGGAAAAAAGCCTGTGCCCGCTTGACCCGGACAGGCAAAATACCTATACTGTGTCGCGCATGATTCCGGGAAAAACCACCGCCCGCGCTGCCGGAAGGGGAGGTCTGATTATGATGCGGCTGATTTTGCTGATAGGGTGTCTCTTCCTTGCGGATTCCGGCATCGCGGAAGCCGGCGACTACCATTGGCCGATGGAGGCGCCGCCTGCCCTCAATTCTTCCTTCGGTGAATACCGTCCGCGGCGTTTCCACGCAGGGCTCGACTTCAAGACGTGGGGGAAGGAAGGGTACCCCGTGCTGGCCGTTGAGGACGGGTACGTCTGGCGGGTTCGGACCTCGCCCTGGGGTTACGGGAAAGTGGTCTACATCAGGTTGAAAGACGGCCTGACAGCGGTCTACGCGCATCTCTCGGGCTTTGCGCCTCAGGTACAGGCCTTTGTCGAGGCGGAACAGGAACGACGGGGATTTTACAGTGTCAATCTCTTCTTTAAGCCGAACCAGATTCAGGTTAAACGCGGGGAGACCCTCGGATATTCGGGCAGTACCGGCAGCGGGGTGCCCCATCTGCATTTTGAGATTCGCGACAGGAATCAACGGCCCATCAACGGGCTGCTTCACGGCTTCGAGGTAAAAGACACCATTGCGCCAACCCTACAGTCCCTGGCTCTGATTCCTTTGGACGCCGGGTCCCGCGTTTCCAACAAGACGGAGCCCGCGACGATTGGCGTAACGTGGCGCCCCGAACAAAAGCGCTACGTTGCACGCAGCGTGCCCATGATAGCCGGGCGCATTGGCGTAAGCGTCAAGACCTACGACCGGGCCGATGCAACCGTACTCAGCAACCGCTTTGCGCCTTACCGGCTGCGGCTGTACGTAAACGGCCGCGAGGTTTTCGAGACCCGGTACACCATCTTCGCGTACAGTCAGGTCAACCAGGCTGAACTGGACCGCAATTTCGCTCTGAAGGTTCGTGGCGCGGGGATTTATCACAACCTGTACCGTTCAGCCGGCAATCAACTTCCCATGTACGGGAAGTACAAGGTTGGCGACGGCGTCCTGTATGCGGGAATCTCACCCTCCGGCCGCGGCGTTTCCCTGAACCCCGGAAGAAATCGGCTCCGGGTGTTGGTTGAAGACGTGGCCGGGAATCGTTCCCGCGCGGATCTCGAGGTGATCGTGAACTCGGTTCCTCGCGTACTAGACGCACGCGCAGAATTGAACGGCGGTTCCGTTCGGATGCGGGCACGAGTCCGGGACGAGAATCCGGAAAAGGTCGTTGTGGAGCGGTCATCGAACGGCGGACGTTCCTGGGCGCCCGTAAATCCGGTCGACGTGGATGCGCGCGGCCGGGTTCACCTGGAATTCTCCCACGTCCGGGATGCGGTGTACAGGGTGCGCGCCCGGGACCGTTTCGGATCCGAGGGGTTTCAAGTCTGCGCGCCCGTGCCGTCGCAGGAGAGCGGCACAATGCCAGGCCTGCTGGAATGCACAGTACGCTATTATCCCGACTTCGCCGTATTGAATATCGTGTCGAAACGGCTGCTGTCGGCTGCGCCGGAGGTAACCCTGAATTGGCGCCCGAACCGCGAGATGAAAAATGAAGTCATTCAGCGGAGTCTTTACAGCTACGAATCCGTTGTGCGATTCGATCCGGACGTGGAGGGGGAAGTTGCGGCGGTCCTTTCCGCGGTCGATCTGAAAGGCAATGCGGGGCGCCGCGTGGTACGCCTCGCCCAGACGCCGGTGCGCAGAAGGGGTGGGGTCGTGCGGTCCCTCGACGGAAATGCGGAGGCCCGCTTCGACGCCGATGACGTCTACGGGCCATTTTTTGGACGGATCGAGGCCGCTCCGGGCAAAGGGGCGAAACGGCTGACCATCGTTGGAACGCGTTATCGGTTCGGGCCGGAGGATGTGCCCTTCCGGCGGAAGGCCGAAATCGTCCTCCGATACCCGGCGGACTTCAGCCGGCCGGAGCGATTGGGTATCTATCGGTTGACCGGGGGCGGCGCCTGGACATTCGTGGGCAACCGAGCGGTTCCGGGGCGCCATGCCGTGGCTGCCGAGGTCTCGAGTTTTTCCACCTATGCGCTATTGCTGGACGAGACCCCTCCACGCGTAAGAATCCTGCGGCCGGCGTCGGGCGCAAAGGTCTCAATGACACGGCCGGTAATTGTCGCCGGGATTCGCGACTACGGTTCGGGCATCCGGCGAGAGGAGGATATACTCGTGCGGCTGAATGGAAAACGGTTGATCGCGGAATATGACCCCGAAGCGGGTCAGGTGACGGCCCGGCCCAGGCAGCCGCTCACGCGAGGAAGTTACAGGCTGGAGGTAGCGGTAACGGATGCCTGCGGCAACCGTACCCGGGCGGTGCGTTCGTTCACGGTACGATAAGCGACCGTTTTCCACCAAAGGCGCCTGTTGTCAATCGTCGCTCGTGCCCCCATTCGAGAACCAGAATGGCGCCAGCGACGACGTTCCTCGGTGACGTGGGAGAATCCCGGGACGGCGCACCCGGGTTGACGTTCATACACGGGTCGATTCAGGGATGATACTCCCGATCAAAGATGACAATCCGACGCGCCGCGCCCCCGTATTCACCGTGAGCATCCTGCTTCTGAACGTGGGGGTTTTCCTGTATTCCGTTTCCCTGGGGTCCATCGGTTTCGACGTATTCACGTTGCGGATGGGACTGATCCCTTTTGAGGTCGCCCATGGCGTGGATGCCATCTCGCCAACGCCGATCCCGCTCTATCTCACGTTCCTGACGGCCATGTTTATGCACGGCGGCTGGATGCATCTGGGCGGCAACATGCTCTATCTGTGGATTTTCGGGAACAACGTCGAAGATACGCTTGGGAGGATTCGGTTCCTGCTGTTTTACGTGTTTTGCGGCGTGGCGGCCGCACTGGGCCATGTTCTCTCGAATCCCGACTCGACAATACCCATGGTGGGCGCAAGCGGAGCGATCGCGGGTATTCTCGGGGCCTACCTGGCGCGCTTTCCGGGCGCCAGGGTGCATGTTTTCGTTTTCCTGCTGTTCTTTATCCAGATTGTGCGTGTGCCCGCGCTGCTGGTGCTTGGCGTCTGGTTTATCATCCAGCTGGTGAACGCGTCCGCCGATTCGGGCGGGGTGGGCGGCGGCGTGGCCTGGTATGCCCACGTCGGCGGGTTTATCGCGGGTTACCTGATTATGCGCCGGTACGCCCGTCGATTCGAGCGGGTTTCGTAACAACCGGGTGACGCCGAATCGGGAATCGTCACGTAAAGAAGGGCCGCCAGCAGCATTCAGGCGGCCCTTCTTTGTTGTGGCGCGAATGTCTTCGATCAGTTGCCCATTGAATCTCCCACCGCTTCATCTTCGGAACGGGTCTTCATGGCTGGAATAACGAACTGAAGATGTTCACGAAGTTGCTCTCGTTCTTCCTCGTGGGGACTGATACGAATCAGTTCTTCGAGGCAGAGGGTCGCGCTGTCTCTGTTGCCGGCACGGAGAAAGCTGACGGCAAGCTGACGGTAACTGTCGTGCATCAGCGAGTACCACACCTCCCGACCTACCGATTCGGGAGGGATGGTGCTCTCCGCAACTCTGATGACTTGCAGGGCCTCGGACGGACGGTCCTGTAGACGCAGTGCACGCACCAGGCCTTCGAAGATCACCAGGTAATTGCTGATAAGGCGCCGGGCGACCGGGTCCTTGTATACGGTGGCGTCCGCGATTCCTGAATAACGGTAGTTTTCGAGCAGATGCCTGGAGGTCAGGCCGGCGTCGAACTGTCCTGGTGCGCGTTGCCCGACCAGGCGGTACACCATGCCTTCCATTGAGAGATGGGTCCGGAGACCGCCCATGTTGCGTTCGGGAACGGTCACCGCGAAATATATCGGGCGTTGCCAGTTGTTCCGGTCAACCAGGTACCAGATCATGTAGGTGTGAGATTCCAGGAAGTTCACGCGCCGGTTGTCCTCCGAGACTTCGGTGAGTGGGATGTCTTCGGCCTTGACGACAATCGTGCTTTCGGCGAGCGCGATATCGCGTCGTTCTGGCCATTGATAGTTTGCCACACGCTTTTCAATGAGCGCATCCGTCATCCGTATGGGAAGCCTGGGGTCCACGTCGCGCAGTTGTTTGGCGTACCAGGGCGTTCTGAGCAGGCTGAGGTTGACCACCCGGACGTCCCGGCGGAACCCCTTGACATATTGGAGAAACCACAACGGGTAGGTGTCGTTGTCTCCGTTGGTGAAGAGGATGGCGTTGGGCTCGCAGGAGCTGAGAATGTTATGGGCATAGTCGTGAGCGACCAGGTCCCCGCTGCGGTCGCGTTCGAAGTAGTTGTTTTGCAGCAGGCCGACCGGCACAACGAGGCACACGGCCGCGGCCAGCGCGGCCGCGGGAACCGCGGCGTGCCCGCGCGCAACGGCGGCGATGAGGGCAGCGGCGCCGCCGCCGATCCACAGGGCGAAGAACGTGTAGGCGCCAACGAAGATATACTCCCGTTCACGGGGTTCGGGGTCCGGCATATTCAGGTACACGACCAGTCCAAGCCCCATGAGCAGAAACATGGCGAATACGCTGGCAAACCGCTTCCAGTCCCTGCGGAAGTGACTGACCGCCCCTGCGATTCCCAGGAGTATGGGCACAACCGAATACGCGATGGTTTCCCGGTTGCCGTCCATCCTGGCAACCGCCCTGCGGAACGTCCCGGACAGCATCTCCCCGATGGAAAACCGTTCCGTGAACGCAGGGAGTGTTTCCGAGAAGAACCGGCCGACGAGCCCCTGATCGTAAAACGGGAATTGCTGGAGGAAATATTTGACGTGGATGTTGAACTGAAAGTTCCAGAAATCACCCCGGCGGGGAAAGATGTCGTGAACGCCGTATTGCTGTCGGGTGAGGAAGGCCTTGAAATTATCGAAGGTCTCCGGATTGTTCATATCGATGAAGGGATCCAGGCCCGAACGGATGTAGAGCATGACGTACGTGGAATATCCGAGGGCGATCATCCCCAGCGCGCACGTCCAGAACGCGGGATGACGCCAGGCCGGGCGCAATACGAGGAGCGCCGCGAGTACGGCCAGCACCAATCCAACGGCGACTTCCTGATAAGGAGAGATGATGCACAGAAAGGGAAATATTGTAAGCCCTGTTACAACCGCTGCCTGAACCGAGGGGGAACGATCCTTGAGCAGGTCGGAAAAGACCAGAATAAGAATGCCGGGCACGGTGAGCAGGCACTGTAAATGCACCCCCGCGCCCAGAAAGAACAGGTAGACGATGAAGATGAGCAGCCGGTCGCGATACCTGTCTTCCGGCGCGCCGTCCCAGCGCAGGGCCAGGTAGAATGCCAGGACGGTGAACAGCATGGACAGCGCGTAGACTTCCGCCTCGGTGGCATTTGCCCAGAACGAGGTTGAGAATGCCGCGGATAATGCAGCGACCGCGCCGCCGGTCAGGATGGCAATGCGGTCGGAAATTCGGTCGGGTCTGAGCCACCGCGAGAGCAGACGAACGCTGCACAGGAAAAGCAGGAGCGCCGTGGCGGCGCCGGAGAGGACGGAAATCAGGTTTACACTGAACGCGACGTTATCCGGAGTTGCGAACAGGGTGAATATGCGGCCCAGGAGGGTATGAAACGGCGCGCCGGGAGGATGTGAAACGCCGAGGATGTACGATGCCGCGATAAATTCACCGGTGTCCCAGAAGGATACCGTGGGCGCAACGGTTCGGATGTATACGAAACACGTGATCAGAAGAACGAGGGCGCCGATGAGCCGGATCTGTTCCCGGAACGTCCTCATAGATGCCTCATGCGACGTGGACCGGCGTAGATTCGGGGGCGGAAATACCGGCGCTTCGGTGATTCAGAATAACAACCCATGGCGGCGATCATTCTTCTGGAAGTTCTTCGGGACCGTAGACGCGGATGGATTCGTACTGCTTTTCGTAGGTGACGTAGTAGACGTTGCCGTCCTTCAGAATCCAGGCGCTGTGCCCCGAGCCGGTGATGGCTGCACTGGGGGCTGCATCCTCACTCTGGGCATGGGCCGTCCCGGGAGACCACAGCGGCCGGACCAGGTTGGCAATCAGCAGGAACGCGACGACGGCCAGCAGCGACTTCAGGGATTTACTGTTCGACATGGGGCGGAATCCTTTCGGTGAAAGTAGACGTTGAACGGCTTTTGGGTGGCTGTAAGTCCCACCAATCTACTTGTTTCGCGTGGTTCCTTCAAGCCGGGGCAGGCGGGACCGGGTCAGCCGACGAAAAAAAGCCACAGCCGGCGCGTGACGCCGGCTGTGGCTACGGACGCAAGGCGGCGTCAGTGAAGGTATGCCTTGAGCGGGCGGCTTCGGGAGTTGTGGCGCAGCCTGTGGATGGCTTTTTCCTTAATCTGGCGTACCCGCTCGCGGGTCAATCCGAAGCGTTCGCCGATTTCCTCCAGGGTAAGCGGATGCTCCCGGTTGATGCCGAAGTAGAGGCTGATCACTTCGGCTTCCCGCGGCGTGAGGGTTGCCAGCGCTTTCTCGACTTCGCGGTGAAGCGAGTCGTCGATGAGCGATTCATCGGGGGGCGGCTGCAACTGATCTTCGAGAATGTCCAGCAGGCTGTTGTCTTCGCTTTCGCTGAACGGGGCGTCCAGCGAAAGATGCCGGCTCGAGATCTTGAGTGTATCCATCACCTCATAGTCGCTCATTTCGAGTTCATCGGCAATTTCGCTGGGGCTGGGCTCCCGCCCGAATTCCTGCTCCAGCCCGCTGGATGCCTTGCCGATTTTGTGCAGTGCGCCCACCCTGTTCAGGGGCAGCCGTACGATTCTGGACTGTTCGGCAAGGGCCTGAAGTATGGCCTGCCTGATCCACCATACGGCGTAGGAAATAAACTTGAAGCCCTTTGTCTCGTCGAAGCGTTTGGCCGCTTTTATAAGTCCCAGATTGCCTTCATTGATCAGGTCTCCCATTGAGAGACCCTGGTTCTGGTATTGTTTGGCCACGCTTACAACGAATCTCAGATTGGCTTTGGTCAGCTTCTCGAGGGCATCCTGGTCGCCCTTCTTGATTCGCTTGGCGAGGGCGATCTCTTCGTTTGCCGTGAGAAGGTCGACTTCTCCGATTTCTTGAAGGTACTGATCCAGGGATTCATCTTCGCGCGCGTACGGCCTTTTAGCTAGCTTAGACACTCGTCAGCCTTTCTTTGCACCGGGG
Source organism: Candidatus Latescibacterota bacterium (assembly GCA_021295655.1). Taxonomy (GTDB): domain Bacteria; phylum Latescibacterota; class UBA2968; order UBA2968; genus JAAXHE01. The sequence continues at coordinate 50,418 of JAGWBX010000009.1, forward strand.
AAGGTCGGTTCAGTTGGCCGGGGTTTCGGAGCCGGACTGTGAGCCGAGAAATCAGTTCGGGAGAAACGACTGAGTTCCTCGAAGGGGATTAAGACTGTCGTAGTGAACCTTGCTGATGCTGAAATGGGTCCTGAAGACGGGTGAACGTTACATAAGATTGCCTCCTTTCAGACGGCCGCATGTATTTCAGCAGATGACTGAAGCGGGTTCAGCGTCCCGGTCGGAGGGCGACGAACCGCGTGTTGCCGTCGTCCCTTTTAAGGATCAGGAACAGACCGGGCCTTACCGCCCTCTTGATTTCTTCAATCATCTTGTGATAGTCCCGGACGTTTGAGATGGCAACGCCGTCGATTTCAAGGATCGCATCGCCGCGTTCGATTTGTTTTTTTTCCGCCGGACTTCCGGGCGCGACGTAATGTACCACGACTCCGGGTCCGGACCTGGACACCTGCAGGCGGCCGCTTTCCCAATCTGAGCGATTCTTGACCTCAAGCCCGGGCCAAGTCGAACGGTTCGAACGCAATCCGTCAGGAGGCCGGGGCTGCTTCTGCCTCCGGCCGAGTGTACAGGAGATCCTGAGCGGTTTCCCGTCCCGAAGGACGATAAGCCCAATGGACTCCCCCGGACGGTACTCTGTAATCCGGTTCAGAAAATCCTGGGCATTAAAGATGGGGCCGGCGTCGAGCGTCCTGATGATGTCGCCCCGCTTGAGGCCGCCCCGCCCCGCCGGGCTGTCCGCCTGGACTTCCCCGATGAGTATGCCCGACGTCGATTTCAGATCCAGCGCGTCCGCGAGATCGGGCGTAAGGTCCTGGGGGTGGATACCCAGGTAGCCGCGGACAACCTCCCCGTGTTGACGGAGCTGGGCCGCAACCCTGCCGGCAACGTCGATCGGAATGGCGAACCCGATGCCGGATCCAGCGGGATTGTACGCGGTATTCACGCCCACAACCCGCCCGGCGCTATTGACCAGGGGTCCGCCGCTGTTTCCGGGATTGATGGACGCGTCCGTCTGCAGGAAATCCTGAAAGGGCGGCGCCGGAATATCGCCCTGAATTCGCTCCAGATGCCTTCCCTTGCCGCTGATCACGCCAACGCTGACGGTATGATGAAAGCCAAAGGGGCTGCCGACGGCCATCACCCAGTCACCGACCCGTACGGAATCTGAAGTGCCCAGGCGCGCGATGCGCGAGCGATTGATCGGAACTTTTGAAAGAAGGCGTAAAAGCGCCAGGTCGGTGTCGGGATCCTGTCCGACGATTTCCGCGGCATATTCCGTGCCGTCGGAAAATCCGACCTGAATACCGATTGCGCCGTTTATAACGTGGTTGCTGGTCAGGATATGTCCGGTCGCGTCCAGGACAAAGCCTGATCCGTAACGCAGCGCTGACGGCCCCTTGCGCAATCCCGATCGGGAGATCTCCCTGCCGTAGGGACTGTTGGCGGATATGCTGACAACCGCGGGCCTGACCAGCCTGACAACGTTGGCAAATGACCGTACGGGACTGTCGGCCCATGCCGTCTGGAGCCGCAACAGGAAGAGCACCGCAAGGAAGACAGCCTGGCAAACCCGCCGGAGTTGGGGTGTCATGTCGATAGGACCGACAGGACTATATCTCCGCCTCTGCGGTCTTCTCCTCGTCCTGGTTGTTGCCGGCTTTCAGATTGTTCAGATGGGCTTCCCGCTCCTGCAGGAGATTTTCCAGTTCGCTGATTCTCCGCACCAGATTCTGTACGTCGTCCGCCCGGGCAACGTCAACGTCGCCGCCCTCGGACAGGTGCGCGTAGGCCGCGCCGCCCAACTCGGCGAATGCTTCGTGTATGGCATGGCGGGTCCCGGCGATATCGAGCCTGGCGCGACCGATTTTCCCCAGATGCTCGGCTTTGTGGGCCGCCGTTGCGGCACTGTCGATAATCCCTCTCTTAATCCGTGCCCAAAGCGTGTCTGCATCCATCCGGGACTCCTTCGACATTACGTGTCGACGTTGTGATTCGCGCTGAGGAGCGCCTGGATTAACTGTTGGCGGGTGGCGCGGGAGATCTCGCGCCCCGATATGGAAAGATCGGGTGTCTGTCTGGCCAGCCTGCGGAGCTGTACAACGGAGAGGCCGCTGATGTCCGGATTATCCGGAGGCGCGGGCTGGTCCCCGTTCAGTTCGAACACGTCGACCAGATCGTCGTGCGGATTCGGAATCACGTGCCGCGATACCAGTTGCCCGACCCGTTCCGCGGCCTCGGCGGCCGCCTGGACAGCGGCCTGTACGGCCCCCACGTCGCCCAGAATACGAATTGACACCAGGCCGCCGTCTATCTTTTCGACAGCCGCGAGTTCGACGGCTGCGGCTTTCACGGCTGCGTCAGCCGCTTCGACGACACCCGTGAATCCGCGGGTTTCGATAAGTCCTAACGCGTTTTTGGCCATTTTCGGGACCCGGAGCAGGAAATGTGAAAACACGACAGCGGCCACTCCGGGCGCACGGAAGCGCCCGGGATGGCCGCTGTCGTTCAACTTAGCAGATGAAATAGGGGAAAGATCATCAGGACCATTCGGTATCGTAACATACAAGCGCTGATTTACGTTATATGTTAAATTCAAAGATAAGGAAAATGTCGGTTTGTGTCACGTTTTTTTTCGTTCACAACGAAAAAGAGTCGACACTTAGTAAATGGAAAACAATACGTTATCGAAAAAAGTCCTGCGACCAATCGTAGCGGCTCACACCATTTTCCGTGCCAAACCAGACGTAGTCGTCCTGCAGCAGCACGGCCTGCGCACGCTCGTCGATCAGGCCGCTGGATTGCGTGTAGCGCTTCCAGAGTTTCGTGGAAATATCGAAGCGGAACGCGCCAAGGTCGGAGGCGAGCCAGACGTGGCTGGTATCGGCAGCAATCGAAACGTGACGGTCGCCGTGTATCTCGGCCAGCGCGAATCGTTGCCATGCCGAGTCGGGTGCGGCCAGATGAATGAGCGCAGCGGGCGATTCAATGGTTGCCCACACGTGGTTCCCGCAGGTGGCCAGCCCGTTGATGGGCCCCGACGTGAGTCCGTCCGGGCTCCGGACGGGCGTCCAGTTCACGTCGTCGACGGGACAGCGAAACAGACCCAGACGCGTGCCGGCCCAGATGTAGCCGGCGCCGGCGGCCATGGCCTGAATACCGAATCTCTCGCTGTCGCCGACCCAGCGAATGGTGTCGGCCCGTGTATCGAACACGGCCAGTCCGGCCTGAGTGCCGATCCAGACCCGGGTACCCGCTCTGGCCAGGGCGGTGACACCCCGTCGGTTGGGCATTCGATAGGTTAACCATTGACCGGAGTGACGGACGTATCGGACAAGGCCGTTCCAGGCGCCGAACCAGACCGTGGCGCTGTCCGGAAGAATGGCGGTAATACGGGCCTCGTCCAGACCCATAATGTGCTCCGGTTCGAAATATTCCCATTGTTGGCTTGTGAGATGGTACCGCGTTATCCCCTGTTCTCTTGCGCCGTAGACGCCTCTGCCCCCGAACCAGATGCTGTCTCCGTCCCTCGCCATGGCGGTGACGTTCTCGTCCAGAGGCCCGAAAGCGTGGAATTCAAGCTGCCGGTCCGTCATGTTCGCCTTGCCGATGCCCAGTCCGCCGGTGCCGATCCACAGCGTGTGCCAGGTGTCCATCAGCGTTGCCGTGATGGGATAGCTCCTTCGCGGACCGCGGATCCATCCGCCTTCGAGGAAGTAGCCAAAAGGCAGATAGACCGGCGGAATCGGCGCGGGCGGGCGGCGTGGCGGCGGATCGTCGCCGAAATAGGATACGGATTCGAGCCGCGTGAGCCAGCGGGCCGCGCCCGACGGCGTGTCTATCCAGAGTTCTCCGGTACCGGCGTCGTACGCGAGGTCGCGAATGCGATTGTCGGGCAGGCCGTCCAGGACGGTCAGCGGCCTGTGCCATCGTTCGCCGTAGACGTCGTATCGCCGGATGCCCCCTTCGGTACCCACGTAGATGTACTGGCTGCCTTCGGCCAGGGCCGTAACCGAGTTCATGTTGGGAAAGGCAGTCCAGAGTTCCCGATCGAATGCGGGCAGCGGTTCTGCAAACAGGAGAAACAGCGCGCTGAATAGCGATATCATGGGTTCCAGGGTCCGTGCGTTACGACAGACGCCCTGGCGGTCCGTTGAATAATTCGCTTTGCAGGCGAGAAAGCGCAACGCGGATTTTCAACCGCAAGGGCCGGCCGCCTGTCTGCGTGCACCGCACAGGCAGGCAGCCCGGACCGACTTCCTTAACGGGCTGACAGGAGGGCCGCGGTCTCCCGGGCCACGATGATTTCTTCGTTGGTGGTCACAACCGCGATACGTCCGGCGCTACCGGAAGCGGAGATCAGCCGTTCCGCAGGCCCCGAGCGGTTCTTTTCCGGGTCCAGTTCAATTCCCAGAAACCCCAGACCGCGGCAGATACGCCGCCGAACGTGAACGCCGCGTTCGCCAATGCCCCCCGCAAAGGCCAGCGCATCGACCCCGCCAAGCGCGGCAGCCATCGCGCCGATGGCTGTCTTTGCGCCGTAGCAGAACGTCTCAATGGCCAGCCTTGCCCTTCGGTTGCCGGCATCGGCGGCCGTTTCGAGGTCGCGGACGTCGCCGCTGAGGCCCGAGATGCCGGCCAGGCCGCTCTTCGTGGTGAGAATGCGTCGGACGTCGTCCGTAGAGAGGTTTTCGCGATCCATTATAAACGGAATGATGAAGGGGTCGATGGCGCCGTTCCGGCTGCCATGGATAATACCGTCCTGGGCGGAAAATCCCATCGTGGTGTCGATTGACCGTCCGTCCTTGATGGCGCACAGAGACGCGCTGCCGCCCAGGTGGCAGGAAATCAGGTTCAACCCTTCGGCCGGCCGGTCGAGGAGCCGCGGCACCCTTTCCGAGACGTAACGGTGGGAGGCGCCGTGGAAACCGTATTTGCGCACGCCGTAGGTCTCGTACCAGGCAAAGGGAACGCTGTAGGTGTACGCGTAGTCCGGGATGGTGGTGTGGAAGGCCGGTTCGAACAGTCCGACGAGCGGAAGATCGGGGTAAAGCGCGCGAAAGATCCGGATAGCCTGTATGTACGGCGGGTTGTGGGCAGGTGCGAGATCGTTGTAGTCGGCCATGCGCTCGAGAATCCCGTCGTCCAGCAGGTACGTCCCGGGTTCTCCGCGCAGGTGGACGGTCTTGAACCCGACGGCATCCGGGTCTGAGGCCCCCCGGCTCCCTTCTGCGATCCCGAGAGCTTCCATTACGTTCCGGATCGCAGAAGGGTAATCGGGAAGCGCGCAGGTGGTTCGGGTTTCGGACTGACCGATGCGATGTTGCACGGGGCATCGCGCGTCACCGATACGCTCGAGGCGCCCCTCAGCGAGTACCGTCTCGTCCGTCATATCAAAGAGTTTGTACTTGAAGGACGTACTGCCGACGTTGGCAACGAGGATTTTCATAGGCGACGGCGCGACGCATTGGGAATTAATGCGGCTTCTCAGTACGGAGTTCCTGCATCACCTGGCGGGTGATTTCGGTGATGAGGTCGTCTTCCGGCGGCGGAGGAGCGTCGGAAGGGTTCGAGACGCTGCGTGTACGACGGGTAGGGATTTGTGATCCTGACGTGTCGGTCCCGGATGGCGCCTTGTCGACAACGCACGCGGGATCCGGGCCCCGGATGCCCAGGCGTTTGCGGATCCGGAGGAGTTTGTCAACCTGTTCCTGGTTCAGGACGTTGGCGCCGCCCAACTGGCGCGCAATAAAGAGGATTCGCGCGAAATGTTCCAGGGTTTCCATTTTGAAATAGGCGTTCATCACGTCGGAACCCACGGTGGTCGCGCCATGATTCTCGAGCAGATAGGCATCGTAGTCCTTGACGAACCGTCGAATGGGTTCGGAAATCTCCGGCCCCCCGGGCGTGCCGTACTTCGCCGTGGGAATCGAGCCGAGCGTGATCACGACTTCGGGCAGTACGCAGTCGGTAAGCGGCATTCCTGCAACTGAAAATCCCGTCGCCGTGGGCGGATGCGCGTGGACGACCGCCTTGATGTCGGGCCGTTCCCTGTAGAGAAACAGATGCATGCCGATTTCGGAGGAAGGGCTCCGAAGGCCGCCGATCTTCCGGCCTTCCATATCGCAGACGCACAGATCCTCTACGGAGAGGTTCCCCTTGCACAGTCCGCCGGGCGTTACAATCAGGCGGCCTTCGTCGAAGCGGGCCGAGATGTTACCGTCGCTCGAGACGATGTATCCTCTGTCGTAGAGCCTGCGTCCTGCTTCCAATATATCCAGTTTTGCCTGATGGAGCGTCATGTCAAAGTGACCTGATGGTGAATAGTACTGTCCAGGTCGTCGATGTCCGCGGTTCAATTACGTCTGCGGCTCACAGTCGACCTGGTCCACAATCCCGACGATCACGGAGCGGATGGGCGGTCGGTCCACCCCCAGGACCTGTGCGGCCGCAACGCCCTGGCGAAGCACGAGTACGGTTTCGCCCGCGCCCGCGCCGGCCGTGTCGACGGCAAGCAGGGCGTCATCCACGTCGGACCCGTCGGGCCGGACGGGTTGTACCACCATGAGTTTCGCGGCGTCGTAGGCCGGATGCTTCAGCGTGGAAACAACGCTTCCGATGACTCGGGCGAGAATCATGGGACCCGGTGACTTGAGGTAAACGGGAGCACTTCGCACGGTTCAGTCATGATTCGTTCCGGACGTCGATCCGGTCGGCGATGCCCACGATGGCCGCGTCTACGGGCCCGTATTTCCCGGGCAGGGCATTGGGCGCTTCCCTCGCGCTGACCCAGTAGACAGTCTCGCCCTGACCTGCGCTGACCACGTCGACGGCCACCAGCGGATCGCCGATCTCGTTCCGGCGGCGGTCCAGGGGCCGGACAACGAGCAGCCGGATGCCGTTGAGCGATGGATCTTTCCTTGTGGCGACGATTCTGCCTGTGACGCGGCCGAGTTGCATGGTTACCTGGCGCTGAGAGTGGAACGTAACGAGGGTACCCGCCTGAATTCAGACGATCCTGAAATAGTCGACCAGCGTGCAGCGCCGCTGGCGGGTAAACGTACTGGCGGACGTGCAGCCTTCGCCGGTGGGCGTTGCGATGGAAAACGAGGTGTATCCCTCGCCGCCGGCCCCCACGCCGGCAGTGGACGGGCCGTTCTTGATAAAGAGACTGCATCGGCAGGCCCGGGCCATGTTGGTCATGTTTTCAACGTTCCTGGAGTGCATGACGGCCGTGTGGCGATACCCATGTTCGGCCTCAACGGCCCATTCGATGCCGGTGTTGACATCGGGCACACGGATAATAGGAATGAACGGCATCATCTGCTCGTTCTGCGTGAAGGGATGCGCGGCTTCAACTTCGCCGATCAGCAGCTCCGTTTCGGGAGGCACGTTCAGGCCAATGCTCTCCGCCAGAACATGCGGGTTTCGGCCCACGAATTCCCGGTTGACGGTTTGTTCGCCCCCTTCGTCCGCAGTGAACGCGTGCCCGGTCAGGCTTGCGATCTGGCCGCGGTCCAGTTCCACGCATCCCCTGGCCAGCAGAGAACGCTTGAGTTCGCCGGCGACAGACTCGACGACGAAGATTTCCTTTTCGCCTATACAGAGGATATTATTGTCAAATGCGCCGCCTTCCACGATCCCCTCCGCCGCGGTGTCGAGGTCGGCGGTTTCGTCGACCACCACCGGGGGATTCCCCGGACCCGCGGCAATGACCCGTTTCGGCGCGCGCATCGCGGCCTTGACAACGCCGCCCCCGCCCGTGACCAGGACGAGGTCGATTTTCGGATGTACGAAAAGATCCTGGGCGGTCTGAATACTGGGTTCGTGCACAGCGGTCAACAGGTTTGGAGGTCCGCCGGCGTTGACAATCGCGCGGTTGAGGATCTGAATGCCCAGTTGCGAGACGTTTTTTGCGGCCGGGTGCGGCGCAAATACGGCACTGTTTCCCGCGGCGATAAGGCTGATGGCGTTGTTCACGGTTGTGGGAACCGGATGTGTGGAGGGTGTGACGGCGGCAACGACGCCGAAGGGCGCCAGTTCCACGACAGTCAGCCCCCGGTCTCCGGTCCAGGCAACCGGTTCCAGATCCTCGACGCCCGGGGTGAGACGGGCAACCACGTCGAATTTCCGGATCTTGTGGGCAATTCTGCCCATGCCGGTCTCGTCGATGGTCATCTGCGCGAGGCCCTTGGCATGGTCCAGCGCCGCCTTTCGAATGGCCTCGATGATTTCGCGCCTGGTTTCGAGCGACAGGGCTTCCAGTTCGCGCTGGGCCAGGCCGGCCGCTTCGATTGCGCTGTCGAGACGTTCGAAGATGCCATCGTCTCCGTTGCCGCCCGTACGGATTGGGGACGAGACGACCGCGGGGGCCTGTGTTTCCGGCGCGAGCGTGCGGACGACCTCTTCAACGACCGATCTGATTTGCGCTTCGCTTAAGTTCATCGTTCAGAGAGATAATGACATACCGGATGCGGTACGAAATCGGTATGTCGCGTTAACCGGAAAGCCCACGCCATGAACGGTTTTGCCTCATGCGTCTTTTCGGTAGGTGGTTTCGCCTTCCATTTCGACTGAATCGACGATGGCCACGACGACCGCGTCGACCGGACGGTCTTCGGTGGAGCCGGTCATGCGTGCGGAACTTCCGCTTGTGCACAGGACGACTTCATTGGTTCCGGCGCCGACGGCGTCGACGGCAACCAGGAAACGGCTTCCCGGCTTAAGGGTCTGAACGTCCAGGGTCTGAACGACCTGGAGTTTGAACCCCTCGAGCCCCTTGTCTTTCTGGGTGGCGACAACCGTCCCCACCACTTTACCCAGAATCATCGTAAACGCTCAGGGCTTCAGGACGATTTGCCGATGGGCAGCACGTCTTCGAGGCTGCCATGGGGGCGCGGAATGACGTGCACGGAAATCAACTCGCCAATCTTGCCGGCGGCGGCGGCGCCAGCCTCGGTGGCGGCTTTTACGGCGGCCACGTCGCCCCGTACAACGGCGGTTACGTAGCCCGCGCCGATTTTCTCCCAGTTTACAAGCTTCACATTGGCCGCTTTCACCATAGCGTCGGTCGCCTCGATCATCGCCACCAGACCTCTGGTTTCGATCATGCCAAGCGCTTCACCCATGTCGTGTTTCCTCCTCTTGAGAGTGTTCGACCAAAGCAGGGCGGGTATGGCGCCCGCCTGTTTTTTTCCGAAGCAGTTTCAAAATTACCGGTGAGTTCCCGAGCGCTTTTGCATCCGCCCGAAGACCGCCGGGAATTTCAATACGGCTTCTCAACGAGAACCGATCTGTTTTTTTCCGTAGACAGCCAGTCTGTAGGGACGAGGGCCGTCGAAGCTCCTGATACGTTCGTAGGAGTCCCGGAACCACGGCGCGGACGCGATCGGGCCTTCCAGCGAAACCCAAAGCGGATCGTGCAGGAGCACGAAATCCGGCCTGTACGTCCGGACGGGCCAGGCAACGTCGCCGGCTGCCATGTGGGGGCCGACCGTGGGGGTGACCAGACCGCAGACGTCCACGATATACCGGTTGCTGTAAAAACCCACGATGCCGATTTCGACCATTCCGACAGAAGCCGCCGCCGGTGTATTTGCGGCGAGCCACTCACCCGCCGACTTGTAGATCGGGTACCTCGGTTGGGGTTCCCGGCCCAACAGCTTGACGGTCGGGGTCAGTAAGGCAACCAGAAGCGGGACACACAGCAGCGCGGTCAACCGGACTTCATGACGACGCCAGCCGGACCACCGGTTTGCGACCCGGCCGGCCAACGATACCGTACCCAGCGCGGTCAGGATCATCAGGAGCGGTACGAGTCCGGCGTAATAGTTGTAGGCCGCGGGTACGCCCATCGCCCAGTACCCGGAAAAAATGAGTAACGGCCAGCCCGCGATGAGCAGAATGCGCCTGTCGAGACGGCATATCCTTCCAACGCCAAGCAGCGCCGGCAGCAGAAACCAGACGAACAACGGCGACGACTCCACGTAACGCCGGCCCGTATAAAGGATGCCGTGACCCAGCGACCTCCACAACCCGCTCGCGCCCATGGCCCGCTTTGCCTCGAGCGTATTGGGAAAGGGCGATCCGAAGGTCCACGCCGCGTAGACCGACCACCCGCCGACAACAACGGCGAAGACAAGAAGCGGGCGCCAGGCCTCCCGCCTGTGAATCCACAGGTGGTGACCCAGGATCAGTCCCGCGGGTACGAGTCCGTCACCGCGGGTAAGCGTGCCAAGTGCAAGCAGCAGCGCCGCGAGGCTCGGGCGGCCCGAAAAGTAGGCCGCGTAGGCGCCGAATATCAACGCCTGGAACAGAATCAGCTCAAAGCCGAGTACGTCGCCAAGATACGGATTCAGGACCACGAGAAACGCGGCAACGAAACCGGCCCTGCTTTCATTGAAGTCAGCCAGGATGCGCCCGATCAGCAATCCAAGCGCCCCCAGCGCGGCGCCGCTGAGGAGGGTGCTGATCAGAGGATAGTTTCCGGCGATCCGGCCCGGTACGGAGAGGAGCACGGCGTAAAGCGGCGCCGTGGTCCCGAGCACCCGTTCGCCTTCGTTATAGTTGAAGCCGCGCCCATCGGCGAGGTTTCGCGCATATCGGTACGTGATATACGGATCGTCCATCTGCACCCGGTGATAACAGGCAACCGCCGGAGGCGTCAGCAATGCCACCAGAATGAAGATCCGTGCGCTGGTCGACCGTAAGTGGCGAATGGGAACAGTCGTGACAGCCTTTTTGATCCACAACGTCGATAATGAGTTACGGCTCAAAAATGTTCGATGCCTTTGCTGCGTGTGTCGAGTACGTCGAAGCCGGCTCGTTGACCCCGCGCAGGTCGCAGGTGCGGGAAGACGGATGGGGATTCCGAAAACAGCTTCTCAGGACTCGATGAACGCTTTGCCTCCGCAAACGAGGTCGGCCGCGTTGGCGTCGTCGGTGTCCAGGTGGAGTTCGGGCAGATAGCCCGGATCGATTTTCAGCCTGACGTTCTCAAAGGTGAGGCCCTTTTCGCCGCTGATGTGAGCGCGAACCGCACTTCGCCCCGTGAGGCCCATTTCCGAAACGTCGACAGGGCGGAGATGAAGGTGCCGGACGGCGCGGATGGCGGCAGGTACGGTAAGGGATCCTTTCGGACCCACAAAAGTGACCCGCTGGGCGCCTTGAAGGTCGCCCGAGTCCCGCACGGGGGGATCGAGGCCCAGAAAGATGGCGTCTGTACGGGCCAGTTCGACCTGGTTGTAGTCCCGGGCGGGTCCCAGAATCCGGACGCGCTCGATGGCGCGCAGCCGGGGCCCGATCACGGAGACGCATTCTTCCGCCGCGTACGCGGCGGGCTGAAAGAGTTCCCTGAAAGGCGTGAGTTCCGATCCGACCCCGAAGAGGATATCCATGGCTTCACGGTTCAGGTGACAGTGCCTTGCGGAGACACCCACCGGAACTTCAAGGAGGCCGTCCTTTCCGTTCCGGATCCTCCCGATGACTTCCCGGACAACGTGGGCGATATCCGGCGACCCGTTGCCGGGCGCGGTCTGGCGCCCTCGTTCGCACAGCTTGCAGTCCGCGCATTCTGAAGCAGGTTTGAATGACTGTACCATCGGGACGCGTCGCGAAATCGTGTTCGGCCCCGGACGTGGTTTTCCGAATGGCGACTCGTTTCCGGGGCAGGACGCGAATTGGGCGTTTGCCGGACCGAAATGACGTATGAATCCGGATTCAAGACGCGAATAATAGCAGGTTGAATGAGCAAAGTCAAGGGATTTCGGGGATAAATGCGGCAGCCTGAATGCGGGAGGCCGGTCGCTTGACAATTCGCGGGGTTATGGTATAATTGGGCGGACTGTCGACCGGCCCGGCGAATCGGGAAACAGGTGTTTCTTCGCCGGTTCGGGCGAGGCGGCCGCATCCGCCTTGAAGTCACTGAAAAGTCAGTTTTCCACGGAGTTCTGTTTTCTCCGGATAAGGCGTCGTGAGATCCGCATTTCTGTTGCTGGCTGTTGTGTCCCTGTCCCGGATTGCCCACGCGGGTGACAATACCCCGGACGTTCCGCTTAACCACAGGGTTTATCGGACACTCGACCGGTACGATGCCCATGGCTGGCTGGACTCGGCCGCGTCGCAGACCAGGCCTTACACCCGCCTGAAAGTCGCCCGGCTTCTGATTCAGGTCCTGCGGAACAGCGATGCGCAGGCCGCCATGTCCGGGACGGAGCGGGGGATACTTCAGAGACATCTGACCTCGTTCCGCACGGAGGCCGTACGGTTGGGCCATGCCCTGCCCGGCGCCGAAATCCGCGCGCTCGAGCGGTTGGCGGGCGCACTTTATTCATGGCGGGATACGTCTGCATCGTTCGCAGTCGACGCGCTCGTCCGGCAGCGATTGATTCTGCTTCGGGGTGAGGTCAGGGAGAGGGAAACGGTTTCGCAAACGCACATCGGCGCGATTGTCCGCGGCACGCTTGGAGACCGAATCGGTTTTCGCGCGCGCCACTTCGAAGCCAGGGAATGGAGTACCCTGCCCCGTCTGACCAGGGCGGACGTACTGGCCCGGCCTATCGAACTGGTACAATTCAAGGGAAAGGCGGCGGACTTTCGCGAAGCGACCTATCAGCTTGTATGGGCAACGCGCTGGTTCACCGCGGATGCCGCAAAGGGCAGCCTGGACTGGGGCCCCGGCAGGAGCGGCAACCTGCTCCTGGCGCCTTTCGCGCCGACTTTCGGGATGGCTCGATTCCGGACGGCGTACCGGCGGGTGCGTTTCATCCACGTTCTCGGATTCCTGGAAGCCGATTCGGGTCTTATCGACCCCTCCCGCACGCTGTTTGACAACGGTCACCGCCGCACGTTTCTCCGTTCCAAAGCGATTGCCGCCCACCGCGTGGAGGTCCACGTCACTCCGCGCGTCCGTCTGGGATTCCAGGAGGCGGTGATATACGGAGACCGGGACTTCGAGTTTCTGTATGCGTCTCCCGCTTCGGTACTGACCGCCGCTCAGATGGCGGTGGGGGACAGGGACAATCTGGCCGTGGGGCTGGATATTTCCCTCAGGCCCGCCAGACGAATACAGACCTACCTGGCGTTATTCATGGATGACTTGAGAAAGTTCAGCCCCGGCGACTTCTCCAATAAGCTCGCGGTACAGGCGGGCGTGTTCTGGGTGGATGCGTTCGGGCTGCCGGATACGGATCTTCGAGCCGAGTTCGTTCATATCGAACCGTTCGTGTACTCGCACAGATTCAACATCAACGCGTTCACGCATTTCGACGCGCTCCTGGGTTATCCGACCGGCCCGAATTCGGATCGGATCCGGACCCGGCTGTCGCACCGGTTTTCTCCATCGGTTTCTGCGGCGCTCAGGCTCGAAAGGACGCGACTTGGAGAGAATATCGATAATTCGGACGGCACACTGACGAACGTGGGGGGAGATGCGCGACAGGGACGACGTCCGGAAGACCCTGCTGTACGGGAATTCTTGAGCGGAACGGTGGAAAAACGGACGCAAATCGATGCGGAACTGGTTTTCGAGCCGGTCTCCGATCTCGTTCTTTCCACAACCTACCGGCTGACGCGTGAGAGCAACGTATCCTTGCGGGCCGGAGAACGCGGAGACGGTAGCAATCACGACTGGCGCATAACGCTGGACCTCAATTTTTTCTGAGTGAAAGGGACCGATGGCAATGGAAACGGGCGGATTAACCGTGCGGATGCGCGAACGGTGGCTGATTCCGGCCGTATGCCTCGCGCAAGTCGCGCTGATCGCGCTGCCCGTCTGGCACTTCGGCGAGATCATCCCGGTAATCACGGTCAGCCTGATCGTGGTTTCCGGAATCGCTCTTTTGACGTCGGTAACCTCTGCACTCCTGTATCTCTGCTTTATCGCCTCCGTAATCTCCTCCGAGTTTTATGAAGACCACTTGATGTTACCCGGGAATCTGCACTTCTGCGAGGCGCTGTTTATGGTGGTATGGGGTATGGCGTTTGTCGCCTGGTTGCAGGAACGGAGGCTGGGCTGGCGGCGCACCCGGCTGGATCGTCCGATGCTGGTTTTTCTCGGGCTGGTGGTGGCATCGATCGCGCTGGGTCTGTTTTACGGACAGGACGTTCGACAGGTGATGCGGGACGTACGATATCCGCTTTACTACGTGCTGTTTTTCGTTGTAACAGGGTTTTTCGATCTGCGCCGGCGCGGGATGTTTCTGGCCGTGCTGGTGATCTCGGCGGCCGTCGTAGGGGTGGAGTACCTGATTGAATTCGTCCGGACCGTCGATCTCTCGTATGCCGGCGCGTTCTACCGGGTGGCCAGGCGGGAGGGGCTGCTGCTGCCTATGGTTGTTCTGGTTCTCGCTGCGGCATTTCTGTACGACACGTCGCCGGTTCGGCGCACGATCGGCGGATTTCTTCTGGTTCCCATCGGTCTTGCGCTGGTTGTCACGATGGGACGCGCGATGTGGGGCAGCCTGTTGTTCGGACTGTTCTGCGTGGGCGGTCTGGTTCTGCTGGACCGTGGGCGGCATCGCGGACGACGGCTTCTGATATTGATGCTGATTCCCGTCTTGCTGCTGGGCCTGGGCTACTACTTCCAGGAATTCACCGGCGCGGGCGTTGAGGATATCGCAGCTCATCGCTTACGGCGCACGGTAACCGAGGGTGACCTGGAGATCCAGGGGCGTCTGCTGGCCTATGCGCTGGCCCTGGAGAAGATATGGCAGCGGCCGGTGCTGGGTGGAGGACACGGAACCACGATTTCCTATCTGAGGGTCGACGAGTATTCCCGGCCCTACGTATTTACGTCAGGAGGCGTAGACAATACCTATCTGACGCTCATGATGCGCATGGGAATTCTGGGCGTAATCGCCTTCCTTTGGATATTTCTCAGGGGGCTGCGGATCGCCTACGGCATGTTTCGCCGCACGGACGATCCGCAACTGAAAGGGTTTTGCGTTGCGTTTCTTGCGGTCTACGTTGCGCTGCTCGTGTATATTATGACCGACAATACGATGATGGGCAACCGGTTGATTTTCTGGCATGCGTGTTTTCTCGGCATTCTGGCCCGTTTGGATGGAGACACAGATGAAACCGGCGGTGACGGCGGTGGTGGTGAACTGGAACGCGGGTGACGACCTCCTCCGGTGCGTCGCGTGCCTCATGGAAGTAAAGGAGCGTCTGTCGCTGGACGTGGTTGTGGTGGACAATGCGTCGTCGGACGGCAGTCCTGACGCGCTGGACACCTCTGGCAACGGTGTGAGGCTGGTTGAGACGGGAGGGAACGTCGGGTTTGGCGGTGGCGTCAACCGGGGGGTGGGAGTCTCCGTCGCTCCATATGTTCTCGTTCTGAACCCGGACGTGATCGTGTCGCCTGATGCGGTTGAACGCCTGTTGGATTATCTTGAAGCCAATGACCGTGTCGGCGCGGTGGGGCCGCGGCTCGTCGACGAGCGAGGTCATGCGCAACGGTCCTTCGGCAGGGCGCCCCGACTGGCTGGCGAAATCTGCCGTAAATTCCTGTTGCATCTTGTATTTCCATTTCTTAAATTCGGCAGCCGGGCCTCACGAGGGCCGACTTCGGTCGGCTGGGTGACGGGCGCCTGTTTCCTGATGCGTCGCAGCGCTTTCGGCGCGATCGGCGGCATGGACGACGCGATCTTCATGTATTACGAAGACGTTGACCTCTGCCTCAGGCTTGCTAAGGCCGGGTGGTCCGTGGCCTATCTGCCGGAGGCTTGCGCATTCCATGCGGGAGGTGAGAGTTCAAAGAAGGCGCTGGAACGGATGCTGGTGGAGGGCGTGGCGAGTCATCTCTATGTAATGAAAAAACACCTGGGTCATCATGCGGGCAGCCTTCTGGCTGCACTGACGTTTCCGGAGATGGTTTTAAGAACGCTGCTCTGGGGAGGTCTGTTTTTATTGCCCGGATTCCGGAAGGAAGCCGGGCCGAGGCTTAAGGCGTACAGACGGGTCCTGACCCGGGGCGTTAAGGGTCGCGGCGGCTTCGGTACCCGGTTGGAATGTGCGGGGCCGAAGGAGATTTCATGATTCCCATCTGGCGGGCCTGTTTCGACGAAGAGGAAGTAGCGGCGGTTCGGGAGGTGATGCTGTCCGGCTGGGTTGGAGCAGGCACGAAGGCCGCGGCCTTTGAAAAACGGTTCGCCGAGTACGTCGGGACGTCATTTGCAGTCAGCGTGAATTCGTGCTCGTCTGCATTGCTGCTTGCGCTCAAGGTGCTGGGTGTGGAGGGCCGCGAGGTCATCACCACGTCCATGACCTTCGTCGCCACCAACCATGCCATTCTGCAGAACGGGGCCACACCCGTTTTTTGCGACATCGATCCCGTAACATTGAACCTGGATCCGGAATGCGTTGCGCGGCGGATTTCGGACAGAACGGCTGCAATAATGGTTGTGCATCACAGCGGCCACCCCTGCGACATGGATCCGATTCTGGAGATCGCCGCGTCCCGTGAAATTCCGGTTGTGGAGGATGCGGCCCACGCCTGCGGCGCCCGGTACAAAGGCCGGATGGTTGGTGGATTGGGGACCATCGGGTGTTTCAGTTTCCAGGCGCAGAAGAACCTGACGACCTGCGATGGCGGTATGCTGACCACCAGCGATGCGCAGCTGGCCGAGCGACTCAAACGGCTCAGCTGGATGGGCATCCCGCAGGGCACCTGGGACCGGTTCACGGCAGGGCCGCAACAGAAACGCTGGCTGTACGAAGTGACCGAAGTGGGTCACAAGTTCTATATGAACGATCTGAATGCGGCGATCGGACTGGTCCAACTCGGGAGGCTCGAGGCGGCCAACGCCCAGCGGCGGGAAATCGTGCTGCAGTACAACAAGGCGTTTTCCGACCTGGCGTGGCTTCGGACCCCGGGGATCGCGCCGTACGCACGCAGCGCTTTCCACGCCTACGTTCCCCGCGTGGCGGACAGAGACAATCTGGTCGCCCATCTGCACGGTCGGGGCGTCGATTCCAGCGTACACTATTATCCGAACCATCTCTACCCGATCCACGAACCCCATCGTCGCGCGCTGCCGGTAACCGAGTCGGTGTGGCGTGAACTGGTGACGCTCCCGCTCTATCCGGCCATGGCCGACAAAGACGTGGCGCAGGTTATCGACGCTGTCCGGAGCTTTCAACCCGGCTGCCGGGACGCCAGCGCCGATCCCGCTCGCAATTAGAAAGAACGCCGTGCTGTCCTCCGCTCTATTCCTTGCATTCGGGTTCGGAAGCGCCCTCTTGTTGACACCTCTTCTTCGTGCCGCCGCGCTGCGCGCCTCGTGGTTGAAATTCGGTGGCGGAAACGGTGCGGAGTCGGTTCCTCCCGTCGGCGGCGTGGCCATCGCAATC
Organism: Candidatus Latescibacterota bacterium; assembly: GCA_021295655.1. GTDB lineage: Bacteria > Latescibacterota > UBA2968 > UBA2968 > JAAXHE01. The sequence continues at coordinate 67,764 of JAGWBX010000009.1, forward strand.
GCCACCCTGCTGTTGCTTCCCTTTGCGCCGCTGTCGTTTCCCGTTGGCCTGTGGATCGGCGCGCTTGGAATGGGCGCCATCGGGTTCTTCGACGACAAATGGCCGCTATCCCCCTTTCAAAAGCTCGGCTTTCAGATCTTCACGGTGGTCATTGCGGTAGGAAGCGGGCTTCGATTCGACACAACCGGGAGTACCGTCGCCGACGCCGTACTGACCGGTGTATGGCTGGTCTGGATGTGCAACGCGTTTAACGTGCTCGACATGATGGACGGTCTGTCCGCGGGCGCCGGCGCCATTGCTGCGATCGGTCTGGCGGGTCTGGGGCTGGTCGGCGGCGCGGCGCCGGTTGTGATACTGGGCGCCAGCCTGGCGGGAGGTTTTCTGGGGTTTCTGGTTTACAATGCCCATCCCGCCCGGGTCTATATGGGCGACGCCGGCAGTTTGTTTGCAGGATTTGTGCTCGGCGCGATGTCGGTGGAGATCTCCAGGGCGATGCCGGGCGTGCAGGGTGAACTCTGTACGATTCTGGTGCTGGGGGTACCCTGTTTCGAAGCCGTTTTCCTGTGTATCGTGAGAAAGAAGAAGGGCCTGCCCGTGATGAGGGCCAGCCGGGATCACGTCGCGCAGCGGCTGGTCAGAATGGGATATACGGTCGGGGGCGCGGTTCGGCGTATTCATCTTGCGGGCGGGCTTCTGGCCCTGTGCGGAATCATTGCGGCTGTGGTGCCGGTGGAAATTTTCCTTACAATTCTTGTTTGTGTGATCGCGGCAGCGGTATGGACCGGCGTCCGGTTGGCCCGCGTGGAGACCGCATAATGGAGCCGCCGGATGACCGACCTGCGCCGCACAACCGTCCGGGGGTTCTCCTGGACCGGCCTGGCGCAGGGCGCCGGCTATCTGATTCAGGTGGGTGCGCTGGGGTTGGTCGTGCGGCATCTGAGCGAACCGTCCCGGGCGTTCGGTACGGAAGTCGCCGCAGCCACGATTGTCGGGGTGGGCATACTGGCCTCTGAAATGGGTCTCGGGAGAGCGCTCATTCAGAAACGCGACGCGCGTGAAGCGCATCTGACCGCGGCGCTCTGGATGGGCCTGATCATCTCGTGTCCGCTGGCCGTCCTCCTCTATCTGACCGCCCGCTTCTGGGGCGGACTTTTTTTTGATGACCCACAGGTTTCGGCTGTGCTTCCGGCAATGGCGTCGGTGCTGGTATTCGCGGGCATCGGAACCGTTCCCCGGGCGCAGATGGAGCGCACCTTTCGTTTCGGACAATTGGCAATACTGGATGTTTGTGCGGCGTTTTCGAGCGGAATTACAATGGCGTCGCTGGCCCTGTCGGGATTCGAGGTGTGGAGTCTCGTCTGGGCCTTTGTGGTCCGCCATGCCGTGCTTGGTTTAGGTCCCTGGATTTTCTGCCCCGTCAACCCGGTCCGTTCCTTCAACGTCGCGGACGTTCGGGTATTGCTCGGGTTCGGTGGCAAGTGGACGGGTTCAAGGCTGGTGGGCTATGTCCAGCAGAACCTGGACTATCTTCTAATCGGCAGATTCCTCGGGATCGAGGCGCTCGGCTACTACGGACTGGCGTACCGCCTCATCGCATTTCCGCAGACCCGCGTGGTTCAGGCCGTTGCAAAAGTGACCTTTCCGGCTTTCTCCGCGCTTCAGGATGACGTCGTCCGGCTTGGCCGGGCCTATCTCTCCACTGTGAAGTACGTCGCCGTGCTCGTGTTCCCGGTTATGGCGGGATTTTTCCTTCTGGCGCATCCCGGGGTCGTTTTGCTGTTCAAGCCGGAGATGGCCCCCGCGGCGGTCGTACTTCAGGTACTCAGTCCGGCCGGAGCGCTTCGTTCTATCGCGTCTCCCGCCGGGCTGGTCTTTTCCGCCCTGGGCCGTACCGGGCTTGCGCTGATATGGAACATCGCAGGCGCCATCTTTATGCTCGCGGTCCTGTGGTTCGGCATCACCGGGGGGATAACGGGAGCCGCGCTGGCGCTAAGCCTCGGCGTGCTGGTCCTGACCGTGGCCTCTCAGGGAATTGTGAACCGGCTGGCGCGAATTTCCTTTGGTGAATACCTTAAGGCGTTGTATCCCGCCGCGCTGGGCAGCGCACTGATGGCCGGGGTGGTGGCCGGCTACAAGTGGCTCCTGATTGGCGTACTTCCCGATTCCGCGTTGATCGCGTCCTGTGTGGTTGCTGGGGCGTTTGCCTACCCGCTCGCTTTCCGTTTATTTTCGAAAGAGACCGCCGCTGAGGCGATGCGTCTGGCCGGATTGGTCCGGCGTTAACAGTCCGTTGAAAAAGTCGCTCTGCAGGCGAGGCCGAGTCATTGTGGCCGTAGACAAGGCGCGCGACCGCGTCGAATCGGGGGATTCGGCGAATACGGCCACAGGGGCCGGACGCCTGTCTGCGTGCACCGCACAGGCAGGCAGCCCGGATGGACTTTTTCAACGGGCTGGAAAGATGCGAACATGGCTCGACTGCCGGATTTCCTGATTATAGGCGCCCAGAAATGCGGAACGACGTGGCTGGCCGCCATGCTGCGACAGCATCCGGAGGTGTACATGCCCGATCGGGAGATCCACTTCTTCGACAAGGCCGGGAACTACGAAAAGGGGATTGATTGGTATGTCCGTCATTTCGCAGGGGCGGAAGACAGAAACCGGGTGGGCGAGAAAACACCGGACTATTTCTGGGCTGACGGACGGGGAGGTGAAGGTCACTTGTCGGATGTGCACCGGCATATCCACAGACATCTGCCCCATGTGAAACTGATCGTTACCCTCAAGAATCCGGTGGACCGGGCGGTCTCGGCGGTAAAGCATCTGATCAGAACCGGCAGGATTTCTCCGCTGCATCGAATGGACGACCTGTTGGCAGGCGGGAAATCCGCCCTGCTGGATGGGTTCGGTGTCTTCGAGGTGGGGCGGTTCTTCACGTTGCTCACCGCCTATCTGAACCTGTTCAAACGGGATCAGATTCTGGTCCTTTTTTTTGAAGAGGATATCGTGCAGCGGCCGAACGAAGGCCTGCAGAAGGTCTGTGCGTTTCTGGATATCGACGACGCGTTCCGGTTTTCGGGATTGGCGCAGAAGGTCAATCGATTCGACGCCTGTAAATTACACCTGATCGCCCGATATTATTTCCCGTTCCTGTCTCCGTTGACAAGCGTTCTGGGGCGCCTTCTGCCGGAAAGCGACTATCTTCCCGGCGAGCCGGTCCTTCAGCATCTGCACGGACTTTACCACGAAGAAAATCGAAAGCTGTTCGATCTTCTCGATCGGGAACCTCCGGAATCGTGGCTTGCTACCTGATTTCGGGGTTCCCCGTAAACCCGCCATTTTCCATTGATTCCCTGAAATCCTGTGTTTATATTGAAGGAGTCCTCCCGCCTTGAGAGTTCTTTTTGTCGCGCTCACCGGGCCCCGGTTTGCCGCCAGCCGTACACGTGTATTCGATTATCTCCCCTTCCTTGAAGCCAATGGCGTGCAGGCCGGCGTATCGGTTGTATTGCCCGATCGGACATCCACCTGGACATACTCAAGGAGAGGAGTCGGGCGCCTGATCCACTATGGCTGGGTGTGGTGGCGTTCGCTCCTGGCGGGGTTGCACACGCTTTGGCGGGCGCCCCGGTACGACGTTGTGTTTGTACAGCGGGTTTTTTTCAGTGCGCCGGTCGCCTGGATGTTGCGGCTCTTTTCAAGGAAGGTCATCTTCGATTTCGACGACGCGATCTTTACCACCGAGGCGCCCGGAGAAGACTGGATGTCGCGGCTGCGAACGTGGCACCACGCGCGCGCGTTGGCAAGGATGCTTCGGGCGGCATCCGGGGCTATCGTCGAAAACCCCTACACAGCCGGGTATGCCGAACGGTACTGCCCCAGGGTGTCGATCATCACCGGGCCGATCGACACGGAGCGGTACTCACCCGGCAAAGCGGTCGAGGAACGCAACGGCGTGGTTCTTGGATGGATTGGCAGCTACACGTCCGCCCCGTATCTGGAACTGATCCGGGGGCCCCTGACCGAATTGGGCGTCCGGCACCGCCATCTCCGGCTCTGTCTGATTGGCGAGGGGGGTTTCGACACGGATGCCGTGCCGATGGAATGGCGGCCATGGTCCCTGGAGACCGAGATTCAGGACCTGCGCGGCTTCGATATCGGGCTGATGCCGTTGACCGACGATTCGTGGACCCGGGGAAAGGGCGGGTACAAGCTTCTGCAATACCTCTCGATGGGTATTCCTGCCGTGAGCAGCCCGGTGGGCATTAACCGTGAAATCGTGGAAGACGGCGTCAACGGCTTCTGTGCAGGCACTCACGATGAATGGGTGTCCTGTCTGGATCGACTGATTCAGGATCGGGCGCTTCGGCATCGGTTGGGTAAGGCCGGACGGGCAAAGATGGAAAGGTGTTATTCCCTGAATCGAAGCAGCCGGAGGCTGTTGCAGATCCTGAATTCGGCAGCACGGTCTCAGGCCTGAGCGGACATGGTGAAACAGGTTCCGGGTTCAGACGAAAAACCGCACCCGCCGGGGAATCTCGCGTTCATTGCCGGAGGCGGTCGCACGCATCTATTCGATTCACTTATAGTTGCAAAATAACTTTTGCATTGCCGGTTTATCACAGGGTGTTTATATTTGAGACACTGATTCCGGCGTTGGAGCCCGTTTATCCGTCCCGTTCGCGGTGGTTCCACCCGTGGCGTCGGCGCGCCGGCGAATCCTTCCCGCGTGCAAACGCCGATTCAACTGGTTCAAATTATCGATCGTCTGAACGTTGGCGGCCCTACGCCCTATCTGCTCTTTCTTTCCAGGGCGCTGGAGTCCAGGGGTTATCGCTCCACGGTGGTCAAGGGTCAGGTCGCGTCCGGCGAAGCCGAAATGGATGACGTTATCCGTCGTTCCGGAATTCGGCCCCTGGAGTTGTGTGGGTTCAGCCGCGCGATTGTACCGATTCGCGATTTCAGGGTACTCATCGCGCTTTATCGGCTATTGAGACGTGTTCGCCCGGAGATTGTACACACCCACAAGTCGAAAGCAGGCGTGGTAGGCCGTATTGCGGCATGGCTGGCTGGCGTACCGGTAACGCTGCATACGTTTCACGGTCTTGTCTTCAAAGGCTATTTTTCGGCCTGGAAGACCCGCCTGATCGTGCTTGTAGAGAGGCTGCTCGCCCGCCGCACCGATGTCCTGGTTGCCGTCTCGGCACTGCAACGCGATGAACTCCTGGCCGATCGAATCGCGGCGCCGTCCCGTATTCGCACCGTTCCGTTAGGTGTGGATCTGGATCCGTTTGTGAATCAGCGGAGGGGCGACGCGGGTTTCCGCGAGGAACTGGGTTTCGGCGCTTCGACGAGGCTTGTGGGTATTGTGGCGCGGCTTGTGCCTATCAAGGGCGTCGACGTCTTCCTGTCCGCGGCCGAACAGGTGGCCGCGGCATTGCCGGACGTCCGGTTCGTCGTGATTGGCGACGGAGAGTTGCGTGGCGCACTCGAGTCCCTGGCGCGTGAACGAAAACTCAGCGGCAGGGTCCGGTTTACGGGTTTTCGCAACGACATGGCGCGGATCTACGGTTCCCTCGATCTGTCGGTGCTTTCTTCACGTCACGAGGGCCTTCCGGTTGCGCTGCTGGAGTCGGTGGCATCCGGATGTTACGTGGTTGCCACCCGGGTAGGCGGCGTGCCCGATTTGCTTCGGAGCGAACGGATTGGCCTGATGGTTGCGCCCGACAACGCCAGGGCGCTTGCCGCAGGGATTCAGCGGGTGTTACGGGAGCGGCGGGAGATATCCGCTGAAGTGCGGCGCGAAATCGTTGAATCGTACGGAATGACAAGATTGGCGGAAGATTTCAGCCACCTCTATCGTAAGCTATCCGAAAACAAGCGGACCGGAGGCGGTTCTCCGGGTGACTGCTGGGAAGGGAAGTACGCATGAAGGTGTTGATTACCGGCGGGGCGGGGTTTATTGGATCACATCTGGCCGAACGGCATTTGAGGCGCGGCGACGAAGTTGCCGTACTCGACGATCTTTCCACCGGAGACTACAATAATATCCACCACCTGGAGTCCAACCCGCGGTTCAACATCAAGGTTGGCACGATACTGGAATCGGAGACGCTGCGTCCACTGGTGGAATGGTGCGATACCATCTATCACCTGGCCGCCGCGGTTGGCGTGAACTACATCATTGACAATCCGCTGCACTCCCTGACAACCAATATCCGGGGCACCGAAATTGTCCTTGAACTCGCCAATAAGGACAAGAAGCGCGTCATGCTCGCGTCGACGTCCGAGGTGTACGGCAAGAAGAACGGCAAGGTTTCCTTCCAGGAAAACGACGATCGGCTGCTGGGGCCCATTACCGTCGACCGCTGGATCTATTCCACGACAAAGGCGGTGGACGAGATGCTGGGCCTTTCGTATTGGCGTGAAAAGAAACTGCCGATGCTCATTGTGCGGTTCTTCAACGTCATTGGCCCGAGGCAGACGGGCGACTACGGTATGGTCGTACCGCGAATGGTAAAGCAGGCGCTCCTGGGCCATCCCATTACCGTGTACGGCGACGGGGAACAACGGCGCTGCTTTACGGATATCGAAGACGCTCTCGACGGCCTGGTTGCGCTGGCCGAACATCCCGATACGCCCGGTGAAATCTTCAACCTGGGCGGAAACGTCGAGACCAACGAGACCAGCATCGTCAATCTGGCGCATAAGGTCAAGTCACTGACGGAAAGCGATGCGCCGATTGAATTCGTACCTTACGACAAGGCATTCGCAAAGGGATCGTACGAAGACCTCAACTATCGGGTGCCGGATCTCTCCAAAATCAGATCGTTCGTGGACTACGAGCCGAAAATGAGCCTCGACAACACCCTCCGGCGCATAATCAACTATTTCGAATCCTAGCCAGAGGTCAGATCTTCCCTGGCGTTCACGCGCCAGGGTCAGGGTAGAAGCCGGCGCGAGCACGCCGGCGCACGATACGCGATCCGACATACGTGAATTCGTCAACTGGCGTTAGACCGTCCGAACCCGCTTGCCGGAATGGACGGGGCTGGCCGTACGCCGGTTTTTTTATTTTGGAGTCGCCTTGCGGGACCACGGTTCCATCGGATGGATCTGTACGGGTGGCGTGGTGTTCGGGTTGGCCGCCCTTCTCCTTGTCTGGCTTTCTTCGGACGTGTCACTGCTGGACGACGACTGGGGGCACGTCCGTTTGTGCGAGGAGGGACCGGGGTCGATTCTCACCACCAGCTGGACGGGGCTCGCGGGCGCCGGCGGATATTATCGTCCGGTTGTCGCCCTGACGCTTTACGGCACCTTCCTGCTGGCGGAATACGATCCGCTTCCACACCACGTGGTCAACGTATTGATCCACTGTTTTTGCGGAATTCTGGTCTATCTGCTGGCGCGGCGCCTGCTGAACGGGGCATTGGCCGCCTGGACTGCGCTCTTTCTTTTCTTCGCGTTGCCCGTCCACGTCGATACCATATTCTGGATCGTGGGCCGCACGGACTCCGTCTGTGCGCTGTTCTATCTGTCTGCGCTGCTCCTGTTCCTGGCCTACCGGGAACGCCCGTCTCCGGGTCTGCTGGCGAGTGCGGGCCTGTGTTCCCTGCTGGCGTTTCTTTCGAAGGAAATGGCGTTGTCCCTGCCGGTCGTGTTGCTGATCCTGTTCCGCCATGACAGGACGGTCCGGTCCGCAGCGGCGCGCAGGGCGCTCGTGTGCTGTGCCACAGCCATGGGAATCTACCTGTGTGCGCGCTGGATCGTTCTGGGCGGGATACTCTCCGGGATTCCGGACCGGAACCTGACGCCGCTCGGGCTTGGCCTGGACGTACTCAAGTCAGGTGCGAAAATGGGGATGACGGATTTCCGGCTTTTCGGCGCTGTTCTGCTGGCGGCGACCGCCGTCGTGTTCTGGTTGTCCGGACGGCCGCGCGAGGTGCTTCGGGACACGTTGTACCTCGGCGGGATGACCCTGGCCAGCCTGGTGCCCGTTCTGGGAAGGATTCACCGGTGGTATCTCTACCTGCCTTCCGTGTTCTTCTGCATTGCGGTTGCGAATGTCTGGGCGGCCTGGCAGCCGGATCGGCGGGCCGTCCTGGGTTGCAGGAACCTGCTGCTGGCAATGTTCATCGGTTATTATGGCCTGGTGCTTGCCCGCGAGGGATGGTTCTGGCGCGAAGCTTCCGTCCTGAGCGAAAACGTCCTGAATTCGCTGGCGCCGCTCGCGAAGGAAAACAGAGGATCACTTTACGTACTCAACGTGCCTTCAGCCCTGAGTCCGCCGGGCAGCCTCGGAGAAATTCCGTTGTACGCATTCGGGTTAAGCAATGCGCTGGCGGTCCGCACCGGCGTTGAAACGCCGGTGGTTGCCGTGAACCATTGCTGGCTTACGGATCCCGGCGGAATTGAAACCGAGATCGCGCGGCTGGGACCGACGCACTGGCGGATCGACATCAGGAACGGCGGTTATTTCTCAGCGCATGGTCAGGCGGACGCCAGATTGCTATACGGGGCAAACGGCAGGCATCTGCGCCCCGGGGTCATCAGGAAGCCGTGGGGCGAATCCAGGTTTCACGGCCCCGGACAGGCCGAGATTGTACTCGAAACGGGTCCCCATGACCGCGTGGTGATATTGGACCGTAGCGGGATCCGCAAATTGCACGCCCGGAACGAACGAAGGTAAAGAACATGGTCCCACGTCTTATTTGTGTGTTTTGCGCTCTGATGCTCGTGATTCCGGATCGGACGTCCGGGGCATACGGAGGCGAGCCGAGACTGGTGTGGACGGGAGCGGACGGCGTCGAGATCGAGGTCGACGGATCGGACTATCAGCTTCGAACCGTCCATCTTGAGGGCGTCGCCTACACCCAGGTTCAATTGCCCGGGGGAATGTGGCTGCCCGAACCCGGGCGTCCGGCGGTGCCCGTGCGCGGGACGCTGCTGGGTGTGCCATTCGGTGCGCGAGTTTCGGTTACGGTTGTAGAGGCGGAGTTCGACGAGGTTTCGGGGGTGCTGCTGATGCCGGCGCCGCAGCCCCGGTCCGCGGGCCGGGGGGCGTTCGGGACGGCGGTTGAGGTCTACGAGCCGGACGCGGATTTTTACGCCGCCGATGGCCTCTATCCCGCGCAGCAGGCCGTGGTTACGCGCATCGGCGTCATACGGGATCAGCGGGTGGCCGGGATTTCATTGAGGCCGATACAATACAACCCGGCGCGGCAGCAGCTTCTCATCGCCAGCAGGCTCCGGGTGAGGGTTCGGTTCGTGCGTGACGAGCGCTCCATTGGGGTTTCGCCTTCGGATGAAGGCGTCGGCGGTGGATTCGAGGAATTCTACGAGACGTCATTGTTGAACGCGGATCAGGCGCGGCCCTGGAGGGGCCGGATCGAGCAGGGCGACGGGCTTCGAAAGCCGCGGATCTCGGAAGACCTGGACCCGGCGGCCGACTACCACAAAATCCGGATACGGGATGACGGGCTGTACCGGCTGGATGCGGACTGGTTCGCCGATGCGGGCATTGCCCTTCAGGCTGGGGACCTGGAGCGATTGAAGGTCTTTCTGAACGGTCAGGAGGTACCGGTTGACGTGCGGGACGATGGAGACGGTGTGCTGGGCGAGGGAGAGGGCGCAATATTCTACGGCGAGTACAGACGGGCGCCGGATCGCAATTTCGAGCATGAGCTGGGACGGGAACAGGTGTATTGGCTTACGCTTGAGGGGAGACCCGGCCGGCGTTTCGAGGAGGTGGATGGGTCGCCCGGGAGCGGGTACCCAACGGTCAACCTGTTCACGCACAGGGCGCATGCCGAGGTGGACTCGCTTTACGATCCGCTTGGACAATCTCCCGATGCGAATCGCGACCACTGGTACTGGGGGCGAACCGGCTCCCCGGGAAGGCCGGGTACGGGTTTTCAGAACGTGGGCGAGTATCCCGTGACCGTACCCGTTGCATTGCCCGACCTGGACCGAACTCCTGGAAACACGGCCCGCATCCGCGTGGGGATGCACGGATTGACCTTCAGGCGATTGTTCGAACCCGATCATCGAACGGTCGTCCGGCTTTCCGGCGGCACGGTTGTGGCCGACGACCGGTGGGACGGGAAGCGCGCGTTCGTCGCCGAAGGGGCGGCGCCGGTGTCGGAACTCGGCGACACGACCCGGGTGACGCTCGCGACGCCGGGAGCCGCCGATTTTCCGGCCGACTACATCGAACATGTGTTTCTCAACTGGGTTGAGGTTGCATATTCCAGGCGGTTTGAATGCGTTGAAGGCAAGCTGGCGTTCGCGCCGGATGAAACCGGTGAAGGCCGTACATTCTCAATATCCGGTTTTCGGGATGCCGACGTGTCCATCTACGACGTCTCAGGATCCCGGAGGATCCTGGATGTAGAGGTGACGCCACGCGATGCGGGATTTCAGGCCCGCTTCGAACTGCCGGCTGTCTCCGGACGATTCGTCGCGATGGATTCGGACGCCATTCAACGGGCGCCCGCCGGGGAGGCGGCCAGGGCGCCGGCATTCGGACATGAGGGCGCCGACTACGTAATCGTCGTCCATCCTCGGTTTCGCGAGGCGGCAGAGCGTCTGGCCGATCACCGGCGCGGACGGGGATTGCAGGTTCAGGTTGTGGACGTTATGGATATCTACGACGCATTCTCATTCGGGCAGTTCGAGCCGCGGGCAATCCGCCGATTTATGCGGTACGCCTTCGAAAACTGGACGCGGCGACCCACCTATCTCCTGTTATTCGGCCCGGACAGTTTCGATTACCGGCGCAACTTTGACCCATCCGTCGTAGAGCGGCACGTGGATATGGCCGTTGTTCCCTCGCTTCCCTTTCAGTCCGTGAGAAGGGGGCTGACCTATACGGATCACTTTTTCGGCGCCGTGGCGGGTTCTGAGGACGATCTGTTCCAGGATATTTTCGTGGGCCGGCTTCCGGTGGCTACCCGACGGGGGGCCGTGGCCCTGGTCCGTAAAATCATAGCCTATGATCAGGCGCCGCACGACCGGTGGCGGGACAGGGCGCTGTTTATGGCCAACCACGATCCATTGTCGATCTTCACGTCCCCCAGCGACCGGTTGTCGGCAAACTACACCGAGCCGCTCGGGCTGGAATCCTTCAAGGTTTACAACGATGAGGATACCGGGCCTGAACCCAATGAGGACACGGGCGAAGTCATCCGGCAGATCAACGAGGGGCGGCTGCTGGTAAATTTCCTCGGTCATGGAAGCGTTTCGGGAATGGCGCGGTTCTTGAGAGGAAGTTCGCAAAGAGTAAGCTATAACTATATGCGTCAGATCGTCAATGCGGACCGATTGCCGATTGTGGTGGCCCTGTCCTGCCTGAACGGACAGTTCTCGGATCCGAGGTTCACGTGCCTGGCAGAGGAAATGACTCGTAAGGCGGACGGCGGCGCCATCGCGTATATCTCGGCTTCAGCGCTTGCGGCTGTCATTACCAACGATTTCCTGAACGACCGTCTGTTTGCAGCGTTCTTCAGAGACGGCGTCCGTGAATTCGGCGCCGGTCTGGCGGTGTCAAAGGCGGCGCTGGACACGCGTTTCCCTGAGTTGAAAACGCTTACCCTTGGCATACAGTTGATTGGCGATCCCGCACAGCAGCTTGCCATATTGCCAAACCCCGACTTTGCACTGGATTCCGGAAGTCTGAGCGTGTTGCGGACCGGTCCGTTGACCGTGGAAGATTCGGTCCGGATCGCAATCCGGATAGAAAACGCCGGGATTGCCCCGCGCTCGGGGCCCGCGGTTGTTCTGGTGGACCGCAATCTGGACCGGGGCGAGGTAGATACCCTGTTTGCAGGCGTGTTTCCGGCCTTCGGCCATGGGGACAGCACAGCGGTGATGTGGCCGTTGGCCGGCCGGTCCGGGAGACACCTGCTGGCGCTGACGGTGGATCCTGACGATGAGATTCCCGAATTGAATGAAGCGAACAACCACGTTGAGGTCGAGCTGGACGTATCCGGAACGCTATCGGCCGTGCCCACGATGCCAAGGCAGAGTCAGGTCGTACCTGCTTCGGCGGTGCGGTTGGCCGTGCGCCCGGGTACCGACGCGGTGGAAGTAGTTGGAGAATTCGAGGTGAATGGCTCGCCGGCGTTCGACGGTCCGGGCGTGATTCGTTCCGGAACCGTTGCGGGGCGCGAGGGGCTCGTGTTGTGGAAAATGCCGGCGTTGGCTCCAGGGACGTACTTCTGGCGGACCCGGGTGCGAGAGGGTGACGAATTCGGGGCATGGTCCGCCACCATGGACTTTAGCGCACAGCCCAACGCGCCCGCGCGGGACGTCCTGTGGCGCCAGGACGCCGCCAATGCGTTCAAGCGGGCTGAAGCAACGGACGTTCGACTGGCTGAGGGCGCGGTTTCCCGCGTGCTCGATCCGCCGCCCTTGCGATTGAACGCGGGCACGCGGGAAGAGGCGTTCGCCGCCGAAGGCGTCAGGGGCACGGGCGTGTTGTGTACGGACGGCGCTTACCTTTACGTGAACCGGTTCTATTCTCCTACGGCCGTTTATCCGGGGACGGATATATTCGAAAGGATTGGCACCGGATTCCGGGGCACGCGGGCCGGCCAGAATCAGGGCGTGCTTGCGGAGACACCCGTTCTCGGCGTTTCCGCAACCTATCACGGCGACGGGTTTGTCTATGCCGACAATCGGCGGGGGCGTGAACTGGCGCGTATTTCGCCGTCAACGGGGGTTGTGGACCGCGTTCAGGTGCCGGACGGGTTGATGGAGTTCCGAACCGGGCTGGTGTTTGACGGGCATTCGCTGATCACGTCGGATGGCGCCTATATCTACAATCTTGCGGCAGCCGTGGACGGCGTGCAGCGCGCGGGATGGTCGGTGCGGGTTTTCGATCCGTCGGAAGGCTGGCGCCTGGTGCGGGAATTCACGGTTGCGCCAACCCGGACCGGGTTCGCGTATCTGGTTACAGACGGCGTGATCGCGGACGGAAAGTATCTCTATCTGGTCGAATTCGGCACCGGGCTGACCCATCGGGTGCGGGTGGTTGACGCCCGGAACGGAGAATTTATCGAGGAATACGAAAGCGACCAGGCCGAAACCGATATCCTGACCGGGCAGTACGACTGGACCAACAACAAGGTGTGGATGGGCCAGCTCAACGGTCCTATGATTTACCGTTACGCGGGGAAAACGCTGCCGCCGTACGGGACATTGACGTCGGAGCCGATCGGTCCGGCCGGCGCCTGGCACGCACTCACGCTCGACGTTCGGGAGGCGGCGGGCGGACGGGCGGAAGTGGATATACTCGGTGAGGCTCCGTCGGGAGGATTCGCACCGCTTGCCGAATGGACCGGCCTCGGCGCTGACGGCGAGATCAACTTGGCCAACCTCAAGGATAATCGTATCCGGGTCCGGGTCCGGTTATTTGGAGAGGCATTGGGGCCTTCGGCAGGATTGACGGGATGGCAGGTCCGTTACCGGCCGCAGTCCGATCTTGTGCTGTCAGGGCTGAAGGCAGCGCCACTCGTAGTTGATGAACTGGATCCCGTGCAATTGACGGTTCAGGCCCGGAACATGGGTCCTCTGGATCTGGTTCCTGGCGCTGTGGTCGCCTTTTACAGCGGCGCGCCCGAAAACGGACGGCTGATTGGACGCGCGTCGGTTCCCGAAGCAACGCCCGTGGGTGAAACAACGTCGGTATCGCTCGTCTGGAATACCGCCAGATTTTCAGGGACCAACGTCATTACGGCGCGGCTTGAGGATCTCTCCGGTCGTGGGAGCCATTTCGTGAGAGAGACCACAGCCGACGAGAGCGTTGAGGTCCATCCCAGCGACGATCGGACGGGGCCTGAACTGGACCTGGTCGCGCTGGACGCCGCAGGAGAGGTCCGACCGGATGACTTTCTCCCTTCAACGCCGAAGTTCTTTGCCGTGTTCCGGGATTCGAGCGGCATAGACGCCGGTTCGGTGCGGATCGTGCTTTCGGGGCTCGAAGATGAAATCTCCGATGTGCTGACCTCGGACCGGGTGTCGGATCGGAAAGAAGACGGGACGTCATTGGGATTCACCTGGTCTCAACGGCTGGACGACGGCCGCTACACGCTTTCGGTTTCGGGAACCGACCAGCTGGGAAATGGCCCCGCGGAGAAGTCCATGGCATTTCAGGTGTCGTCGGACCTCGCCATCGAAAGGGTGCTGAACGTTCCCAATCCCACCGCCGAGGCCACGGACTTTACGTACATTTTGTCCCGGCCCGCTGAGGTGGTAATCCGCATCTTTACAATATCGGGAAGACTGATCCGGATTCTGGAAGGCGCGCCCGGGCGGGCGGGGTATAATCAGGTCCGATGGGACGGGCGGGACGCGGACGGGCACCTGCTGGCCAACGGCGTATATCTCTACACGGTTACCGCTGACGACGGCCGGAAACGGGTGCGTGAGAAAGAGCGGTTGATCGTATACCGATGACGTGTATCGGATGGAAAGGTCACTGACCGGACTCAGCCCGGATGGACTTTTTCAACGGACTGCTAAGGGTGGATATTTTCTCCGGAGGGCGGCCTGTACTTCGTGCCAGCCTTTTCGGACGTTGCGCCCCGTTTCAGGGGTTTTCGTCGCGTCGCCGCGTTGCTGTTTTTTCAATTGGGGTTAAGGAAAGTTGCGCATACTCTCGAAAATTATAAGTTTTGGTTATTCAAACACTTATCATTCAGTACGAATTTTTTTTGGAACTTCGGGCGGGGCAAGGGCGTGTGAACCGCAACAGTTGACGGAAATCAGGCACGTCCGATGTTGAATGGCGCGGCTTGACCCGGATTCCTTCAGGAAGTTATCCAAACCAACGCATTTTGTACCCCTTCGAGAGGAAATCGCCGAGATCAATAACGCGAACTGATTTTAAGTGAAGTAAAAACAAATAATTATGTAAATTGGGTGCCGTATCTGCGAGTTTTCGAGATGATTTCTCGAGAACGGTACGACACCAGATACCACCCCAATTTACTGAACGGTTCGCACACTTGATTATGGCGTTTTCTCCCAAATTTCCCGCTTTCGCGCTCAGCACTGCCAGTGTACCGGGCCCGGTGTTTTCCATTTCCTCGCAGTCGCTTCATTCGCAGATCAGTCGGTTCGCTCCCTCTCCAGGTAGTTCTGCAGGCGATCAGGCCGCGTCCTCTCCCGAATTATCTTCCTCCATACCTGTATTCATTCCCGTTTTCGGCGCGTGCGATCAGAACGTGCGATGTAACGGCCGGTTGTAGACCGCCGCAATCCGGAACCTTCGAATTGTGCGTGCCAGGTGCATCCGTGCGCCGTGGATACAGGAAATCCATATTTTCTCCAGGGACTGGACCCATGAATAAGCGCAGGATATTGATGGTAGATCGTAAGTCGGCTGCAAGGTCGGAAATCGTCAGATTTCTTCAAGACGAACCATTCGAGATTGTGACCGCGGAAAACGGTGGAGAAGGACTCGAGATGTTGAGAAGGAGAGATATTGACCTCGCAGTCGTTGAAGCACGTGTAAAAGAACAGGACTGGACAACGCTGTTGAGGGGGATAAAGGCGGCGGAAATCCGCACGGAGATGCTGCTCGTGACAAGCGTGAGAACGCCAACGTCGGGGGGAAAGCGCGTGCACAGAGCCTATTCTATTGGCGCGCTTGATAAGCCGATTGAGAGAGATTCATTCCTGGCGAACATAAACAGAACCCTGCCATTGCAGGACTCGTGGAAGCGTCGCCTGGAGTCATTTCTGGAAGACAACTACAAGAACCCGGAGTTGAGATTTGAGGACGTCGAGCGCCATTTCAGGTTCTCCAGAACCTACGGTTATCGAATGTTCAAGCAGCATCTGGGAGAATCATTCAGCGTTCGTCTCAGGAAAATTCGCCTGGCAAAAGCGGAGGAAGCACTGAAGAACACCACGGCTTCCGTTTCGGAAATCGCCTATCAGTGCGGCTTTGCGTCTTTATCGACGTTCAGCAAGGTATTCAAGGCGAAATTCGGGAGAAATCCGACCACATATCGCAGAAATTGGAAACTGGGACAAATTTAGTACTCCAGAACAAACTTGCGTTCTTCACATCGTATTTCCGTCGCAGATATTCTTAGTGTGCACCGCATTGACCGGAGATTCCCAGGGCGCTTGCGTGGGATATTCGTATGGCGTGAAGTCGGGCAACTCTGATTGTCGAGGGGGATCCAACGTGATGGACAAACGGAAAATCCTGATAGTGGACCGGGACCCGGAGGTAACATCGGAGCTTGCAGCATTCCTGAAAGACGAACCCTATGAAATCGTCACCGCGGAAAACGGACCGAATGGCCTTGACATATTGAGGAGAGAGAAGATCGACCTGGCCGTGGTGGAGGTATGCGTAGAGGATCAGGACGGGATCACGCTTCTGGAGGGTGTGAAGGCAGAGGAGATTCAGACGTCGGTGCTGCTCGTTACAAGCCTGGGAACCCTCGAACCGGGAGAGGAAGTGCACAAGCCCTTTACCATGAGCGTATTTGACAAGCCGATCGATAGAGATGCATTCCTGGCAAACATCAGGAAATATATGCCATTGCAGGACCTGTGGAAGAGCCGGCTGGAGTCGTTTCTCGAAGACAACCACAGCAATCCCAATCTGAAATTCGAAGACGTGGTACGTCACTTCAGGTTCTCCAAGTCCTACGGATATGCCTTGTTCAGGATGCATCTGGGAGAATCATTCACCAGGAGTCTGCGGAATGTCCGCCTTGCGAAAGCCGAAGAAGCGCTGAAAAACACCACGGCTTCCATTTCGGAAATCGCTTATCTGTGCGGCTTCGGATCTCTATCCAACTTCAGCAAGGTCTTCAAAGAGAAATATGGTAACAGCCCGACGACATACCGCAGAAATTGGAAACTGGGACAAATCCAGGACGTCCGGACAAACCTTATAAATTGACCCCGCGCGATATTTGTGTGTGATTTAACGCAGACTGTTGTGCCAATGGCAATCTGCAAGTCAGGTCTCGGCCGCTAAACCCCGTACGGTCGTCGGAATATCGTCTATACGACGCGATGGTGCGGTTCGGTCGAAAATATCGGTTTGAGTTCTCACTCCCGTTCGCGATTTGCCATGCGCCGGTGGTCGTTTCAGGTTCGTCGCGGCGAATTTTCTGCTGACGGTTTCGAAAGAAAGGAGCCAGAGTACCAGGACGATACCACTTTGTTTGTTGGCTGGAAGGTTTCGCAAGGCTTGCGCCTCGATAATTTCATCTCGAAACGTAGCCGAAATCTGAATCATCAGATGGAATCGGCAAACCCTTTCAAACCCGCTCACAGTCTGAGCGCGCCCGGGTCTGCATTAACGTGAATGACGCAGGTCCGATGTTTTCGATCGAATTGTCGAAAGTGAAAGGGAGGGAGTGGACATGGTACTCAAGCCATCGGTTATGAGGCCCACCGCAGGGCTGGCCGCTGCTCTGAAGACAGAATCACGTCGACCGATGCGGCACGCGATGAACGAAAATCGCTGTAAGCCTCTCGTTAACGACCTCTCATTCCTCCTTACCTTTCCGTTTCTCTCTTCCGGTACAGCCTCAATACCCGGCTCGCTCTTCCTCGTCGTCTCTTTCGTCCCTCGTCCTACACATGCTTACTGCTGCGGCTCAGGTGCGGCTGAATACCTTCGGACGGTGCATCGTCGCCCAACCTTCAGCGGATGCGAGCCGTTTGGTGATCGACCATTGCCGACGCCGGGGGTTCAGGAGGGAATCTGAGCGCTGCTGTTCACCCGTGCGCTTTCGCTGCTCGAGTCTCCAAGCAGATTGGCCGCGGATGCGGCGCGATTCGCCTATGCATCCGACAAAGACCTTGTAAAAAGACCGTGAAAAAAACGCCAAAGCGGCATCCGCGGATACGATTCCGGGTTCCGCCGGTACCGATATGAACGACGAAGGGTCTTTGGGGTTAATTTCCGGCGAAACCGCTCTATACATCGGGGATTAAGAAAACGATAATCACCAAGAATCACTAATATCAAACAGAAGTATCACCAAATAGTCACGCGCGCCTCATATTATTTCCGGCCAGAAGCCAAATTGAGTCTTATATTGAATTCCTGCGTTGTATCGGCCAGAAGAGTAAGCGTTGCGAATCCTCGATGCGGAGATCGTCGGGCAGGTAAAGTAGTCGACGGTACCCTGACGACCCGGAGGCTTCGCTGGCAGTCCAATTGTGGATTTTCGACGGTCGATAGCCCCGTGGAGCTGTGCACGAAGGAGGGCGGATATTCATCAGTCTATGAGACGTATACGCCCCGATGCACCCGCGCTTGGACACCTCCGGATGGAATTCGGGAGCGGGTGCGGTGCCGACCGCTGTCGGCAGTACTCGACACGTCACCGCTCGGGTGACGTAACTAAAAGAGGAAGATATGTGGACTCGCGTCATTACATCCGTATGTGCGGTGTTTGTGTTAATCGGACCGGCGTTGGCCGGCGACATGACCCGCGGCTTGACTATCACGGGCGGCCGGAACGCCAATGCAACACTGAAGCTGGAACGCGCGAACGATCCGGGCCCCGAAAGCGGCGTTCTGAAATTGCACGTGTCGGTGGCGCAGACCAGCGACCTGAAGGGGTACGGCATTTCCCTGCAGTTCGATCCCGCGAAGTACGAATTCGTGAATGCCAAGGAATTGGAAGGAAACCTGCTGAAATCCGGTTCCGGCCAGGAAACGCTGTTTCTTTCGTCGAACCGGACGCCGGGGCAGGTGGATATCGGCGCGGTGAAGATCGACGGCCAGGGCGCCAGCGGCGGCGGCAAGCTCGTTGAGCTTGTGTTCAAGACGAGCGGAACGCCGTTGTCGTCCGACTTTCAGGTATCGGAAAGCGTGCTGGTGGGCCTGGATGGCGCTGTCGACCAATTGGCCCATGCTGAAATCGGCAATCTCAAGCCGCTACCGGACCGGTTCCATCTGAACCAGAATATGCCGAACCCGTTCAACCCCTCCACCGTGATCGGCTATCAACTGCCCGAGGCGGGACTGGTCCGGCTGGCGATATACAATCTGCTCGGCCAGGAGGTGCGCGTACTGGTGAATGAACGGAGGGAAGCCGGATCGTTTTCGGCAACGTGGGACGGGGCGGACGCGCTGGGCCGCCGTGTTGCCAGCGGTATCTATCTTTATCGGATACAGGCGGGCGGTTTCTCGGCCACTAAAAGGATGTTGTTATTGAAATAACGCCAACGGCAACACGACGTCTCTGAACCCAGGGACGCCGTGTCGCGGTCAATCGGCGGCATCGCGGCAGGCGGGCCGCACACAACGTCGCGAACGCAGGAGTCGAATTCAAAGCGCGATCAACGTACCTGAACGAAATCGACGTCGAAACAAAGGAGTGTTTCCCGATGCTTCCCAAACGGATTCTGTCGTTGATCACCGCGATCGCGGTTGCAGTGTCTACCGGACAAGCTTTCGCCGGGGCCAATGCGAATGCCGTTTTGTCGCTTGACCTGATTCCCGGGGGAGGCGCCGGCAACCAAACGGATGATGGGGTTACGTCGGGGACAGTTTCCGGACAGGGCACAACCATCGCCGTTGAGGTGTTTGCTACCGGCGTGAGGACCTCCCTCGCCGGAATGATCCTGAAATTCGACTTCGACGCTTCGCTGCTGTCGTATGAAGATGCCGAAAACAGCGCATTCTCCCTGTCACTTCCGGAAGGTTCCATCGGCACCCATCTGGCGGCGCAAAGCCCCGTCAGACTGGCGTCTTCGGGGTTTCTGGCGCGCGCGGAGTTTACGACTGTTGCAGACGCAACCGGCCGAGAATTCGCCGTAGGCATTGAGTCGGTTACCCTCGCGGAAAGTCCCACCTCGAGCGATGAACTCAGGACAAGCAGTGAGGTCACTTTCAACTCCGCGCCATCCCCCGACTTCGACGGCGATAACCATGTAGGTTTCTCCGATTTCCTGATTTTCGCCAGCGTGTTCGGGTCGCGCCAGGGCGACGGGAGGTACAATGCGGCGCAAGACCTGAATTCCGATGGTTCGGTTGACTTTGCGGATTTTCTGATCTTTGCGCAGAGCTTTGGCGGTCCGCCGCCGTCAACGGGCGGCGGTGGCGCCGGCAACCCGGATCTCGTTGTACAGTCCCCTTCCGTCAGCAACAACCGTGTGTCTGCCGGCGCAACCTTCACGCTTGGCGCAACGGTTCGGAACCAGGGTAACGGATCGTCTGCCGCGACGACGTTGCACTACTATCGCTCGTCCGACGCGACGGTCTCCACCAGCGATACTCAGGTTGGCACGGACGCGGTGAGCGGGCTTTCGGCAGGCGACTCCAGCGCCGAATCGATCAACCTGACGGCGCCGTCGAGTTCCGGAACCTACTACTACGGCGCGTGCGTCGACGCGGTTTCGGGAGAGTCCAATACCGGGAACAACTGCTCCCCTGCGGTCACTCTGACCGTAGCAACGGCGCCCCCGCCCACCCCAGGAGCGTCAAAACTCTACTGGACGGACTGGGGCACGGACAAAATCCAGCGCGCCAACCTGGACGGATCGGGGGTCGAAGACCTCGTCTCCGGTGCCGGGCTGGATGGGCCTGACGGATTGACACTGGATATGGCGGGCGGCAAGATGTACTGGACGGATGCCGGGACGAACAAGATTCAGCGAGCCGATCTAAATGGCTCAAACGTGGAAGACCTGGTCACGGGCCTGGGGATTCCATACGGTCTGGCCCTGGATGTATCCGGCGGCAAGATGTACTGGACGAACCGTCAGACGAACAAGATCCAGCGTGCCGACCTCAGTGGCGGCAACGTTGAAGATCTGATCACCAGCGGTCTGACCTTTCCGGGCGGTCTGGCGCTGGACGTGTCGGGCGGCAAGATGTACTGGACGAACCCTGGCGCGAACAAGATTCAGCGCGCCAACCTCAACGGATCAGGGCTTGAAGACCTGGTGACGAGCGGCGTCAGCAGCCCTACCGGGATTGCAGTTGATATGTCCGGCGGCAAGATGTACTGGACGGACCGGCGCTCGGACAAGATCCAGCGCGCCAACCTCGACGGATCGGTGGTACAAGACCTGGTCACCAGCGGATTGGATAGGCCAAACGGATTGGCATTGGACGTGTCGGGCGGGAAAATGTACTGGACGGACGCCGGTACGAACAAGGTGCAACGCGCCAACCTGGACGGCTCAAACGTGGAAGACCTGGTGACCGGCGCCAACGGACTGGTCGATCCGTCCGGAGTGGCTCTGGCGACGGCGTCGAGTGGTGGCGGCGGCGGTGGAGGCGGAGGCGCTGCCGACCTGGTTGTCGTATCGCCCTTTGTCAGCAACAGCAGCCCGGCTGCCGGCGCCTCCTTCAGGCTGGATGCGTCAGTTCGCAACCAGGGCGATCAAATGTCCGCGGCAACGACGTTGCGCTACCACCTGTCGAGCGACGCGAACATTTCGACAACCGACGTGGAAGTGGGAACGGACGCGGTGAACGGCCTTCCGGCGTCCGGAGGGAATCCCGGATCGATTGATCAGGCGTTATCGATTGACCTGACGGCGCCATCGTCCGCCGGCACCTACTACTACGGGGCCTGTGTGGATACCGTATCCGGAGAATCCGATACCGGAAACAACTGCTCCGCCGCGGTGAGCATTTCGGTCGCGACGGTGACGCCACCGGCCACGGGAACGTCGAAACTGTACTGGTCGGACTGGGGAACGGACAAGATTCAGCGCGCGGACCTGGACGGTTCGAACGTCGAAGACCTGGTCAGCGGCGCGGGGCTCAACGGCCCGGACGGGCTGGCCCTGGATATGGCTGGCGGCAAGATGTACTGGACGGACGCGGGTACGGCAAAAATCCAGCGCGCCGACCTGGACGGTTCCAACGTGGAGGACCTGGTCACCAGCGGCCTGAGCGTGCCGTACGGTCTGGCGCTCGACCTGTCCGGGGGCAAGCTGTACTGGACGGACCGGCAGAACGGCAAGATTCAACGGGCGGACGTGGACGGTTCCAACGTCGAAGACCTCCTCACGCTGGCGGGCCTGGCATTTCCGGGTGAAATCGCTCTCGACGTGGCCAATGGCAAGATGTACTGGACGAATCCCGGTTCGGACAAGATCCAGCGCGCGGACCTGGACGGCGCCAATCTGGAAGACCTGGTTACCAGCGGACTGAGCAGCCCCACCGGCCTTGCGCTCGATCTGTCCGGCGGCAAGATGTACTGGACGGACCGCGGAACCCGCAAGATCCAGCGCGCCGGTCTGGACGGTTCCAGCGTGGAAGACCTGGTTGCTACGGGCCTGATGAGCCCCAACGGGTTGGACCTGGACGTGTCTGGCGGCAAGATGTACTGGACGGACGTGGACGCGGACAAGGTCCAGCGCGCGGACCTGGACGGTTCCAACGTCGAGGACCTCCTTACCAGCGCCGACGGGCTTGTGGATCCGTCGGGAATTGCGGTAGGCGCCGCGAGCAGCAGCGGCGGAACCTATGGCGTCGGTGACGCACTTCCGAATTTTCCGACCGGCTTCTTCGTTCCCCGGCTTATTCAGAATGCAACCCTAACGATAAGCGGCGGGCGCGCCGTAATCGGCTTCCAGAACGGCGGCCTGATCGAGCTTCAGGACGGGACCCGGTATACCTGTGTCGCTGCCGGCGGATGCGGTATCGAGGGCGGACGCGTCACCAGGGGCACCTTTGAATAGGGGTAGCTGACTTATGAAACGGCCAATCACGTATCGGCAATTCACCTTGATGTCACTGATTGTCGCCCTGGCAGCATTCGCCGTTCCGGCTCCGGGCTACGCCCAGGTCCCCGTTCCCGCGGTTCAGGAGTCGATCACCGTGTCGACGTCAAGTCCGCTGACCGAGGAGATTCTGGATGGGAGCGTGGTGACCGTGACGCTCGCGGGGCGTACATTCGAGCGGTCAATCTTCTCCATCCGGCGCGCGGTGACGGTATCGGGCATTGCGGGCGTGAGCGTGGGGACGTTCGGGATAACCCGCGTTAACGATACGAAGCTGACGATAGAACTGGATTTCAATGGCGACTTCGACCAAGACGGTACGCTGACCTTTGCCGTGGGCGCGGGGGCGATCGCGTCTTACAACGGCGCCGCGCTGACCAGGGGCGTTTCGGTCCCGGCGGTGGAAGAATCGGTGACGGCGTCAACAACGTCGTCATTGACCGAGGCAACGCTGGACGGGAGCGTGGTGACGCTGACGCTGGCCGGACGCGCTTACGCGAGTTCCATCTTCGACGTTCGCGACGGGGTGTCGGTATCGGGCATTGCGGGCGTGAGCGTGGGGACGTTCGGCGTCCAAAGGGTGAGTGACACGAAGGTGACGGTTGAACTCGACTTCAACGGCGATATCGACAGTGACGGTACGCTGACGTTCACGGTGGGGTCCGACGCAATCGCGTCTTACAACGGCGCTGCATTGACCTCGGACCTGTCCGTCAGTGCAGGGATGGAATCCGTGACGGCATCGACAACGTCGCCGTTGACCGAGGCGACACTGAACGGCAGCATTGTGACGCTGACTCTATCTGGCGGCGCGTACGAGAGTTCGATCTTCGACGTGCGGCGTGGTGTGACTGTCTCAGGAATCACCGGCGTGAGCGTGGGGACGTTCGGCGTCCAAAGAGTGAGTGACACGAAGGTGACGGTTGAGCTGACGTTCAACGGCGACATCGACGCGGATGGTACGCTGACGTTTACCGTCGGCGCGGACGCGATCGCGAACTACAGCGGGGCGTATCTGACGGCCCAGTTGCCGGTGAGCGCTGGTATGGAGTCGGTGACGGCGACAACAGCGTCATCGTTGACGGAGGCGACACTGAACGGCAGTGTGGTGACGCTAACGTTGACTGGCGGTGCGTACGAGAGATCCATCTTCGACGTTCGCGACGGGGTGTCGGTATCCGGCATTACGAGCGTGAGCGTGGGGACGTTCGGCATTCAACGCGTGAGCGACACGGTGGTGACGGTATCGCTCACGTTCAACGGCGATATCGACAGTGACGGTACGTTGACGTTCACTGTCGGCTCGGACGCGATCGCGAGCTACAGCGGGGCGTCGCTGACGGCCCAGTTGCCGGTGAGCGCGGGGATGGAATCGGTGACGGCATCCACGACGTCGCCGTTAACGGAAGCGACGCTCGATGGCAGCGTGGTGACACTCACGCTTACGGGCGCATCGTACACGCGGTCCGCACTGGATATTCGGGATGCCGTGTCGGTGTCGGGAATTGCGGGGGCGAGCATCGAAAGGTTCGGAATCACGCGCGTCAGCGACACGGTAACGACGGCCGAACTCGCATTCAACGGCGACATGGACGCCGACGGCACGTTGACGTTCACGGTTCGGGCCGGTGCCATCGCGAACTATAGCGGTGACCCGCTCACCGCGACATTACCAGTTACCGCGGAGGCGGGTGGCGGGGCAAATCAGGTACCCACGTTCAGCGAAGGCGCCAGCGCAACCCGCAGCTTTGCCGAAAACACGGGCGGAGGACAGAACATCGGCAACCCGGTGAGCGCGACGGATAGCGATGGCGGTACACTGACCTACAGCCTGGAAGGTACGGATGCGGCGAGTTTCGATCTCGTCTCAACCAACGGCCAGCTACAGACAAAATCGGGCGTCACATACGACTATGAGGTGAAGAACCGCTATGTGGTGACGGTGCGGGTGTCCGACGGCCAGGGCGGCAGTGCCACGATAGACGTGACGATCAACCTCACCGACGTGAGCGAACGGGCGGCGAATCCGCTGCTGTATTGGACGGACTTTGGCTCGGACAGGATTCAGCGCGCGGACCTGGACGGTGCCAACGTGGAAAGCCTGGTGACGCGCGGCCTGGACGCGCCAGTGGGACTGGCGTT
Source organism: Candidatus Latescibacterota bacterium (assembly GCA_021295655.1). Classification (GTDB taxonomy): domain Bacteria; phylum Latescibacterota; class UBA2968; order UBA2968; genus JAAXHE01. Next base: position 92,634 of record JAGWBX010000009.1, read on the forward strand.
GGACGTGTCGGCCGGCAAAATGTACTGGGCGGACAGCCGTACGAGAAAGATACAGCGCGCTGACCTGGACGGCGCCAACGTGGAAGACGTCATTAGCAGCGGTTTGAACACGCCGGTTTGGATGGCTCTGGACGCGTCTGGCGGCAAGATGTATTGGACGGACTGGGGCACAGGCAGGATTCAGCGCGCTGACCTGGACGGCGCCAACGTTGAAAATCTGGTGGTTGCCGGGGGTCTGAACAGCCCCGCGGGTCTCGCGCTGGACCTTTCGGGAAGTAAGATGTACTGGACGGACTCGTCAGCCGACAAGATTCAACGAGCGGACCTGGACGGTTCCAACGTCGAAGACCTGATTACCAGCGGTTTCGGCAGTCCCAGCGGGTTGGCGTTGGACGTGGCGAGCGGCAAGATGTACTGGACGGATCGGGAAACAGGCGTGATTCAGCGTTCAAACCTGGACGGGTCCAATATCGAAGACGTTATCACCCGCGGTTTGGATAAGCCGATCGAAGTGGACCTGGATCTGGCCGCGGGCAAGATGTACTGGACCGACCTCGACACGGACAAGATCCAGCGCGCGAACCTGGACGGATCCAACGTGGAAGATCTGGTCACCCGGTCGGACGGGTTGGACGATCCCTTCGGGTTGGCGCTGGCTGTGGAAAGCGCGCCGACGCCGCAGGGGCCGTGCGCCACCGGCAGCGCGGTTCCCAACCCGTCTACCAACCCGTGGCTGGTGTCGGACTGCAATGTCCTGCTTGAGGCGCGGGATCAGCTGAGAGGAACAGGGACGCTGAACTGGTCGGAAAACACGCTGATATCCTCCTGGGACGGCGTTACTCTCAGCGGGACGCCGCGGCGGGTAACGAATTTGAGACTCTGGAACGAAAGCCTGAACGGAACGATACCGGCCGGGTTGAGCCGCCTGACCGGCCTGAAAGCGCTACACCTCGCGTTCAACCAGTTGACCGGGACCATACCGGCGGAACTGGGTACGATGACCGGCCTGACGCACCTGGGCCTGATGAATAACCGCTTGACCGGAACGATCCCGGAGGAACTGCGAGACCTCTTCGATCTGCGGCAGTTTGCCCTTCAGAACAACCGGTTGACCGGAACGATCCCCACGTGGCTGGGCAGTCTGTCCCAATTGCGGATACTGAACCTGCAGGGCAACCGGTTGACGGGACCGATTCCGACGGCACTGGGGAACCTGTCCGAATTGTGGCAGTTGCTCATCTTCGGCAATCAGTTGACCGGTACGATCCCCGCAGAGTTGGGTAACCTGAGCCTGCTGCAGGAAGTGCGCCTGGACGATAACCAGCTGACGGGGTCCATTCCCTCGTCGTTCAGCAGTCTGAACCGGTTGACGTTACTGAACCTCGCCGGTAATTCCCTGACAGGGTGCATCCCCCCTTCATTGCGGGACATCTCAATTAATGACATGGACAAGCTCAATCTGCCGGACTGCAGCCAGCCGCAGGGACAGAAAACCGCAGATTTCAACGGCGACGGCATCGTGAACTTTGCGGACTTCTTCGACTTCGTGGACGCCTTCGGCACCACCGACGCCAAGTATGACCTCGACGACAACGGCATCGTGAACTTCGCCGATTTCTTCGAGTTCGTGGATGCCTTTGGCACGTCGGGATAGGCGGGGCCGTTCAGGCTATCGGCGGCCGCGGCGCATTTCGGTGTCTTGCAGTTTCGATGGCGGCTGAGCACGACAGGTAACTAATGAAATAAGGAATCCGGTTAATCCAATCAGGGGGCAGCGAACATGAAGGCATACTTCGAATCATCAGTTGCAGTAGTGTTTCTGTCGGGCTGTATGGTGGCGCAGCATCACCGATCGTCAGTCCGGGATGACGAGGGCGACAGGATGGCGGTTGGCCACGTTCAGAAGGAAATCAGGGTCGGTATGAGCGGCGCCGAAGTCGCCGAGGTCCTGGGACCGCCGAATGTCGTCTCGACCGACGAAGAGCGGCGGGAAGTGTGGATATATGACAAGATTTCCACGGAAAAGGCATACTCGTCCAGCAAGGCCGGTATTCCTTCTCTCATTCTTGTGGGACTGGTCGATTGGGTCGTCAGGGGCGCCAAGTTGGCCGGAGACTCCGGGGCCGAATTGACGTCGCAGAGAACGCTCACCGTGATCATAAAATTCGACGAGAACAAGAAGGTAAGAGACTTCGCGTATCACGCGTCACGGTTCTGAATCTTGCAGACGCTGTGTGAAAGTAACGTCTGCGAATCCGACCGAGCAGAGGAGGTTACAGGATGATCCATATTGGGTTCCGTCCATTAATGCCACTCGTCATCGCGGCTCTGATTGTGACAGGCTGCGGGGGAACGCGTCCGCCCACACATCTTCTTCGGCTTACGCAGGAGTCATTGGAAAATCGAGCCTTGCAGACAAGAAAATACGAAGGGATTTCGGAGGCCGATCTTTTCTCGGCAGCAACCGGCGTGGTTCAGGACCTGGGATTCATTATCGATGAGAGTGAATCGAACCTCTGAGTTTTTCGGATATGGCGTACAGAACGAAGAAGAAGCAGACGCGTAGAGAACGATTTCTGGAAGAGATGAATGCGGTGTTGCCGTGGGAGATTCTGCTTAAACCGATAGAGAGGAAGTATCCGAAACCTGGAAACGGTCGTCGTCCGATAGGCGCGGAGGTGATGCTGAGGATCTACTTCACGCAGCAATGGTATGCGTTGAGCGATCCGGGAATGGAGGATAGTCTCTACGACGTGGAATCGATGCGCCGCTTCGCTGGGGTGGACCTCAATGGGGTGCCCGATGAGACGACGATCTGCAAGTTCCGGCACTTTCTGGAAGCCCATGGGCTGACCGAAGCGTTGTTTGAACAGGCGAAGCGCTATCTGTCCCGGCAGGGTCTGATCGTCAGTGAAGGCACGATTGTGGACGCCACGATCATTCACGCGCCGTCGTCGACGAAGAACCGGGAGCGCAAGCGGGACCCCGAGATGAAAAGCACGAAGAAGGGCAACACCTGGTATTTCGGCATGAAGGCCCACGTGGGCGCCGATGTGAAGGGGCGGGTGCACAGCGTGGTGACCACCGCCGCTTCGGTGCATGACTCGAAGGTGATGGACGCGTGCCTGCATGGAAAGGAGCAGACGATCTACGGCGACAAGGCCTATGCGGACCAGACGCGAAAGGAACAGGCCGAATCCAATGACATAGAATGGCGCGTGCCCGCCTGCGCGCAACGCGCGGGCAGGCTTCGCAAGGCCCGCCGGGGTAAGCGTCTCAACTGCGCGGATGTGTCGTTCAACAAGAAGAGCAATCGCACACGTGCACGGGTCCCTGCCTGTGCGTGCTGTCTCACGCACGCAGACAGGGAACATCCCTTTGGCGTCATCAAGCACCTGTGGGGCTATCGCAAGGTCAGGTACCGCGGTCTGGCGAAGAATACCGCCCATCTGTTCACCTTGTTTGCTTTGGCCAACTTCTATATGGCACGTCAGGAACTGGCATAGGCGCCCGTGCGTCCAAATCGGGCGCTGGTGGCCAAAATGGCCGGCACGGAATGCATCCGGGGCCGGAATCACCTCCGGAGACCTGCAAGATGACGACCCTTTCATCATAAACAGCCTCTGAAAACACCCATAAGTTGCAACTTGCTCAAACCATCTGGTTGATCAGAGGTTCCTTCGTTAGAAGGAGGTAACGGATGATGACTTCCTGAAAGCCCATTGTGTGTGTTGCCGCCGTCGCGCAGCTGCCTGTGGTGTTCCGCGCTTCAACCGGCGGCACGATCGGATTTTCGTACCTGCTCATCTTTGCGGAGAGCAACGGCAAAAGGATCTGACAGATCGTTAAACGCGGCAACCACGTCGTTCGGCAGCGCAACCGGCGCGGTCCCGACGATTGAGCGGGATCGTGCCATTGAATGAGGGAGGATAGGATGGTTCGTTTTGCGAGACAGACGGGGCGCATAGCGCCAAAGTCGGGATTGCATGCTTTATTGGGGATCGGCCTGTTCGTCTTGTGCTTCGCGTATGCCTGCGGCAAGGATAACGGTGCCGGCTCGAGTACATATCAATGTGAGGTCACGCTCACGCTGGTGCCTTCGAGGATAGGAGATCTCAGTTCCCCATCGGGAACCGGACGGGGCACGGGCACGGGGGCAACGCAACAGGAAGCGGTTGCGGCTGCCTTAAGAACCGCGTGTACGCAGCTCAATCTCAGCAGCGATTTGCGGAGCAGGTGTGAAAGCGGCCAGGATTTCGGAGTGTCGGTAACTTTCGACGGGATAACGCTGGTCAGCGCGGTGGAACGGTCTCAAAGCTGCTCGGGCTCAACGTCGAATTAGCGTCCCGACGCGGAAACTGGATAGCCTGTCTACCTTTTGTGCCTTCTGTGGTTATTGTCCTGCACTGCGAGGTTGCCGCGAAGAAACAGTTGCCGCAAATTGCCTGGAAGCGGGTATCGATGGGTTACCGGCTATTCGAGGGCAGGATGCCCTCGCTCCGGATACGGGTGGATCTTAGTGATAGAGGTCAGATTGCCTTCGGTCGCAGTGCTCTCGTGTCCGATTTAGCAAATTCAAGGTTTTACCAGCGTTTTGCGGCCACCCGTAAGGAGAGGATTTCAGGTCCGATCACTGCTGCCCGGGATCATTTGGAAGAGACAATTTCGGACGGGTGTGAGTTGGCCTGAGACGAACCGCACGGATAACGTAAGGAGGTCACGGATGATGGCTCCTTGGAAGCGCCTCATGTGCATTGCCGCGGTCGCGCTGCTGGCATTGGTGTTTCGCGCTTCAAGCGGCGCCGTTTTCCTCGGGTCCAAAGCAGACGCGGACCTGCCTCGGGAAAGGATTGCAGTCCGCGAGTGGGGCGCCGTTGAGGAATACGCCCGGGCCAAAGGTATGATGCGGGGACCCGCCGCGAAAGTCGCCCTGGGCAACAATGCAAACGCCGTGTTGTCACTGGACCTGATTGTGGACGGTGGGGCGGGCAACCAGAGGGACGACGGCGTGACTGCAGGAACCGTATCGGAACGTGGCGCGACCATCGCCATTGAGGTCTTCGCCACGGGTGTCGCGACGTCTCTGCGCGGCGCCGTCCTGAGATTCCGCTTTGACGCTACTCTTGTGTCATTTGTCAAAGCCGAAAACAGCGCGTTCGGGCTTTCGGTTTCGGAGGGGTCCGTTGGCGTGAACCGCGCCTTGACCTCGCCAGTTACGTTGGGGGCCTCCGGGTTCCTGGCGCGCGCCGAGTTCCGGACCGATGCAGATGAACGCTGTTACATGCCCTTGCACATTTATAAAGGCTGGACAGGAAGACTGATGTAATTTGGCAAAGGCATATCCATAACGCCGTTTCACGCCGGCCGATCCATCCTTTTCTCATCGCCACCAGGTAAGACCAAGGTATCCGTCTGTCCTTTCCAACCATAAATCAAAGAACTCGACATCCCTCAATGCTGACGGCACATCCACAATGACTCATCATCGCGTCACCAACACGTCATTCAGATAATGTTCCTTCTACAGATCACTTTCTATTTCCAAAAACACCGATCGGTTCAGTTTCATGAATGAGTCAGGTTAGAGGGTGATGAAGTACGCGTCTTCTCGTGATCGTTCGGGGTGCGTATCGCCAGTAATTGCGACCTTTCCCGGCGTCCGCGCGCCCGCCGGCCCGCAACGCCATTCCATCACGAATGGGTATTGACTCCATGACAAAGCTCATTGTTGAGTCCGTGATTCCAGCATTAATCGGCATTGTTCTCTCCCCCTTGGCGGTAGCCGACGCTTCGACGACGCCTGCCGACAGCATCCATTTCTGCGTGCCGTTCGACTACGAGCAGTGGCGGCGGGAGCACCCCCTCCCGGCGGCCAAGGTGGCGGCGGGAGCACCCCCTCCCGGCGGCCAAGGTGGCGGCGGACCTGAACGTGGGCGAACCCCGCACGGTGCGGATGATTTACTTCCTGCCCAACGACCGTCCTTTTCGGAAGGAAGTCATTGATTCCATAAGAGTCAGGATCCGGCAGGTTCAGAGCTTCATTGTCGACCAGATGGCGTCGAACGGGTACGGCAAGCTGAACTTGCGCGTTGAGACAAATGGGCGGGGAGAGCCGCTCGTGCATCGCGTGGATGGGCAGCACCTGGACAGCCACTATCTGGATAACACCCACGTTGTCTATGACGAAATCGATCTGATCTTCAACCTAAAGGAGAACGTTTACCTGATCGTCGTTGACCACAGCATAAATGCAATCGGCCTGGGCGGAGGGCGCCGCGCGGGCGGAACCGGTGGAAGGCGAGGGAAGAGTGGTGGCAATGCGCTGGTTCCCGGCAACCTGAACTTTGAAACGGTTGCACACGAGCTGGGCCACGCCTGGGGCTTGAGGCACGATTTCCACGACGGTTCGTACATCATGTCGTACGGCCCGGGGAGGAGACGGTTGTCGGCTTGCCACGCCGAATTTTTAGCCGTGCATCCATACTTCAATCCGAACAGCCGCGACGAATTCGAACAAAAGGACCGGTTGCCCACGGTCCGATTTACCTCGCCACATCAGGTGGCGACTCTGGAGGGCCATGAGTCCCCGGTCAATTCAGTGGTCTTTTCGCCCAGGGCGCCCGTCCTGGCCACAGGGTCCCGGGACAGGACGATCACGATATGGCATACGGAAACCTCAACACCGATTGCCGGCTTGGCCGGGCCTGAATCCGGGGTCAACTCGGTGGCCTTTTCGTCCGATGGCGCCACCCTGGCATCCGGGTCGTCCGACAAGACGATCCGGGTGTGGAATCTGGCGACCCGTGCCGAGATTGGACGCCTTATCGGACATGAAAAAGGTGTCAGGTCGGTGGCGTTTCCCGCTTCGGACAAAGACGTCCTCGCCTCCGGATCTGACGATGGCACGGTCATGTTGTGGGATCTGGCGACGAGGCAACCGATCTCCACGATGGAAGGACATGCTTCCAGAGTCAATTCGGCGGCGTTCTCGCCCGACAATGCCATCCTGGCATCGGGATCGCGGGATGGCACGGTGATACTATGGGACGTCGCGGCGGGGGAGCAGACGGCCACACTGGAAGCGCATGCATCAGGAGTATCCGCGGTGGCGTTTTCGCCCGATGGCGCCACGATCGCCTCCGGGTCATGGGATGACAAGGTCATCCTGTGGGACGTAAAGACGAGGCAGCAGATCGGTACCTTCGACGGGCATAGGGATAACGTGAACTCGTTGTCGTTTGCGGCCGGCGGCGCACTGCTGGCGTCCGGCTCAGAGGATGGTACGGTCATTCTGTGGGCCGTTCTGAAAAGAGAACAGATCACCACGTTCGGTAGTCCAGGTGAGGTCCTTTCAGTGTCGTTTTCAGCCAGTGGTGCGCTACTCGCCGCCGGCGGAAGGGATGGCGCAGTCAGGCTGTGGGAGCTATCGGAGTGGACCGGGCCCCGGCCCTTCGCCCTGGAGATCATCTCTGGCGACCGGCAGCAGGGCGCGGCCGCGACTGAGTTACTTCAGCCCCTGACCGTGGAAGTTCGGGACCAGCAGGGAGTTCCGTTGCCGGACGCGGGCGTCACTTTCACGGTCACGGCCGGAGAGGGCAAGCTCAGCGGCCGATTCACGGTGGAGCACACGACCACCGACGCCGATGGCCGGGCGAAGCTGATCCTTACTCTCGGTCCCGACCCGGGCTCGAACATTGTGGGCGTGTCCATAGGAGCTCGTGAACTGGCGACGTTTACAGCAACGGGCGTGGGCACGGCGGTGGCAGAACTGGACGGGGACTACCGGACCTGGCATCTGCCCCCGGCGGCGACGGTGCGTCTGGGGAAGGGCGCTCTCGGGCGAAGTGACCTGGCCGTGGTGCTTTCGGCGGATGGCCGCTATGTGGGGTGGCCAGCAACATCGGTGTATGGCTATACGAAGCGAACTCCTCCCGCGCCCTGGCGCTGCTTCCGGCGGCCGGTAACGTCTGGTCCGTTGCATTCTCCGGTCGCGGTATCCTGGCCGCAGGGTCCATTGGTGGCACGGTCGAACTCATGGATGCCGCCACAGGCACCCGTGTTGGAACGCTGAGGCAAAGTTCTGGCGTCACCGCAGCGGCCTTTTCACCCAACGGGGCTACTATTGTTTCTTCCTCACTGGATGGAACAATCAAACTGTGGGATGTAGAGACCGGAGAACAAGCCGCCACTCTGGTTGGACACACGGAACGGGTTAATACAACGTCGTTTTCGCCGGACGGCGCAATGCTCGCTTCGGCCGGAGGAAACGGTAATCCCACGGTCCGGCTGTGGGACGTGGCAAGCCAAGCTGAGGTCGCGGCGTTCAGGGACCATGAGAGTGAGGTGCGTTCTGTTTCGTTTTCTGCTCCCGACGGCGCCATCCTGGCTTCCGCGTCGTCACGTCTGGTCAAGCTGTGGGATGTAGCCGCACGGGAAGAGTTAGCCACACTCGACGGCCACACGGGTCAAGTCACTTCCGTGGCGTTTCTGCCAGGCAGCGCCGTCCTGGCTGCCGGCTCGTCGGATCGGTCGGTGCGAATATGGGAAGTGGCATCCGGAAAAGAGATTGCCACCCTCGAAGAGCACACGAACTGGATCACGTCGGTTTCGGCGACTTTGTGCAGTTCGCGGGAAGGTTTGGATTGAGACAAGGCGACGAGAGGTACGACGTCCGGTTCGACCTGGACGGCAACGGCGCCATCGGGTTCAGCGATTTACTGATCTTTGCCGGCGCGTTTGGTAAAGAAGCCCCTTGAAACTCAAAACCCGCGTTCAAGGAAAGGAGGAAGTCAGAGCGGCGGTAAGTTGGGATGTACAGGTTGGTTTCACCAGCCGGGATGGCTGTGAACGGAGTCACTATACCAAGGAGAAGCTGACGTGAATCACCTGTCCAGATACATCATTGCCAGCGTCATCGCGCTGACAACGATAAATTTCCCTGCGCCGGTTCCTGCCCAGACCACGCTCGCCATCCGGGGCGGCTTGAGCCGTGCGACGATGAGCGGAATCGAGGACCTGGAAGATACTGCATTGAAAGCACGCACCGGCCTTTCAATCGGTGCTTCCGCGACCATCCCTATTCAGGACAACTTTAGCCTTCGACTCGATGGAGGTTACGTTCAGAAGGGCTACAGTGCCGAAGCCACCGGGTTAGAAGCAAACCTCTTTCTCGATTACATTGAGCTTTCGGGGCTGGGGGCCGTCAATCTGACGCCGTCCGGAAGTCCTGCTTCTGCACATTTGCTCATTGGCCCGTCGTTCGCGTTCAAGACCGGGTGCGAAGCGTCCGCTACCGTCAGCCTGGGAGGCGAAACCAGCAATGTCTCGGAGTCCTGCGGAGATAACGTAAGGGGTATCGATCTGGGAATAACCGGAGGGGTTGGCGCGGAGATGGCGGTTTCCGAACAGATGAGCCTCTCGGTAGATCTCCGCTACACCCTGGGGCTGCTTTCGGTTGACGCGACCGGCGACGACGACATCAAGAACCGAAACCTTACGCTTCAGGTCGGCGTTGGCTTTCCCATCGGAGAATAGGGAATAATCGTTCGAAGCCGGCAATATTCATTAACAGATCGTGCGATCGAATTATCCGGTCACACGATCTGTTTTTCCTGTGCGAATGTCATTGTTCGGGGGGATGCAGGGCGACTATCCGCCCAGAATCGGGCCGAGCGTGGCGAGGATTTTCTTCACGCCGGTGTAACCGAAGAACAGGAGGGTGGTAATGAGGACGGCGTTGATGACCGGGTGGCTCTTGAAGCCCGGTCCCACCCAGTCCGTCCTGTTGTTCATCAGCAACAGGGTTAGCGCCACCAGCGGCAGGAAGAACGAACCCAGGACGGCATAGGTAAGCTGGACCTCCGCCACGGATCCCCACAACAGCACGAGGGGCACAATTGCGAGGCCGACCAGGTACGCGCGGTAGGGCGTGGACCGTGTGATGTCCGATTTTTGAAAGGCTTCGGGGGAGACCCCTTTTCGCAGGGCGAGGAAATTCGCGAACATATACGGATCGCTCTGCCAGACGCCCAGCAAGCTGGAAAAAACCGCGCCCCAGAAGCCCAGCAGGAAAGCCCATTTGCCCGGCGCTCCGAGCGCCAGTTCCAGCTGGCTGGACAGGATGAGCGCCAGGGACGCGCCTCTTCCGTCCAGCGCGACGCGCGACCCGATAATGACCATCGCAACGCCGAACAGCGCGGTGACGGTATACCCCACGGCCAAATCGACGCGACAGGATGTCACGCCCTCGCGGCCCGTCCTGCCGGTTTCACGAATCCAGTAACCGTAGGACAGGAGGGTAACCGTACCGCCCACGCCTCCCAGCACGCCCAGCGTCCAGCCCACGCCGCCGGCCGGGATGGCGGGAAAGAACAAACCTCTGGCCAGAGCGTTCCAATCCGGTCCCAGCAGCAGGGCGGTGAGCAGAACCGTAACGAACATCAGCCCGATGCAGGCCGACATCAGAACTTCAAACACGCGGAACCCGCCAATCCAGACCAGGGCCAGGCCGACCAGGGAGTGGAGGATGCCCCAGACAATCTTGGACGTGGCCGGATCGCCAAGGGGAAGCAGACCGGTGCCCGCCACGCCGCAGGCCGTTACCAGCGCGCCGCCTACCGAGAAGCTCCAGATGATAAGGTAGACGATGAAGACCCACTGCACCCATGCGCCGAGCCGGTGGACCCAGCCTTCCAGCATCGTGGTGCCGGTGGCCATCTGCCAGCGGGCGATGCCCTCGTTCAGGGTCCATTTGAGCAGCGCGCCGATCACGGCCGCCCACGCGATGCCAACGCCGATCCTGGAACCGGCCAGGCTGGCCGTCAGCAGGTCTCCCGCGCCAACGCCCGTGGCGGCCATCAAGATGCCGGGAAGAATGAGAGCGGGTCTGAAACGCACGCGAAATCCGGGGTTTGGGTTTACAACAAGACGGCAGGCAATCGGGACCACTAAATTAGGTGGCGGAGAGAACCCGTCAAGCAAAAAACGCGGTCCATCGACGAATTGGCGCTTGACACGTTGCCGGCGGATTTCTATAATTCAGCCACTTCCCGGAGACAATGTCGCGATGGACGTCAAAGAACAATTCATACGGGGGCGCACGGCAGTGCGCCCTTACCTGTATTGCCTGCTGGTGCTGACCGGAGGCTGCGCGGACCGGACGGCGTCGCAATACCTCGAGACCGCCCGGGTGCACCAGTCCCGCGGCGAATCGGGGGCGGCGCTGGAAATGCTTCAGGCCGCGGTTTCCGTGGTTCCGGAAGACGCCTTTTACCAGCAGCAACTGGGTCTGGCCTATCTGCGGCTGGGACGGTACGCCGAAGCCGCGGCTTCGCTGGAGCGGGCGCTGGAGCTGGAACCGCACTATGCGGACCTCTATCGGGATCTGGCGGCCGCCTGCGAAGCGCAGGGGATGAAATCGGCCGCCATCGGCTGGCTGGAGCAAGGGACAAAGCAGGTACCCGGTTATGAGCCGCTCTACCGCGACCTGGTTGACCTGAAGCTGGGGCAGGACCGGCCGGACGATGCGTTGCGCATCCTTGAAGCGGCCGTGGAACGCTGGCCCGATGCGCTATGGGCTCATTTTCGTCTCGCGCAACTCTACCACCGGTTGGAGCTGTTCGACAAGGCCCGGGTCGCCCTCGAGACGGTTTTGGATATCGAACCCGGCATTGCGGAGGTGCATGCGCTTCTTGGCGGCGTGCTGTATGAACAGGAGAAGTATGAGGATGCAGCCAAAGCTTACCGCCGCGCCATTGCGCTGGATCCGGAAGATCACAGCAGCCACAACAATCTGGCGTGGTTGTACGCCATCCAGGGGATCCGGCTGAAAGAGGCCCAGCGTCTTTCCTGGCGGTCCCTTCGGCAGGTGCCCGATTCGCCAACCTATCTTGATACGTTCGCGGAAATCCTTTACAGGACAGCTCAATACGAGCGGGCGATCGAAGTGATCCGCCACGCGATCTCCCTGCGTCCCGAAAACCCCGCCTTGCGGGAACACCTGCAGAGTCAACTGGATAAATTCATGGCTGCGCACGGCGGGAGCGTAGACCGGGGCGGTTCGAAGGGTGCGGAGGAGTGGCGGTGGACGAATCACACGGACGGGCAGATATTTCACGGAGGATGACAGGAGTGAGTACACGGATCAAACGCGTGCATGCCAGGGAAATTCTGGACTCGAGGGGCAATCCCACGGTCGAGGTGGAAGTGGCGCTGACTTCCGGTGTTGCCGGTAGGGCCGCGGTGCCTTCGGGTGCGTCCACCGGCCGGCACGAGGCGGTTGAACTCCGGGACGGAGACGAAACCCGGTACCTGGGCAAGGGCGTCCTGTGTGCGGTCGGTAACGTGAATTCGACAATCGCACCGGCAGTCGAGGGAATGGACCCGTCGGACCAGGCGGCAATCGATGGGCGCCTTAACGAACTGGACGGAACCCCAAACAAGGGCAACCTGGGAGCCAACGGCATACTGGGCGTCTCACTGGCCGTGGCCAAAGCGGCCGCCGCCGCGCTCGGGATACCGCTTTACCGCCATATCGGCGGTGCATCGGCATGCACGCTGCCGGTACCCATGATGAATATCCTGAACGGGGGCTCGCACGCGGACAGCAGCGTGGACCTGCAGGAGTTCATGGTCATGCCGGTAGGCGCCGATAGCTTTCGCGAGGCGCTGCGCGCAGGCGCGGAGGTCTTTCATGCGCTTCGGGAGGTACTCAAGGCGGGGGGCTACAGCACCGGTGTGGGCGACGAAGGCGGGTTTGCGCCCAGCCTGGCTTCCAACGAAGAAGCGCTGGAGGTGGTTGAGGAAGCAATCAACAAGGCGGGATATCAACCGGGGCGGGACATTCTGCTGGCGCTGGATCCGGCCACCACGGAGTTCTATGTCGACGGCAGGTACGTGTTCCACAAGTCCGACGGGTCGGAACGCACGTCGGAACAGATGATTGACTTCTGGGAGGACTGGACACGGCGGTATCCCATTGTTTCCATTGAGGATGGATTGGATGAGGACGACTGGGAAGGATGGGCCCGGCTGACGGCCAGGCTTGGGGACCGCGTGCAGCTCGTGGGGGACGATCTGTTCGTGACCAATACAGCGCGTCTCAGGCGGGGTATCGAGTCTGGAGTCGGCAACTCGATTTTGATCAAGGTGAACCAGATCGGCACGCTCACCGAGACGCTCGAAGCCATTGAAACCGCTCGCAATGCTGGTTACACGGCCGTTGTTTCGCATCGCTCCGGCGAGACGGAGGATGCAACGATCGCCGATCTCGCCGTTGGAACGGGTGCCGGACAGATCAAGACCGGGTCGGCCTCGCGCTCCGACCGGATCGCCAAATACAATCAGTTGTTGCGAATCGAAGAGGAACTGGGCGAGTCCGCCGTGTATCCCGGGCGGGAAGCGTTCTACAATATCAACCTGCCGGAAGGCACGGTACACGAGTAGGTGCGTGCTTATTGAAAACACCTCTGTTACAAATCGCGCCTTCCGGTGAGCGGAGGCGGCTCAGCGAGTCCAGTCGTCGCCGGCTTCAGGCGGTTTACGACCAGGTGCCGGCGGTTTCGTGCCACTGCGACCGGCTGGGACAGTGTTGCGAACTCACGAAGGAAGAAATGGAAGCTGATTTCGCGACCATGTATCCGCTCTATGCGGTCGAGTATCTGAACATCGTGGACTACGTGCGGGACCATTTCGACGCTGGACAACGCGACGCTTTACTGGGTATAACGGAGGAGCGGCCGGTGCGCTGCCCGTTTGTGACCGCCGACGGGGGATGTTCGATCTACCCGGTTCGTCCGCTGGTCTGCCGGACCTACGGGGTGTTGAGCCGCGAAGCGGTGGAAGAAACGGCGCGCGGCGCCCGCGGCAAGGTGTCCGCGCAGTGGGTCTCGTCGTTTCTGTTTACGGAACGCCACACGGTCTGCCCGCACACCCGCACGCAGGCGCCCGAAAAACTGGCGACGCATGCGCAGAACATGGTTCGATTCAACTACGAGAGGGAATTGCTGGCGCTGGGGAGAGAGACGGAGCGCCTTGAGGACGCCCGTGCGGCCTTGCTGTTGGCCGTCACCGGTCTGAAGCGGGTGACGCGATGGACCTGGGGCGGATACAACGTGTTGCTTCGGGCGCCGTTTGCCTGGCTGAAGCGACACTTTGCAGGCTACTGGCGCCGGTCCGCGCTGGCGGAGTAGCGTGAGGGATATCCGGGAAGGGGCTAATGGCAGGTCGGTGGCTCACGGCGACCTGCCGAAATTTCGTGCGAACATAATGAAATCTGAGAATGACACCGTGCCGTCCCCATCCAGGTCAAACGACGGGTCGAAACCCGGTCGGCCTGCTGATTTGCCGAATCCCGCGGCGAATGCGATGAAATCCGAAAAACCGACCGTGCCGCTGGCGTCGAAGTCCGCGGCTGCAGGGGCGTCGCCCGCGCGTGCCGCGAGTGAGAGGGTGTAAGCGTGGGCGCCGGGGGACGTGCGCGTGACGGCCAATGCGGTTGGCGAGTTGCCGTAGAGACCGATGCGGCGAGGGAGGCCGCGCCGGACCGGGACGGCGGCGACGTCGTGCGAGTCGTCTCGCTCGGACACCAGCGTCACAAGCAGGTCGCTGTCGCTTCTGACGTCCAGGGAAAGGCCAGGCGGACCTGACGAACGCGGCACGATGTAGTCGATGCCCCAGAGCTGGAGGGCGCCGCCAATATCGTTGGCAGGAACCGAGACGGTATCCCTTCTGACCGGTCCGATAGTGAGATCGCGGAATCCCAGATCGCCCCCGTCGTTGACGAACACGGCTGCCGCCCAATCTGCCCAGAATTGATCGAACCGTTCCCTTGCGCCGACGGATTCAAGGGTGCGATTGAAGCCGTCAATGCCGTTTGCCGGTTCGGCGACGAGACGCGCGACGGCCGTATCGCCGTAGCGCTGGGCGAAGTAGGTCATCAGCAGAAAGGTCTGGTCGAAGAGGAAAGGCAGGAAATCGCCCTCTGACCAGCTGGCCGCATCCGTCAGGCCGGTATTCGGCGGTACAGGCAGGTTGGGGTCCGGAGATCTGAGCAGATTGGGAACGCCCAGGTAGTTCCGCGCAACCTCTCCGGTGGTGTTTTTGTAACCGCAAGCCAGTTCGGCGTATTCCGAACAGCCCTCGTCCACCCATCTGTCTTCGTCGGGATCGCCGTTCCAGTGCAGCATGTGCTGGAACTCGTGGGCAAGGGTCGCGCGGGCCAGGTCGCTGTTCAGGTCCAGGGGGTCGCTGTCGATGTAGAGTATTTCCCTGCCGACCGGCGACGCCTGATTCGCGGTATCGTAATAACCCAGGATCGTGCCGCTCAGGATACTGTCCATAATATCCAGCAGCACGATTACGACCCGTGGGTCGCCGTCCGCGTCGGGCGGGGGACCGAAGATTTCGATATCGATGGAATAAATGCCGCGATCGGGATACCGGGGGGTGGACCGGTCGAAAGCGCGGCTGAGGGACGTCAGGGCTGCCGGCGTAACGCGCGAACCACCCCAGATTTCGTCCTCCACGAAGATATAGCAGTGTTCGCCCTTCAGGCGGCAGGTCGTCGTCGTGAGGTAGTAGGGATCGGTACCGGGAAGCGCGGCGAAATTGAAGACACGAACGGTCAGGGGGTCGCCAACGTCAAACGTTTCGGCGGCCGTTCTTTTAGCCGCCGAGACGGGATGCGGTCGTGAGGGCAGAAAGGGCGTGCCGCAGCGGGCTTCAGGGCCTGCGAACGCCGCGGTCCTGAACAGCAGGCAAAGCACAATCCCTGCGGCGGCAGGAAGCCGGACGCAAGGCAATACGGTAGGAGCCAGGCTGTTTCGGTCCATTCACGAGTGTCGGGAAATTTTTCGGTGCGTATGGGATTCAGGTCTCAGAAGCCGCGTTGGATGCTTGCGTAAAGGCCGCCTCGAGGGTCAACCAGAAACTTGACGCCAGTGTCCCGTGTGCGGCTCTTCCGTGCGATGGAAGCCGCATTGAGAGCGCTTGCGAACCGGTTGAGAATCAGGCCGCCTATGAACAGGAGCGCTTTCTGTTCAGCGGAAGTGGCCTTGCTCCTCAGATCCAGGAATTCGATCCGGGAGGCCTCCGCATCCCACTCCCAGATCCGGTCCCCGGTTTCAGTTCGTATATCGGCATGTTCGCCGGCGAGAAAGCGTTCCCGCCGGTTTCGTTCATAGATGCTTTCGAAGTCTCCCACTTCCTTGATAAAGGACTCGGGCAGGTTCTTCAGGCGAATGCCTGCGTGGGCCGCGGCATGGGCGTGATACGCATCGACGCGATAGGACTCAAGGAACCGGAACGTGGCCATGCCGGACCAGAAGATGCCTTCCGTGACCAGAAAGAAGCGCGCAGACCGGCGTCCGCCGGCGTAGAACTCGCCCAGTCCCGGCAGTACGAGCGATAACACCGCCGCGCCGGCCGGCGACTTGCCCGCGGCGTGCGCGGCCGAAGGCATGCCGACCAGAAGGAGGGACAGGACCGTGCGATAGACGAGGACTTTCGGGAATGTCTTTGCCATCTCTTCGGCTTTGTAAAAAACGCGTGGCCCGGGGATCAGAACAGAACGTGGAATGCCACTTCGGCCCGGTCCGGTCGGGGCGAAATCGACAATTGCGCGGACCGTACGCGTAATGCGGCATGGATGGAACTCGCAATGCGATTGACAACGGTCAGACCCACGATCACCGAGGCGCGTTTGAGGAGTTTGTTGCTTTCGTTGCGCTGATTCTCGTAGTCGATACGCTGATTGGAGTCCACGTTGCCGTTTCCGGTCTCGAAGCCAACGTTACTGACGTCCCGCCAGCCGAATACGAACTGATCGTACTTGCCGATCATCTCGTAGTATTGCTGGGTGTCCACCCTGTGGCATCCCTCCAGAGCGCGTTTGCAGGGCAGGGTCTCGGTCTCAATATATGGCGCGCCTCTGGCCTGGTTGTAGGCCTGCCATTCCCGATACCGGTTTTCGTCCCAGTTCCGATCGGCAAAGGTCCGGAATTCAGCCTTGAGGTCATTGCCTTTGCTTCGCCAGCGCAGATAGTTGAACCAGGTGAGCGCTTCGATCCCCAGGAAAACAGCCGCCCGCTTCGGCTCGCCTGCGTAGAGTTCGCCCAGACCCGGAACCACAAGAGACATCGCAAAGGCGAGTCTGGGCGACTTCCCCCCGGTTGGCAGCGGGTCCTCGTCCTGCAGCCACAGATTCGCGCTGGAGTAGAGGTTGTCGGGCCGGTCAGCGGCATGGATCGGGAGAACGGTCAGCAGGATCATGAAAGGGATAACACGGAACAAGAAGTACTCCTGTCGAAAAAAGCTGTCAGCATTCAGCAATCAGCCGTCAGCTTGAAGCAAAAGGCGACAACCGATACCGAGAAACAAACAACCGTCAGCGATCAGCCAGAATCGAAAATCAAGAACCTGACACCAGTGCGTACACAGCGCGAATTTCAGCGCCGTTGTTGTCGTTGCAGGGGCGGTTCGAGAACCGCCCTCATACCGGCGCAGGATCTGCGACGCGCGAGACCTACCCCTAACCCCCTTCCTGAAGGAAGGGGAAACTGTCATCGCTTGATGGACGCCTGGTTTTGCTCCCCCTCTCCCCCTGGGAGAGGGGGCCGGGGGGTGAGGGTCTCCCCCTCTCCCCCTGGGAGAGGGGGCCGGGGGGTGAGGTCGTCTCCCCGCCTTTCGTCTATCGTCCCCCAACGCTTTGCAGGTATCCGAAAAGCAGGGTGAAGTAGAATTTAAAACCACTTTTTTCCAATTTCTCACCGGGGACCACGCGCGGCAATGTATCCATTCCGTATGCGACGTCGAGGCTTGCGCGGGTCGGAAAGGTGTAAAAGGACGTGGCGTCGTAACGGATCTGGACCCCCACGTCGCGCTTCCAACCCCGGTTCAATGCGTTGTCCATTTCGTTTCCGTCCCACGCCCGGCCGATGCCGGCGAAGATGGATCCGAAGAGCTGATCGGAGTAAATGGGTCCGGTCTGACGATCCATCCGCGTCCGGATGGGGAAACGGAACGCGGCGCGAAACATGGCTGCCCTGCGCCCTTCGAGGCTGTAGAACGTATATCCTTTCATGTAGGGCAGGCCGCCCAGGAAGAAATCGAAGTAGTCATCCACTTCGCTGTCGATCAGCCCGCCATAGAATCGCAGCCCCAGAGCGGATCGTCCGGGACCCACCGGCAGGTATTCGTTCCAGTTCAGTGTAAACCGGTTGTAAAAGTAGCGGTCGAACGTTTCGATCAGAAGGGACGTGTCTTCCTTGAACCCGCTGATGAAAAAGTTGAACTGGCGGTCGTAACGGAACCACATCTCCCGTCCGGCCCGGGGGTTGATTTCCCTGTCTCTGGTTCGGCTGACGTTGCGCAGGGAATACCGGAACGCAAAATTGAATCCATGATGCGTGGTGGCGCCCAGGCTTACTTCGTCCATGCCGTTGAAACGGGCGACGTCCTGGTCCGTGGATGACAGGTTGTAGATGAATCTGGCGTCCAGTCGCCCGCCCGCACCGAGCCGGTGCCTGGCGCCGAGTTCCACGCCGGAAATTGTAAACGTCTGGCTGAAAATGCGGAAGTTTTCGTCGCGGTTGAGAACGTCCTCTTCTTCGTGGCGCACGGCCCGATAGGCTTCCAGAAAGACCGTTGGACGCCAGCGGCGGTATTCATAGACCGCGAAGAGATCCAGGTCCCAGTCGCGCGCCGCCATGGCGCCCACGAGCAGGGACTGTTTGTTGAGGACGTCGTTGGATCCCGCGAAGATGCCCAGTTTTATCTTTCCCGCATCCACGGCAACGCGTGGAAAGAACGAGGTCGTGGAGAATTCGTTGCCGTAGGACCGGCTGTTCGGAACGGGGTCGTCCCCAAACGTGACGGCGGGCGGTCGCCCTGTCTCCGGTTGAAAGATTGCGGATGGGACCCGCTCCCACGCCCCTTTTCCCGAAAGGATCCGGATCTCATAGCCGTTGGCGCCGTAATGGGAAAAGGCAATCCGACGGTCGTTGGGATTGACGTGCGGTTGAAGTGCCCCGCCCAGAACGCGGGTGATTCGGTGTACGGACCCGTCTGTAATGCTGAAATGGTAGAGATTGAATATGCCGTCCTGGTCCGAGGAAAAAACGAGGCCTGCCCCGTCGGGAGTCCAGCATGGGTCGCGGTCCGTGCCCGAGGAGGAGATTACGGTACTTAGACGCCCGCCGCGTGCGGGGACCATGGCGATATTCCGTGTGCCCTCCGGATGGAATACCGAGCATGCGATCTGCGAACCGTCGGGCGACCAGCGGGGCGTATAGACCTGTGAGCCGTCGTCGAACGACGTCAGCCTGCGGACACTGCCGTCCTCAACGTCCATCACGGCCAGGTTGGTCGAGCCACGGCCGTTTACCACGAATGCGATCTGTTTTCCATCGGGCGAATATGCGGGGTGGCTGGCCCGGAGTCCGTGGGTGAGACGATTCTGGTCGGGTGGCAATTTCAGTGACAGACCGAGCGTCGCTCCGGTCTTCTGGAACAGCCCGGGTCCCCGCGACACGGTTGGGTCCACCGTGTAGAGATCCCAGAACCGGGAGCCGTGTCTGTCCGGTGGGCTGCGTCGCGCGAAAATCAGCCGAGGGGCGTCGGGCGACCAGTCCGGAGCGGTGTCGGCGCCGCCGGCCAGCGTTTCGGAAGAACTGTCGGAAAGGGTGTATACAACCAGAGCGGTGCGTCCGAAGTCGCCGCCCCGATTGGAAAGATAAGCCAGCTGACCGCCGTCGGGCGACCAGCGGGGGTGGAGGTTGAAGTACCCCTTGCCTTGCAGGATTTCGCCGTCCGCCAGGCGTCCCTCCACTTCGGACTTCTGCGCCTCGTAACGCTCTTTGAGGGCGGCAACCCAGCGCCGGTGGAGTTCGCGGCCTGAAATGCCGATTGCGCCGCGGACGGCTGAATCGAAGTCTGTCCGCCAGAGCGAGTTCATATGGTTATAGATTTTCGGCAATTTGTCCTCGCCGAAGGTGTTGACGATGAACAGGGTCAGGGCATAGCCGTGGTCATAGACTTTTTCGAGGCCCAGACCGGTCTTTGAGCCGAAGACGCCCATTTCGTCGTAGGTGAGCAGGCGATTTTTCAGGGTGGCCATGCGAAGGATCATGTCACGGTGGGAGTCCCATCGGTCGAAACGGACACCGGGCGCCATGTATTGTGCCGTGCCCTCGGCGAACCAGGGCGGTACGATTGTAAGGGGAACGGCGTAGGATGCGAAGACGTCAGGGTAACCCGTGAGAATGTCGTCCCGCCGCTCTTCATTCTGGTACCCCAGATAGTGGAAGTATATTGCGGGAAGACGCCGCGGACCCTTGCGGGCCGTCTGCAGCGCAACGATATGGGTGAATTCGTGCGCGATCACATTCTGGAGCCAGTTGGTGTCGCCGCGCAGTTCGAATTCCAGGTTGGATGCCCAGATTTCCATGGTGTTGTGGTAATAGAAGGCCGCGCCATTGGCATAGTCGTCGGTGTCTTTCAGGATCAGCCGTATTTTTTCGTCGGGTGTGAAATTATAGAACGCCGTGACCGGACCGTACACGGTTTCTGCTGCTTTCGCGGCGCGGCCGGCAAAGCTTGCGAGGCCCTGGTGGTAATATATCTTGAAATGGGCGGTCTCCAGCACCTTCCAGCGCAATTCGGGATGGTTGGCGTCGAACTGGGCGCCGGCCGGCAGGGACGCCGACAGCAGCAGCGCAAGGCAGATCTTATAGATTCTGCCCGATGAGCGCCCCGTTCGTCCACTGCGGCACGCCTTCTTTCCAGGTTGTATAACCATCTCATCCATCAGACGTCTATTTGATAATCGCGGTTTTGACAAAGCGGACTTCGGATCGCTCTTCCGAGATGGCTTCCACGCGGCAGACATAGAAACCGCTGGCATACTCGACCGTGTTCCAGCGGAGTTCGTTGTCCGTTCGGGGCGTTGGATTTTCCATGGTCATCCGTTCGACGATTTCTCCAAGCGCGTTGAACACGGCCACCTGGACGCGGGCGCTTTTCCCGAGGAAAAACCGGATCGTAGCCGACGTCCCGCGTACGGGATTCGGGTAGCAGTAGACCTGGTCCGGAGGCAAAAGCAGCGACGTGGTCTCCGGCGGCGGGTCGCTGGGCAGCGTGAGCATGCGACCCGTGTTGCCCGGCCCGCCTCCGGCCTGGCTCCAGACGAGATGATTTCCCGTAAAATGGGCGTCGAAGTTCTCGAGGTGCCAGAGATGCGCCGCTCCTTCTGTCGTGAAGACAACCAGTTCGAGGGTGCCGTCGCCGTCCAGGTCGTCAACCAGGGGGGAGGCGTGCACCGGGCCTGAAACGGGCAGCGGAAAGGACGGGAGGATTGTGCCGTTGGCGCCGAGGCCGTACACCAACCCGCCCCTCGTGGCCACGAATACGTCCAGGTCGCCGTCCAGGTTGATGTCGGCAAGCACGGGCGGTGCGGAAATCAGACCGGTCTCGTCCTTGAGTGGAAACGCAAGCGGCGTGTCGGTCTGATGGACGCCGTTGAATCGCACCACCCAGAGCCGGCCCTCGCCGCCGAATAGCACCTCGATGTAGCCGTCTTCGTCGAGATCGCCCAGTACAGGCGCCGAACCCGCGCCCCCGGGAACCGGCACACTCTGCGCCGTCATGCTCCCGTTGGAAAAGATGGAAACCACACCGTCCGCGTCGAGCGTGACGATCTCATCCCCGCCATCCCGGTCGAGGTCGCCCAGTATCGGGGTTCCCATAACGCGCGCGGCCAGATCAGCCACCTGTCGCACATGTCCATCGGCTTCGGCGATGAACAGCTCTCCCTGTCCCGCCAGCGCGACAACCTCGGTTTCCGGATCGTCGTCCACGTTTCCCGCCGCCAGGCCGGCGACGGGTCCCGCTCCTGTTTGCGCAGTGCCTGCATTCGCTCCCGCCAGGTTGCCCCAGGTGACGTCGCCGTTGGACCATCCCCAGATATCCACCAGCGCGTCCCCAATCCTGGCAACGAGGGGCGGGCAGGTGATCTCGCGTGGGGGCCCTGCCTGCGAAGCGGCAGTATTTCCGTGGCTCCAGAGGACCGGCGTGTGGTCACGCGCGAAGATGAAATCGTCTTCGCCGTCTCCGTCGACGTCCCCCACGGCGGGGGTGAAGGACGTGAAGAACGGAAACGTTGCGTCCGGTACGGGTATGGCTGGATTCCCGGAGAGAGACAGCGGCATGGCGTTTCCGTCCTGCGGCGTCTCGATGGGGCCGCCGCTGCGGAGTATCTCCTTGACGCCGTCGCCGTTCAGGTCGATCGCGCGGGGCGCCTGCAGACCGACGTCTGCCAGCCCGGTAACGGGCCACGCGTCCTGCTGGTAGTCAAAGGTGATCACCACGTCCATGGTATCGTCGGGCGGGCTGAGAATCTGAATCGTAATACCGGTTGGATAATTCAGGTTGCTGCTGGTCGAGGGCACGGTATCCGGCCCGAAACGCGTGGCGTTGCCGGCATAGAACGGATCATGGGCGCCGCCTTCTATGGCATCCAGTCTGATGATACCGGCCTGCACGATCCGGTCCGCGGCGTTGTTGCCGACGTCCTCCAGGCCGTCCGCCTCCTCCAGCGAGATTCCGCGCCTGTATTGCCCCGGGCTGATGAGGTAATGAGGATTGCTGTTGACGGGCGCGTCGTCGCCGCTGGCCTGAATGACGGCGTCGTCGACATGCCAGATCAGAATGCCCGAACCGGGAATGAAGGCGTCGTAGTCATCCACGGAGAGCCAGACGCGTTGCTCGGTTGAAAACGTTATGTTCGGTTTCCGTCCGTGTACCGCAAGCCGCGAGATGCGGTTTTCCAGAAGAAAGTACTCGGTGGCGCTCAGCGGGACTTTGACCGCCCGCGGCAGGTCGGACCCCGAGACATGCGGCGCAACCAGCCGAACCGTGTCGTTCCGCGTGACCACCGTGGGCTCCAGCCATCCGAGGCGGATGCGGGACCACGCGAGGAGCCGGCTTGGGACAAATCCGATGAGCAGGCTGTCTGCAGGTTCTCCGGTCAGCGGCTGAAGGTCCATTCTGGCGGCGGAAGCCACGGCGCCCGGACCACCGGTATCCAGCGGGCTCCAGTCTCCCACCGCGGGGAGCTCATCTTCGAAATTGGACAGCCCGGGCAGGCCAAGCTGGTGGGCGAAGAAGCGGACAAGCGTGCCGTTGAGACCACCCCTGCCGTCCGTACTGACGGCTTCGGGAAGTAACATGCCGTTGCGAACGACCGTCGACCCCTCGTCCACCGCGATGGGTCCGTCCACAAAGCGCTCGAGATCTCTACCGGACACGAATGCGGACGGTATGTCGTTGATGGCCTGCCCGCCGGCCTCGGCCCCGAGCCCGGCGTGAAAGACCGCGAAGGCCTGGAACGCGGAAAAATCCAGGTTCGCTCCTTCCGCGGAATCAGCGGCCGCGATGCCGTCGTGGAAGAGTTGCGTGATGCGCTGGGCGATTTCGGTCCGGGTGCGCCCGTTGCCGTATTCTTTGAGGGGCCGGTCGATGACGTAGCTTCCGTCTGCTTCCTCGGGAAATACGGCGTAGTCGATTTCAAGTTGACCATCGGATATCTCCAGAAAATAGTTGCGCAGGGCCTGGAGGTGCGCTTCGAAGAAGGATCTGTCGTGCGGGGGGGCGTCGAAAGGGAAGATATAACCGTCGCGGACCGAATCGAAAGTCCGGAGATCGAAAGCGCCGTTTCCGCTGGTGGTCCCGTCGTCGGGATCTTCCACGGAAAATGAGACCCGGACAGCCAGGATGCGCCAGGTTTCCGTGGCGCCCTGAACGGCAGGCGGAGAAAAAACAAGGCAAAAAAAGCAGATGGCGAGTAGGAACGCTATTGTCCTTCGCTCCATTTGCAGACTGCGAATGGGTTCAACCCGCCGCAACCACACGATGGTTTTCGACCCTTTGAGAATTCAAGCGAAAAATGGCAGAAGAAAACGCCGTTCCATCGATCCGTGTCCCGTCCCGTAAATTCCACACCACTCGACCGCCTGTGCGTGCGTGAGACAGCACGCACAGGCAGGCCGATTCATCCCGTCCTATTGCGTTGCTTGAGCTGCCTGTGATTCATGTTCTGCCTGTGCTGAGCCTGTCGAAGCAAGCCTGTCGAAGGATGCGGGCCGGGCGGCTCGGCGGTCGAATTCAGGCAACTTGCTTCCGGGTCCGAACACTAAAAGGAGAAACCGCCCGTGAAGCGAAACACATCTTCAAGGGTGGTGCCTCGATTGGCGAAATAGGAAAGATCGAACGACGCCCAGTTGTACTTGAGGCCCAGGCCGAAGGTCGGGCTGTTCCGTTCGCCATCCTGATCGTGGAAATATCCCGCCCGCAGGGCGAAGGCGGATTCTTCGGAAAGGTTGTAACTCCATTCGATGCCGGTACGGTAGTCGATGTCCTTGAGTTCCTCGCCGCCGTTGCGGTCGCTCCAGCCCGTGGCGAAGGAGAAAAAGCCTGTATCGGCCAGAGGCTTGTAGATATCCGCTGCAAAAAGCAGCGTTGAATTGCCGCGCTGCAGCGCCGTATAGGCGATTCCGATGGTGAAATTCTGCGGCAGCGGATCGGCCTGGTCTGCATCGATAAACGTAATATTAGGTCCCACGTTTCGCAGCGCCCACGCAAGCGTGAATTTGTCGGTGGCTTGCCACATGAATCCCAGGTCGCCCGCGAAAGACGTACCCGCGCCCTTGCCCTTTTCGATGCCCGCGCCCTGTGGGGCGAGGCTTTCATGAATGAACTTCATCGTGGTGCCTACGGCGACGTTTTTAACCACAAAGGCGCCGTACGAGACGGCCACAGCCAGTCCATAGCTCGTGAATTTGCCCAGATCCTGCCCCTGTGAGTCGGTACGGTGCTGGGACCCGAGCGAGGTGTAGATCAGGCTGAAGCCCAGATTGCCCACGCCTTCGACCGGTTGCGTGTAAGCGCCGAACGACGTGAATATATCACTTGCCAGCGACGGAACGGGCTTGTACATCGTCGTGCTCATGTGCCGGTTCGTGTCGTCGGCCAGGGCTGCCGGATTGTAATAGGTCGCGTTGGCGCCGTCGGCAATGGCAATATAGGCTTCACCCATTCCCGCCGAACGCGCGCTGGGCTGAAACAGAAGAAATGGCGCCGCGGCCTGGCTCTCGGGCGTCGCCCACGAGGGGACCGGAAACGCGAACGAAACGACCAGCATCATGCCCATCAGGCACACGCACATGCGG
Source organism: Candidatus Latescibacterota bacterium (assembly GCA_021295655.1). GTDB lineage: Bacteria > Latescibacterota > UBA2968 > UBA2968 > JAAXHE01. The sequence continues at coordinate 117,854 of JAGWBX010000009.1, forward strand.
TTGGTTTTCATGGAGTTCAGCTCCTTGAGGTGTGACGGTGTTTTTTTCGCGCGATTAACCGCGGCGGAAATAACCGAGGCAACAGGACACAAAAAACCGGGTGCGGAGAGGGGCTGGACGGCGTGCGCCCCGCTTTTTCCCGACGCCCCGGTTGTTTTCCCGAACGGCATGGGCGCTCACTCCACTCGCCAAAGGTTTTGACAACAAGTCCACAATGCGACGAACGCCCCGGGGGCGAAGGCGGCGTTAACCAGCCTTGTCGACAGTTTCTCATGTGGAACGGAATTGTGGAACTACGGGCAAAACACGTCAGCGAATGTTCGAAATAGGCGCTCCAGCCGGAAAAAATCTTGTTTGGCAGCCGCTTGTTGTATATTTTCTCTGAAACTGAGTGCTGCAAAGAACGAATGCCGCGAATCAGACGTTATGGATCAGGAAAGGGGCTCTGGGGTGATCGACCGGGAACTTCTGGATATTCTGGCCTGTCCCGAAAACAAATCACCGGTGTGTCCGGCAGATCGGGAATTGATCCGAAAAGTCAACGATCTTATAGAAAGGGGCGAGTTGTGCAACCGGGGGGGAACCCCCGTTGGAAAACCCGTTGACGGAGGCCTTGTTCGCGAGGACGGCGCTTACCTGTACCCGATTGAAGACAACATTCCCATCATGCTGATTGAGGAGGCGATACCGCTTGCGAAGATCCGGTGAAGTCTCGAATCCTTCCCTTGTCTTTTAAGTCTTTGTGCAATCTTGGGTTTCAATGCAAGGGCCGTAACCAACGGCGCCTGGCGACAGGGCGGATTCGGATCTCGTTAAGCGAAAAAATTACGTTAATCGCCATTGAAATGTCAAGTCTTTTCCTCGAATTCAAGATATAAACGCATCTGGCGCACAGGGGTTCCCGACTTTTCCGTTCGGCCGTCACATTTTCCCGGCCGGTGTTTCGGTACAGGGAAGACAGGCGGCCATTCCCGTTTGACAATCGCACTCGACTGGAAACGACGTCATACGCGCTCCAACGCAGGATGGCCCCTCTCGACATTCGACAGGTTCCCGGCTCCGTGCGTCCGACCGTCGTCCCGGGGGTTACTCGTGCGTCACGCGCCGCGCGTCTTGAAGTTCTATCTGCGTCCGGCCTGCGTGTTGTTCGCGCTGGGTTTCGGGTTTGGCGCCTGTGAGCGGATTCCGGAATCCTCTGCGTTTTCCGAGCTGTCCCCGCAGCCTCCCGGACGGGTGGCCTGGCGGGAATGGTCGGAGAGGGATTCCGCGCGCGTTCTCAATCGCCCGTTGTTCCTATATCTCTATTCCAACCGGTCCTACTGGTGCCGGGATATGGCGGGTCGCAGTTTCGAAGACCCGGAGTTGGCGCGGGCGATCGGACAGGGCACGTGGCCGATACGGGTGGACGTGGACCGGCGCCCGGACCTGGCGGAACGATTCGGACTTGGCGGCTGGCCATCAACGGCGATCCTGACGCCCGAAGGCGACTGGATGACGGGGTCCACCTACCTGGATCCGGAAGATCTCAGGGAGTTGTTGCGCCGGGTATGGGTCTATTTCAATAACCCGAAACGCTGGACCGATTTCGAACGCGAGCGGCGGAACCTGGCGCTGTGGGCGGCGAGAGAAGCGCAACATTTCCCGCGCGCGGAGGTGTCGTCCGGTCTGCTGCGGGCATTTACGGACAGCACCTCAACTGCGCTGAAGCGCGGCGACGTCCCGGGCCCGGAGTCGTTTCTTGTACTCCTCGACGCCGAGGCGTCAGCGGCGCGCACCCTGGCCCTGGATCGGCTCAATACGATCGTTTCAAGTCCGTTGCGCGATTCCGACGGTACTTTTTTCCGGTGGCAGCTTACGCCTGACGGGGTGGTGTTCGACAGGGAAAAGACGCTGGCCTCGAATGCGGGCTGGCTTGCGATTCTGGCTCGGACGGACACGGCGGCAGCGATTGATCTGGGCGATGCACTGATTGGAGGGCTCTACGCACAACGGAAGGGCTTGTTTGTCGCAGGCTTCGCGGGGTTTTCCGAAGCATCCGGCGGTGCGGTCCTGCTGGAGGCGGGTCGCGCGGCCCCGAGAGATCCTGCTGTTTACACCTCGTGGAACGCCCTGGCGGTTACCGGGCTTGCAGCCCTCTATCAGGCTTCTTCGAGAACCGCCTACCTGGAACTGGCGCGTGACGTTATGACGTCTATCCGTAAGCGACTTGGACATCCTGAAGGTGGAATGCGACATGCGCTCGACCCATACGGACCGCCGGTTTTTCTGCTTGCCGACCAGGCCCTGGTTGCGCGGGCCGCGCTGGATCTCTACAGTGCGGGAGGCGACGACGCCGAATTCCGGTTCGCATTGGAACTCACGGATGTGATGCTGGAGCGGCTTCGCGATGAATCAGGGGCGCTGCGCGACCGCTGGCCGGAGCCTGACGCGGCCGTTATCCACGCCGTGGATCGTCTGGTCCCGTCGGGAAACGGGGTGGCCGTTCAGGTGCTTGCGAGGCTGTACGGGCTGACCGGTCATCGGCGCTATATGGAAACGGCCGGTGAGATACTCGCGGTATTGTCGAATTCACATCTGGCGCGTGCCGCCAGCGCGGGCGCGCTTTGCAGAGGCATGGCAATGTACCTGCGCCTGGAGACCGGGCAGGGGGCTCCCCCCGTTCCGCGCGTCCGCCAGAGTGATTCACCCCAATTAAAAAAAAACAACAACTCAGCGACACGATGAGAACCCCTGAAACGGGGCGTAACGGTCGTCAAAAAGGACA
>JAGWBX010000009.1:120705-123049 GCA_021295655.1 Candidatus Latescibacterota bacterium
CCCCAATTAAAAAAAAACAACAACTCAGCGACACGATGAGAACCCCTGAAACGGGGCGTAACGGTCGTCAAAAAGGACACTTTTTCAGTTCACGTCCAGTGACCTGGTGTATCCAGGTAATCTGAAGTTAAATCGCCTTTATCCATATGCATATATTCGGTTTTACTTCCCCGAAGAATTACTAATCAAGGTTAACCTGTTCGGGTTGTGCCAATGGGTGATGGGTCAAATGAGACAGTATTGATCGTCGGGGCTTCCGGGTTTCTGGGGAGGGCGCTGTGTGACGTGCCGTATCAGGGTTTAAACCGGGTTCCCGCGGCGCGAAATCCACGGCCGCCGTTCTTGGAGTCGGACTGCCTCCGGGTGGACGTCACGGATGCGGAGTCAGTCGTCCGGGCGGTATCACAGGTACGGCCCGACTGGGTGATCAATGCGGCCGCGGAAGCAGGCGTGGACCGATGTGAGCGTAATCCGGGCCTGGCGCACCGCGTCAACGTGTGCGGAACCCGGAACCTGATTCGGGCGTGTGAAAACGCGGGGGTCGGCCTGGTGACCGTTTCCACGAACTATGTTTTCGACGGTCAGGCCGGGCCCTACGCCGAGACCGATCCGACAAATCCCGTTAACGCATACGGACGGACAAAGTTGGAAGCGGAGTCGGTTGTTCTGGACTCGCCCTGTCACGGACCGGTGGTCCGAACGGCGGTGCTCTACGGCTATCGAACGGGCTGCCGGCCCAATTTCGTGACGTGGGCTCTGGAATCCCTTCTGTGCGGCGAGACCATCCGCGTCGTTACGGACGAATGGGCGAATCCCACCTGTGTGGATGAACTTGCCGTGTTTCTCCTTGGACTGTGCCGCCGGAAATTCCGTGGCGTGATCCATTTTGCGGGGCCGGAATTCATGAGCAGGTACGAAATGGTTAAGCGGATCTGCCGTTGTTTCAATCTCGACGCCGATCTGGTTGTGCCGGTGACTTCCCGGGAGTTGGGACAGATCGCACCCAGACCCCCCTGTGCGGGCCTCAAGCTCGACCTCGCACGCGAACTGTTCGATCCCGCACTGAAATCTTTTTCCGAAAACCTGAAGCGGACTGGCGAGGAAATGCGTGTTGCCGCCGGGTAACGGGCGCCTCGCTCACCGGTTACGGCAGTTTCCCGTCGCCGGATGAATTCCCATCGTCGCCTGCTACCCGCGCGGCCCTTTTCTGAGAGGTCATCGGCATGGGTGAAACCCCGTTGCGCGTGTCACTGATCACGCCCACCTACAACGAGCGCCCGAACATTTCACTTCTGGCGGAAGAGGTTTTTTCTGCCGTCGTTGAGTTTCCGGAGATCGACGTCGAATTGATCGTCGTTGACGATAATTCTCCGGACGGTACCGGCGAGGAAGCGGAGAAGCTTGGAGACCGGTATCCCGTCCAGGTGGTACACCGGCCCGGCAAACTCGGGCTGGGCAGCGCGGTTATGGACGGATTCCGGAAGTCGGACCGCGACTGCCTGGGCGTGATTGACGCGGATCTGAGCCACGATCCGTCGGTTTTGCCCCAATTGATTCTCGGGCTTCGGCAACACGATCTTGCGCTGGGCAGCCGTTACAATCCCGACAGCCGCGTGGAGCGGTGGCCCTGGTATCGTAAGCTGATCTCCCAGACCGGCGTGCTGGCTGCGAGGCAGCTGACGGGGGTGCAGGATCCGCTCAGCGGGTATTTTTTCCTGCATCGCCGGGTGCTTCAGGGTGTGACACTGACGTCTCCCGGATATAAGATATTGCTTGAGATTCTGGTCAAGGGATCCTGGTCGACGTTTGTCGAGGTGCCCTATGTGTTCCGCAACCGGCAGTACAGCACAAGCAAACTGAATCTCAATGAGTATTATCTGTTTTCCAAGCAGCTTCTCGTTTTTTCCCTGGCCCGGTTGAAAAACAGGACCCCCGGATCCGGCGGCTGACGGCGCCCCGGCGGATGCGGTTTCTCCTTGACATCTCCGGCCGGCGTCGTTATGTTGAGGCGCTTTTTTCAGTGGTCTCAGTCGATGTCGCCTGACTCGCGAAAGCTCGGTATGTCCGTCCTATTTCGGATTGTTTCCATACTGATCCTGGTGTGGGCTGGCCGCCCGGTCACGGCCGGCGCGGAACCCCAACCTCGCGTGAATACGGCGATGCAGGCGTATACCCTGGATCAGCTGGCCGACCTGGTGCGGCGTCAGTATTATGAATCGACCGATCCGGTTGAGTTATATCACGGTGCGATTGAAGGCTACCTTTCCCGCCTGGATCCCCATTCAACCTATATCTCTCCGGATGAACTCCAGGATACCCGGGACAGGATGCAGGGCTCGTTTGA
>JAGWBX010000010.1:0-43356 GCA_021295655.1 Candidatus Latescibacterota bacterium
GACCGCCCACATCGGCATCAGGAACAGGTTCAATATTGCATGGAACCCCGCCGGGGACGCCATTCGCCACGCAATTGCGAAGCCCAGTCCCGTCAGCGCCAGACCCACCAGAAACAGAAACGCCACCGTTGCGGCGAGAGACACCGGGTTGACCGGAACGTCCAGTTGGAAAACGAACAGAAGGAACACCGCCCCTTCCAGCACGGCCAGCGTCGTACCCCCCATCACCTTGCCGATGACCACGCCGCTCCGCGAGACCGGAGCAACCAGCACGGATTGCATAAACCCCTCTCTCCGGTCTTCAACCACCGAGATAGTTGAAAAAATGGCGGTGAAGAGCAGGACCATCAGGAGCGCGCCCGGAAAGATGTATTCCAGATAACTCATCGTTCCCGCAATGCCCGCGGGCGCGAAAGACGCACTCATTCCGATGCCCAGCAGCAGCCAGAACACGAACGGTTGCAGGATCGCACCGAGCAGCCGGTGCCGGTCTCTGGCGAATCTCACGAGTTCCCGCTTCCACAGCGTAGCCGCCGGGAGGAAAAACCCTCCGCCGCGCCTGGCGTCATCGGGCATTCCGGCCCTCCTCGGTCTCGAACGGACGCCCGGTCTCCCGGATAAAAACGTCCTCCAATGTCGGCCGTCCCAGTCTGATAGCAGAAATCCGTTCCCGGAAACCGGCGTACAGGGAAGCCATCATCGCCTGCCCGTCGTCGCACTCAATCCGTACGGTACCGTCAACAAGGGTCGTTGTTACGCTCGCCTTCGCTTCAATTTCCGCTCTCAGCGCCTCCGTATGTTCGGCTTCGATCACGAGCACATCCTGCTCCATCGAACGCTTAAGCGCGTCCGGCGCACCTTGCGCGACAAGCCGTCCCCGGTCCAGAATGCCTACGCGATCGCATCGCTCCGCTTCCTCGATGAAATGCGTTGTCAGCAGGACGGTGACGCCCTGTTCCTCGCGAAGGCTCTGCAAGTCTTCCCACAGCGTTCTTCGGGCGAGCGGGTCCAGCCCGCTGGAGGGTTCGTCGAACAACAGGAGCTCCGGCCGGTGCAGCAGTCCTCGTGCCAGATCCACGCGCCTCCGAAGTCCGCCGGAGAGCTCCTCCGTCCGGTCATTCCTGCGATCCGTGAGGCCCACACACCGGAGAATCGCCTCGATCCGCTCCAGCAAAGCGCGCCCGCGCAAACCATACAGATGGCCCTGATGGCGCAGGTTTTCGAGAACCGTCAGCTTGAGGTCCAGGCTGGCATGCTGAAACACCACCCCGATTCGCGCACGTATTTCCGCGGCATCCCGAAGAAGATCGAGGTCCAATATACGAACCGTTCCTCCGGAGGGTATGAGAAGCGTGCTGAGGATGCGAAACAGGGTCGTCTTCCCGCCGCCGTTCGGACCCAGCAGGCCGTAGACTTCGCCCCGTTCGATTTTAAGGTCGATTCCGTCAAGCGCGCTCCGATTACCGTAAGCATGGCGCAACCCGGCAATGTCTATGGCAGGCGGCACGGGGACTCCTCAGAAGCTGGCTCGAAACCGCCCGGCAGGATCCTCGCCCGGCTGCCGGAGCGGCGGCGCGAAACACACGGAAACATCATACCTGTCAAGCAACGGAAGCCGACACGATCCGAAAAGAGAAAGGTGATAAGGCAACCCCTATCACCTGGCAATACCCGGTTTGCGGCGCCCGATTCAACTACAGGAACGCATCGAACAACAGGGCGATCCAGAGCAGAGGCAGATACACCAGCGTTGTGCGCAGCAGCCGTCTCGCGTTCTGCTCGGTCCGGGTTCTGGAAAACACAATAACGTAATAGAGGAGGCAGAACCCTGCTGCCGCCGCCACGGCCGCGTAGAGCAAACCGGTCAATTCCGCAAGCCAGGGCAGGAAGGAAAAAGCCAGCAGGATGGCGCTGTAGATGCCGATCTGCCTTGCCGTCCGCCGGCCCGCCGGATCGTCGACGGAAATCATCCTGAATCCGCCGCGGCCGTAGTCGTCCCTGTAGATCCACGCGATGGAGAAAAAGTGCGGAAACTGCCAAAGGAACAGAATGCCGAACAACAGCCACGCGCCCCCGCCGATCTCCCCCTGCGCCGCGGCCCAGCCTCCCATTGGCGGCAAAGCGCCCGCAACAGCGCCGACGGCGGTGTTGTGCGTCGATTTCCGCTTCAACGGCGTATACATGAACAGGTAGATGACCGATGTCAACCCTGCCAGAAAGCCCGCCAACCAGTTGACTTTAAGCCCAAAATAAAGGATGCCGGTTGCGGACAGCAGCAGCCCGAACAGATAGGCCTCTTCCGCATACAGACGCCCGGCAGGCAGGGGCCGGTTCGCTGTACGCGCCATCCGGGCATCCGTTTTCCGTTCCAGGTACTGGTTCAGAACGGCCGATCCGCTGGCGACCAGGACGGTCGCCAGCAACGTATGCAGGAGACGAGAGAACTCGAAGACACCGGCCGCGCCCTGAACGAACCCAACCGTTGTGCTCAACACAACAAAGACGGTGATTTTGGGCTTGGTAAGCGCCACGTAGTCCATCAGGCGCGCCCACGACAAAACCACATCCGCCGCCCCGGCCTCAACCCGCGGTTTCATGAAACAAAAAACCTCCAATGGTCGGCAATCTGTTTACACGGAGAGGACGCCCGGTTCTGCAGCGCCGCAGTTCCGCCATACGCGCAGGGTCAGCACCAGGCTGGTGGCAAGGACCATCGCACCCACAACCACGTGTAACGTTGTGATTGCAACCGCCTTGCCCGTCCAGATCACCAGAGCCCCCAGCGCCAGCTGAACAAAAAGCAGCGCCAACACAGCTACGGAGGGCCTCGTCAGTTCCGGCCGGGTCCCGTGCGCACGCAGGACTCGGTACGTGGTCCAGACAAGAACACCGAATACGGCAACCGCCCACGCCCGATGGGCAAAGTGAATGGCAACACGCGTCCGAAACGTCTCGATTGAAATGGGAAACGGGTCCGTGGCATCCACAGTCAATTCGGAAAACGGCGGAATCAGTCGGCCGAAGGAAAGCGGAAAATCGGGAATGGCCAGGCCGGATTCGGTATGCCGCATCAGCGCGCCGAGTACGAGCTGAATGAAAACCGCCACCGTGCCGGCCGCGGCCAGCCACTTCAACGGCGCCGCGCCCGTTTCCGGCATCGGTTCCGCCGCCGCCAGCCAGCCGGCCGACGTAAACAGCGCGATGCCCACGGTAAGACAGAAAAAAGCCTGCGCCAGGCAGGCGTGACTTACGGAAATCCACGTGGGCAGGAGGTAGAGCACCGTCAACCCGCCCAGCAGGCCCTGCAGGACAATCGTGGCCAGGGCGGCCAACCCCAGGTTGCGCAGCCAGCGCCGTTCTTCCCGCAGCCACAGCCAGATGGCGAGAGCAGTCGTCAGGATTCCTACAAACGTCGCCACCATCCGGTGGCCGTGCTCGTAAAAGATCCCGCCGACCATGGGCGGAAACACCATTCCGTAGGAAAGCGGCCAGTCCGGTACCGCCAACCCCGAGCCCGTACTGCTGACCATCGCGCCGGCGAAAATTAAAAAAAGGGTCGCGCCGGCCGTGAACACGGAGAACCGGTGCAGCCAGCGATACCCCTGCGACGTCGCGACTTCCATTTCCGTCCGGCTCACCCGCCAGCCCGCCTATTCCGCGTCGGTGGCAAGCCATCTGCCATTCATTCCGAGCATTCCAGGTCGGCGACGGGAATCAATCCGCGCGTTCCCGTAACGCCGTGCCCGGCGCACCCAGAAAATCGTCACGCCCACAATTCCGCCCAGCACGGACACGACAATGCCCATCAGCACCAGGACCCCGGCCGCCGCGCCTTTCGCCATATCGGATTCGGGATCCCCGTAACACACCGCGCAGGCTCGAACCATATCAGGCAGAAGGACGCCAATGGCCGCAGCCGCGCCAATACAGACGCGCCTCACAGATAACTCCATCCCTTGAGCTTTTTGAGAAACCACAGACCGTACCAGACCAGCACGCCGCACCCCGCGAATGAGGCCACGCCCAGAACGAGATTCGTTCCGTTGCCCGTTGTGACGTAGTCTTGGACCGCCCAGACGCCGAAACCGAGACAGCAGAGAATGGACACGGTTACAAAGACCACGTGGAATGCCTTCAAAGACATCGCGTTCTCCGGTTCATGGTTCAGGACTGATCCACCATTTCGCCCGCGCCCGAGAATTCCGTGATAGACGGAAGCAGCATCAATACTGCGAAAAAGGCGACCGTCAGCGCCAGCACCCAGAATATGATCCGTCTTTCGGATACCAGGTGCATGAAATAACCGGCAACCAGCCCGGCCTTGATACTTGCGATGAACAACGCGATCAGGACCGTAGCGGCCACCGACTCGATCTGGATATAGGAAACGCCAACCGTCACGACCGTCAGCACGGCCAGCGCGGCAAACACGAGAATGTAGACCCGCACGTGTTTTCTGATCTCTTCAGCGCTCTCAGCCATACCACGCTCCTTAGAAGCTGTCTTAAAATTCCCGGCGGCCTTCGCGCGGCTGCAAAAGCGCCGGTCGGGAACTCACGGGTAATTTTAATACAGCTTCTTACAGCAGATAAAGAATCGGGAACAGGAAGATCCAAACCAGATCCACGAAGTGCCAGTAGAGCCCGGCACACTCGATCCGGTTGGCAAATTGCTCCGGCGCCGTATACCAGAGCTTGCTTCCGGGGAACAGCAGGTAGAGATTCACCACAATGCCGCCGATCACGTGCAGCCCGTGCAGGCCGGTCATCGTAAAGTACGTGGCATAAAACGTACTCGTGGACGGATAGATGCCAAGATGAAATTTGTGGGTGTATTCGAAGTACTTCACAACCAGGAATACGAACGCCAGCAGGACCGTCAGGCCCAGATAGAGCTTGAACCTGCCGAAATTGTCCAATTTCAGGGACGCCCAGGCCATCACCATGGTCACACTAGAGGCGATGAGCACGAACGTATTCAGCGTGGCCAGCGGCACGTTCAGCAACTCCCAGCCGTGAGGCCAACTCGGCGCGCCTACCCTGAGCAGGACCAGCGTTGAAAACAGCGCGCCAAACAACATGACCTCGGAAGCCAGGAACAGCCAGATCCCGAACTTTCCGTTATACACCCCCGTTATCGGATGCGGTTCCACCGTGTGGGGAATTTCTTCAACGGACACCGTTTGTCTCCTTTGCGTTTGTTGCGGCAGCGCTACCCTGTTCCACCATCCTGCCCGGCAATCGGTTTAGTCGTCGTCAGCGGGGGTGGGCGCCGGTTCGGGTTGAGCCACCTGCCCGTTTTCAGAGGCGTGCTGTGGCGTGAAATCGCTCGAAGCGCCAGGCACACTGTATTCGTAGGGCCCCCGGTAGACCCTGGGCGTCACCGCGAAATTCCCGTGCGGCGGCGGCGTCGGCGTCGCCCACTCGAGCGTCGTGGCCTGCCATGGATTGTCCGACTCCACCTTCCTGCCCTTCCTGATACTCATAAAGAAGTTGATGATGAAAAAGATCTGCGCCAGTCCCAGCAACCACGCAGACCAGGAACTCATTGCTGTCAGTCCCTGCACCTGCGCCCCGTAAGCGTACTGCGTCTGGTCGTACAGGCGTCTGGAAACCCCGGCCATCCCCACGAACAACATCGGCATGAACACACCGTTCATGAAAATCAGGCTGCTCCAGAAATGCAGCTTGCCCAGCGCATCGTTCATCATCCTGCCCGTGACCTTTGGGAACCAGTAATAAACCCCGGCGAACAACGCGAAAATCGTGCCCGGCGCCACCACATAGTGGAAATGGCCGATCACGTAATAGGTATCGTGCAGATGCAGGTCCGAAGCCGTGAGGCCCAATGGCAGCCCTGTCAGCCCGCCGATGGCGAACATGGGGATGAACGCCAGGCAGAACAGCATGGGGACCGTAAACCGGATGGACCCGCCGTACAGGCTCAACGCGAACGCCGTCAGGATAATGACCGAGGGAATGGAGATGATCATGGTTGTGGCCTGGAAGAAGGTACTGATTGTGGTTCCCATCCCCGTCATGAACATGTGGTGCGCCCACACAATAAATGACATGAACCCGAGAAAGATGATCGAGTAGACCAGCGTGCGGTATCCCCACAGCGGCCGGCGCGTGTTATTGGCCACAATCTCGCCGACAATTCCCATTGCCGGAAGAATCAGTACGTAGACTTCCGGATGCGCGAGAAACCAGAACAGGTGCTGCCACAGAAGCGGGCTGCCACCGCCGCTCACCTCCAGCGGTTGTCCTGTAACGACCAGTCCGCTCGGCATGAAGAAGCTGGTGCCCGCGATTCGATCCATAAGCTGCATGACGCCGGCGGCCTCGAGCGGCGGAAACGCCAGCAGCAGCAGAAACGCCGTCACGAACTGCGCCCACACGAAAAAGGGCAGCCGGAAGAACGAAAGCCCCTCGGCCCTCATCTGTACCGTGGTCACAATGAAGTTCACCGAACCCAGAAGAGAGGACGTGATCAGGGCGACCATGCCCCACAGCCACCAGGTCTGCCCCGTCGGCGCGATATTGGCAAGGGGCGGATAGGACGTCCAGCCGGACTGCGCGGCGCCCTCCGGCACGAAAAAGCTGGCCAGCATAATGATGCCGCCCAGGGCAAATACCCAGTAACTCGCCATATTCAACTTTGGAAACGCCATATCGGGCGCGCCGATCTGCAGCGGCAGCACGTAGTTTCCGAAGCCGCCTACAGCCAGCGGAACCACGCCCAAAAAAACCATGATTGTGCCGTGCATCGCGCCCAGCTGGTTGTAGAACTCGGGCACCATGATGCCTTCCGGCATATTTATCGCGCCGAACCACTTCCCGATCCAGGGCATCGGCTGTCCGGGATAGGCCAGTTGCCAACGCATCATCATCATCAGGCAGAAGCCGAAGAACAGGAAAAACAGGGCCGTTACCGCGTACTGGATTCCGATGATCTTGTGATCGGTGGAGAATACGTACTTTTGCCAGAATGGCAACTCGTGGTGTCCGTGGTCACCATGTTCGTGCTCAGCCATAAAAGGGACTCCTTAAAAGGAAAACTCGTCTTCTTCGTCGGCTGCGCCGGACTGTTCGTCGAACCAGGTCTGAAACGCCTCTTCCGACTCAACCGTCAGCTGCCCGCGCATGCGGTAATGCCCCAGACCGCACAACTGAGCGCAAGCGATGTCGAACGTGCCGGCTTTGGTTGCTTCGAACCAGATCCTGATGTCCTGTCCGGGAATCGCATCCTGCGTCAGGCGCATCACGGGGATTTTGAAACTGTGAATGACATCCTTCGACGAAATGTGCGCGATGACGGGCTTGTCCTTCACAATATGCAGGTTGTTGATGGAATTGAAATCATCGTTGCCGTCAGGATCGTCGGGGTCCAGGCCCAGCAGATTATCGGCGCTCACATACTCGGGCGCCGTCCGTCCGAATTTCCCGTCCTTCCCGGAGTAGTGGATATTCCAGGCAAACTGCTCGGGCACCACCCTCACCACCAGCGCGTCTGATTCGTCCGGAAACTTGTGTTTGAAGTCGGCCCACAGCGGCATGGACAGTCCCACCAGCAGCGCGGCCTCGACGACAATCACGCCGTACTCCACGTATTTGGCGACTTTCCCCTTAACGGGATCGTAGGTCGCGTCGGGGTTTGCCCTCCTCCGGTAACGGACAAGGCAGTAAACGAAGAAGACGCCCCAACCCAGAAACAACGCAATCATAAACACGTGCAGCCAATTGATCAGCCAATCCACGACTGCGCCGTGGGTTGAAATATCAATTGGCAGCCAGTAACCGTACACCTTTTCCTGCATTCGGGACCCCTCCCGCAATTTTGAGGAGCGGACACCAGGTTCCGCCCCGCATTGTCAAATCCATAGGAGTGCGCCTACTTCTTCTTTCTCGGCTTGATCTTGAACATGAAGTCCGCGGACCTGGACTCGCCGTCGGCAACCGTAACTTCCTGCGTCATCGTGCCGAGCCGCTCGCTCTCGTGCCACGCCTCGATCGTGTATGTGCCCGCCGGCAATCCCGTGATCTCGAATTTGCCGCCCTCGCCGCTGACGGCGAAGAACGGGTGATCCATCACGCCGATATAGGACTGCATCCAGGGATGCACGTCGCACTTGACCGGTACCATCACCTCGGCGTTTGCGAACGAAATCGTGGTCTTCTTCATGAACTTCGGCATCGCTTTGTTGATTTCGGCGGATTTCTGCGGCTTCGGGTGGATGTTGTGCAGCGTACCGTCGCTATTGAGCACCGTGATCGGTTGTCCCGCCCTGACGCCCATCACGTGGGGTACATAGATACAGCCCTGCTGGTCCAGGACGGCGGGCTCGGCAGGTGCGTCGAACTTCTTGCCCTCCAGGCCCTTCTTGACGTACACGAACACGTTGTGCAGGCCTCCGTCGTCTTCCACCACCACAACCTCGCTCCGTGCGGGCGCGGCAGTGTGCTTGCCCGCGCAGACGGGATCGGCCGCCATCTGGATTTTCTTGCGTCCCGGCTTCTTACCGCCGGGGAATTCAAGCTCTATCGTTCCGGAAACCGTGGCGCCCGCCACCACGTCGCCGGACGCAAAACAGGCGATACCCAGGGTCATGAATGCTGTGATCAATCCGCGTCGTTTCATCGTGTGTCCCCTCTTTTCCTGGTTGCAGTTTGCCGGCCAGCCTCCCTTTGCCCCGCGCCGGCTGACGTTCCTCTATATTTTTCAATCGCGAAGACGCCCATAGTTCCAATTATCGTTCTGTGTCCCGTCCCGGAAATATGTCACCATGCTTCCGCCGGTTCATCCCGACTCGACGGCCGAATTTCGGCGATCTATTTCCGTGACGAAACACTCGTCAGCCGGGCATCCTGGTGCAAGCCGTAGATGATGTAGTCCGTGAGCGCCTGAATGACCACGTCGGCGGGCAACTCAAGAAAGCCGTCCTCAGGCTTGGCGCCCTCGGGCAGCTTCAGATAGGCGGCCATTTCCTCCGGGAGGTAGGTCATTTCGTCGCCGAAGAACGTGGGCATCTTGGTACCCGGCTGAAGCTTCTGCGGATCCCACAGCCAGTCCCTGATCCACGCGGGTTTCAACCGCTCCCGAGCCAGTTTCAGGTCCGGCGCCCAGCTTGCCGGGTCGCCCGTGGGCTTGATTTCACCCTGCTGGTGGCAGGTGAAACAGTTATAGATGTCCGCGCTGAACAACTTTCTCGCGCCGCTCATTTCCTTTGAACTCAACCATTTATGCACAAAAGTCGCGTAAGGAAACTGCTCCTTGTCCAGACGGGAAAAATACGTGACCAGGTCAATCGCCTGCTGGTCTTCGAAACCGAACGTGGGCATGCGTACCTCGAGCCACGGACGGATGGGCTGCACGTTCTTCAGGAATGCGAAGAACCAGTCCGGCTGGACTTTGCTGCCCTCGCCGTTCAGCGACGGCGGCACGTAGCCCACGGCGTCTGACGCGGAGACTTCCTCGGCGCCGTATGCCTTCACCAGTGGATCCTGGATGGCCCCGCCCTGATTCTCCACAACGTGGCACCCCTGGCAATTCCTGTCGTACACCAGCCAGCGGCCCTTCTCGATATCGACTTCATCGGGGGACAGACGCTTGACCGCGTCGGTGCCCGCCTGACTCCTGCTCAGGCTCAGCAGCGCCGCCGTCACCGCGTGCGCGTCGTCGTCGCTCAGGCCGAACTGGGGCATACGCAACTTGTCGTCGTACTGCTTCACCTTGCCCTTGTCGAAGACCCGGGGCTGTTTGAGCTTTTTGAAGAACCAGTCGTGCCGGGTATAGGGAATGGCGTCCGGATCGGTGTTGTAGGCGCCCGGTTTCCTGGCCAGCAGACCGAAGTCCAGCTTGTCAACGTCCTTGCTGCCTTCTTCGGTCAGTTCCGTGCCGATGGGTTGCGCGTCTTCGAACCCGGGGATGAGGTGGCAGCCGAAACAGCCCTGGCGTGAGATGATCTTTTCGCCCAGCCAGATGTCCCGCTCGTGGCTCGACATCTGAGCCAGTTGCGCCTTCGCGGTCTTCACCGGCAGCCGGCCTCGCAAATAGTTCAGCACCAGATCGTCGCGCACCTGCGGGTCCGCCGGCGCCGCCTGCCGGGCTTCAAACTCGGTATTCCGACGGGTGAGCAGATAGGCCGTGATGTCCGCCGCCTCCCGGTCGGTCAGGCGCAGATTCGGCATGCGGGTATCCGGGAAATAGGCCGTGGGATCCTTCAGCCACGCGAAAAGCCATCCCGCGGACAGCTTGCTGCCCACGTCGTTCAGGTTCGGGCCGAAATTCCGCAGCCCGTACTCCTGGCCCAACCTGTCGTCCGCACCCACCACGTGGCACGCTTTACAGCCCACCATTTCGACCAGACGCTCGCCGCGGCCGGCATCGCCCTGAACCGGCGGCGGGGGGTATTCGGGCCGTTCGGACTTGTCGAAGATATACGTCACAACGGCGTTGACCGCGGCGGTATTGCGCGCGATATCCTCAGGACCGCTCACGTTGGCCAGATCGAAAATCTTGGGCATCTTTGTGGATGGCCGGAACCCCTTGGGATCCCGCACCCACTTTATGGTCCAATCCCGGTCCAGCTTGCCTGCCGCTTTTCGCAGGTCCGGCCCCACCCTCCGCAGATCCTGCAGGGTATGTTTCGCGATTTTATGGCAGCCCTGACAACCCAGCGTGCGAACGAGATGGATGCCGCGATTCAGCCGGTCCGCCTCCGGTACGTCCACTACGCCGGCGTGGCATTGGGCGCACGTGGCTTCCACGTACCGGCCGGGCAGCATCGGGTGGTCCCAATATTTCATCTTCTTCCAGCCGTACAGCTTTTTCCAGCGGGCAGCCTCGACGTCGTCGCTGGGCGTATGGGCCGTATTCTTGAACGTAACGCCCCGGTCGCGGCCAAGATGACAGGTGGTGCACCCGGACTCGTCGATGGGATGGGGCGAGCCGCTGCTCAGGAAGAGGTCCAGTCTCGGATGCGTGGCGAACGCCCTGGTGCGTCCAAGCCGGACGTCATCGTCCGCGTAGACCGTCTCCATGTAATCCCTGAGTGTTACATCCCGGAACCAGCCGGTTTCCGGATCGAGTTCGTAACCCGGTCGATCGATGTTCACGTGGCACGTTGTACAGCGGTCCACCCGGGGAACCCGGGTAAAATTGAGTTCGTTCCTCAGGTCCGCCAGTACGACCTGCCGCACCTTTATGGAAGGATCGATAAAGTCCACCATCGGCAGGTTTCGGAACACATTGGGAAAACTGGGGACGAGACCCGTCAGCTTGCGCCTCAGGTTATTCTCATCCTTACGCAAAGTGCGCCGCCTGGACTCGAGCCCCTGACGCTGCCCTGCAACCTCGTCGATGATCTTCTGCTGCACCGCCTGCTTTTCCTCCACGGCCTCCCTGGCCAGACGGAACTCGTAGATACGGGCTTCCATGGCCTCCATCTCGGCCTTTTTCTCTGCCGCCGTATCGTCACGTCCGGCTTTGGCCGCGTCTTCGAACTCAAACTTGACCACGTCGTACTGCGCTTTCTCGAATTTCAGCTTCTGATCGGCGCTGTACCAATCCGCCTGCGTGAGCCGTTTCAACTCGGTCGTCGCCGCATCGAATCGTTCCTGGTGCGCCTGTATCGCCGCCTCGATCCCCTTGAGTTCCTCCTCGATTTCCGTCAGCGCGTCCTGATCCACGTTCTGCTGCGCCAGCTCGATGTCCGCTTCGGTCTTGTAGGCCTCGAGCGTCATCGCTTCCTTCTGGATGCCCTTCCACTCGCGGTCGTAGTCGTCCCAGACCATCCACAGCACGGCAAGGACCAGCACCACACTGGACAGGGCGAAAACCATATTCATTGTGTCTACATTGTAGACGAAGTCTCTAAAGCGCTTCGGCTCATTCATCGGACGGCTCCAGGGAGGCGGCGCGCGCCCGAACACCGGACGCGCCACGCAACCCACCCCTTCACTTAATGCGCACCTTGCTGCTGCGGCGCCGGAAAATCAAAAAAGTCCCTCAGATATTGAAGAAATATTCCGGAATGGCGACGATGTATTTCAGATTGAAAAGCCAGCGAAGCAACATCTTTATGGGGAGGGCAACCATGCAGAGGAAGAAGAAAATCATCACGCTATAGCGTGCGAATCCCATGTTCTTGTAGAATTCCTTGAACACCGTTTGCGCAAGTAAAGGCGGCGGTATCAAAAAGTACAGGATAACCAGCAGGAACCCCCATATCTCACGCGTCAACCAGAAGGATGGCAAACCCGTACCCAGCCACTGGACGTAGATGTATTCGGACAGATTGACGTTGACCAGCGCTTCCAGCTTGTGTACGTCCCAGAATTCGTACGGTCCGAAAAAGTTCCAGTTCTGGCCGCGCAGAAACGTACCGATCATGATCAGGACCACCCACAGCACCACAAAGCCGAACAGAAAAACCGTTATAGCGAACCGGCGTTCCCTGAACGTGTAGTAGCCGAGCCCCTTGGGATTCCGGTCCATATACGGAATGGCCATGAGGCCCACGATGACAAGGGTGGGAAGGACAACCCCGGCGATCCATGGATCGTAATACACGAGCATTTCCTGAAGGCCGAGGAAATACCATGGCGCCTTGGAAGGATTGGGGGTTTTCGCGGGGTTGGCCGGCTCTTCGATGGGCGCCTTGATGATCACGGACCAGAGAATCAGGAAGACCGTGGCAAGGGTCAGGCAGATCAACTCCGTGTAGACCAGATGGGGCCACGTGAGGACCTTTTCCTTGAATTCGGCCTTCTCGATCGGCCCTTCGCCCCGTGCGATTCGTTCGTCGTTGTCGTATCCCTGTTTCAGGCTGTACCAGACAAAGAAACCCACCAGGAACAGCAGCATGACAATGGGGATATTGTCACCCTTGGTCACAATGATGCGAAAATTCTCATCCTGAAAACTCACAAGGAAAAACACGATCGAGGCGATCAGGGCGGGGAGGCCGAACCGGACCGTCCATACCCAGCGGGTCCGCAAAGCCAGAATAAAGAGAACGGCAAACAGCGGCATGAAATATTCTGGCGTGAGAAGCCAGTTGACGAATCCCTTCAGAACATCCATCGTCTTCCTCGGTGAATCTTCAGATCTGCAACGTGGAGGCCGTACCTACATTGGTCCGGAAATACCGCCGTCCTTTCGGACCCGCCAGAAGTGGACGGCCATCAGGACAGCCGCAACGAACGGGATGAACAGACAATGCAGGACATAAAACCTCAATAGAGCGCCTTCCCCGACAAACCGGCCCCCCAGCAGCGCAAATCTGGCGTCGTCGCCGGCGTGCACCAGATTGATGTCGCCAAGTACCAGAAACGCCGCACCCGGCCCTTCGTGACCGAGAAACGGGGTTGCCCGCGCCATATTCGATCCTACCGTAATCGCCCAGATGGCCAGCTGATCCCAGGGCAAAAGGTACCCGGTAAAGCTCAACAGCAACGTCAGGAGAAGCAGAATGACGCCGATCGCCCAGTTGAATTCCCGGGGAGGTTTATAAGAACCCGTCATAAATACGCGCAACATGTGCAGCCAGACCGTAATCACCATCGCGTGGGCGCCCCACCGGTGAATCTCCCGCATGATACCCAGCGGCACCTGTTCGCCCAGGTCGATAATGTCGGTATAGGCGTATTCGAGTGTGGGCCGGTAGTAGAACATGAGCAGAATGCCGGTGATGGTCTCGATCAGGAAGATAAAAAACGTGAGCCCGCCCATGCACCACGTGTAGCGCACCCTGATTCCCGACTTCGGGGTCCGAACGGGATGCAGATGAAGGAATACGTTCGTCAACACCACCTGCGCCCGGCCGCGTTCGTCTCTCGGCACATCGTGCCGGAAGATGGACTTCCAGATTTGAGAGCGTTTTGTCCGGTCCAGGAGGCCGGAAATCTTCGGCATACCGTATTCTCCAGATTATACCGCTATTGTACCGCTATGCTGAAACTGACAATAAGACGCCCTAACAGCCCGTTGAAAAAGCCCATCCGGGCTACCTGCCTGTGCGGTGCACGCAGACAGGCGGCCGGCTCTCGTGGCCGAATTACTGCGTTGCGCTCCCTCGCCGAATCCCCGGAGTCGACTCGGTCGTGCGCCTTGTCTTCAGCCACGTTGACTCGGCCTCGCCTAAAGAGCGACTTTATCAACGGACTGCTAAGGGGCGATTCCGCCGCCCGCGTTCCTTCCGGATCAGATCCGCAAAAAGGACTCCGGGTTGTCCCAGTGCCCCTTCTCGTATTGGAATTTCCGTGTCTTGTCGACCAGTACCTGGCCGTCTTCGGCAAGTACGATGCGCGCCCTTTCAAGCGGACGCGGCGCCGGGCCCTCGAAGTTGATGCCCGACATATAAAAGCCGCTGCCGTGACAGGGACATTTGAATTTCTGCTCGTTGCCCAGCCAGTTGGGAGTACAACCCAGATGCGTGCAGACCGAAATGAGCGCGAACATGTCCTGCGTGGACTTGACAATCCAGACGCTGAACTTGTCTTTCCAGCGTTCGTCCACGCCCAGGTCGTAATCTTCCGCAAATCCGATCTTGAAAGACTGAGGCGGCTCGAACAGCACATTCGGAAAGAGAAAGCGCCCGAATCCCAGGAGTCCCGCCGCCGACGCGGCCGCAAAAGACGCCCAGGCCAGGGTCAGCCAGGTGAAAAACCCGCGGCGGGTGGTCATGCCGCCTTCGGCGACGGTCTGCGTTCGTTCGGGCCCGGGCCGGATGGCGGGGGGCGCCGGAGACGTCTGTACGATCACGCGCTCCGCGGCCGGCTCATCGGTTTTCTGCGTTAACGCTCGCGCCGCGGCGGCGCGGTCTGCGGTGGACGCGGCCTTTCTGGCCGGCGCGCCCGACGGCGCTGCTTTGCCGCCCCCGCGAGCCTTGCGCATCAATTCGGCCTTTGCCTTTGCGCGGGCGACGCGGTCCTGGATCTCGTCCAGCGACGAGAGATCCACTTCGGCGGCCCCGGAATCGTCCCCCGATTCCACCGGGGCCGGCGCGGAAGCTTCATCGGCCGGCGCCGCGGCGGCCTCACGGGCCTTGCGCAACGCCTCCGCCTTGGCCTTCGCTCTGGCCACCCGATCCGGAATCTCGTCGAATTCCGACAGGTCGATTTTCTCGTCCGACATGGTATACCCCAGCAAACGGCCAGGCAATCCGGGATCGGAAACGCGTCAGGTCTGGATAATATATAATATAAGTAAAATAAATGCCGGAAATTGCATCATTTACAGCGCAAAATACACCGGGCCAATATATCCAAACCACCCCGGAATGTCAAGCGGGATTTTCTCCATATTCGCACCTTGCGGACGCATAGAAAAAGGGACCCTGCACACGCCCGTCCTTGCCGGATCCCGCGCTGCAATTCCATCGTCTCAAACCGCTCATTTCTCTTCCCAGCCGGTCAGAACTTCAATGGCCGCCTGTCGGACCTGCAAATCCTGGTCCTGATTACGTAGGCGCTGAAGCGCGGGGGCCAGCGACGTCGCGTTGAGCATGCCCACGGCCCTGATCGTTTCGACCAGGATATTGCGCCGCCCCTCACCGCTTATCCGATCGAACCCTTCCAGATATCCGGGGCTCAACATCTCTCCCAACACCTCCAGACCCGCGTTATTTCCCGCGCCGGCCAACTGCAGGGCGGCGTTCCAGCGCACGTCCGGCGCACGGTCGTGAAGCGCCTGTTCCAGCGCCGGCGGCGTGAGAGGATCGTCCAGTCCTCCAAGGGCGTATACCGCGGCCTTGCGCAGTCCCGAATCGTCGTTCGACGCAATCCTGATCAGGTGCGGCACGGCGGCGGGATCTCCCTGCGCCCTCAGCGAGAACATCGCGTTGATCCGGGTTTCATCGTCCGGGTCATCCAGCGCGGCGATCAGAACGCCAACGAGTTCGGGATCCCGCACCCTTCCCATGGCCGCGGCCAGAAAGCGCCTGACGCGCGGGTCGTCCGACCGGGAAGCCTCGAACACCCGGATCAACTCTCCGACGAACCTGCGGCCTATCCGGCCTTCGCGCTGTTCCTGATCCAGCACGGTGGCAAGTTCGTACGCGGCCTGCCACCGACTGTTGATTCCGCCCACGCGAATCGTATTGAGATAGTCCTCGGCCGTCTTTCGCTCAACCGTCAACAGCCCCAATCCCAGGTATATCGCAAGCCCGACCAGAATGATCGCCACGGGAAAAATGACGAATTGCGAGACCAGTCTCGCCCGGGAGACGTCCGCGTCGGAAACCGGAGCGGTGGCGTCTTCGGCGATTTTTCTGAGTTCCTCTTCGTGAGACGGTTGGTCCATTCGACATCCTCTGTTTCAATAAACGCCTGCTGTTTCCATTTCGATCCGATCCGCAGGAACACGCGGTCCAATATAACCAGAGGCCGCACGCGCTGTCAAGATCGGTGTCCTGTCCCGGAGTTTGCACGGCCGGCTCCTTCCTCCTTGACAACGCGTGAGAAAGACCTTATTTTAGCCCTGGATTGCACAGGTCACAATATTGGTACCATTCAACCGGAGAACGCGACCCAGTGAACGTCGACCTTACCCAATTCGACAACATTACCGACCGGGTGGCCAGGGCCAGGGCCAAGGCCGAGGCCATGCGGAAGGCCAGGGAGGGCGCCGGAGACGCCGCGGAAGCCGCGCCCGATGCGGCCGGCGCGGAACCGGAAGCCGCCGCCGCTCCCGTGGAAGTCGAAACGGAGCCCGCCGGCCTGACCATTCTGGAATTCAGGCCCGGAATTCATTTCAAACTGAACGGGCGAGCCGGACGCACCGTGGGCATCCGTTACGACCTGGTCAGTTTCGTCTACGATGACGACCCGGACCAGCTCGTTACGGCGGACCGGTATCGCCTCAGCCACGCCCACGCGGAGGGCACGCTGGAATTCGCTCCGAAGTCAGAGGTCTACCGTCCGGAGCGAGTCGCCAAAAAAGAACGCGTCGACTACCACGAACATCTCTGGCTGGCTTCCCGCTCCGGCATGACGGCCAAGAAGAAGCGGCCGCGGCATATTGCCATTATCAATCCGGACTATTGCACCGGCTGCAATGCATGCATCGAAGTCTGTCCAACCGACTGTATCGAGGAGGTGGACGTGGCCGACGCCGGGCTGGACGGAATCGGCACGTTCTGCGAAGTCCGCCTTGAAGACTGTATCGGATGCATCCAATGCGTACATATCTGCCCGTGGGAAGCCATCGAAATGGTGGACACCCCGCGGGTTGAAGAGGCTTATGGAATTCCCGTGGGGACATTGTAGACCGCTATCGACCACGAATCAGATGCAAGAGCGTCAACCCGATCCGGTTGACGCTCTCTTTATTTATATACCGAAGACTGTATACCTGAACCGGCGGATCGCGCCATCCCGTCACAGGCCGCCCGATGACAGCAGTTCGTCGACCCGTCGCATGTCCTCCGGCAGCGCCGCGTGGAATTCGAGCGCTTTGCCCGTGACCGGATGGACGAATCCGAGGGACCCGGCATTCAACATCTGCCGGTTCGCCACGTTCAGGGCCGTCCGGGCCGCATTCCGGTGCGGCGGCGAAATGCCTCGAATTCGTTTCGCGCCTCCCCCGTAGGCGGCATCCCCAAGGACCGGATGGCCGACGTGGGCGAGATGGACGCGAATCTGATGGGTTCGCCCGGTCTCCAGGCTCAATTCCAGCCTCGACGCGAATGCATGAAACGCTTTAACCTCGTATCGGGTGGCGGCCCAGCGCCCGCCGGCATCCACCACGGCCATGCGCCTGCGGTCCGCGGGATTCCGGTCGATGGCCGCCACGATGCGGCCGCTTTCCGTTTGCGGTTGACCCCATACGAAGGCGGTATAACGCCTCGTCACCGTGCGCGTTTCCAGTTGCAACGCGAGCCCCCGATGTGCCGCGTCGTCCTTGGCCACCATCAGCAGGCCGGAGGTTTCTCTATCCAGTCGGTGGACAATGCCCGGGCGGAGTACGCCGTTGATTCCGGAGAGACCGTCGCAATGGGCAAGGAGACCATTCACCAGCGTGCCGGTTCGCATCCCGCCGGTCGGGTGCACAACCATGCCCGCCGGCTTGTTCACGACAAGCAGATGCGCGTCCTCAAATAAAACATCCAGAGGGACGTCCTCCGGATCAAGTCCGGCGGGCTCGGGGGCGGGCAGACGAACCACGATCTTTTCGCCCACCGAAACCCGGTAGTTGGATCGAACCTGCTTGCCCGTAACGAGCACGCCTCCGGAGGCAATCAGACTCTGGATTCTGGTGCGGGAGAGCGGTCCGCAGACGCCTGCAAGCATCCGGTCAAGGCGACCGCCCGCGTGTTCCGGAAGGACGGTAACTTCAAACTGCCTCATCCTTTCCGCCCTTGAGTAATCCACTGCCCAGTATCAACAGCCCGGCGCCAACCGTGACGGCGGCGTCGGCGACGTTGAATACCCACCACCTTACGGATCCGAATCCGAAATCCAGAAAATCCACCACCGCGCCGAAACGGATCCGGTCAATGACGTTTCCGACGGCCCCGCCCAGTACAAGCGCCAGGCCGGCCGAAGCCACCCGCTCATAGGGCTGCAGACGGAGCCACATCACCGCCACCAGAATCAACGCCACCCCGGCGAACACCAGGTGTGCGACGTTGCCGCCCAGCCTCAATCCGAATACGGCGCCGGGGTTCTGAATGTAGGTCAACCTGAAGAATGAGCCCAGTACCGGAATCGAGTCTCCGAGGATCATCGATTCCATCACCATCCACTTTGACACCTGGTCCAGAAAGAGGACAACACCCGAAATCCAGAGGCTCCGCACAACGCCTCCCGTGGCAACGGATCCCTTGAGCCTGTTTTTGTAATCGCGCAGCTTTCGAATCACGAGGTGCGAAAACCGCGCCGCTGTTCGCCTTCTTTGCAGGGAACGCAAATCCGGGTAGTGGGAACGGCTTCAAGACGCGCCTTCGGGATCTCCTTTTCGCACACCCTGCACTCGCCAAACGTCCCGCGCTTTATGCGCTCAATCGCGTCCTCCACCTGTGTCAGATACGCGCCGTCGCGCGAAGCGAAAAGGAACGCCTTCTCCCGCTCGATCGAATCGCTGCCCAGTTCCGGCATGTGATCCGAATAGATCTGCCCTCCCGACGCCTCTTCGGAGGTTGCGTGCATGGATCGCTCCTCGAGCATCCCCAGATCCTGAACGATGGACAACCGCTTATTCTCCAGGATCTCCCGGAAATATTTCAGATCATTCTCGTTCATCGTCCTCTCCGCCAGTCAATACAAAATGCCCACACGAACCGGATGCCGCCGCCCTCCCGGGTGCGTGAGGCCCGGAGCGCCTATCGCTCTGATGCTCTGTGAGATTCAATTGCGTGAAACGCCAATTGTGCCGCGCAGCCCGTTCACCTTCCATT
Organism: Candidatus Latescibacterota bacterium; assembly: GCA_021295655.1. Classification (GTDB taxonomy): domain Bacteria; phylum Latescibacterota; class UBA2968; order UBA2968; genus JAAXHE01. Next base: position 19,400 of record JAGWBX010000010.1, read on the forward strand.
CCCGGGTGAACTGACAGGTATCAGGCAGTCGACCCACCTGCAACTTCTCCGCGAGCGTCTCTCCGCTGACGTATGCCCGATACCGGGTGACGGCTCGTTCCAGACAGCCCTCTCCCGATACCTGCACACGAATGCGGTCGACAACCTGCAATCCCATCTCCTTACGCATGTTCTGTACACGGTTGACGAATTCCCGCGCCGTACACTCGTCGATTAGCTCTTCGTCCAGGTGTACGTCAAGCCCGACGCACAAATTGTTCTCGACCGCCACAACCACGTCGTCTTTTTCCCGCCGCTGGATTTCCAGATCCTCAAGACCGATTTCTCCTCCCGCAACCGCCAGCCTCCCCCCGGTCCGCAGGCGTTCGACATCCCGTGGCGCCAATGCCGCGATACGGCCGGCAACCTCGTTCATGCGTTTCCCGAAACGCGGCCCCAGCGCCCTGAAGTTGGGTCTGTACGAGATTTCGCTCAACTCGGTCTCATCCTCCACAAGCACCACCTCTTTGATATTCAGCTCCTCGGCAATCAGACCCTCCATCGACGTCAGCGCCTCGCGGCCGGCCCCGTCGGGAGGAAGCAGGTAGACCCGCCGCAGCGGTTGACGCACCTTGAGGTCGTGACGGTTCCGAAGCGACCGCCCCAGAGCGACCGCGCGCATCGCCAGATGCATCTGGGCCTCGAGTTCGGGGTCCCGTAACGTCTCGTCGGCCTGCGGCATATCGCACAGGTGTACGCTTTCGGGGGCCTCCCTGTCCACCCTTCTGACCAGATTCTGATAGATATGCTCGGTCACGAACGGGAGTACAGGCGCCATCGCCTTGACCAGCGTAACCAGCACCTCGTAGAGCGTCTCGTAGACCGCCGCCTTGTCCTCATCGTCTTCCGATCTCCAGAAGCGGCGGCGGCTGCGGCGGATGTACCAGTTCGTCAGCTTCTCCACAAACGAAACCATGACCGGCACGGTCCTGTACAGCCGGTAGGCCGCCATCTCTGCATTCATCTCGTGAAGCAGCGTTTGCATTTCCGACAGGATCCAACGGTCCAGTTCGTTCGTGCGCGGCCCTCCCAAGGCCCTGGCAGGGGTCCAGCCGTCAATATTCGCATAGGTGACGAAAATGCCGCCGTACGCGTTCCACAACGGAATAATGACCGATCGCAGGCTCTCCTGGATACCCCGTTCGCTGATTCGCAACTCCTCGGCCTTCAGCGCCGGTGAGTTCAACAGATACAGTCTCAACGCGTCAGCGCCGTACGCGTCCAGCATTTCGGTGGGTTCCGGATAGTTCTTCAACCGCTTGCTCATCTTGCGTCCGTCCTCGGCAAGCAGCATACCGGAAACAATGCAGTTCCTGAACGCCGGCTCCTGAAACAGCGCTGCGGCGAGAACCGTCAATGTATAAAACCAGCCCCGGGTCTGATCGAGCCCTTCGGAAATGAAATCGGCCGGGAAATTCGCCTCGAAAAACGACCGGTTCTCGAACGGATAGTGCGTCTGGGCATAGGGCATGGATCCGGACTCGAACCAGCAATCCAGAACCTCCGGCACACGCCTCAGGGTGCCTCTTCCCGTGGGGCTGGGGATTTCGATGTGATCGATCAGATGCTTGTGCAGGTCCTCCACCCTCTGCCCGCTCAGGCGCGCCAGTTCTTCACGGCTTCCAACACAGATCGCCTCTTTGGTGTCCTCATTGCGCCAGACGGGCAAAGGCGTCCCCCAGTAACGGTTTCGGCTGATCGCCCAATCGCGCGCATCCTCCAGCCAGCGGCCGAACCGTCCGTCCTTGATGTGCTCCGGCACCCAGTGGACCCGCTGATTCGAGGCAATCATCTTTTCCTTGATCGGCTCGATTGCCACGAACCAGGTTGAGATTGCACGATAAATCAGCGGAGAATCGCACCGCCAGCAGTACGGGTAACTGTGAACCAGCGTACCCTCGGAAAACAGCAGACCATCCGTTCGCAACCGCCGCACGATCTGGCGATCGACGTCCTTGACGAACCGACCTTCATATTCCGGAATTGCATCCGTAAACGCGCAATCCTCGTCGATCGGACACACGACAGGGATGCCCTTTTCGATACCCAGCCGATAGTCGTCTTCTCCGAAACCGGGAGCGACGTGCACGATGCCGGTACCGTCGTCGGTGGACACGAAATCGGCGGTAACCACGCGATACGCGCCCTGATCAGAAAGATCCGAATAATAGGGAAACAACGGCTCGTAACGCATTTCCACGAGTGCCGCGACCGGTTCCGTCTCCACCCGCAGCACCTCCCCGTTGCGTCTGCCGAGCAGGGAGTCGAAACGCGGTTCCGCAAGAATCAGCTGCTCGCCGTTTTCCATGTGAACGCGCACGTAGGGGATGTCTTCTCCAACCGCGAGCGCCATGTTTGAAGGCAGCGTCCACGGGGTGGTCGTCCAGGCCAGAATTGACGTGTTCGCCTGTCCACAGACGCGGAATCGCACCGTGATGGAAGGATCCTGGGTATCCCGGTAACCCCCGAGATTCACCTCGAAATTGGAGAGCGGGGTGGCGCACCTGGGACAGTAGGCAAGGGAATAGTATCCCTCGTAAACCAGGTCCTTCTCCCACAGGCTCTTGAACACCCACCAGACGGACTCCATGAAGTCCGGATCCATCGTCCGGTATTGGTGGTCCCAGTCCACCCACCGACCGCACCGCTGGATAACCTGCTTCCACTCCGCCGTGTACTGGAGCACCTGTTCGCGGCAGAACTCGTTGAATCGATCCACGCCGAATGCAAGGATGTCTTTCCTGGACTTCAGGCCCAGTTGCCTCTCGGCCTCGTTTTCTACCGGGAGCCCGTGACAATCCCAGCCGAAACGCCGGTCCACCCGGTATCCGCGCATCGTCCAGTACCGGGGCACGACGTCCTTGATTATGGACGCCAGCAGGTGCCCGTAATGCGGAAGCCCGCTGGCAAACGGCGGCCCGTCATTGAAGATGAACGACCTGGATTCCGGTCGGGTTGCCACCGACTTCGCAAACGTGCGGTTTTCCTCCCAGAACCGAAGGACCTCCTTCTCCATTCCGGGAAAATCCATCCCGCCGGAAACGTCTCCAAATGCCCTGTCTGCCTTTTTTATTGTCGCCATGAACGCTATTCACTGTCGATAGAAGCGGTTTTCGAATTTCCGGTGCGTCCCGAGCGCGCGCGAAAAAGCGTCGGTTGAGCGGCACGAGGGGCGCACAGTGCCGACGTGAACTTCCGCACCGTAATGAAGACCGGTTCGCGCGGAAATGTACCGCCAGGGGTTATCGATTCGACTTACCATTCACCATCGCGACAATCCGATGTTCGTTCTCCCCCAGCAAGGCTTTCTGTTCCGGCCACATCATCACGGGCAGCCGGTGGATCGGAAACCAGTCCACCACTTCGTGGTTTTCGACGTCGGTAGGCACAACGTCCACCTGCTCGGTCCGATACAGGAAATAATGGGTTGTCTTCCACTCCGTTCGACGATAATTCATCCGTACCCGAACCCCCATCGACCGGATCAGCTGCAATTCCGTAAAACCGGCTTCCTCTTCGATCTCCCGACGCGCAGCCTCCTCGACGGACTCGCCCCTGTCCACGTGTCCCTTGGGCAGAACGTATCCCTCGTAGGACTGCTCGCGAATCAGCGCCACCATCACCTGTCCGTCTTCCACCCTGACAACCACGCCCCCCGCGGAAACGGCTTCCGGAATGCCATCGGGTCTTTTGTACCATTGTTCGTCGATCATCCTGCCCCGCCCAGATAATGTCCATAAAGGACGCGCAGCCGCTGTTTCACCTCAATGGAGATGGCGCCTGGCGCCGTGATAATCGCATCCCGCGCCGCGCGCTGACATTCGCAGTCCGAAGCTTCCGGCAGCATCCCCGATATTTCCTTCACGACCGCATTGGCCATCCGTGTATTCGACTTCAGGATGGCCAGAACGGACTCGATATCCACGTCCCCTTCCTGCTCGTGCCAGCAATCGTAATCCGTGCCCATCGACAGCACGGCGTAACACATTTCCGCCTCACGGGCGAGTTTGGCCTCGGGAAGCGCCGTCATTCCAATCACCGTGGCGTCGACGGCCCGGCGATAGAAGCGCGACTCCGCCCGGGTGGAAAACTGCGGCCCTTCCATGCAGACGTACGAACCGCCGTCGTGGACCGCGGCGCCTCTTGCCTTCGCGGCCAGTACAATCAGGCCGCGCATATCGGCGCAAAACGGATCGGCGAAGGACACGTGTCCCACAACCCCGTCGCCGAAAAACGTGGACTGTCGATGCCCCCCGGTACGATCGAAAATCTGATCCGGAACGACCATGTCCCCCGGGCTGATGTGCTCTTTCATAATTCCCACGGCGCCCACCGCGAGAACATGGGTAACCCCCAGTTGTTTCAGGGCATGTATATTGGCGCGATATGGCACCTCGGACGGCAACAACCTGTGCCCGCGACCGTGCCGGGGGAGAAAGAAGACCGTGCGTCCGTCGATGTCCGTTTCCACCAGTATATCCGAGGGCTGGCCGAACGGTGTGTCCACCTCGTGCTCCCGGACCACCCTGACGCCATCCATCTCGTAGAACCCGGACCCGCCGATCACGCCCAGGCGCAACGGCTTCGCATCTGTCATGGATCCGCTCCGCTCCTGCCGGAAAAACCCCGTCCCGCAACGCCGCGCGGCTGAGATACAACCGGAAAATCAGGCTTCCGTTTCCGCGTTTTCTGCATCCGGAATCCGGCCGTTGCCAGCCTTCGTGTGCGCTTCTTCGTCCACGCCGTCGAGTTCATCGTCCGACACGTGCGCCAGAAGTTCGGAATGCGACTGCAAGAGGGACTGAAACCTGGCGACGAACATGTCCCGCCGACGCTTGAGATTCACCATCTCGTTCCGTATCTGCCGCACCTGCGCGCGCGCCTTCTCCACGGCTCGATTCGCCAGCGCTTCGGCCTCATTCACAATCAGCCTGCCCTACGTCCGGGCATTCTCGCGCACGTCATCCGCGGCAAGCTGCGCCGTCTTCAGCATTTCCTGCAACGTCGTTTCCATCTGCACGTACCGCTCCACCTTCTCCTGCATACCGGCCTCGCGATCCAGTGCCTGCAAGCGCTCGCGGTTGAGTGCCTCAAAAGCATCTGCGACCGTTTCCAGAAAGGCCGTTACCTCATCCGGGTCCAGACCTCGAAAAACCCGTTTAAACTCCTGCTTGCGGATATCCAGCGAAGTCAGCTTCACGGGAACCACCTCCATAAACGTCCCCGGCGCCGGCAGCGCCGGGATGCATCGAGCGGGCGGCAGGGGATGCCGCGCCACGGGGAGAGGAAAGGCGTGAATACGGACAGCTAAGACGTACCCAATCCGAAGACCGCGAGAACCGCGCCTTTTGCAAAATTCAACAGCAGGATCAACAGAATCGGCGACAGATCAAACATCCCAAGCGGCGGAATCATGCGCCGGAAAGGCGCCATAACGGGCTCGGTAAGCGCATACAGCGTCCAGATCAGCCGCCCGTTTTGCAGAAAGGGCATCCAGGAAACAATGATGCGGGCCAGGATCAACACCAGGAAGACCGAAATCGCACCGTAAAAAAGCCAGCCGATGACCTGAAGAAAAGCCAGGTTCAACAATGCCCGAACCACCCCTTCCAGCGCCAGCAGCACATCGTTGCTCACCCACTTCAGGAAAAACGCGCCCAGCAACGTTGCCAGAATCACAAACAACGGCGCAATACTGAGACTGTTGGACGCGGGCAGGCTCTGCGCAACCGGCCAGATCATGGGATCGGTCCACTCCCGAACGACCTGAGCAAGACGTCCGAAAGGCTGCGCCCTGAACAGTATCCATCGCAGGACCATCAGGACAACAACAATGACAACCACCGCAAATGCCGCAAAATTGACGGCTGTACGCAAATAGTCGATGACCTGTAACAAGACGTATAACATTGCGATCCTTAGCTTATCAGCCCGTTGAAAAAGCCCATCCGTGCTGCCTGCCTGTGCGGTGCACGCAGACAGGCGGCCGGTCCTTGCGGTCGAAATACCGCGTTGCGCCGCTCCTGCGTCATTGCCTCGAACCGAAGACCGCGGAGCCGACGCGCACCATCGTGGCGCCTTCCTCTATTGCCACCTCGAAATCCCCCGTCATCCCCATTGACAGGTGTGCCATCGACACACCGGGTATTCGCGCCGCTGCAATTTCCTCTCTCAGTTCCCGCAGCTGTACGAAACATGGTCGCACCGCCTCCGGATCCGGAAGGAACAGGCCGATCGTCATCAGCCCTTCCACACCCACACCTTCCACCTCTGAAATCCGCCCGACAAGATCGACCGCTTCGTCGGGCGCGGCTCCGAACTGGGAGTCCGCTCCGGACGTATTCACCTGTACGAGCGTCCGCGCGGAAACCCCCGCCTGAACGGCGCGTTTTCCAATCTCCGTTGCCAGCCGCAGACTGTCCACCGAATGGATCATCTCGAACATGCGCAGCGCGCTTTTCACCTTGTTCCGCTGCAGATGTCCCACGAGATGCCATTCCACGGCATGGTTGACGTTGTCAACCTTCGTCTCGGCCTCCTGTACGCGGTTCTCGCCCAGTACCCGGACCCCGGCTTCCACCGCTTCACCGATGGCCTTTGCGGGCACCGTCTTCGAGACCGCGACAAGGGTCACATCCCGCGCCTGCCGCCCTGCTCGCTCCGCGGCCCGGGCAATACGTTCCCGGACCCGTTTCAGATTCTCGGAAATCGACGTCATTGGCGCTGTGCCGAAACGAAAAAAGGTGAATCGCGGTTCCGATACAGAACAGTAAATTTACAATAAGAAGGACGTCTTGGCAACCGATTCGCTGACCAGCAAGTCCGAAGTTCCACGGAGCGATTCAGCAATGTTTACATAAATAAATAAAAATACGTAATTTATGCGGAGGTGCGCGGGAATTGGCCGTTTCCGGACGCTTACACGGACCGGTCTGCCGGACCGGACGATTCCGGAGACCCGCTTCCGTTGCCGTGGATTTCGACAACACCGCGACTCCCATCCACGGTCACCCGGTCTCCGGTGCGGATGCGCCGCGTGGCTCCCGACACGCCCACGACCGCCGGAACCTGGTACTCCCGCGCGATGACCGAACTGTGGTTGAGCACCCCGCCAATTTCAGTGACCACCGCGCTCACCCGCCGGAAGAGCGGGGTCCATCCCGGATCCGTGCCCGGTGCGACCAGCACCTCCCCCTGCCCAAGCGTACCAAACTCCTCGGGTCCGCGTATCAGCCGGGCGAATCCGGTTGCCGTTCCGGGGCTGGTTCCCACGCCCCGCAACCGTTGGGCATCCTGATCTTCGTCCGGGACCGGATTCTCACCGCGCCCGTTAATCCAGAAGTAGAACGGCTGTCGAACGCGCGCGCGTTCGAAATCCACGACCCGTCGATGGATTTCATCATCGGATGGCGCGGGGCCGCCCCTGAACGCGTTCTCGACCTCGGTCCAGGTCAGGAAAAACACGTCATCCTTCCGTCGAAGCATTCCTCGGGAGACGAGATGGTCGCCAAGCCGCAGAAAAACCGCTCTGTACCCGGCAAACAATCGGTCGAGATGGAATCGCAACTCCTCGCGAAGTCCGAGATAGATCCTCGCATATTTCAAGACGAACCGAAACACCGTGACACGCATTGCGCCCCAGGGCTTTTCGGAAAGACGTCCATACACCTTCGTTTCCGCCGTCCGCATCGACTCCCGCGTTTTTTTCCGTACCGCTACGGGTTCCGCGCAAAGATTCTGTCGGAGCATCTGCACAACGATTTCCGGGCGTTCCCGCCAGCGCGCAAACGTGAAATCCCGATTTGCTGCACGTACCCCGTAACCGTCGATGAATGCGGCGAACCTGGAAGCAAAGCCGCCTTCGCACGTCCGCAGGTGTTGCAGGAACGCTGCGTCCGTGCCGGACTCCAGCAACCGCCGCAGCACGGCATCGCCCCGGACCTCCTTCGTCAACGCCTCCAGAGCGGCGTTGGCCTCCGAAGTCTTGTTTCTCACCGGGACCAGCAGCAGGTCCTTGAAAGCAGCCATATCCAGGTCCGCCCAACGGACCACCATCACTCGCAGGACCCAGATGCAGTTCATCGCGAATGTGTAACTCCACTGGTTGACATCCCGTTGCTGACGGATGGCCAGTTCAGTCAGACGATTTGCGGCCGTGAGCAGCGCGTCCGGAGCCCGTGCCGAGGAGATCTGTTGCTCTATGGCGCCAATCCGCCTGCTGAATACCGGGAAGAACGCCTGCCTGACCCTTCGGTGATTGTTGTGAATCAGACCATAGGGTTCGGTCATCAGGAGGCCCGGCAGACGCAACAGCGCCGGGACAATCCGCCACCAGGTCCGCGTCGAACCATTGACCTCCTCCTGGAGACTCCGGGGCAGAATACCCACGGCGTCGTCCGCCGTCAGCTTTTCCGGAATCAGCTGGAGCGCCTGCGCCACGGCGTCGGCATTCACATACATATAGCAATCGATCACCTTCATAATGTCGTCGCGTATCAGCGCTCTCAGGCCCAGGCGCCGTGCGGGACGCTGGAAGGTATAGGCTTCACTGAGACGACCCGCAATGACGGACGCGGTCATCGGACTGAGGGCCTCCGACCAGACGTCGTCGCAGATCCCCCGTGACCACGTGCCGCGCGGCCGGGACACGGTCGTGGTAATCGGCCGTGTCTGCAGAAGAAAGAGCCGGCCGCCGGCAAACGCCCATTCGATGTCCTGCGGCCGGCCTTCGGAGCACGACTCGATCTTCCTGCCCTGCCGCCACAGCATGCGCAGCTCATCGGGAGAAAGCGCTTCGGCGTCCCGGAGCCCCTCCGGCATGGGTTCGGCGCGGCGGTCCCCCGGCCGGAGCCGCCACAACTTGTGCGCGATTCGTTTCTCGACAATCCGGCCCGTCTTCCGGTCCAGCACGTAGGAATCGGGCGAAACCTCCCCGCCGACCACGGTCTCGCCGAGCCCCCAGTTGGCCTCCACAAAAATACCCGGTGCGCCTGATGCGACCGGGTTATGCGTGAAAAGGATGCCCGACTTTTCGGCCTCCACCATTTCCTGGACCACAACCGCAATACGGGGAATCAGATCCGGGGCGTAGGTTCGCAAGCGGTCGTTCCAGGCCGAGGCCCAGCACAACCGCACGTGCTCAAGCACAGCCGACACGTCCGTCAGGTTCAGATAGGTCTCGAACTGTCCGGCAAAGGCGAACGCGCTACCGTCTTCCGATGCCCCTGAGGACCGCACGGCTGCGGATTTTGCTCCCGGACCGAGGAGCGATTCGGACGCGGATCGAATGGCAATTTCGACGTCGGAAGGAAACGTACCCCTGGCGACCGTCTCCTCTGTCGCAACGGCAGGATCGATGCCGTTGAAGTCCAGAAACCGGACACACGCGTCCGCCGTGACGCAAAACCCGTCCGGAACGCTGAAGCCGTCGGCAAGCAGGCGACCCAGATTTCGCGCCTTACCGCCGACCTGTTCGAGTGAGGCATGGGACGCTTGAGCGAGTTCAATGACCATTCCCATAGCTGTCAATCCGCCTCGAGCGCCTGCAGGAACCCGTGCATCTGTCCCACGCAAAACGCTATATACGCCCGTCCTTCCGCGTCACCCGACAATTCCATGATGTGGTCGTAGTCAATAGCGCCGTCAAACCCTGCGTCGTGCAACGCCCGAACCACCCGAAACATGTTCAGATCACCCAGATCCGGAATCACCTCCTCATATCCTCCGGTTTCCGGAATGGTTCCCCTCACGTTTCGAAAATGCACGTGGAAAATCTTTCCCTGGCCGCCGAATCGCCGGATTCCCTCGAACACGTCCTCGCCCGACTCGTATCGCGTGCCCACGCAAAACGTCATCCCGTTTGCCGGCGAGGGCACTTCCGAGAACAGCCGATCGAATGCCGCGAAATCGTACAGTACCTGGGGCACGCCATACAGGCTGGACACGGGAGGGTCGTTCCCGTGCATGGCAACCCGTGTGCCCGCCGCTTCGGCGACCGGCACTGCCGCGCGAAAAATCTTCAGCGTTCGTTCCCAGAGTTCCTCGTGCGTGGGTGCGCCGTCCGGCGCGGATCGGTTCAGGGCGTCGCGTAAATCGACCTTCAGATGCCGGTAGCCGCCGCGCCCTTCCACCCACATGAAGACGCCACGGGAAAACCCGCCGAATTGGGCGGCCTGAAAACACTGTATCCCGACGACGGGAAAGCCGTATTCCCCGCAGAGCGCAACATTCGCAATCAGTTGATCAAGTTCCTCTGCAGCGCCCGGCTCATCCAGAAAAATCGCACGCGTGTAGCCGCTGGTCGAATTCGCACGTTCGATCTTCAGACCGGCGCGGTCCACAACCTCCACCACCCGCTCCACGCTCTCGCGTTTGAGGCGTCCGGTTTCTTTATAACCCGGAAAAATGTCCAGCGTCACGTCCACCACGTCTACGCCAATCTGCTTCAAAAACTGCAAATCCTCCGGCCGGTCCAGCCACGTCGGATCGATCCGCGTTCCAATCTTGATCACGGGCCACCTCTCAGGACGATATTTTCATTTTTAACGGGTCACGTACAGGACTATATTGCATCGTTCCCAGTGATAACCGACGACCTGCTTGCCACGGAGCCTTTTTACAATGTTTGCCGAGGATTTGAAGGAACAACTGAAAAACACGCATGCCTTTGTTGTCACCCCGTTCGAAAAGGGAAACCGCGGACGACTTGACGTGAAAGCGCTGAGCAAAAACGTGGGCTTTCTCATCGAGCACGGTGTGAAAGTCCTGGTCATTGGCGGCGGCACCGGAGAGGTCAACGCCCTCTCCAATTCCGAACTTGCTACGCTGGCGAGAACCGCAGTTGACGTGGCGGGTTTCAGCACGCTGGTCATTCCCACGCTGCCGGAGAATCCGGGCGCCGCCCTGGAACTTGCGCCCGTTTACGAACGAATGGGTGCCCGGGTCGCACTGGGAATGGCGCCATACATCCGGAACGACGTACCGGACGACCTGACGGGCGTCCTCAATCACTATAGAGTGCTTGCTGGCGCCTCAGGTCTGGCATTAATGCCCTATAACACGCAAGCCTGGCCCGCAGCGTTCTTTCTCCGGCTCGCGGAGGTCGACCGCATTATCGGGATCAAGGATCCCTGCCGGGCGCCGCACAATCTGTTCGCCGCCATTCAGCGCCTCGGCGACCGCTTCGTATGGATCGGTAACAAGCGCCACGACCCGGGTGTGCTCCACCTTCGCTTTCAAATGGGCATTGACGGATTCACCGCAGGCTTCGTCAACTTCGCGCCGCAATACGAACTTGAACTCTTCGAACTCGCGTGCAGGAAAGACTGGGAGGGCATGGCACTCATCCAGCGCCGGCTGGCACCGCTGGAAAGGCTGAGAGCCAGATACGGGGACGTCGCAATGATAAAAGCCGCCATGGACCTGGTGGGTCTGTCCGGCGGGCCCGTACGCCCGCCCCGTGTCGACGTACCCGCGGAGGGCCGCAGGGAAATCCGCGCGGCGCTGACCCGACTCGGCCTCGAAACGATCGGCGCGTAATCCGGATTCGGGCGAATCTCGACAGACCGCTCACACGGTCCGTCGGCGGGTCAACGCGCTTCGGAAAGCACCGGCGCGGCATCGAAGTACGACTCTTCCCCGAAGAAGGGAAACATGCCAAATCCCGCGTCCAGGTCCCGCTGCTCCCAGACAAGGCCGGTTTCGCAATAGCTCAGCGAACCGTGCGCCGGCGGCGAAAACTCCGGCCGCCCCAGCAGGTCGCTCCGGAACCAGACGCTCCGATGCCCGAAACACACGCCCTTCTCAAGGTTCTCCCGAACGAATTCAACCATATGCGGAAACGCCCGCTGGTACTCCGTGCCGGGGCCGTATTCGATATGGGTCTTCAGTTGCGCTCCCGCGGCCTGCACCTCCTCCATTGACATGGGTATTCCGTTGTTCAGGAACAGTGCATCCGCGTTTGGATCCACCACCGCCCACTTGCCGAACTCGTCGAACCACACCTCCGCCACGAAATGCCCGTTGAAACCGTTGACCGCTTCAGTGAGTACGGCGCATCGGGCCGGAATACCCACGGCCTGAGCGCAGCTGACGAAAGCCGCCGCATAGTGAACGCACATCGCCACGGGCCGTTTCCCGTTGTGTCCGGTCTGTCGGGGCGCCCAGGCGAGCAGGGTTTCCGCGTCCCACGGCGCGTATTGTCCCGCCCTGAGCGAATTGGTATGCTCCCAGCTGGACGCCAGCCAGGCCGATAACGCGCGGACCCGGTTGATCAGCGGTCCCTGGTCTCGCGCGACCGGGGGCAGCAAACGCCTCAACGACAGCAGCCTGGGCGACCGCGCGACCTCCCAGACCATGGCGGGAGGCGGCGGGTCCTCTCCCTCGGACAGCCGCACCCGGACAACGTATTCGCCCAGGACCGAGTTGAGATACCCCATCCGGTCGCTCCGCCAGGTCTCGCCGCCGTCGTCGCTGAGCCCGCTGCCGGTTCCGGCGCGGCCCCCCTCCATCGCGAGCGACCAGCCGTCCATCGCCGTTCCGTCGGTCCACAGTTCGAAGGTGTTGTCACCGGCTCTTAAATCAGACACCGAAAATTCATACCAGGAATATGCGCCCGGTCGATCGGGCTCAACCGCCGCGACTTCAACGCCGTTCACGGCCACCCGAAGCGGGGCTGCGTTTTCCGGATAGGGCCGGGCGAGGATATAGACCATCCCCGGCGCGTCCGTGGCCGGCAGCGCAAGTGTTTTGCGAGCCCGGCGGAAGGTGGTGAGTTCCTCGCAGAGAGCCGGCATCACCCGTCCCTCTTCGCTATAGTATAACCGGCTCATCGTGACCTCGCGTCAAGTCTGCCGGAATCTCACGTTCCGGCTGGCTGTTTTTCGAAATATTCCGGGAAGGCAAGTTTCCAGTTCTCGTAGATGATATTGTGGATCACCTCGTCCGGAACCGTCGGGAAACGGGTCCCCCTGACCACGTCATTCACCTTCCACTGCCCGGCAATAACCTGCGCCGCCGTGGCCGATGGAAAATCGGATCCGAAAACCAGTTTGTGTTCCACGCCGTATTCGATCGCCGACATGAAGGCGTGGTAGTGCCGCCGCGGCCGGTAGTGGAGCGCGGATACGTTGGTGTAGAGGTTGGGATGCTTTCGAATGAGTACCACGCATTCATCTTCCCACGGATGCCCCATGTGGGAAATGACGATGCGGAGATCCGGACACGCAATTGCGATATCCTCCAGCTGAATCGGATTCGCGTACTTCAACGGGCCGAGCCGGACGAACGAGGTACCCTGGTGAATATTCAGCGGAATGCCCAGCGATTCCGCTTTTTTGAAGAACGGCAGATGGCGGGGATCCCGGGGGTCCCAGTTCTGGTAGATCGGCGCCACCTTCAGCCCCCGCAGCCCGAGGTCCTCCACGCAATACACCAGTTGATCGATACAATCCGCGTCGTTCGGGTTGACCGAACACCATCCGAAGAACCGATCCGGATGTTCATCCACGAATCCGGCAACCAGTTCCTGCGGCACGTCAATTCCCACGTGCGGCGCCCGCAGGCCGAACACGATCGCACGGTCGCAGTCTTCGGTGGCTTTCAGCAACTGCTCGGGTCTGGCGTCGAACGCATTGCGTTCGTCCGTGGCGTCGTCGGCGTAGTACACGTCGGGCGACAATCGCATCTTCGCCTTTTTGGCCGCAAGCGCGGACTCGACGAATTCATCCGACAGATGGTCCGGATACCACAGCAGATTGGTATGCGTGTCGAAAAGCACGTCGTGCTCCTCGCGCGACAGTTCACGGGCGCCTTACGCCAGAAACCGCCTCAGCACGTTGCCCGTCAGCCGGGACAGTTCATCGCTGACCAGAAGGGAACTGATATAGGTGATCGACCCCGTCGAGAAAACGGCGCCGCCCCCGCCCGGCTCGTGAATGACCATATGCGCGCCACCGTCGTTCTCGTTCGCCCCGCGGGCGAGCAGCCTGACGTTTTCGGGAGAAAACCTGGACGAGATCTTGTCCGTCTCGTGCCCCGAAGCACCGCCCGGAATCCGCATGTGAAGATACTCCCGGCCAAAGATATCCCCGTCGGCGAGACCCGTGCCCTCGAAAGCCCAATGGCCGGCGTCAACAACCCGATACGGCGCCGAGGTCATGATGCCGGCATCGGTGAACACCACACCCAACAGGTTTGCCTCGGATTCCCGGCGCATGTGCATCCTGCTTTCAAATCCTCCGTCCCGCTGCAGCCTGAGGTTTCCGTTGTGCACGATCATCGTGTCCTCGTCCGGGAACTCCACCTCGCAGTTCAGCCCGTTGCCGCCCAGATACATCAACCTGCCCCCACGGTTGAATACCCAGTCCTTCACGTCGTAATACATCCTGCTGGACCAGTATTCGGGATGGGGCCCCAGAATCAATACGGCGTAATCATCCAGATTCAGTGATCCGAAATGCAACTGGGTTTCCGAGTAGACGTCGTACTCGAACCCTTCCCGCTCGAGCCAGCCCATCAACCGCCATTCGGCCGGCGCGACGTGATTGGGCGCCCGGCCCTCGATCGGGTCGGTTACCTGTTCATCCTCCGGTACGACATTGATCGGCTCCGGACGTTCGAAAGAAAGCGGCAGATATTCCTCCGCATCGTAATTGTTATGCTACGGATCGGTGGAGCGCTTCTACTCCAGCCGAGCGTTGATCGTGGGTGTGGGGGGGTTCCGGTCGGGATGGATTTATTTTGTAGCAGTTCCAGTTGATGTTCGACGCCAGCACGGCCACTCTCGCCCGGGGTTCCGCGGGCGCCACAACCCAGGGAAACGAAAAGAACAGACCGGATTCCGTTTTGGCATGAAAATAGTAGAGACCGGACCGTTCGGGCGCCGTAACCAGCTGTTTGTGTCCCGGGCTGGTGTACCCGAACTTGTTCCACTGTGCGCCCACCTGCGTATAATCGCCGTCGGGAGTCAACTGCACGGTTGCCCGCGGGCCGTGCTCGTCGTACCATCCGACAGGCCTGATGAGTTCCTTTTTCCAGCCGTAACGCCACAATTCCAGCTTGTACTGTTCGTGTGAATGCACTCGGAACTCGGAGCGATCGCCCGACCTGACGCACTTGGGCCACACGTAGCCCATGAGGCAGTCCTTCAACAGACGAAACTGATGGGGTTCATCCGGCTTCACGTCTATATCGACAATCTTCGACCCGTACCCGTTCATCGCCAGAACCACCCGATACGGCCCGGGGGAAACGTCCGCATATACCGCGCCGGACGCCGAAGAACGTGCGAGTACCGCGTTTCCCGACGCGTCCCTGAATTCCAGAGCCACGTCGGACAACGCGATATAACGCTCATCACTCACGTAACCCACCAGCATATTGCGCTCCCTTTGTTTTCACGTCTGAGTTGATTTCCAATTCTCAGGCGACGCGCCATTGAAGACTTACGGCAAATAGCCGTGCGGGTGCGATGCCCGCCATTCTGTTGCCTGTTCGTACGCGTACGCCAGCCGAAGCATCGTCGCCTCGTCGTACGGCTTTCCCGTCAACTGCAGTCCTACCGGAAGCCCCTGAGAGGTGAATCCGCAGGGTACGGATACCGCGCACAGACCCAGCCAGTTTACAAGCCGCGTGAGCAAACGGTGCGGCTCCCCGCGATCCAGATCTCTCAATCGCGGCGCGGGCGACAGCATCGTGGGACCGACTACGGCCTCGACGTCTGCCAACCGTGCCGCCGTTGTCCGCATCATTTCGGCTCGTTTGCGCTGGATTTCAGCAAGATCGACGGCAAGCAATCCCGGCTCGACCTGAAGACGCGCCCGGACGTCGGAGCCGAAGGTATCCGGCGCTTCCGTCAACGCCTCGCGGTGGACAGCAACCGCCTCGGTCCTCAGAAGCCTCAGGTTATCTTCTTCTCTCTCGGCCTGTACCGCCTCGGGAAACGCCATTTCCCCCACATGCGCGCCCAGGCCGGCAAGAACCTGAATCGCGTCCTCCACAAGCGAAGCGACCTCGGGGTCCGCTCCACTGAAGAACGGCTCGCGTACCACCGCGAGCCGCAATCCGGCGACGTCCTTTTTCAAGACGCCCATGACGTCCCCGACAGGCAGATCGAGGGCGGTGGCGTCACCGGCCTCGGCACCCGCGATCGCCACGTACATCAGCGCGACGTCCTCAACACATCTGGCCATGGGTCCGACCGTATCCAGCGTCCAGGAAAGCGGCGTCACGCCCCGCGTACCAATGCGGCCCGTTGTGGTCTTGAGACCGACGACACCGCAGTATGCCGCGGGAATCCGCACCGACCCGCCGGTGTCCGTTCCGATCGCGGCTGCGGCCAGACCGGCAGCGACGGCCAGGCCGGATCCGCTGCTGGACCCGCCGGGAACCCGTTCCGGATCCCAGGGATTCGGCGGCGTGCCGAAGTGAGGGTTGACGCCGAACGGACCGAAGGCATATTCAACAAGGTTCGTCTTGCCCAGCAACACCGTGCCCGCCCGCGACAGTCGCTTCGCCACCGTCGAGGAGGTCGCCGGCACGTCGTCCTTCCTCGCCAACGCGCCTGAAGTCGTGCGTATGCCCGCGGTATCGCAAAGGTCCTTCAATGCGATGGGCACGCCGTGCAGCGGCCCCACGTCGTTGCCGGACCGGAACGCCAGTTCCGCGGCTTCCGCGCCCGCGCGGGCGCGATCAGCGGTTACCGTAATGAAGGCGTTCGTATCGGGCTGATACCGATGGATTCGCTCCAGATACGCTTCGGTTACCGCAACGGGCGAAACATGCCCGCTGCGGTACAGCCCGGCCAGTTCCGTGGCCGTCAGAAAATGAAGCGCGTGCTGTGCCATAGCAGTCCGTTGGCTCAATCAAGGGTCAACCGCGCGTGAAGGGCCACCACCAGTAAACCCGGCAAACCGCGGAATTCCGTCTATCCGCAGCCGGGCCCTCTGACCTCCTGCCGCGCGACCCGTTCCGGCAGCAGCCCGCGCACGAATCCGTCGGGATCCGCCCGATGGCCGTCGACGAGTTGCCGGATCTCATCCAGTACTCGCTCGCGGTCGTAGAGTCCGTAACGGTAGATGTCGATCGGCCCGATCAGTTTCAGATAGAAGTGGTTGCCCGCGTCGTGTTCCTCAGCGCACGCGCTGGGCTTGCGAGCAGTATCCAGTTGCGCGTCAAAGGCGTCCGCGAACGCCGCCAGCAGCGATTCACCGTGCAGATCGGCCGGGATCTCCGGAAACCGGCTCACCAGTTCCTGAATCGTCATCATCCTGCTCCTCTCCCTGATCCGTTTCGGGTTCCCTCAGCAATTCATCGGGAATCCGCTTGCGCCCCTGATAACCTTCCGTGGGACCGTGGTAATGCGTGATCGCCGACTCATCGCTTCGCCAGCACAGAAGCACCTCCTCGCCGTTGATTACGCCTGGAAAATCCACGAGGCCGAGGCTGAAATTGGGATCTCTATACGAACAACCGATTCCCTCCAGTTCCTCGAAGAACTCATTCAACGACGCAATCAGCTTCTTGATCTCTGCATCGTCGGCCGCTGCAGACCCGAGTTCCTCGGCGAGTTGTCTCAACCGGCGTCCGGATGTCTGGATGTCGGCCACAATGCGCTTCACCAGCGGCAGTGTCCGATTGGCCTCCAGCGGCGTGAAGTACCTGATTTCGTTCATTGACGCAACCCCCTGTCAAACAGTACCGGGCTCCCCGCCCGTGTCCGCAGGCATTCGATCCCGCCGGTCCCCATCACCGGCCACGAACTCGTCCAGCCGTATCAGCGTCCCCCCCCTGGAGGCAGACGCATTCGCGCCCAGCACCGCGGCCAGACTGTTCAGCGCCTGCGGGTACCCGTTTCGCAGTCCCGACGCGTCCCCCGAACGGATCGCGTTGACGAATTCACGCGCCTGGCTGGCGAACGCATTGTCCGCGGCGGGCGACTCGAAAACCGTCTCCCCGTTTTCCACGACCTTTTCGGCCGACCACTCCATCAGCGAATCGTCGCATACCACCAGCACCTCCCGCCTGGACGCATTCACGTTCGTCAGCACGCGCGAGGTGGTCACACTGGCCACAACGCCGCTTTCAAAGCGGTAATTTACATCGTACACATGGGGCAGATTGATGGGTTCGGGACCCTCCCCGGGCTTTCGATAAAAATAAAACGCGGAAACCTCCGTGATGTCGCCCAGGAAAAACCTGAGCAGATCCACCATATGAATGGTATTCTCGACAAACGATCCGCCGCAGAGTTCGAAACGGCTTGTCCAGTAGCGAATGTGCCTTCCGCTGTAAAGCAGTTGCACAAGCGCGTGTCTGGGCGTACGCTCCGAGATCCGGTCCCGCATGAACGCCGCGGTTGTGTAATAGCGGCTCATGAATCCAACCTGAGATGGAACCCCCGACTTCCGGACCGCCTCGCTGAACCGGACGGCCTGCGCGATATCCAGCGTCTGGGGTTTCTCCACCATTACAGGGATACCCCTCTCGGCTGCGATCAACTCGGCATCCGTATGCAGGGTGGGCGGGATGCAGATGTAGACGCCGTCCAGATTCTCCTTTTCGAACATTTCGCGATGGTCTGTATATACGGCATTCGCCCCGAACGTCCGCGCGTGGCGGGCGGCCGTTTCACCGTCCACGTCGCAGAACGCCTGTAGGGTTACCAGGCCCTTGTCCGCCAGTCCGGCAAGCGGCGGAAGATGGGCATTGACCGTAATGTGACCCAGACCGACAAGACCCAGGCGCGCCGCGGTCATCCTAGGCCTCCTCGATCTGCCGGATCACGTCCGGGGTGAGATATTTCCCGTCAGAAACCGTTGCGCACATTTCCAGCTCCTCCGGATCGGATGCCCCGCAAAGCAGCACCGTAACTCTCGGATCCGAGAGCAGATATCGAAGCGCTGCGTTCACCAGACCCTGCGGGTCGCCCGCGAACAACGCTTCCACCCGGCGCAGCCTGGCGTGCAACTCGAGGTAACGTCCGTTTTCGATAAACCGGTCGCGCTTGGACCCCAGCAGACCTCCATGCAGGGGGGACGCGGCGATCACCGCCACGTCTTCCGCCGCCGCGACCGGCACGAGAACGTCCCTGGCTTCCTGCGTCAGCAAGTCGTATTTGCAGAACGTGATAACGGAGACGAATTCACCGGTTTCTTTCAGGATTTCACTCATCAACGTCAGATCGGACCCGGTCAGTCCGATATGTTGCGCAAGCCCCTGCGAGCGAATTTCCACCAGGGTCTCCAGTGTGCGCTCCCTCCCGAAAATCCCCTCCCAGCCGGCCTGCTCCGCTTCATGCACCTGAAGCAGGTCCACACGATCCCGTCGCAGGCGTTTCAGACTCGCTTCGAATCCGCGCCAGATCGTGTCCCGCGTATAGTCGAACGGTTCCGGGAAATAACCCACCTTGGTCGCCAGATAGTGCGATTCCGCCACGCCCTCCAGGGCAAGCCCGAACACTTCTTCGCTTCGTCCCCTGCCGTAGAGCGGCGCCGTATCGAAATAATTCACGCCCAGCTCGAGCGCGTGCTCGACCATCTTGACTCCGTGGGCGTCGGGAAGCAGGCCCTCCTCGGGACGGCCGTAAAACCACGCGCCGCCCAACCCCACCTCGCTGACCTGCCAACCCGTCCTGCCGAAACGCCTGTATCGCATCCAGGTCCCGTCCTGTCCGGATCATGCGAGCGCTTTCCAGGTGTCGATCGCAGGATCCAACTCATCGCCCGTTTTTCGATCGGCCTGCCGCGCAACGGGAATCCGAAAACCCGCCCCGGCCCCAACACTGCCGTCACGGGACAGAAGGTCCGGTCCCGAAGCCGGGAATCCAATTCAGCGTCAATCCCAGACCCGCTCACCTCACGTCGCGATAGAGACGGCACAGCCGTTTGTCGGAAACCGAACAAAAATAAAGGAGTCGTAACATCCACATCCAGAGAATCGTAGGTACGACCCCCCATTGACGCCACCGTCGCGTGGACGTGCGGACGCTGCCGTCCAGCAAAACGAAACGGCCCAGCTTCCTCACGGCGGCACAGAACTCCGAATCCTCGAAAAGCGCCACTTCCGGAAAACCGGCCACGCGGTCGAAGATCGCCCGCCGGACATATATCCCCTGATCTCCGTAGGTAACTCCCAGATACCTGGACCGCATCGTGGAGAGGAAGGCGATCGTCCGGAACACCCACGTATCCTCGGAAAGCCCCATCCGGAAACGTCCACCGGCCACGCCCGGGTCCTCGAGCGATTCCCGGATCATCCGGATGGCGCCGTCAGGCAGAAACGTATCGGCGTGCAGAAACAGCAGCACGTCCCCGGTGGCCGACCCCGCTCCGTGGTTCATCTGGACGGACCGGCCGGATTTCGGCGACGTCACCAGCCGCGCTATTCCGGCTGCCAGGGTCCGGTCCTGCGTACCGTCGCGGCTGCCGCCATCCACCACGATGACTTCAACGTTCGGTTGTTCGCGAAACTGCGCCAGACATCCGGCCACAGCTTCTGCTTCATTGAGGACGGGAATAATGATACTGACTTGCAACGTGTTCTCGTGGAAAGAATAATGCCTGACGCCCTACCGCCTTTGTACTGGTAATCTGCGGGCGTAACTTAAGGACGAAACCAGCAATAGCAGCGCCGACAGGTACAGAAAAGGGACCTTCAGCGGCTGCGCATCCATCGCGTAGGCAATCAGCAAAACGCTCATCGCACAACTGGTCAGCTTGCCCCAGACATTGGAAACATGCACAATTCGGTCCCGCTTCAACAAGAAAACACCGGCCACCACAATCGCAACGTCGCGCCCGACAACCACAGCGACCACCCAGAGCGGCAATCCCTTCACAATCGCCAGCACGATTGCGATCGCGTCGATCGCCACCTTGTCGGCGATCGGGTCCAGGATTTTTCCCCATCGCGTTACGGCCCCCCAGCGCCGTGCGAGGTATCCGTCCAGAATATCGGTTATTATCATCGCCATGACAATGGAGAACAGATACCACTTGTACGCCGGACCCATCCATATCATCCAGAGAACCGGGCCGGTCAACGCGGCGCGGAGCAGGCTCAGCCCGTTTGCAATGGTCCAGAACGGATCTGCCGATCGATTCCGGCGGGGCCCGGCAGTGCTGGCGCTTTCGTTCATCGATTCGCCTCTTCGCGGGGCGAAAGCACAACACAGCCCATGTTCGCCAATTCGCAAAATGCATTCTGCGCGGGCCCCCACGTGGTCAGATGATACCTTCCGTCCGGTAACTTCTGGCTCCGTGTGAAATTCGCAAAAATGCACGCCATGCCATCGTGCTGCGCCCGGCTCACCTCAGGTACGCCGTCCCAGGGGATGGCCAGCTGCGCGCACCAGCGTCCGTTCGCATCCACCTCCCCAACCGTCCACGCCAGCCCCGGCACGTCGAATTCCGCCATCGCCCGCCAGTCGGTCTCTTCCTCCCGCGGGAAGTAAAGATCCAGAACGGCGCCAAGAGGGTTCACCTCGATTTCGTAGTAACCGCTTCCGGCTCGAAGGAAAACCTCCACGGCACATTCGTTGAACAGATCCCGATCGCGTTCCCGCATCGTCACGGGAACGGGGGATGGATCGGATACAAGACAGACGTAAAGGGCCTCGTCGTCCCAAAGCGCCGCGGCTTCCAGGAAATAACCGGGCGGGTCGGCCCGGGTCCCGATCAAATGGAACCCCCGGCTGATCTTATCCGCCCGCGCCCACGCCGTTCCGTCGATGTTTCCATCCAACGGTGGCGGGGTGGAGACGCTTCTACAGCAGTAAACGGGTCGCTCTCTCATCGATTCTTCCTTTCTGACTTCGTGCAAGCCACCGGTCACTCCCGCATACCCTGAGCGTTCGCAGTGCTCCGTTATGACGGCGACGATGGTCGACGCAATCGGCTCAGTCCCGGTCGACCGTTCCCGTGTTCCCGGCCGCCCCGGATATTGCAACCAGATGTTCGAAAACGCGGTCCCACACCGTGCCCGGTAACGCTTCCGGGTGAAACTGTACGCCAATGATGCGTCCGTCTTCAGTCTCGATCCCTTCAATCACGCCGTCCTCGCTTACCGCACTGACGTGGAGCCCGTTACCGGGCCCCTCGATGGCCTGAATGTGAGAGCTGTTCACCTCCACGAAGTCCGCCGGCCGGCCGGCAAGTCGTGCGAGCCAGGTATCCGCAAGCGTCCTCACCCCGTGCCGTACCGGACGTTGTTCCGACCGTTTCGGGGAATGGGCGCATTTGCCGAGTTGTGCCTGTAAATCCGCGTAAATCGCGCCGTCGAACCGGGCGTTGATGAATTGCATGCCGTAGCAGATGCCCAGCATCGGCAGATCCCGTTTCCGGGCGTCGCGGTAGATCCAGTTGTCGGTCTGTGCCCGAATCGGATCTACCGCGGGCAGATCTTCCGGAAGCGCGCCAATCAGACCGTCCGTTATACCCGGACCGCCCGTAATAATCAGCCCGTCAATCAGTTCCAGCACCGGAGAGAGCGCCTCCCGGCGTTCGACCATCGGAAGAATCACCGGACAGCCTCCAGCCCGCTCCACGGCCCTTACATAAGCGCGCCCCACCACCTGGCGCGAGTCGCGGCCATTCGATGCCTCGATGCCGGTGGTAATGCCGATTACAGGTCGTGACACGCCTTCCTCCGCTTCCCTGAATCGGCCGCGGGCGGCACGGGGTTTCAGGATAACATCAACCGGACGCCGATCACCAGCACCAGGGCCAGGATTGCCCTGTTGAACCAGACAACCGGCAACCCGCGATTCATCAGGATTCCCAGTCCCACGCCCATGGCAAGCGTTGGCAGCATAAAGAGATCCATGCGCCACACTTCCGGTCCCAACAACCCCAGGTGCGCATAGGCCAGCGACTTCATGGAATTCAATACCAGTCCGACGAGTACCGCCGTTGCCACGAATGCCCTGCCGCTCAGGCCCCGGGGAATCAGATACAACATCATGATGATGCCGCCGGAATGGGTGAGGACCGAGACGACGCCGAGCGCCACGCCCGCGGCGACCGCCGAGACTGACGGTACTCTCGGCAGGCGGTCCTTAAGAGCCTGCAACAGCCCGAAGACGCACGCCAATCCGCCCAGCACCCGCCGGAACCAGATATCGGGAATGGCGTCCAGGAGTATCCAGCCAACCAGCACACCCACCGCCATCCCGGGAATCAGGCTCCCGACAACCCGGGACACGCGGTACTTCCAATAATACCGAATCGCAATCAGATCCGCGGCAAGCGAAAGCGGCAGCATGACGCCCAGCGCCAGCTTGGCGGGTATCACCAGCGCCAGCAACGGCGTCACGACCACGCCCACGCCGCCGCCGAACCCGGCCTTCATGATACCGATGAGCAGGCCCGCCAACGCCAGCACCAGATGTGTAACGTCCAATCGTCCCCCTGTTTTCACCGACCGGGATTACCTGCAGCGGCCAAACACGATTCTCTTCAGTTTCCGCAGCACGCAAAACAGCCGGCATGCGTCTCTGACGAGCGGCAAATTGAAGTAGAACCCGAGTCGATATTTCCGTCGGACGCACCAGACTGCCCGGTCGTCGGACTCCTTGCGGCTGATATTGGCGCCGTGGATCCGATAGAAATAGAGGGGCTTCGGAACATAATGGCCGCAGCCGTGCCGTTTCACGACAATATTCAGCCACAGATCCCAATCCTGGTAACGCCGAAGGGATTCGTCGAAACCGGGAAAGCTGCCGGCGCGCAACAAACTGGCGAGATCCACAAAATTGCCCTTGCGCAGCCTGTCCGGCTGGAAGGGCCCGGATTCCCTGACCCCATCCGGTTCCGAATACCAGGAGCCGTCCCCGTCGGTGAAGTTGACGCGGTCGCAATACACGAAATCAATGCCCGGACGTGCTCGCGACGCCTCGTGCAGCACATCCAGGAACTCCGGCG
>JAGWBX010000010.1:43440-107647 GCA_021295655.1 Candidatus Latescibacterota bacterium
TCCATCTCCGGAAACTGCCGGGCGACGGCCTCGGTCTCGTCGGTGCTGGCGTCGTCCACGATCAGCACGGACGCCGGTTTCAGCAACTGGCGTTGAATCGAATTCAGGCATTGCCACAGATAGCGGCCGTAATTGTGACAGGTGACGATAACGGCAATATCCGCCTTGCGGTCTGGATTCATCCGTGTACGTCCGGTGCTTGCGGTCGCGGGGGAACCCTGTCTCGGGCCATGCGCAACAATTCGACCTGGTACTTCAGCCCCAGCAACCCGTCCGCGCCGGAAACGACGGGCCGAACGTCCGAACCCCGCACACATGAAACAAAGGTCTGGACCAGTATGTGCAGAAAGTCGTCACATTGTAGAGATTCACTTCCGTGGACAAGGCGCGCACGGAAGATTCCATCTTCGTCGACGTAGCCCTCCCAGTCCACCATAAAACCGTTGACACCGAACCGGCGCGCCGGTACGCCCTCGTCGATATCCCGCATTACAAGGTTCACGTGGCACCGTCCGCTGCGGCCGACGTAATCGAATCGCGCCCGGTTCTCACGCTCGTCGATTTCGCAGACGGCGGTTGTCGCATCCATCCTGCCGCCGGGAAGGAAGCCGATCACCAGACTCAATGCGTGCGGGGCAACGTCAGCCCAGATTTCCTCGTAGCGTTTCGGGCCTCTTCTACCCTTCACCTCCATTTCCATCGTAATCCGGGTCAAGGTGTCCCACGCTCCGCGGACCTGCTCATAAAACGCACGGTAGTGTGGTATGCCCGCCGGATATTGGGCAGACACCCCCAGCAGACGTCCCGCGTCCTTCGCTTTCGCAACGACCGCCCGTCCGTCGGACAGAATTTCATCCAGTCCTTTGTCTTTATCCCAGCAGAACGGTTTCTCGCAAAGCACGTGGGCGCCTGCGTCGAGTGCGGCAAGCGCGTGCGCCCTGTGCATCGGATACGGACTCGTTACCGCCACGATGTCGGGGGTTTCCTCCCGCAGCATCGCCTCCACGTCCTGGTACGTCCGTCCGCGGAACCCGAAGTACGATGCCAGCCTTGCGCGGGTGCGCTCGCACGAATCCTTCGTTGTACCCGCAATCGCAACCACCTCGCATCCGGCGAGATCGTACCACCTGGCGTGATGCTGACCGATTCCACTGGCGCCGATAACGGCAACCCTGAGAGGCGTGTCGGACATGACGTCTCCTGGACGATGCATTCGTCGAATATCCCATGTAAAATAGATATCCTCAAGTACTGGAGCCAATTCTTTTTTCGGCGCTCCGCCTCGAGGAATTGCGGTACACGATCACTGTAACCTGAGCACCCGAACGGCTGTTCCGGTTGAATACAGACGTGATCGCGCCTCCTGATCTTTCCGGAATCCCGTCACGGCGCAAGCCCATTCTGCGCCGTGACGGGATGATCGTTCCCTTTGAGGGCATTTAAGGAAACCCTTGTCTTCTTTCCGCTTTTTGATATACTTAGGGTTCCCCTTACCCCATCAGATTGCATAAGAGACTCGCAGTTCTTCCGTGCGCAACCCATCCCGGTTTCGGCGTATTGACGTTCTGGTCGACTTTACACTCTTGTTCTCAAGGAGGACATCGATGATAAAGGAAAACGTACAGGCTGCCTTGAACCAACAGTTAAATTCAGAACTGTACGCTTCGTATTATTATCTTTCGATGTCGGCCTATTTTCACGCCACAAACCTGACGGGTTTCGCCTCCTGGATGCGCGCCCAGGCCCAGGAGGAATTGATGCACGCCATGAAGATATACGACTTCATCAATGACCGGGAAGGCGAGGTGGCGCTGACGAACATTGCGGCGCCCAAATGTCATTGGGACGATTCCCTCGCGGCGTTCGAAGATGCCTACCGGCACGAAAAGGCGGTAACCTCCCAGATTTACGACCTGGTGGATCTGAGCGTCGAGGAACGAGACCACGCGACCAACACCTTCCTTCAGTGGTTCGTTTCCGAACAGGTGGAAGAAGAGGCCACTGCAAGCGACATCGTCAACAAGCTGAAACTGGTCGGCGGCGACGGCAACGGCCTGTTTCTTCTGGACAGAGACCTTGGGACCCGAAACCAGGAATCGGGCGGGCCCGAATAAATGACCTCGCCGTCGGCCCAGCGGCTGCGGCACGCTGAACACCTCCACCGACCGGCGCCGATGGTGTTTCACTGCGAAAAAATCATGATCGCATATTGACAAATCGCCATTCGTATGTTATCTTGTTATTTCACAGGGTTTTCTGTAAGTAGGAAGCCCAGCGGGCAAGATTGAATTCGGAGTCGACTGCGGTTTCGGCCGACACCCCTCGGCATTGAAACGGTGATTCCGGAAGGTAGCACGCCCCGGCCGGACAGGGCCTGAGTTGGAAAACCAGGGCCGTCCGGAACGGAACATCAGGAATCGGTTCCCCTGATCGGTTCCCGCATGATGGGTCAGTTTTCCCCGAGAGTTCAACACCTCACCCCTGGAGAGGTTGAACTTTCCGAATTCCCCTTCTCCCTTTTTCGTTTCCTCCCCTTTCCAGATTGTGTTGTTCACGTACACGGTCGGCACTGTCGAACCTGTGTGTCGCGGTTCGTGCGTTCTGCACGCACCGGATCTGTCTGTGCAATCGTTCCGGGTGGATCCTGATCGATCGAACGATGCCTGGAACCGGCACACTGACGGCCGCACCATTGTCTGGGGGAAAGCAATGCCTGCAACGGTAATGAGCCAGCAGAACGGAATCTCGACAAGGGGAAAGAAGCGGTCTGCGCTTGAACTCTATCTCAAGGACATCGCATATAACGATCTGCTCACGCCGCAACAGGAAGTGGCATTGGCCAAGCGTATCAGAGCCGGAGACCGCAAGAGCCTGGAAACGATGGTCGAGTCCAATCTCCGGTTCGTCATTACGATCGCCAAGGAATATCAGGGGCGGGGATTGCCCCTTGAAGATCTGATTGCCGAAGGCAATCTCGGTCTGGTTCGCGCGGCAACCCGGTACGATGAGACGGTGGGGGTCAAGTTTACAACCTATGCGGTCTGGTGGATCCGGCAGGGCATCCTCTCTTCCCTGGCGGAAAAGGCCCGCATGGTCAGGCTGCCCGTGAACAAGATCAAACACCTGTGCCGTATGGAGCGCATCGCTTCAAGCCTCAAGCAGAAACTCGGGAGAGAGCCGAGCATCGACGAGATTGCATTGGGGGCCGATATGCAGCCCAAGCAAGCGCAGGACCTGCTCAACGCGTCGCGTTGGCACGTCTCTCTGGATATGCCGCTGGAGGAAGGTCCGGACTCTTCTTTGCTCGAGGTCCTGGAGGATAAGGACCAGGTGTCGCCGGAAAACGTCGTGATGGAACAGGCGATGGCCGACGAAATCCGGGCCGCGCTTGATACCCTGAATTCCCGCGAAGCCCGAATCCTGCGGCTCTATTTTGGAATCAACGGCGAAGATTCCATGACGCTGGAACAAATAGGCAATCAACTCAGTCTAACAAAGGAGCGCGTTCGCCAGATTCGGGACAAGGCGCTTGCAGCGCTTAAACACCCGTCGCGGATGCGAAAGATCCGGGCGTATCTCACAGAGAACTGAAAACCGTGGCACACGATACCCTCAATAATCCGGAAGTTTCTCTAAGGGGCGCCGCCACTCCCTTGCTGGATATCGTGGGCGTACATCACATCACGCTGGTTGCGCGCAATCTGGATCGATCCAGGTCCTTCTATGAGAAATTCCTGGGTCTGAACCCCATACCACGGCCCGATTACGATTTCGAGGGCGCCTGGTACCGATGTGGAAGCCTGGAGATTCACCTGCTGGTGGCGGAAGAACACCCCGATCCCTCAAGGCGCCACGTCGCGCTCGAGGTCACGGACTTCGAACGCGTCGTCAAATCTCTGGATGGCGGGTGGGTGCACGTTGTGGGCGGCCCCGGCATCAGACCGCACGACGGGAGCCGATTTGTGTTTCTCCAGGATCCCGACGGCAACCTGATTGAAATCACATGCCACGGGACAAAACGCAAAGATTGATTCGTTGTTGAATCCTGACGAAAAACGGGCCGCGATTTCCACCGCGGCCCGTTTTTCGTCAGACGTGATTCTGTCAGATAGACTATTCGCGCCTTGGCGCTCGCAGCACGGGTTTCCGCGCTGCCGTGGCTTCGTCCAGCCGCCGTACGGGCGTTTGGTGCGGCGCATCGTGCAACAGTTCAGGATTTTCTTCCGACTCCCCGGCAATCTGTATCATCGCCTCGATGAACTCGTCAAGCTGTTCCAGGCTTTCCGTCTCCGTTGGCTCGATCAGCATCGCTTCCGGCGCCACCCTGGGCAGCGGGAAATAGATGGTAGGCGGATGATGGCCGTAGTCGATCAGTCTCTTGGCGATATCCAGCGCGCTGACCCCGCTGGACTTTTTCTGCTTCGACGCCGAGAACACCATTTCGTGCATGGGCTGCGCGGATTTCGGGCGGTCATAATGTCCATCCAGCCTGCTGGCGATGTAATTCGCGTTCAGTACGGCCATCTCGCTGGTGCGCCGCATGCCTTCCGCGCCCAGCATTCTGGCATAGACGTAGGCGCGAATCACCATCCCGAAATTCCCGAAGAATGTACTGACCTTTCCGATCGACCGCGGGCGATCGTAGTCCAGTCCGAAGCGGTCGCCTGTTTTCGTAACGACGGGGACCGGCAGGTAAGGCAGCAACGTTTCCTTCACGCCCACGGGTCCGGACCCGGGACCCCCGCCCCCGTGCGGGGTCGTGAAGGTCTTGTGCAGGTTGATGTGGACAACGTCGAAACCCATATCTCCGGGCCTGCATTGGCCCAG
This sequence comes from Candidatus Latescibacterota bacterium, assembly GCA_021295655.1. Classification (GTDB taxonomy): domain Bacteria; phylum Latescibacterota; class UBA2968; order UBA2968; genus JAAXHE01. The sequence goes on from JAGWBX010000010.1 coordinate 48,268, forward strand.
GAATGCATTCAGATTCGCTCCATCGTAATAGAGCAGACCCCCGCCGTCGTGGACCACCTGCTGAATGTCCAGGATTTCATCCTCGAACACGCCGAAGGTATTGGGATTGGTCAGCATCAATCCCGCGACGCGGTCGTTCATCTTCGCCTTCAGGTCCGCGACGTCTACGGTTCCGCGGTCGGTAGATTTCAACGTCTCCACCCGAAAGCCGCACATCGCCGCTGTTGCGGGGTTTGTTCCGTGAGCGGAATCCGGAATCAGCACGACCTGCCTGTTGTCCCGATTCTCACGATGGTACGCCGCAATCAGGGAGATGCCCACGAATTCTCCCTGTGCGCCGGCGGCCGGTTGAAACGTAAACCCGTCCATTCCGGTTACGGCCCTCAATATCCCGTCCATCTCCCACAGGACCCGCAACGCCGCCTGGGACGTCGCCGTGTCCGCGAAGGGATGCAATCCCGCAAAATCAGGCAGGCGCGCGACCCGTTCGTGTACTTTGGGATTGTACTTCATCGTGCACGAACCCAGCGGATAGAACGCCGTATCGATACTGAAGTTCATGGACGAGAGATTCACGTAATGACGGACGAGTTCCAGTTCACTGACCTCCGGCAGCGCGGGTGGGTCATTCCGGTACATCCCGTCCGGTATGGGTACAACCGCGTCGCCCGCATCCGGAAACGTCGCACACCGCCGCCCCATTTCTCCTCGTTCAAAAATCAGCAGGTTCCGATCCATTACAGGTCTCTCCAGGCATCGACCAGACTCGCCACGTCCGCTTTCGACTTCGTTTCAGTCACACACGTCAGGACGCACCGTGCCAGTTCCGGGAAGAAACGTCCCAGATCGATGCCGCCGGCAATTCCTCTTTTCCGCAATTCCCTGAGCGCGTCGCGCGCAGGACGGGGGGTTTCAACCACGAACTCGTTGAATGACGCACCGGAGAACTTCAGAGAAAGTCCGTCGATCTCCTGCAGGGCGGAAGCTGCCTCGTGGCTCCGGTTCCAATTCAACATTCCAACTTCCCGGAGGCCATCCGGACCGACCGACGCGAGATAAAGCGTCGCCGCCGTCGCACACAGCGTCTGATTCGTACAGATATTCGACGTAGCGCGTTCCCTTCGGATGTGCTGTTCGCGCGTCTGCAACGTCATCACGAATCCGCGCTTCCCATCCGCATCGGTCGTTTGGCCGACCACCCGCCCGGGCATCCGCCTTATATGCCGTTCGCGCGTGGCGAACATGCCTACGTAGGGGCCACCGTAAGACAAGGGCAGGCCCAGCGGCTGCCCGTCGCCGACGACAATATCCGCCCCAAAGTCTCCCGGAGGCCGGATCACGCCCAGTGAAATCGGATTCACCGACGCGACGTAGGCCGTCGGGCGATTCCGCAACAGGCTTCCCATTGCCTCCAACGGTTCCAGTACCCCCAGGAAATTCGGATTCTGCGCCACAACCGCGGCGGTTTCGTCATTCAATTCCGACTCGACCTGTTCCAGGTCAATCGTTCCCGCGTCCGTCCAGGGAATCTCCACCACCTCAAGTCCGATTCCCTGAACGTACGTCTCTACCACGCGCCGGTGGAACGGGTGCAGGCTGCGCGGCAGAAGTACACGGGTGCCGTTATTGATCCGTACCGCCATCATCACCGCCTCCGCCAGGGCGGACGCGCCGTCGTACATGGAGGCGTTGGCCACCTCCATACCGGTCAACTCGCAGACCATGGTCTGAAACTCGAAAATCGCCCTGAGCGTACCCTGGCTCACCTCCGCCTGATACGGCGTATAGGCCGTGTAGAACTCGCCGCGTGAAATCATCGCGTCAACGACGCTGGGCGTGAAGTGCTCGTAAGCGCCGCCGCCCGTGAAAGACAACTCAGGCGCCTGATCCCGCGCCGAACGGCCAAGTTCATGGATCAGTTCGAGCGCTTCCATCTCGCTGATCCCGGCGGGCAGATCAAGCGAAGCCAGCCGCAACGGTTCCGGGACGGGATCGAATAGCGCCTCGGTTGAATCGATCCCGATCGTATCCAGCATCTTTCGAACGTCCCGATTCGTATGTGGTGTATAATTCACTGACACAACCTCGCAAATTGCAGCATTGGAAAAGTGCCTATTTTTTCAGGTACGTATATTCCATGCCGTCCCGGGGCTGCCACCCCAGAATCCGCCTGGTCTTTTCGTTTGTAAAATGCCCGTGCGGCCGATCCCCGAGAATATCGAATACCTCGCAACGCGACGGCAGACGCTCCAATGGAATCTTCAATCCGGGGAGAAACGCGGCGGCGGCATCCCGCCACGACACCATGAAAGACCGGTCGTGAACCGGTTGAGAGGATGGATCGTGATCGCGGAAACTCCAGAACAGGTAACACAACACGTGCACGTTGAAGTTCGAGGCGAAAATCCTGCAGATTTCCTGGCCCAGTCCCTTGGACAGGGCGTACAGATTCGTCCCTGGCTTGGGGGGCACGTCCGGACCGATGTGATAGTCCCAGTCCACGTAGGATTCACCCTGCACGGTAAAGTGCGGTCCTGTATTGATGACCCGACGGATGCCGTGCTTCACCGCAGCGCGCATAACATTGTAGCACCCCAGCGTATTCACGTCGAACGCGACTCTGCGGTGCGGTCGCAGGACGGACAGGTTGATGATTGCATCCATCCCTTCGGACGCGCTGATAACGGCCTCCGGGTCCGCAACGTCCACGGGCATCATTTCGTGGGACGTTTCGAACGGCTCCAGATCGGTTATCCGCAGGGTCACGTGACCCTGCAGCGCCTTCACAACGTGCGGTCCCAACATCCCGTTGCCACCGTAAATCACAACTCTCATGTCCATCTCCGGCGCAGGTCGGATTTCCCTGCCTAAATGCCAAGCGCTCTTTTGGCCTGGTCGATGGGAAACCTCGCGTTTTCCATCTCGGACTGCACGTGCAGTACCCGCCACATCGGCCCGTCTTTCGTCAGCGCCGACGCGATCGCCCTCACCGCGTCATCCATCGTCAATGCCGCGTCGCCTTCGCCCCCCACGTCGCCAAAACGCAGACACGTCACGCGCAACGAGTGCTCCCGCGCGAACTCCCTGCAGGTGAATTCACCAAGGTACCTCGCCATCGGCGCGGCATCGGTTGACGGCCGCGGCGCCCATTGCTCGTTTACGTTCCAATTCGGATCACACGCATCAAACAGGCTGAGGGAACTCACGTATACGACGTGCCCGACCTTCTTCTCCCTGGCGGCGTGCAGCAGATTGTAGGTGCACCGCGTCTGAAAGTCTATTTCGCGTTCGTCGGTCTCCAACCCTTCGGGCAACTGCGCGAGGTGTACGATTGCATCCATCCCGTCCACGAGGGATTCCGATTCTCCATCGTGACCCAATTCACACTTTAGAAAGTCGAGATCCGTGGACACGTCCACGACGTCGGTCAACGTCACATCGTATTGCGACGAGAGGTTCGTTCCCAATGCCTGAGCCAGCGACGTCGCTCCCGAGGTAATCAGTACTCTCATAACTCGCGCTCCTGTTTTTGAGAATCACGTCCGACCGCGCACAGGTTTACATTTCCCGCCAATTAACGCTGGCTGTTCAGCCATAAGAACCGCATTCTACCCACATATCAATCGCCGAACGAATCCAGGCGGATTTTGTTCTGGCAATTATCGGCGGGGTTATTGGCCAGCCAGAATCGTATCCGGGACCTCCTTGAGACGTCCCTCCGAACATCATATTCAACGGCTGGATACAGATCGCGACCTAAACGGCTACCACACGTCGTCTTCCCTCTCTATTTTCCGACGGGATGATTCGGATCTCAATATCGCGATTCAGGCGGGTAAGAAACGTCATCAGACGCTCAACACTATAGTGATTGAACTTCCCATTCTTCAAACGGGATATTTCAGGTTGCTGCACTTCCAGGATTTCCGCTGCTTCCGCCTGGGTCAGCTTCCGTTTTCCTATTATTTGAAACACTTCAAAACCAAGTGATGCCTTCAGAAACAACTCACCCGCGTCGGATAATTCCAGATCCTCGAACACATTGCCTGAACTCCGCTCAACTGTGATCTTTTCGCTCATGCTTCGCCTCCAGTTCCTGTGCCACTTTCAGGCGTCTCCTCATTAGATCCACGTCCTTCACGGGGATCTTAATTCCGCGTTTTGATTTCTTTTGAAAACAATGCAGTACATAAACCCTCATACCGATCTTCACTGCATAGACGGCGCGATAGGTACCGCTTCCGTGATGCGCACGTATCTCAAAAACCCCTGAACCGATACCTTTCATTGGTCTGACCGCGGGAGACATGCTTCCAGCCTGCGCAATAAACAGAGCGTCACCGATATCCTTCTGAACCGACTCCGGAAACTCCTTCAACCTTGTCCTGGAATCACCGATCCATAAGACTTCTCTCAAGTTTATTCGGCCGGAAAACATCACATAATATAACCATTTGGATATAAAATGTCAAGGGCTTCAATCCTGGCATTGCCATAAAAACGCTCGTCCGGCCGACCTAAAGATACTGATAAAGGGTTACGTGGGGCTGGGCAATATTGAATCCGGCCTTTTCATAAGCCCTGCGAGCAGGGTCGTGGCCCTCGTCCAGCCCGGTACCCACACACGCAAATCGAAGTCCTTCGGACCGAAAGCAGTCCAGGGCATATCGATACATCGCCGTACCGAGGCCCTTACCCTGTGCTTCGGGCGCAACGGCATTGTTCGTTATTCTGCCCAGAGATTTCTCCCGATCGATCGAAAACGTCAGGAACGCAACCACGTTTCCCGTCTCCAACGCGGCAACAACCCGGAACCACTCCGGGTTCGACTCCCAGTGACGGCGTACCGCGGCTGTTTTCTCTTCTTCCCAGTTTGCGCACAGCACGGCGTGCATTTCGTCTCCCATAATCTCGACGGAACTGACGTGGATCCGCCGCCACGCCTGCCGGGCGATCTCACCCACACGCTCCATATCTTCTGAAGCCGCCCGTCGTATTTGAAACCCGGGAGTGAGTTCAGATTCCGGCCGGCTCATCCAACCTCCTGGTTTCTCCAATACGACCATTCGTTACCCAATCCGGTGTCTGCAGATCGAGCAGATCCAATGCGGAAGAGGACCGGCGGGTCTTCGCCGCTTCCACTTCCTGCACGAAGGGATCAAAACGTACGAGGGTTTGCCGGGAACGCCTTTTCCAAAACACAAAAACGTTGACTTTCGGACTTGAGCCGATATCTTGAAATTGAACCCTACAACCAGCCAGGCAAGAAAGGAGCGCCACAGATGAAACTTGGAATCGTCACCTACCAGATCGCCAAAGACTGGGATGTCCCCACGCTGATCGATATGTGCCATACCACGGGGATGCAGGGGGTTGAACTGCGTACCACCCACGCCCATGGCGTGGAGGTCGGGCTTTCGTCCACCGAACGGAGCGCTGTCAGACGCCGGTTCGAAGACGCGGGGGTCGATATCGTCGGCCTGGGAAGCGTTTTCGAGTACCATGCCGCCGATCCTGAGACCGTGCGCCGGAACGTCGACGGGACCGTCGAATACGCGAGACTCGCCGCGGACCTGGGCTGCTCCGGCGTAAAGGTGCGTCCCAACGGGCTGCAGACGGACAAAGGCATTCCGGAAGAAGAGACCCTTGAACAGATCGGGCGCGCCCTGGGAGAATGCGGCGAAGCGACAGCGGACCTGGGCGTCCGGATTCGCGTGGAGGTCCACGGCCGGGACACCTGCGAACCCCGGCGCATGCGCACCATCATCGACCATGCCGACCACCACAACGTCTGTCTCTGCTGGAACTCGAATCCGCAGGACGTCGTCAACGGTTCGGTCAAGCCGGGTTTCAACCTGCTGAAACACAAAATCGGGCTCGTGCACATCAATGAGTTGCACAAAGCCGAATACCCCTGGCGGGAGCTCTTCGGGCTGTTGAAAGCCGAAGGATACGACGGTTACACCCTGGCCGAAATCCCCGACAGCCCTGAGCCGGAACGCCTCCTGCGATACTACAGAGCGCTCTGGGAGGCCCTGTTGGCTTAATCAAAACGCCGCAGCGAGCGCTTCTGACCCTGTATTTCACGTTGCCTCTACATGCCCGGCAACCGGAAGCTCCAGACTTCGGAGCCGTGGGTGAAAAAGAGCCGGCCCCCCTGAATTACGATTCCCGCGCTCGCGCGCACCGGAGGATTTCCCAGCAACTTGTGCTCGAAAGAGCCGGGTTCGATTCGAACGATCGCGTCCCGGAACAGTGCATAGATCATATTGCCGGGGCCCGTAGCCAGGATCCTGGGCGCCTGCTGGCCCGCCGGATCGCCGTATGGCAGCTTTTCCTCGAAGTGGACGACCTCGCGCGATTCGGGATTGAAAACGAAGAACGCGGATCCGGCGGCCAGGCCGTAGATCAGTCCGTCCGGACCCCGAAGCATGTCACGAATCTCCGGGGCGCCGGGCACGACGGCTTCTCGAAACAACACGCGGCCTTCGTCCGGATCCAGAATGTAGAGTTCCGCCTCCGTTGCAAGCGCCTCCCCTCCCGTGCCGGGACTGATCGTCGTGCCTCCCACGATGTTCCCGTCGGGCAGGGCCACAAGCGATACCGTGCTGTGGGAGGGAAGCAGATCTTCGTGAGTCAACAGCGTGTGACGCTCGGTTTCCGTATCCCAGATCAGCATCCCTCCGCCTGTCAAACCGTAGCCCGGCGTTCCCGTCATGATCAGCCGCCTGCCGTCCGGATGGGCCAGCAGTGCGTGCGGGCGGATAATGGTGGGACTTACGGAAACCAGGACCCTCGGGTTCGGGTCCTCCGATGCACGATCGTCCCAGGGCCGAAGCGGATCGTATTCCCAGAGTCTGCCGCCCGAATACTCCCCGCAATAGATTTTTTCGCCCTGAACGGCCAGCGCGTTCAGGTGTCCGCTCAGGTCCCACAGGCCGCGGTCAATGATCGTATCCGCCTGTGCATCGTACGTATAGAACCTGAGTGGATGCCCGGTCGATCCGTGGATCCTGCCGTCCGGACCCTCCGCGATCGACAGAATGTGGGAACCCGCCGATTCATAATCGATTGCCAGTCGCCTTACTTTCTCTGCCTCCCTGATCTCGACGTATTTCTCCGGAAGGTTAATCTCGTCGAGCGACCAGCCGTCCGGGAAATTGTCCAGGACCGCTTCCTGGCTGCCGGCCGGAACGGGCTGTTCCGCGGCGGGATTATCCACAACCGTCACCTCGCCTTCAAGCATTGCCCACCAGGGTCCCTCGCTGAACGGTCTCCCATACACCTTTCCGTCCACCCCCCGGTAGACCGTTGATGCGCCGTGCCGGCGATCAGATTCGGGAACCAGCGTGGTCCGCTTCCCGGTCTCCGGATTAAATGCCACGATCTGCCCGCGCGTGGAGCCGATGCCCACGTAGACCCAGCCGGAACTGTCCACCGCGATGGTCCTTGGGTACTGCGGCCACGTCTCATCGTTCAGCGGACCATGGTTTATCAGGTCGCCGCTGTCCGGAACGTAACTGAGCAGTTCGCAATTGGGATACGCGGACGTCCAGACCGTGCCGTTATCGTCCTCCGTAAACGACATGGCGAAATCCCGCGGCGCGTCGGACCAGAACGTGAAGCGACGGGTTTCGGCGTCGAACTCCACGAATTTGTCAAAATAGGAATAGAACCGGTTCCGTGTGGACAGGAGTACGGCAAAGGGCGTGGAAGCCATCCCGAACGGGGTCGGAATCTGTTCCACCTGCCCCGTCAGGGCGTCGATCACCAGAATCGAACCGCAGCCCCGGTGGTCCATCGGCCACGCCAGAACAATCGGCCGCCCACCGCCGTCAACCGTTGCCGCCACCCCGCGCGCACGGGACACCGGGGCGGCCACGCCGTGCAGCGCGAACCCGTCCCCGATATCGCGTGTCCCAGCGCTTGCCGGACGCCTGATTGTCAGCGACAGGGCGATAAAAAACGCTGCAAATACCACGATTGTCACGAAACTCATTTCGGATGGTCCTTTCGATGACGGTCGTGAAAGCCAACGGATTCACGCCCGTTCAAACGCTGCCACGCCGAACCCGCCGCGCTCGTTCCGCGGACTCACGACGGCCGGATAGATTCCGTTGAAGCGCCCGTTCTTCATACTTCCTCGTCATGCCGTATCGAATTCGCGAGTCTCCTGGGTTGCAAATATGCCGAGCCCCGTTCGTAAAGTCAAGCGGATGCGCCTGTCCCTCGCAGACCCGCCCGGCAAACGCGCAAGTTCCAATGATACCGAAAAAAGCCGATCTGTAGACAGATCGGCTTATGAAGAACACGCAGGTGAACCGTTGAAGGATCGACGCATTTCAGACGATGACACCCGCGCGGGCGGAGGACCGGTACACCCTTGAAATCCTGTCGTCACACGTCGAATCTGATCGCAATTTGCCGATTCACTACAGATCCTTGTACCAGGTCAGTTCCACCTCGTCGAGGCCATCGGTAGCGTAGGCATAGAGATGAATTCTGCCGAGACCGGCGCCCATGCGTTCGTAGAAGCGACAGGCCGCGACGTTGATGTTCTGGGTTTCGATCTTCAATTGCGTGCATCCACGAATCCTGGCACAGATTTCGGCTTGTTGGAACAGCGCCTTACCCACGCCCCGTCCCCGGTCCTCCGGGCGGACGCGAATGTCCCACAGGCCCGCGAGGTCTCGTCTCCCTTCGCAGTAGTTCAGGCCGTCGCCATGAAAAGCGACGATGGCGCCGCCGATGCGCTCGTGATCGAGGAAGGCACCCAGGAAGATCCATTTCGACAGGTCCCAAGGTTTGCGGGCCCATCGTTCGGGGCCGTCGGGCCGGTCGTAGTCCTTGACGTAGGGCGGATTCACGGCTTCCTCGATCAGCCGGATTCCCCCGAGGCCATTGGATACCCGTTCGATGCGAAAGCGGCGCTTAACCTCGAAGGCAATGGGCACCTTCCCGTATTCCGGCAGGACGTCGGGGGTTTCTACCTCTATCGTGTACTCCATTGGCGTTCCTGTCTCGTCACGGCGATGCGACGGGTAAAGCGTATAGGGTATCTCGCGGCAGGTCTCGTGTGAAACCCTGAGGCGGGAATATCGGGCGCCCTTGTCCCGGTACCATTTGATATGTGAAACGCGACGAAGATACCGATATCTTTAAACCGCGGTCAAGTTCCCTGTGCGGCGGAACGAAGTGCTTCGGTTATGTTGCACGTGCAGCTTGCTCGATCCGCCGGAACCATCGATCAACAGTCCGGACCACGCATAACCCGTTAATTTCATTGCATTTTGTGAGTACTTTGTCTATTTTCGGTCTTCCGCGTTCACACAACGAATCATGGCACTTCCGCAATGACCCGAAAAACCGCAGCCGGGCTGATACTGGCCGTTCTTCTGCCGCTCGTCGTCATCCTGTATCCGGGAGACATGGATACGGTACCGCGTCTGGCCCTGGCGTTGTCTCTTGCAACGATCGTGCTGTGGACCTTCGAACCGGTCCCCCTGGAATACAGTTCCCTGCTGCTGATCGTCCTCTTCCCTGTCCTGGGCGTCCTCCCGTTCGAGACCGCCTTCGGACCGTTCTCCAGCAAAACCGTCTGGCTCATCTTCGCCGGCATGGCCCTCAGCCTGGGCATCACGGAAACCCCGTTGGGAACACGGCTCTCGCGCCTGGTCCTGGGGCGCATCGGGAGTCTGAACGGGCTCATCCTCGCCCTCCACGTGCTGGGCATGCTGTCCGCGCTTCTCATCCCCTCGGGGGTTGTGCGAATCCTGATCCTCATGCCCCTCATCATCACCCTGCTGCGGACGCTGGGCGAACCCCCCGGTTCACGGGTGAGCGCGGCGTTGATCCTCTCCCTGGCCTGTTCCACCTACTACGGCGGCACCGGCGTTCTGACGGCTTCGGTGCCCAGCCTGGTGGTCTTCGGCGTCCTTGAATCCCGGGACATCACCGTTTACTGGGGCCAGTGGACGTTGTATCTCTTTCCCGTTTTCTCGCTGTGCCGGGTCGCGTGCTGTTACGCGCTGATCCGCCTGCTATTGCCGGTGAGAGGTGCTTACCGCATCCGGACGAATCTGGATGGCGACAATGAAGTCCCCGACCGCGTCACCCCCGCGGAGAAGAAAACCCTCTGCATCCTGCTTGCGGGCATTCTGCTGTGGGCAACCGACGCGCTGCACGGCATCCATCCGGCCTACGTGGGCCTGGGGCTTGTTCTGGCATGCTATCTCCCCGGATTGGGGCCCCTGCATCCCGATCTGCTGAAAAAGATCAACTTCCCGCTTCTCATCTACATCGCCGCGGCGTTCTCCGTTGGCCACGCCCTCGAAACCACCGGATTCAGCCCCCTGCTTGCCAACCAGTTCACGGAATGGCTGGATCTTTTCGACGGCAGCCTGCTTACCCAACTCGGTGTGCTCTCCGCCTTCATTCTGCCCTTCAATTTTCTGGCGGACACGGCCGCGGTCGCCGCCATCCTCACGCCGGTACTCCTGGACGTCGCCGGCCAGACCGGCATCGCTCCGCTTCCCGCCGCCCTCTGTATGGCCATTGTCGCAAGTTGTGGATTCTTTCCTTACCAGGCGGCGCCGTTTATCCTGGCGTACAGCTTCCGCTACGTGCATATGGGGCAGTTCATCCGTCTCATGGTTCTCCTGGCCCTGGTCTCGCTCCTGTTTCTCATTCCCCTCAACTTCCTCTACTGGCGGCTCATCGGATTGATCTGATATACGGACGAAAAACGGCAGTGCTACCGGATCTCAGATTGCGGCAACCCCTGGAAATTTCCTTTAGCGCTTGACAAGCCCGAAATCTTCGGGTACTATCGATGTCCCGTCTGCAGTCATGCAAAACTACAATGGAGATGCCCTGATGAATGCAATGCGAATCAATGGCGACACGGCGTTGGCCTGGGGCGCAATCGAGGCCGGTGCCAGCTGCGTTACGGGGTATCCCGGTTCGCCGGGCACCGGCACATTTACCGCAATGTCCGACACGGCGGCGGAATACGGCCACGAAGCCGAGTGGTGTCTGAACGAACGCATCGCCCTGGACGTGGCCGCGGGAGTCTCCCAGGGCGGCCGCCGGGCGCTCGTGTGCATGAAGAGCGTGGGCATGAACGTGGCGCTGGACACCCTGATGGTTCTGAATATGACCGGCGTACACGCCGGGCTGGTGATCCTCATGGGCGACGATCCCGGTGCGTGGGGGTCGCAGAACGAACAGGACGGCCGGTATTTCGCCCCCCTGGCCGAAATTCCGATGCTCGAGCCCGCGACGCCGGCGGAAGGCCGGCGAATGATGCGCTGGGCGTTCGACTTCTCCGAGTCGTTCCGTACGGTCGTGGTCCTGCGCATTACCCGGAGCTTCAGCGTCTGCGAAGCCGACCTGCCCCCGGTCCGCAGGCCCGCGTCCCTTCACGCGCTGGACCCGGACAGAGAACCGATGCGCTGGATTTCGTCCCTTTCCAACTGCATACCCAATCACCGGCGGCTCCATCAGAATCTCAGGGACATCTCTCAATCGTTCGAGGAAGTTCCCTTCAACCGGATCGACGGCGCCGGAGAACTGGGCGTCATCGCGTCAGGATTCGTCCACAGTAAACTTCAGGACGCGCTTGAGGGTGCAGATACCTCGGGGCTAAGGTGCCTTAAGCTCGGCTCACTCTATCCCCTTCCCAGGCGCCTGATCACGAATTTTCTTGAACGGTGCAGACGGATCCTCGTGCTTGAAGAAGTGGACCCGTATCTGGAAGACAGCATTAAGACCATCGGGTACGACGGCGGCGTCACCCCCAAAGTCATCGGCAAACGCAGTGAGCATGTCCCCGGAGAAGGTGAACTTTTCCGATGGCAGATGCAGGAGGCGCTGATGGCGCATCTGCCCGGACTGACGCCAAAGCGTGTATTCACGGAAGCGGGTTGGCAGGAGGAAAAGCCGTACCGAAAGTCGCACTGCGCCGGCTGCCCTTACAACGACGTCCTCTCCGCTCTGCGTGAAGAAGCGGCTGCCCTCGGCCAGAACCCGTTCCTCACCGCCGATCCCGGCTGCGTTGTGATTGCCGCCCAATACCTCGACACGAAACTGTGCATGGGGTCCGCCGTCGGTGCGGCGCTGGGACTCCAGAAAGCGGGCGTTGGGGAACGCGCCGTGGCCATTACGGGCGACTCGGCCTTCTACCACAGCACCGTCAACGCGTTGATCCACGCCGGATCAACCGGCGCCAATCTGTTGCTTGTGGTACTCGACAACGCCGGTTCACTCACGACAGGGGGCCAGCCCACCCCGGACCGAGGCGTCCTGGTCGCCGGAAAACCCGGACCGGTCATTGGCATCGACAATCTGGCCGCGGCCTGCGGCGTCGACTCGATCTGGACGGTTGAAGAAAAGGACCCGGAGAACCGCATGCGCAGCGTCTTCCGGGAAGCCCTTCAGGCCGAAGGACTCGGCCTGGTGACGATTCGAAGACGTTGTGAGCCGGTGGACTGACCGGCGCAACAAAATAAAAAAAGGGCCGCCCGGGACGATGTTCAGTCCCGCTGGAACCCTTTAGCAGTCCGTTGAAAAAGTCGCTCTGTAGGTGAGGCCGAGTCAATGTGGCCGTAGACAAGGCGCGCGACCGCGTTGAATCGGGGGATTCGGGGAGGGAGCGCAACGCAGTAATACGGCCACAGGGGCCGGACGCAGCCCGGATGGACTTTTTCATTGAAAATCCGAGCCGGATTTACCAACCCCGATGCAGCCGGGGAACTCCCTGCCAATACTCATGGCGCTCGGACCCGGTCGGCAGGACCCGGGATATACGCCGCTCGCCTCTGGTTTGCCGTCCCGCTATTACCTCACCATTCTCCCGCAAGATTCCGGCACTTTTTCTCCCGGACAGAACACTGCTCCCATCTGTGTCGCGACGTTATCGGAATTCCAGAGATTCCGCGATATCACGGTATTCTTCAACGGGAAAGGCGGCGGAAGTCCCGTTTCCCATCATCAGATAAGCCTTTCGCCCGTCCAGCACGACCGTTACGAAAAACCGGTCTCCCCGTCGACGCAGAAACACCGTACGGAAGATCCACTCGATGCCCTCGCGCCCGGAAATCTGAAACGCACGCTTCTCCTGGGCCGCGTATCCCAGAAAGGTGGACTTGAACTCCTCCTCGAGTTCGGCCGTAACGGTCTGAAGTGTCGCTTTTTCCGAAAGCGCGCGAGGCCTTAACGTCAGTACGGCCGAGAATCCGGAGATTGGCTCGCGGTTCATCACAACTTCAACCCTGGGCAATCCGTTCGGCTCCCGGGTCTGGAAGGACGTCTGGGCCGTCCATCCCCACACGTCGGGGACCGTAATCCGGAATCCCCATTCGTCGTTCGAATACACCCGGTCGCCATCGGCATCGCCGGTCGGATTGTTGGCGGTGTCTTCCGGTATAGGACCGCAACTCAGCATCGCGAAAAGACATATCAGGCACACCCGAAAACCGGTATGGTGTCTGAACATAAGGCCCGCCTTCCTTTGTTCGAGATGCATCCGTGTCCCGTCTCCGAATGATCTCAGCGTCCGGAGGTCGATTCATCCCGTCTCGCGGCGTTTGGCCGCCAGCGCTAAAGGTAAACACCGTGCGACGGTCAGTGGACGATGCCCAGCCGTCTCCATCGAATCTTTACGAACGGATTCCAGAGCGGCGCGCCGGAATTCCAGGAAAAGTAGATAAGAAGCGGGTGGGCCTTCACTCTGTCGAGTGAAACCGTTCCCCAGAACCGGCTGTCGTCGCTGTTGTCCCGATTGTCACCCATCACGAATACATGGCCCGGAGGCACCAGATAGGGGCCGTAGTTGTCGCGCGGGCTATACCGTTTCGGCTGGGTGCGCCGGTCCATAAACTTCACGCCCGCAGGATTCACGAATGGCTTGCCGTTAACGTAAACAACCTTGTTTCTGATCTCGATCGTTTGTCCTTCCACTGCGATACAACGCTTGATGAAATCTCGCGACGGATCCTTCGGATATTCGAAAATCACCAGATCGCCGGGTTTCGGAGAACGAAAACCCGGCAATCGAAAGGAAGGCAGTTTGTAGTTCAGAACGGGAAGACGATCGGGAATCTGCGTACCGAACGTCAGCTTGTCGCCGAGAACATAGTCGCCCTCCATCAACGTGTTCTCCATGGAACCCGACGGAATATGATAGGCCTGCACCAGCGTTGCCCGGATCAATACAGCCAGAAAAACAGCAAAGAAGATCGACTTCAGATAATCGACCAGAATCCGGCCGGAACGTGGCCGCCGGTGACGCTGTGACTTCATAGGTCAACCTCCAATAGGTCCCCTGCCCCAACAGGAAAAGGATCCACGCTTCAGGTACGCATGTTTACACGCGGATATCAGCCGCCGGTTCCCCACCGGCGGCGCCGAAACTTGAGAAAAAGGGCGCTTCCGGCCGGCCGCTGTCGGCGGAACGGTTGGCCGCAAGGGTCACGTCGAGTGAACGGACGCCGTCCTCGTAGTCCGACAGAACGGCCGATCCGTCGCCCTTGCGAATGGCATCCATAAAAATCTCGTCAATATCTCCGGCATCACGCTGAACCTGTCCCGGGTCTGCCGCGGATGCCGGATAGACCACCAGTCCTTCCGTACCGAATTCCGCTCGCATGTCTTTCATCACGAACGACATGAGTCCTGTCCCGCCGCCGTTTCGAAACGTGCACGTTGAGGTCAACGAGCCGATCGCCCCGGATTCGAATTTCAGATTGATCGAGTGTACGTCCGGTATATCCAGGTTTTCTTCGTCTTCCAGCGTACGCAACGCGTAATAGGCGTGTACTTCCGCCACCTCGCCCACGAGAAAGCGAAGCAGATCCACCTGATGAGTGGTCTGTTCGACGATCTGCCCGCCCGACTGCGCCATCACGCGCCACCACGGTGTTCCCGGCAGCCCGCCCCATCTGTGGACCGCAGCCATCCCGATGGTTCGACCCTCCAGGAATGCCTTCGCCTGCTGTGCGATACCGGAATAGCGCAGCTGATATCCCACGCAGGTCAATACGCCCGCCTCCCGCACGGCCTCCAGGATTTCAAGGGCCTTCTCCATCGTCGGCGCAACGGGTTTTTCAACGAACAGATGCACACCCTGCCTCGCCGCCAGAATCTCAGCGTCGGTATGCGCGAATGTGGGTACACAGACATACAGGGCCGACAGCGACTCGCCGTCCAGCATCTTCCGATGGTCCGTATAGACCCTCGCGTCGTATTCACCCGCCACATGCTCGGCGGTTTCGCGCCGAACGTCGCAAACCGCAACAATGTCCACGTCCTCAATCGCCCGTAACACCCGCATATGGGATCTCGCCCGACCGCCGGCGCCAATAAACCCAACCTGAATTGCCAAAACACACCCCTCAAGCTCTTGTGACACGACGTGCCAGACCTAAACGGCCCGCTGTTAGCGTCGCTTTGCAGACGATGAAGCGCAACGCCCGTGTACGGAAACGAAAGCCGGCCGCCTGTCTGCGTGCACCGCACAGGCAGGCAGCCCGGATGGGCTCTTACAACGGGCTGTTAAATTAGCCGGGCGGGGCAAGCGCTGTCAAGCGAAATCAACAATAGCGTAAAAATCACGCGCGTGCTTTTGTCTTTGAATTATCCCGTCCCGGCACTTAACTTACCCGTCCAGGTCATCCTTTAACTCCAATTCGAAAAAACAGCAACTCCGCAACGCAACGAAAACCCCTGAAACGGGGCGCAATGGTCGTCAAAAAGGACATGCTTTCAGTTCGCGTCCGGTGACCTGGTGTATCCTGGTAATCAGCCGTCAAATCACCTTTATCCGCTTTCATTTATTCGGTTTTACTTCCCCGAAGAATTACAGATCAAGGTTAAACCCTGAATGAAGAGGATGTTTCCCATGCGAGTGGAGGATCTGGATACGCCCGCGTTGACCATAGATCTTGACATACTGTCCAGAAATATCCGCGATCTTGCCAAATCCTGCCGCAGGCACAACATTGCGCTTCGGGTCCATACCAAGACCCACAAGATCCCCGAAATAGCCCGCCTGCAGCTTCAGGCAGGGGCCATCGGTATTGTCTGCCAGAAGTTGGGGGAAGCCGAGGTGATGGTGGACGCGGGGATTACCGACGTCCTTATTCCATACAACATCGTTGGCGCCAGAAAGGTGGATCGCCTTGTCAGACTCCGGGAGAGGGCAACAATAACCGTAGCCCTGGATTCGGAGGCGACGGCCCGCGGCATTTCAAAACAGGCGGGGCAACCCGAAATCCCCGTATTGATCGAGCTGGATACCGGCGGAAACCGCTGCGGCGTCCAGTCTCCCGAGGCAGCCCTGGAACTCGCCCGCAAAGTGGTACAGCTGCCCGGCCTCCATTTCAAGGGCATCATGACCTATCCCAGCCGGCCGCAGGCGGAACCCTTTCTGGCGCGGACACGAGTGCTGCTGGAAGACGCCGGCATCCGGGTACCCGTTGTCAGCGGGGGCGGGACCGGAAGCGAGGCCGTCTCCAAACAGATTGGCTGCTCCGAAACCCGCATCGGCTCCTACGTTTTCGAGGGGATGCGCCGAATCAATCACACGGACAACCCGCCGAACCCGATCACCTGCGCCGAACGCATGATCGTGACCGTGGTCAGCACCCCCACACCGGAACGAATTATCGTGGATGGCGGCCAGAAAACCTTCGCGAGCTATCCCCCCATTCCCTATGGTTACATCGTGGAACACCCCGATGCCAGAATATCCGGCATGTCTGTAGAACACGGTCATATTGACGTTGGCGCCTGCGACCATGCGTTTCAGGTAGGGGAACGCCTTTCGATTATTCCCCAGCACCAGGGCATGACCACCAATCTGCACGATACCGCCTACGCGGTACGGAACGGAGTTGTGGAAGCCGTCTGGGCCGTTGCCGGCCGGGGCAGGGTGCAATAGAAGCGCAAGCCGGGGCCGCCCACCGCCCTTCGCGGCAGAATTCAGTCTCAGCCGGTTCATTCCGGCATTCGACGATCCGAAAGGAGATTCGCAATGCGCCAGGTACAGTGGGAACGCATGTTTCCCGATCAGTTGGAAGCCGCATATGACGATTGCCCGCTTGTCTACTTCCCATACGGCCTTTGCGAACCCCACGGGCCGCATGACGCGGTAGGCCTGGATGGATTGAAGGCCCACGGCATCGCCTGCGAGGCCGCTCGGGCGCACGGTGGAATCGTTGCCCCGCCGGACTTCTGGCACATACACGAACTGGGCGGTTACGCGCTGTGGCTTGAGCGAACGGTGGGGCAGGCCAAACGCTCCTGGATGACCTGCATGCCGCCCTGGCAGCATTTCAAGAACATCTGCTACCACATCCGGATGGCGGACCACCTCCGCTTCCACGCCGCCATTTTCATAACGGGCCACTACGGGCCCAACTGGATGGACCTCAAAACGCTGATCGACCTTGTGCAACCCCACGTGGGCACCAGGCTCTATGGCCTGCCGGACCACGAAGCCAACCAGCCCGGCTTCGATAAAGATGGGAAAAGCGGCGGCGACCATGCCGGTAAGGTCGAGACGTCCCTGCTCTGGGCGCTGCACCCCGACTGCGTGGACCTGTCCCGGCTGCCTCCCGAAGACGCCCCCGGACCCCATTTTGCAATGGGACCAACGGTCCGGAAGTCAGACCGCCGCGTTGGCGAACGCATGGTGGCAGACGAGGTCCGCTGGCTGGGCGAAAAGGCACAGGAACTGCTTGACGAATACGAGAGAGGGAACGCGGACCACAAGCTGCAGACCTTCGAAGACGTGGAAGTACTCTGGGAGACTGTGGTTGGCCCGGCACTACCGGGATTCGAGACCATGCAGAACAGCTGGTCAGAGGAAAACGTACCCGAAAGCTCCGTCTGGCATCCCAACTGGCGCGTACCCGAGCGGGGTTAGCCGCACCGCCGTCGGGTCCGGTTCCGTCCGGACGGAAAGAAGGACGAAGCGTACAAAACCGTATCCGCAGCCCGGCGCTCCTTCATTACGTCCGTTCAAGCAGTTCGATCTCGTAACCGTCCGGGTCGTCCACGAAGGCCATCTTCCGTCCCGCAGGAAACGTCTCACGCCAATCGCCCGGCCAGATTTCGATGCCCTTGTTTTCGAGGCCGTCACAAAACGCAATGAGATCCGGCACGCCGATTGCAAGATGCATCAGATCCTCCGGAACGTTCAGATCGTAATCGTCCGAATAGGTCAGCTCGAGGGTATGGGCGTTGCCCGGCAATTCCAGGTGCATAATCTGGTTTCCCGCCGGGGACTTTTCCGACCTGCTCTTCACCACAAAACCGAAATGGTTGCAATAAAACGCCGCCGACCTGTCCAGGTCGCTTACCCGAATCCTGGTGTGGAGAAAAACCGCCATCGCAGGCTCCTTTCTTCTCTTTGGTGTCAGCCGGACCGGCTGTTTAACGGTCAAACAAAAAAAGACAGCCATCAGCTGCCCATGTGCCTGCGCCTTCCGTCCCGTCCAACTACGTTTTAGCCGTGGAAACGGTTTCCACCCCTTCCTCTCCGGCAGGCGGCCGGGCGGTTTCGGTTTCGACGCCCAGCGCCTCGCGGATCTGCCTTATCGCCTGAAGGTAATAATTCCGCACCGTACTCTTGGACACGGAGAGCAGCATCGCGATTTCCGCCATGGACTTGCCCTGCGAGCGCAGGAGCAGTACCTCGTACTTCCGGCCGGTCAACGTGGGCTCGATTGCTTTCTTGACGGCATCCAGTTTTTCAACGTCCAGATCCGTATTTGCAAATGGATCGGGATCGAGCGAATGCCGGAGGATAAAAGACAGCGGCACGGTCTCCGTTCGGGGATGACAGCGCTCCATCACCGTGTTGTATCGGGGTCCTCGCATACGGATCCGACTCCTCGATTGACCAATGACCTCCCGCACTGTTGCGGACGCAATGTCACACGTCGACAATTTAGCCTGTTCTCTCTGCTCAGGCAAGCGAAAACTCGCACTTCGGGTCAGTCCAGAGGGCGCCGCGCAAGGCCCAACCCGTGGGCGGCCTGCAACACCCGCTCATTCAGCCGGTCCGCGTGCAACAATGTTTCCCGATCCGGTGTCAACGCGAGGCTGCGTACCGTTGAATGTCCGATGATTCCCCTCGCGGCCAACAGACGCTTCTCCACCACCAGGTACAGCTCCATATCCTGAAGAGAAAAGACAATCTGCGCAAGGATCCCTTCGAACACGTCCAGCGCGCCGTCCACGTCGCCGGCCGAACCAAGTTCCCAGATCCGATTCATCACGTCCGCGTGCCCGAGCCCCGGCATCACCCCTGCAACGCCCCACTCGAACAAATCCGGCATATACATGCCCCCCCATCCCTCCAGCACGGCGACCTGATCGTTCGTTTCCTCTCGAATTTCGCGAAGCCTGGGACCCAGAAGCGGTTCCTCCAGCTTGATATATCTGAAATTATCGCAAGATTCGCGAAGTCGACGGCAAAAGACCCCGTCGACGGTCGGTCCGCCTGGATTGAAATCCTGTATCAGGACGGGGACCTGCACCGCGTCACAGACGGTCCGGCAATAGCCCAGCAGGTCCGCTTCCGTCGTGCCGAACTGTCTCGGAATCGCGAAACTGATGACGTCGGCGCCGGAATCCGCGTTTGCCCGGGCGAAATTCGCCGCCTGCCGGGCCGAAGGGTGGTTCGACTGACCGACCACCGGAATCCTCCCGGCTGCGGACGCTACCGCAGCGCGGACAACCGCGAGGCGCTCTCGTCCCGACTGCTTGTAAAACTCGCTCGCGTAGGCAGGCAGACAGACCGCCCCGATGCCGAATACCACCGCCGCCTCCACCTGCCGTCCGATATCTTCAAAAACGATTTCTTCCCGGACGTTGAATGGCGTGACCAACACCGCCACGACTCCCCGGATCTCTTCGAAGGACATGTCGTACCTCCACGAACGCTGTTATTCACCGGCAATCTAAATACAGCTTTTCAGGAACGGACGGTTTGCGGCGACAGGAAGCGAAGTCCGGACATCAACGCCGCGCGCGGGTCACCGTTTGGTTGCATTCACGGCCCCGGGCGTACGCCGCTGGCGGTTGACTCTGACACGTGGATATGTTAAATTGAGAGGCCTGATGGTATTCGCCTAGAGACGGCCCCGGCACGCGGGCCGATTTAATGCGATGGAGGTCTCCGTGGCGCTGCTGACGGCTGGATCCGAATCCCTCCCGGCCATCGAAGCCGAGTCAGCTTTCCCCGAATTACAGAACCTGCTCCGGTCTGCGATCGACGTCCGTCCGAACCAGAATCTACACCTTATTGCCAAAGCCTACCACTTTGCCGAACTGGCTCATCGCAACCAGCAACGCAAATCGGGCGATCCCGCCATTTCTCATGCCGTGGCCGTATGCCGGATTCTGATCGACCTCGGCCTCGACTCCGCCACCATCGCCGCAGGCCTGTTGCACGACGTTGTCGACGAGACCCGGGTTCCGCTCTCTCAGATCGAATCCCATTTCGGACCTGAGATTGCCGGACTCGTGGATGGCGTTTCCAGAATCAAGGATTTTTCCTTCCAAAGCCCCGAGTCCGAACAGGCCGAAAATTTCCGCAAGATGCTGCTGTCGATGGCCCGTGACATCCGCGTGGTTCTCGTTAAACTGGCGGACCGCCTGCACAATATGCGCACCCTGAAATTCATGCGGCCTTCAAGCCAGGAACGCATGGTCTACGAGAGTCGCGATATCTACGCGCCCCTTGCCCACCGCCTTGGCATGTCCCGAATGCGGGCGGAACTTGAGGACCTCAGCCTCAAGTGGCTGGAACCGAAAGCGTACCGGTACATCCAGGAAAAGATCAACCTGACCCGCGAGGAGCGGGAGGCATGCATCGAAGCCGTCCGGAAACCGCTTGTGGAGGCGCTCACCAAAGCGGGGATTCAGGCCGAAATGACGGGCCGTTCGAAGAATTTCAGCAGCATCTACAAGAAGATGAACGTGCGTGAAAAAACGTTCGACGAGATCTACGATCTTCTAGCGCTTCGCATCCTGGTGGAAACCGTACCGGAATGCTACAATGTTCTGGGCCTCGTGCACACCATGTATCCGCCGGTCATCGCCCGCTTCAAAGACTTCATCGCCACGCCAAAGAGCAACATGTACCAGTCGCTTCACACCACGATTGTCGGCCCGAACGGCATGATGCTGGAAGTGCAGATCCGTACGCGGGAAATGCATCAGACCGCAGAGGTCGGGATTGCGGCCCATTGGCTTTACAAGGAGGGCAAGCGCGGCCCGTCCGAAATGGACCGCCATATGGCCTGGTTGCGCAGCCTTCTGGAGTGGCAGCGTGAAACCAGCGATCCGCAGGAATTCATGGATGAACTGAAAGTGGATCTCTTTCCGAACGAGATCTACGTTTTCACGCCCAAGGGCGACCTCATCCAGCTACCGGAGGGCGCCACGCCGCTGGACTTTGCATTTGCGGTGCACACCGACGTCGGTCTGCGATGTACCGGCAGCCGCGTGGACGACCAGATGGTCCCCCTGTCCACCCCGCTGCAGACGGGCAGTACCGTCGAGGTGATGACTTCACCACACCAGAGACCCAATCGTGACTGGCTCGATTTTGTCAAGAGCGCGAAAGCCCGCAGCCGTATCAGGCGCTGGTTGCGCGAAGAAGCGTATTCCCAAAGCGTCCGGCTTGGCCAGGACATCCTGGACCGCGAACTCAAACGACGACGTAAGCGAACCGCCGAAGACAAGCTCGAGGCGGCAGCCGCACACTTCAACCTCCGGGACATTGAACATCTCTACGCCAGCCTGGGCAACGGGACCGTTTCACTGGAACGGGTTGTGCATCAGATCTTTCCGGCGGCCCGCCCGGCCCCGAAACGGCAGCGTCCGGAACCCAGGAAAAGGGTTCGAAAAAACCCGATCGTCATTCACAGTCTGAATCACCTGATGATTCAGTTTGCCCGATGCTGCCAGCCCATTTACGGTGACGTCGTTCTCGGCGTCGTTACGCGGGGAAAGGGCATCTCCGTTCACCGAAGGGACTGTCACAACATTTCAAATCTCCCCGGAGGCCGCGACCGCCTGGTTGACGTCGACTGGAATTCCGAAGAAGAGACGACATTCACGGTACAGATACGCGTCAGCGGCGTGGACCGTCCCCATCTCCTCCGGGACATCAGCCAGGCCATATCCGGGCTTGGCGTGCCCGTGATCGAGGGTATGCTGAACACCGACGGCGGCCACGTGGGTAACCGGTTCACCGTAGAGGTCAGAAACGTCGCACAGCTGAGCGACCTCCGGAAAAAGATCCTCTCCGTGCCGGGCGTCTCATCCGTTCAGCGCTTCAACGGAACATCTGACGACGTCCTGTAAAGGCCCGGCAAACGTGTCCGTACACTAAAGCCGGCGGTTTTCAGGAGGTTCATCCGTTTCCTGATGCGCGGGGCGCCGGCTGTCACTTCCTGCCTTCAATCTCCTTTTTCCACCGATCCAGAGTAACCAGAGCCTCGAGCGGCGTGGTCTTGCCCAGATCCAGATTTCGCAACTCGTTCAGGACCGGGTCTTCGGGAGGCAGGTCGAACAGATTCATCTGTCCGATGGCGACGGCAGGCTCACGGACCACCGAGGCCTCCGTTTTCTTTTCCGCGGGAGTCAGGTCGTTTGCTTCCAGCCTGCACAACACTTCACGGGCCCTTGCAATCAGGTTGCGGGGCATTCCGGCAAGCCGCGCCACCTCAATGCCGTAACTGTGGTCGCATCCACCGGGCACCAGCCGGTGCAGAAACGTTACGTTGTCACCTTCCTTCCTGACTGCCACGCTGTAATTCTTCACCCTCGGCAGCGATTCCTCGAGTTCCGTCAATTCATGATAGTGCGTGGCGAACAACGTGCGGGGTTGTATGGACGCCGTGTTGTGCAGATATTCCGTCATTGCCCAGGCAATGCTGAGCCCGTCGAAGGTACTGGTGCCGCGGCCGATTTCATCCAGAAGCACCAGGCTTCTGGGGCTGGCGTTGTTCAGAATGTTCGCGGCTTCGTTCATCTCCACAAGAAACGTGGACTCGCCCCTGGCCAGATTGTCAGACGCTCCAACACGTGTGAAAATCCGGTCCACCACACCAACGCGCGCGGCCCTCGCCGGAACGAAACTGCCCAGTTGCGCCAGCAAAACGATCAGACCGATCTGCCTCAATATTGTGGATTTTCCGGCCATATTCGGACCGGTAATGATCAGCACCTGTTCGTGTTCGCCATCCACGAAGAAATCGTTGGGCACAAACCTGCCCGCCGGCAGCAACCCTTCAACAACGGGATGACGACCCTCCCGAATATCGATACCCGTCGATTCATCCACTTCCGGACGGACGTAGTCGTTAACCGCAGCCACCTCTGCAAGACAGGCCAGCACGTCCACCACGGCCACGGTGCGCGCCGTGCGTTGCACTTCGTTAACCCAGGCCTCAACTTCGCCCCTGAGTTGCTGAAACAGCTCTTTCTCGAGTTCTTTCGCCCGTTCGTCGGCCCCGAGGATCTTTGCTTCCCACTCTTTCAGCGCCGGAGTAATGAAGCGCTCCGCGTTGACCAGGGTCTGTTTGCGGAGATAGTCGTCCGGAGCCCTGTCCATATTGGCCTTCGTGATTTCGATATAGTACCCGAACGCCTTGTTGTATCCGACCTTCAGCGACGGAATGCCGGTACGCTCCCTCTCTTTCGCCTGGAGTTCAGCCACCCACCGGCGTCCACCGGAGGCCGCGTCGCGAAGTTCGTCGAGTTCCGCGTTATTGCCCTCCCTGATGATGCCCCCGTCACTCAACTGGAACGGCGGCTCGTCCACGACCGTACGGTCGATCAGCTGGACCAGTTCGCCTGAATCCGGCAACCCGTCACACCTCGCTTTCACCAGCAGTTCCGCAGCCGCCTCATCCAGCGTGTCCCGCAAACCGGGTATGGACTGAAGCGATGTCTTGAGCGACACGAGGTCCCTGGGGCTGCAGCGTCCGCAGCAGATGCGAGACATCAACCGCTCGAGGTCCCCGACATGCTTGAGGGCGGCACGGACCGACTCACGCCGCAACGGATGACGTACGAGGTCTTCCACGGCATCCTGCCTCGATTCGATTCTCGATACATTCAGCAGCGGTTGAGAAAGCCATGCCCGCAGCGTCCGCGCTCCCATGGCGGTGCAGGTGCGGTCCAGCAGGGACAGCAGCGTCCCTTCCCGCCGGCCTTCCTGTATTGATGATATCAGCTCCAGGTTCCGCTGGGTTACCAGGTCGAGGCCCATGTACGCGCTGTCGGACTCTCGTGACAGACGCGTGACGTGCGAGACCGCGCCTTTCTGGTTCTGCTTCAGGTACGCCAGCACCGCGCCGGCCGCGCTGACGCCTACAGTCAGGAGGTCGCAGCCGAAGCCCTTTAACGAATTGACCCGGAAATGTTCCAGCAGCAAATCGTGCGCATACGCAAATCCGAAATGCCAGTCTTCCGCACGTACGAGGAGCGTGCCCGGCATGCGTCGCGCCATTTCATCCTCATTGGCGTCAGCCCATGACTCGGGAGCAAGTACTTCGGCAGGGCTGATTCGCTCCAGCACTTCCCACAGATCGTCCACGTCCCTTTCCATGGTGCGAAAATCACCAGTGGACAGATCCGTTACCGCGGCGCCCAGCCGGTTCGACTCCACCCAGAGACCCATCAGATAGTTGTTCCGGTTCTGATCGAGCAGGTTGTCCGAGAGGGCGGTACCCGGCGACACCACCTGAACGACCTCCCGCCGCACGACCGCCTTGCCTTTCTGCGGCGCCTCCATCTGTTCGCAGATGGCGACCTTGCGACCCGCCTTGATCAACCTCGCGAGGTAGGTATCGAGCGCGTGATGAGGCACGCCCGCCATCGGCACGCTTTCGCCCCCCCGGCCGTTGTTTCGGGACGTCAATGCCAGCCCGAGAAGGCCGGAGACCTCTTTGGCATCGTCGTAAAACGTCTCATAAAAGTCACCCATTCTGAATAGCAGTACGGCATCGCTGTGTTCGTCCTTGAAACGCAGGTACTGTTCCATTGCGGGCGTGACGTCTCTTGGCCGTGCCATTTCACATTCCCTGGTCTCGTTCGACGATTACACAATGGGCCACCCCGGCCTCCTTCTCCACGCGGGGCTTCTGATTCTCGGCGGAGGTACGGTCGGGAAACGGCCCGACCAGCAGGACCCGCAAACCGGTAACCCTCGCTGCCTCTTCCCGAACCGGAAATCCGGCCCGGACCAACCGGCCGGAAGTACGCCGCAGATTCTCTTCGACCCCGAATACACCCACGCGCAACCAGACGCTCCCCGCCGAATCCCTGCCTTTCAGGAGTTCATTGAGTACCGCCAGCCGCGCCGTGGCCGCCGGTGGGGGGCTTTCTGCCCCCAGTGCGCCGGCTTCGCGCTGCGCCTCCCTGATTCGCCTGGCCGTCAGGAATGCCTCTATCCGGCCGAGACGGGCGTGGGGCGCGATTCCTGAACGAGGGGTGGCGTCGAGTATGGATTGAAAGACGGCGAGCGCCGAGTCCGGCCGCTGGGTTGTCACGTAAATACACCCCAACCGGTACCGCGCAAGAGGCGCCAGGGGACTGCTTCCGTATTCGTTCAGCAACCGTCTGTAACGGTCCGCCGCACGAAAAATCCGCCCGGAGGGCCCGGCATAGTCCGCTTCCGCCAACTCAAACAACGCGTCGTCCGCGAGTTCGTGCCCGGGGTGGGACTTCAGGAGACGATTGAAAAATTCCCTTGATTTCGCCCCCTCCGGGGTCAGACGGCCCAGATGATACAGCGCCACCGGATTATCGGGATCGGCATTCAACGCACGAGTGAAAGCCCCCTTCGCCAGGTCGAACTGCCCGTCCCGGAACAGCGTGACCGGATCTGCGGTTTCGGAATACAGGGGAATCACCGGCAAACCCAGAAAAATGAGAAAGCCAATGCGCCGGATACGGATCAACGTCAACGTGAGCCTGTGGGTACACATACGGATATAATACGAATGCCGGTGCCCGGCAACGGCCTGGATGGGATGCACGTCGGGCGTTGAGACGGCGCCGGCCGATGTTGATTCCACGACGAGCGTTCGGACGCGGATCGATCGTTCACCCGCCCGGGGGCGGTTCAGGCCGGGAGGCCAGTTGCCGGCGTCACGCGGTCAGGTTTGGACGAATATACTCAGAGAATCGGAATCGCACCAGGCACATCGGCGCGGGCGGCCTGCGCGCCCCTGATCAGGACAGCGCCTCGTGCCGGCGAATCCCGGGATTGCCGTCCGCCAGTTCGCCGGTGACCCGATCGGGTTGCACGTCAGTCAGCCGCACGGACACGATAGAATTCTTCGCGCTTTCGGGCCCCGGGGCGAACACGCGAATGTAGTTGTCGGTAACGCCCTGCAGGTATCCCGTGCCCGGCTCGCGTCTGTCTTCGAAGAGTACGTTCATGGTCCGCCCCGTGAAACGGCGGTTGAAGGCTTCTGTTTTCCGCGCACCAAGACGCCTCAGCAGCGCGCCTCGCCGCTTCTTGACGGCGGCATCCACCTCACCGCCCATTCTCGCAGCAAACGTGCCGGCGCGCGGTGAAAAGGGAAATACATGCAGGAACGCCAGGGGGCCTCTTTCAATCAGATCGAACGTATTGGCAAACGCCTCATCGGTCTCACCCGGAAAACCCACCATCACATCCGCGCCCAGGCCGATTTCGGGCATCCTCTCCGCCAGCGTCTCGATCAGCGCGAGGTAACGCGCACGCGTATACGGCCTGCGCATAGATGTCAGAATTCCATCGTCACCGCTCTGGAGCGGGATATGCAGATGCCTGCAGAACCTGGATGACGACGAGAAGAAATCGACCATTGCATCGCTGATGTACGACGCTTCGATCGAACTCACCCGAAACCGCCGCAAGCCCTCGATCCGCTCGATTGACTCGAACAGATCAAGGAGTCCATGTCCGTCCAGATCCGCACCGTAGTCTCCAATGTGCACGCCTGCAAGGACGACTTCCTGATAACCGGCGTCGACCAGCCTCCGCACCTGGTCGAGACAGCTCTGCAGACTGCGGCTGCGGCTCCGACCCCTCGCAAACGGAATGATACAGAATGAACAGAACTCGTTGCAGCCCTCCTGGATCTTCACGAACGCGCGCGCCCTTCCGCCGAAATTGAAGATATCCATTTCCTGAAATTCAACGGTCCTGCGCCGGGTCACGAAACTTCGGCCGATGGAACAGGTATCGTTGATCAGATCGAGCAGTCGGGTCTTCTCAGCCGTACCCACAACGAGATCGACTTCAGGCATCTCGACCAGCACATCGGGGTCGGTTTGCGCGTAACAGCCCATGGCCACGACCGTGCCTTCGGGCGATATCCGATGCGCCCGGCGCAACATCTGCCTGGACTGGGCGGCGCCCTGTCCCGTCACCGTACAGGTATTCACAACCGTAACGTCAGCCTGGCGTCCGAACCCGACCTCCCGGTACCCCTCGCGTCTGAATTGCTCGCGATACCATTCGGTATCGTAGGTATTCAACTTGCAGCCGAGTGTATAAAACGATACGGTTTTGGCGTTTCCGTTCATCCGACCAATTCCTTGTATTCGCTGCGCTGCATGTGCGGAATCTATAGCGTCCATACAACAAAGAGTTGAGGACAACTCCCCAACTCTCTGTCTCGAGCAAATCCGCTGTCCCTGGATCCTTAGGCTTCCGGCTTCGGCGCAGCCTCCGTCTCGTCGTCAGTACCGGATGGTTCCGCGGCAGGTGGCGCGTCTTCGCCTGGAACGTCGCCGGCCGACCCGGTCTCTGCCCCTTCGGCGGACGATTCGGTACTGGCCTCGGGTTGCGCATCCGACTCCGCATTCCCGGGCGATTCGGCATCCTCCCCTTCGACTTGCGCTTCAGCGCCGGCCTGGGAATCCGATTCAGAATCTGCATCCCCGGTGCTCGCCTCAGTACCGGCCGCGTCACCCACCACGTCGCCGACCGTGACCGGCTTTGGCTGGTGACTCTCAATATAGGCATCGATCTCAGCCTGTTCGGCGTCTCTCAGATATTCCTTCACGCTCAATACGATCTTGCGCTGTTCTTCATCGAATTCGACGACCTTGAGGGGCAACTCGTCATGTTCCGAAAAGTGGGTCTGTGGGGTCTGTAGATCAGACAGCCCCAGCTGCGATACCGGAATGAAACCCTCGACGTCGCCTTCCAGGTCGACCACGACTCCGCGTTCCAGAAGCCGGGATATCCTCCCATCCGTCGTCTTGCCCACGGCG
This sequence comes from Candidatus Latescibacterota bacterium, assembly GCA_021295655.1. Lineage (GTDB taxonomy): Bacteria > Latescibacterota > UBA2968 > UBA2968 > JAAXHE01. Next base: position 76,564 of record JAGWBX010000010.1, read on the forward strand.
TACTGGACGGCCAGTTCAGGCCAGGGGTTTTCTATGGTTTGCTTGTGTCCCAGGGAAATGCGGCGACGTTTTTTGTCTATATTGAGTACAACCACGTCGACCTGTTCGCCCTTCTTGACGACGTCGCTGGGATGGCGCACCCGCCGTGTCCAGGATATATCGGATATGTGGACCAGTCCATCGATTCCCTCTTCGATTTCCACAAACGCTCCGAAATTGACCAGGTTGCGCACCAGGCCCGTAAGACGCGTACCCACGGGATATTTCTCGTCCAGCGAAAGCCATGGATCGTCCGTGGTCTGCTTCATGCCAAGCGAGATCTTCTGGCCCTCTTTGTCCACGTTCAGAATGACAACCTTCAGCTGGTCGCCAATTGAGACAAGCTTGGACGGATGGCGGATATGCTGTGTCCAGGACATCTCGGAAATGTGAACGAGACCCTCCACCCCCTGTTCCAATTCCACGAAAGCTCCGTAATCCGTGATGCTGACCACTTTGCCATCCACGCGGTCTCCGACGGGAAACTTGTCCTCTATATTCTCCCAGGGATGGGGCGTCAGCTGTTTCATGCCCAGAGAGATCCGCTCGCGCTCCTCGTCGTAGTTGAGCACCTTGACCTGAACGTTGTCGCCAATGGACAACACCTCCGACGGATGTCCGATGCGGCCCCAGGAGATATCGGTGATGTGCAACAGACCGTCCAGACCACCCAGGTCGATAAATGCGCCAAAATCCGTGATATTCTTCACCGCTCCTTCGCGCACCTGGCCGACTTCCAGTGTCTGAAGAATCTGTTTGCGCAAACGCTCCCTCTCGGCTTCCAGCACGACCCGTCTGGAAACGACGATATTGCGCCGGTTCTTGTTGAGTTTGATAATCCGAAAGGGGAAAACCTCGCCAATGAACTGATCGAAATTTTTGACCTGCTTGATGTCGATCTGAGAACCCGGCAGGAAAGCGTCCACTCCGAACAGATCCACCACAATTCCGCCCTTGATGCGGCGCACCAGCCGGCCCTCGACAATCTGATCGCTGTCGTAGGCATCCTTTATGCGGTCCCACACCCGCATAAAATCAGCTTTCTGTTTGGACAGCACAATCTGCCCTTCCTGATCTTCCACGTCTTCGAGGTAGACCTCTATTTCCTGCCCTACCTCGACTTCTGAAGCATCGGCAAACTCGGAAAGTGGAATGGCGCCTTCGGATTTGAACCCGATGTCGACCACAACCGAATTCTCCGCGACGGCCAGAACGGTTCCGGAGACGATTTCACCTTCGATGATATTGCTCATCGTGTCTTCATACAAACTCATCATCGAGGCGAATTCCTCTTCCGAGTATTCGCGCTCGTCCAGAGCCTCCAGGGCCTCCGCGCTGGACGGCTGAGAGACGGACTGGCTTGCGGTGTTGATTTCTTCCGACATGAAACTGCAACCTCCTTGGCCGTTCCGCGTGGGGCTGTTGCCCCGGATCGGCGCAAAATTACCGGGAAAAAACGGAGACCGGATCTCCGCAGGGACCTTACCGGCGCTCAGGCATACCACCCGGCGCAGGCGGGCCGGTATTTCGCCTGCCGGGTCTCAGGTTACCTATGCGGTACATCACCTCGCTGCTGATGGCGTGATAGGCGGCTCGACGTCTGGCCGGCAATCCGGCTGGAGACACGCGAACCGCTTCTCCAAAACGAACGGTCACGCGATTGAGACCGATCAGGCTCGTCCAGATGTTGACGGTACCGGAAATAAAGACCGGAACCACGGGAACCCGTGCGCGGTACGCCAACATACCCACGCCGTCTTTGGGCGATCTCAGTCTGGACGACTTGTTGCGCGTACCCTCCGGCGAAAGAAACATCGCACCGCCGGCCTTGAGACACCCTTCGATGCCACGCAACGCGCCCCGATCTCCACGAGACCGGTCTATCGGCCGTGCGTTCAGCTTCCGAATCAGCCAGCCAAGTATCGGAACCGAAAATGCTTCCTGTTTGGTAACATACGAAAGTTCCCTGCACGCCGCAACCCCGATGAATACGGGATCCGCATAGGAGGCGTGGTTGCTGGCCAGGATGACGCCTCCGCGGCGCGGCACAAAATGACCGCCGGCAACACGAAGCCGAAACAGGCAGCTGCATGCCCCGACGCCGAGCGCCCAGAGAATCCGGTAAAAGAGATTGCCCGGTCGTCCGGTGTAGAAATCCGTCCTCATGTGTATGCGCGTAACACTTTCTAGATGCCGCACTCGCGAGCGAGTTCCACCACGCGGGCGACCTGTGCATCGATATTCAGGCCTGTGGTATCCACGGTGATTGCATCCGATGCCGGCCAGGATCCCGATCGCCGTTGCGTGGCTTTGTCGCGCGCGTCCCGCTCGCGAATCTGCCCCATCAATACGTCCAGGTCTGCTGCGACACCGCAACTGAGCAACTCACGGTGCCGGCGCCGGGCTCGCTCGGCCACGTCGGCAACCAGGAATACTTTCAGTTCAGCTTTAGGAAAAACTGCCGTGCCGGTGTCCCGGCCCTCCAGTACGATGCCGCCCTCGAGTCCAAGTTCCTGCTGGCGTGCCACGAGTATGTTCCGGACCGCGGGGTGGACGGCCACCCGGGAGGCGGCATCGGAAACTTCCGACGACCGGATCGCTCCGGTCGCATCCTCGCCGTTGACCAGAACCCGCTGACCGCCGCCCTCCAGACGAAAGTCGAACGTCAGTGCGGCAGCGGTTCCGGCGGCCGCGGCTTCATCGTCAGGGCTGAGACCCTTACGAATCAGGGACCATCCCAGGGCGCGGTACATGGCGCCGGTATCCAGATAAAGATATCCCAGCCTGCTGGCGACACATCGAGCCGTTGTACTCTTGCCCGATCCCGCGGGACCGTCGATGGCTATCACAATACCCCTCTTCCCCATCGCGACCCTCCGACCTCGATTGTTACGGATTCGGGTCTCCTCCATCCGGGTCGACACCGCCGCCCTCCGGTAAACCGCCTCCCCCGTCGGGGCCCTTCACCGTTTCCGACGCGTCTCCGGAGCCGTCACCGGCATTTCCCGACGCGGATTCCGGGCGGTCCATCGCCTGCAGCAGTTCGGCCGGTGTTGACGCAGCAACTGCCTTGTCGTCCAGCAATTCATCCAGTTCCCTGACCTTTGGCAGATCCGACAACGTCTTCAGTCCGAAGTGCTTCAAAAAGTCCCGGGTCGTTCCATAGAGCAGCGGCCGTCCCGGCGCGTCCGACCGGCCGGCAATGCGGATCAATCCCTTCTCGAGCAGGTGGCGCACAACCCCGTCCACCGACACCCCGCGAATGTGTTCCACCTCGGCCTTCATGACCGGCTGCTTGAACACGATGATGGCGAGCGTTTCCAGGGCTGCCGACGACAGGCGGACAGGTGCTTTGTCTTTCAGGAGCCGCCGGACAAAGACGCCGTATTCCGAATGCACCATGAACAGGAATCCGCCGGCGATTTCCGAGATCCTGAAACTGCGCCCGGTCCGTCCGTATTGCGCGTTGAGTTCCTCCACGTACGCGCGCACGTCTCCGGCCCGCACACCATCCAGCAACGAGGCGATCCGGCTTGCCCCGAGCGGTCTGTCGGACGCCATCAGCAGGGCTTCAACAATGCCCTGATTGCGAGCGTCTTCATTCGAAGCGACCGGGTCTATGCGATACGACTCGCCCATTACATCTCGATTGAATCGAGGTTCCGTTTGACTGGATCGGCCATGGATCCCTTAACAGTCCGATGATAAACGATGCACGGTTAACGACGGAGAGCCGATTCCGATCCGGATTCCGGCTGATCTTCGTCTCGCCTGTAAACCCAGATTTCGCCTTCCGAACCGCTCTGTCTTGCAATGGCTCGCCCGGTCTTGATCAACTCGAGCAAGGCGATGAACGTGACGATGAGGACAATTCGCGGGAGACCGGCAACCAGGTCCGAGAACTGAACCCGATGGCTTTCCTCCAGTATGTTCCGGACGTCCTCCATTCGTTCCTCCGTCGTGACTTCCAGTTGATGTATCTCGTGGTAATCCGCTTTCGGTGCGGCCAGGAGTGCGCTTCGGAACGTTGCCATCAGATCGAAAAGATTTACGGAACCACTGGCTGCGAGCGGGTCCGTTTCGGGCGCGTCGACTTCTCCGGTATCCAGCGCGGCGCCACGATAAAAACTGTCGCGATGTGAATCCTGTTTGTCTTCGAGCCAGTTGGCCACTTCCTTGAATTGCTGATACTCCAGCAGGCGCCGTACCAGCTCTTCTCTGGGATCCTCTTCTACTTCATCCGCATCGGGGTCCGCCGGCAGCAGCATACGTGACTTGATTTTCATCAGCGTGGCCGCCATCACCAGGAAATCTCCGGCAGATTCCAGATGGAGCGTCTGCATCATTTCGACGAATTCCAGAAACTGCCGCGTGACATCGGCGATGGGGATATCGTAGATGTCGATCTCATCCTTGCGAATCAGAAAAAGCAGCAGATCCAGCGGCCCCTCGAAAACATCCAGCTTCACCCCGTAGGTATCGTCTCCGGCGCTTCCGTGAACTGCCGGCGCTTCGGCATTCATTCGCGCAATCTCCCCTGAGGTTCATCCGGGTCGCAAGCGTGTTCGACGTGGGTGGGGGCGTGACGAATGGTCCCCGGGTCTCCGGCTCCCGCTGCCATTGATCAATCCATGAAGAGATACGGCCGCCAACGACGGTCCGGTACGCCGATCAACTGGCTGATGGAGGTAACGGTACTGGGCCTGCGTGGACGGCGCAGCAGATTGATTCCCGCCTGTTCCGGCGTTTGATTGCCCTTGAGGTTATTGCACGGCAGACAGGCACACACCAGATTCTCCCAGGTATCCCGACCGTTTACCGTCCTGGGAACCACGTGATCGACCGTCATCGGACCTTTTCTGGTACCGCAATACTCGCAACGGTGTCCATCCCGTTTCAGGACGTTCTTCTTGGACAGTGCGAGCTGTCTGGGTGCGACGCGCACGTAAATGCCCAGGCGGACCACGCTGGGGACCGGAAACCGGTCTGAAACCGTACGGACATACAGATCCAGGGCTTCGATGACCTCTGCCCGGCCGCGAAACACAAGAACGATAGCCCGACGTGCGCTACACACCTGGATGGGTTCGTAACTCTGGTTCAGGACCAGAACAGGCCGATTCAGCAATGGCATACATCCCCTCGTGCAACAACCCCGGGGCGAGACAGATTGAATATCGTTGACGTGGCTGGACGCGCTGCGAGTCTCACGGTCCCTTACCGTCAGGAGAACGCCAATACGTTTACAATTGGGTTGAATCAACGCCCGCAATGCGCTACGGATTTGACTTAACAGAAAAAAAATAAAGCCTTTACGAATCGATGTCAAGCGCCTGGCATGCGCAGGATGCCAGAACCCCACCTGCCGATCCGGGCGGTAACTGCATCCATCCGGCCGGACCTGCAATCCCGGGTTTACGGGGACTATCGGCAACGGATCGGGCGCCTTCATTTTCAGCTAAGCGCCTTCGACAAGTTCGCCGTAGGCCTGCGCACTGAGCAGCGATTCGAGTTCGTCGCTGCACGTCATCCGCACCACGACCATCCAGCCCTCGCCATAGGGATCCGCGTTGATCGGAGACGCATCCTCGCCGAGCGCATCGTTAACCTCGAGAACCACGCCGGACACGGGCGCGTAAAGATCCTCCACCGTCTTCACTGCCTCGATCGTACCGAAGGGCTGACCCTCCTCGATCTCAGCTCCCGGTTCAGGCAATTCGGCAAAGACGATATCGCCCAGTTCGCCCTGCGCATAGTCTGTGATGCCTATCGTGCCCCGCTCGTCCTCGACACGAATCCACTCATGTTCTGGAGTATAGAGAAGGCCGTCCGGAATCTCCGACATGTTTGATGGCTCCACTGATGAAGGTGGTGTTTCCCGACCGGAGCCGTCAGCGGTCCACAAGGTGGGCGTCTGACCTATCAGGGGCCCGGCCGACGTTCAACCTCCGTATCCCATTCTGGACACGAAATCCGTGTCGATCCGACCCTCACGAAAGTCGGAATGCCGCAACGCGTTGATATGAAACGGAATGGTTGTAGGGATGCCCTCGATCACGAACTCCTCGAGTGCGCGGACCATACGCGCGGTTGCTTCCTCCCGGTTGTCGCCATACGCCAGCAACTTGGCAAGGAGCGAATCATAATGGGAAGGGACACGATAGCCGGCATATGCGTGAGAATCGATCCGAATACCAGGCCCGCCGGGCGCGTGGAACGTGTTGATTTCTCCCGCTGAAGGCCGGAAGTTGTGATCCGGATCTTCCGCGTTGATGCGGCATTCAATGGCGTGTCCCCTCGGCCGTACGTCGCCCTGGACGAACAGGAGCGGCTCACCGGCGGCCACGCCGATCTGCGTCTTGACCAGATCGATTCCGGTTACCATCTCGGTGACAGGGTGTTCAACCTGAATACGGGTGTTCATTTCAAGAAAAAAGAAGCTTCCTGACGCATCCAGCAGAAACTCCACGGTCCCTGCTCCCGCATAACCCACCGCTCGGGCCCCCGCAACGGCTTCTTTACCCATCCGCCGGCGCAGGTCCTCGTCGACCACGGGCGAAGGCGACTCCTCGATCAACTTCTGATGGCGTCGCTGGATGGAACACTCGCGTTCACCCAGATGCACGACGTTTCCGGCCTGGTCGCCCATAACCTGGATTTCCACGTGCCGTGGCGCAACGACTTCCTTTTCCAGATAAAGCGTTCCCGACGTGAACGCCGCAGAGGCCTCGGCCTGTGCCGCATTCCAGGCGCGCTCAAGGCCTTCCACCGATTCCACGGTGCGCATGCCTCGGCCGCCGCCGCCTGCAACGGCCTTCAGGCGGATTGGATAACCAATCTCCCCGGCGGCAAGCCGGGCCTCTTCAAGGCTATGCAATACCCCCGTGCCCGGTGCGACCGGCACGTCCGCCGCGAGCATGGTTTCCCGCGCAACGGCCTTGTCACCCATCCTTCGAATGGCATCCGGAGACGGTCCGATGAATACGATGCCACAGGAAGCGCACATCTCGGCGAAATCCGCGTTCTCGGCCAACGGCCCGTACCCCGGGTGGATCGCATCGGCGTTGGTCACTTCCGCGGCGCTCAGAATCCGCGGGATGTTCCGATAGCTCTGATCTCCCGGAGGCGGCCCGATGCAGACGTCCTCGTCGGCAATGCCAACATGCAGCGAATTGCCATCGGCTTCGGAATGTATGGCAATCGTCCGGATGCCGAGTTCCTTGCATGCCCGGATCACACGCACGGCGATTTCGCCCCGGTCTGCAACAAGGATTTTATCGAATAAGGGAGTGGATGACACGACAGATCTGGTGGGGACGGCGGCACGGGCCGCCGCATCGTTGAAGGAAGCGCCTTATAAGGGTTCGATGAGGAAAAGAGGCGTATTATACTCCACAGGATTGCCATTCTCTACAAGGACGCGAACCACCCGGCCTTTTGCGTCCGCTTCAATTTCGTTCATGATTTTCATGGCTTCGATAATGCACAGGGTCTGTCCGACAGACACGACGTCGCCCTCTTCCACGAAGGACGGCGAATCCGGGTTAGGCGCCCGGTAGAACATGCCGACCATAGGAGAATTAATGCTGTGCAACCCTTCTGTATCGTCCGGTTCGGGCCCAGCGGAAGTATCGTCGGCATCGGCCGGTTTCGACGCGACCTGTGCAACCGGCTGGACGGCGGCTGCATCGATTCCCGCGGCAACCCGTATTTTTCTAAGCCCCAGAATGCCGCGTTCGATTTCAATCTCCCGGACCCGGTCTTCGCCAACCCGTTCGATCAGATGCTGCAGGGTCTCCATCATCGCTTTGGAGAGTTTCACGTGCGCTCCTTCGAAAAATCGACGGCCGGTAATCGGGTTACGGGTCGCGTTGGCCGTGATGCTCCCGCACTCTGTTTCCGCCGTTTTCGGATCAGATTCGTTCGACGTAAGACTCGGTTCGGGTGTCTATCTTCAAAACGTCGCCCCTTTCAACGAACAGGGGTACCTGGACCGAAGCACCCGTTTCCAGCACGGCCGGTTTGCTGCCTCCGCTGGCGGTATCTCCCCGCAACCCGGGGTCGGTTTCCGTGACTTCCAGTTCAACGAATATTGGCAACGCGACGCTCACAGTGTTTTGCTTCGCGACCAGAATTTCCAGAATCTCGTTCTCTTTCAGATATTTAACCGCGTTTCCCATCACCTCCGCAGACAGTTCGAACTGATCGTACGTTTCACAATCCATAAAACAGTACAGATCGCCGGACCTGTAGAGAAACTGCATTTTCCGCCGTTCCAGCCGAACATCGTCCACCTTGTCTCCGGAACGAAATGTCCGATCTATCATGGCGCCCGTCTTCACGCCTTTGAGGCGGGTACGCACGACGGCCGCGCCTTTGCCCGGCTTGAAGTGCTCGAATTCGACCATAAAATAGAGATCGCCGTCCAGACGCAAGACCATTCCATTTCTGAATTCTGACGTTGAGACCATCGCTCGGAATTATCCTCCCGTACACGCGCCATCCAACTTCCGAAGTTCATTCAGTCTTTTTTTTATGCGTTTATTGTCCGGTTCCTGCTCACAAACGTGCGTAAGGACAGCCACTGCCTCCTCTATCTGCCCCTGAACCGCGTACAGCTCGGCCAGAGTGGAGGTGGCAATGGGGACGATTTCGGCGTTGGAATCCCCGGGCTGATCCTTTTCCTGACCGCGATGGTCCAGAAGATCCCGCAACAGAAAGGAAAAATCCTCCCGTTCCGCCGGCGCACCCTCTACCTCGACGGTCGCATCCGACGCCGGGCGCTCCATCTCATCGCCGGAACGGGATCCTGAGGCCGGTTCGTCTTCCGCATGAACTTCGACGTCCATCTCGGCAACCAGCAACCGGCTGAATGGATCGACCGTTCGGGCGCACCTGAAGGAATGCAGCGCCTGTTCCTCGAAACCCATCCTTCTTTCGATCTTGCCGAGCAGCCAGATGGCTGAAGGATTGTCGGGATCCAGCGCCAGTGTCTGGTGAAGTTCCCGGCGGGCGTCTTCCAGCCGTCCGGACGCCATGCAGCACCTGCCCATGACCAGATGGCCGGTGGGGTAAAGCGGGCGATACCTCACACCCTTACGGCAGACCTCCGCCGCGCGGTCCACGTTGCCGAGTCGAAGCAACTCGTCGGCGAGGCGCGCAAACAGGATCGACGCGGGATTCCTGCTGCATATTCTTTCCAGCTTTGCAAGGGATGCGGCCGCCATCGTCTCACCACCCGTCCGGTGTCCCCTGCCGGAAATATAAGTGACCAGTCATCCGGACCGCCTGTACAGCCTTCACTCGCCCGCCATGGCCTCACAACGCCCGGTCCGCTGCTGCCTCGTCACGGCGCTGACGTTAAGCTTGATGTGAAATTCTTCGGGGAAGTAAAACCGCATATATGCAAGTGGATAATGGCGATTTAACTTCTGATTAACAGGATACACCAGGTCACTGGACGCGAACTGAAAAAACGTCCTTTCTGGTGACCGTTACGCCCTTTTCAGGGGTTTTCGCCGCGTCGCCGGGTTGCCGTTTTTTTCGGATTGGGGTTGACTGCCCGGGTTCTTGATTCAAGCTGAGGGCCGAAAGCTGATCGCTGCTTTTTCTGCTTCTGATCGTCCGAATTCCGGCAATTCGTCTCCGGCACGGAACACCGAACCGGAGGGAAGTATAGGAAAAAGCCCAATGCTTGTCAAGGCCGCCACATAGCGCACGCTCGTGGGGTTCCATGCCGCGTGGGGAAATGCAATTCGACACGTCCGGAAGTGGCGGCGCGACTGGCGGAGGGTTGCCGGAAATTCAGGAGCGTTCCGTAACGGTTTCACGCTCCGGACCGGGGCATATTTGTCCGGGATTTGCCTTGTGCGAATATGGGCGATGTGCTATATTCAAACGCCGTTCAGGGCCCTGTTTCGCACCTGTCCCGTCCGCTCGTGGAGGCGGTAATGGAACTCGTCAAGCTGTTTGTATCGTTCACAAAGGTCGGTATTTTCGCTTACGGCGGCGGACCGTCCATGATCCCGCTGGTCCAGGAGGAAGTTGTCGACGTGCATGGTTGGATGACCATTGAGGAGTTTGCCGACGCGCTCGCCATGGGCTATGCCCTTCCAGGGCCTATCGCTACGAAAATGGCCGCCTACATCGGTTACCAGGTCGCACAGACCCCGGGGCTGATCGTCGCGCTTCTGGGTACGGTCTTTCCGTCCCTCATCCTGATGATGATCCTGGGGCTGTTCTTCATGGCCTATAAGGGTGCGCCGGCGGTCCAGGCAATGCTGAAGGCGGTCCGGCCGGCGGTTGTGGGTCTGCTTCTCGTTGTGGTCTGGCAAATGGCGCCCAAGTCCGTGACTTCATGGCACACGGGCCTGATCGCACTTGGCGCCTTTGTCGCAATCCATTTCCTGAACCTTCATCCTGCCGTCGCTATCGTCGGCACGGCAGTTCTGGGTCTGGCTGTCTACCGGTAGCGTGGTGGATCCGGCATCACCCTCGCGGGAGCTCAACGTCGAATGAAGGACTACACGATACTCGAACGCAAAGCGCTGCAAAACGAATCTTTAGCCAATCAGGAAATGCTGGCGGTACTCGAGACGCCAGATGAAGACCTGCTTCTGCTGGTCCACGCGGCCTATCGGGTTCGCCACCGCTTCTTCGGAAACAGCGTGCGCCTGCACGTCTTGCAGAACGCCAAGAGCGGACTGTGTCCGGAAGATTGCGCCTATTGTTCCCAATCGGCCGTGTCGACGGCCGATATCGGCAAATATCCCCTGTTGCCTCGCGAGCAGATACTCGACGGCGCCAGAAAGGCCAAGGCGGGAAGGGCTCTGCGCTATTGTATCGTCACCAGCGGCAGAGGCCCCACCGACAGAGAAGTGGACACCGTTGCCGACATCGTGCGCGAAGTCAAACAGACCGTCGATATCGACATCTGCTGCTGCATGGGGCTGCTGGACGAAGCACAGGCCAGGACGTTGAAAGCAGCCGGCGTGGACCGGGTCAATCACAATCTGAACACCGGCGCCAGGCATCATGGCAATATCGTTAGCACACACACCTACTCGGACCGGCTGAATACCCTCAAAGCCGTCAAGGCGGCCGGCCTCGAGACCTGTTGCGGCGGAATCGTCGGGATGGGAGAATCCAGGCAGGACATCGTCGACCTGGCCGTGGCCGTCAGGGAACTCGACATCGATTCCATCCCCGTCAACTTTTTGCATCCCATCGATGGCACGCCCCTGGCCGGGCGTAAACCGATGTCGCCTCAAGATGGCCTCAAGGTTCTGTGCCTGTTCCGCTTTGTCAACCCGAACAAGGAAATTCGTATCGCGGGCGGACGGGAACTCACGCTCGGGTCCCTCCAGGCCCTGGCCCTCTATCCGGCGAATTCCGTCTTTATGGAGGGTTATCTTACAACCGGCGGACAGTCCACTTCGGAGACCCATCGACTCATCGAGGACTTGGGATTCGAAGTCGAAGCGCACTCGAAATCCAAAGACGGATCGAATGGCACCTTGATTTCAGTCTCGTGACGCCTCTCACAACCTATGTGGACCTACGATAAACACTACGATATCATCGTTGTCGGCGCGGGGCACGCCGGCGCCGAGGCCGCCCTGGCAGGTGCGCGCATGGGGTGCCGCACCCTGTTGTTGACAATGAATCTGGACACCGTCGCCCAGATGTCCTGCAATCCGGCGGTGGGAGGGATTGCCAAGGGCCACATGGTGCGCGAAATCGATGCCCTGGGCGGGGAGATGGCGCAGAATATCGACGCAACGGGGTTGCAATTCCGACTGCTCAACCGGAGCAAAGGACCGGCGGTGCAGGCCCCCCGGGCTCAGGCCGACAAGAAAGCGTATCAATTCAGGATGAAGTACGTCGTGGAGAGTCAACCGAACCTGGATCTCAAACAGGGCCTTATCGAAGACCTGCTGGTGGACGAGGGCCGGATCAGGGGCATCGCCACCAAATCCGGCACGATCTTTCGGGGCGGCACGGTTATCCTGACGACCGGCACTTTTCTGAGGGGCCTCATTCACGTGGGCGACCGGTCTTACCGTGCAGGGCGCGCCGGCGAGGGTTCCGCCGAACGGGCATCCGGCGGACTTCGGCGGTTGGGGTTTGACCTGGGAAGGCTGAAAACGGGCACGCCGCCGCGGATCAATTCACGCAGCGTGAACTACAGCGTGATGAAGGTCCAGCCCGGTGACGACCACCCGTGTCCCTTCTCGTTCCGTACGGAAATCATCAGACAGGACCAGCTTGACTGCCACATCACCTGCACCACACCGGAAACCCACGAGATCATCAGACGGAACCTGGATCGTTCGGCGATGTACAGCGGCCGTATCCGGTCGGTCGGCCCGCGGTACTGTCCTTCGATCGAAGACAAGATCGTCAGGTTTGCAGACAGGCAGAAGCACCAGCTCTTCGTGGAGCCGGAAGGCTACGACACCCTGGAAGTCTACCTGAACGGTCTGTCAATGAGCCTGCCGGAAGACGTTCAGGTTGAGGTCGTCCGCAGCGTAACCGGCCTTGAAAACGCGGAAATCATGCGGCCGGGTTACGCCGTCGAATATGACTACGTCCCCCCAAACCAGATCCAGCCCACCCTTGAAACCAAACCCGTCCGCGGGCTGTTTTTCGCAGGGCAGATCAACGGCACCACGGGCTACGAAGAAGCAGCCGGACAGGGCCTGATGGCGGGCATCAATGCCGCATTGCAGGTCCGGAACGAGGACCCGCTCATCCTGGACCGCGCCCAGGCATATATTGGCGTGCTGATTGACGATCTTACAACCAAGGGTACCGAAGAGCCGTACCGCATGTTCACGGCATCGGCGGAATACCGTCTGTTGCTGCGTCACGACAACGCCGACCTGCGCCTGACCGAAACCGGACGCAGGATCGGGCTGATATCAGACAGCGCGTACGAATCCTTCAGACGCCGGGCGGCAGCAATCATCGGCGAACAACACCGTCTGAAAAACGTGAAAGTCCCGCCCTCAGACCGCGTCCAGCAATACCTTCGCAAAGCGGGTACGACCCCGCTGGCTCACCCCGTACCACTGATCGATCTGTTACGCAGACCGCAGATCGACTACCGGTTCGTCCGGGAAGTGGCGCCGCCTCCCCAACCCCTGCCGCCTGATGTTTGCCAATCGGTTGAGGTCGAGCTCAAATACGAGGGCTACATTCAGCGCCAGAAGTCGCAGGTGGCCAGGTTTCAGGATCTGGAGACAAAACGTCTTCCGGAAAACATCGACTACCTTGACCTTCCCGCCATTTCCCGCGAGGCTGCCGAAAAACTCTCTCGGGTTCGCCCTCGCTCGCTGGGTCAGGCTTCCCGGATTCCGGGTGTTTCACCCGCGGATATCTCGGCCCTGATGGTCATCCTGAGAGCCCGTGCCCGAGGCGCGGCATGAATCTGGGCCGGAAACAGGTACGTGCCATTCTTTCGCTGCTGGCCGACCCTGACGCCGATATCGCGGACATCGTGCGGAGCAAGCTGTTCACAATGGGTGAGCCGGCTGTGCGCGAGGTTCTGGATGCCGCGCCCGTGGGCTCGCCGGCGCAGCGGGAAGCGGGCCGGATTCTGTTGTGCCTCAAGGAACCGCCGCTGGAATCACAATTCCGGAATCTCCAGAAGCGAGCAGGCGGCGACGTCGATCTGGAAACAGCATCGTTTACCCTGGCCAGGCTTGAATATCCCGCCCTCGACGTTCAGCGATACAGGAACCGGCTCAACAAGATGGCCGAGGACCTGGCTCCCGCGATCGCTCCCGACGACCATCCGCTCAGAATCATCCAGACCTTGAACCAATACATCCTTGATTTACAGGGATTCCGGGGGCAGAAAAACGTACCCGTGGGCCCGGCCGCCAGTTACATGAACCGGGTCCTGGATCGCAAGACGGGCCTTCCCATCTCGATATCGGCCCTTTATATTTTTCTCGCGCGACGGCTCGATCTTCCAATTCTCGGCGTGGGGATGCCCGTACACTTCATCGTCAAGTACAAAACAAAGGACGGCATGGAGTTCCTGTTCGACCCGTACAACAAGGGTCAACTCTTAACGGCGAATGAATGCGCGGAATACCTTTCCCGATTCGACGTGGCTTTCGACCCATCCATGCTGTGCCGGTCATCCGACCGCCACATGCTCACACGCATGATGTTCAACCTGTGCGCCGCCTACCGGAATCAAAAGGACGCGCGAAAGGTCGACGTCCTCCAACGGCTGGTTCGCATCCTTCTCAAACGTCACCCGTTGCAGGAGTAGCCGATCCGCTCGATTCGGAATGCTTCCACCAGAGAACGGCGCGGTCCCGATCCGATGCCCGATAACATAAAAATCGTTGTGCAGAACCGCAAAGCCAGGCGGGACTTCTTTCTTGTCGATACCTATGAAGCCGGCGTCGAACTCAAGGGCACGGAAGTAAAATCACTGCGTCTGGGCAACGCCAATATGGCAGACAGCTATGCTCGCGTGGAAGACAATGAGGTCTTCCTGCACAACCTTCACATTGGTGAATACACCGAGGCCAACCGCTTCAATCACGATCCGGTCCGCAAACGCCGGCTCCTGCTGCACAGATACGAAATCGACCGGCTCAGGGTCCGTACCGAAGAAAAGGGGCTGACGCTTGTTGCACTGAAGCTCTACTTCAAACGGGGCAGAGCCAAGGTCGAACTCGCCCTTGCCCGGGGCAAGCGCGAATACGACAGGCGCCGGGAGATTGCCAAACGCGACGCACAACGTGAAATGCGCCTGGAACTCAAGGTGCGGGCAACGAGGTCTCGAGACTAACCGTGATTCGTAATTCTTCGGGGAAGTAAAACCGAATAAATAAAGGCGATTTAATTTCTGATTACCAGGATACGCCAGGTCACCGGACGTGGACTGAAAAAATGTCCTTTTTGACGACCGTTACCCCCCGTTTCAGGGGTTTTCGTCGTGTCGCAGCGTTGTTGTTTTTTTGGAATTGGGGCTGTCCTGTCCCGGAAACAGGTTGCCGGTATCCGGCCGTCAAGTGGTGTGGCCGGGTACCCCTTCGAGACGACCCATGAAAAATGAGAATCGACGCAGGGCAACGCTTCCCGCCTCCCTGCTGGTCGCCTGCGCCCTGTTTTCACCACTCCGTTCGTTCGTGAGCGCGGGAACCACGGAAGCGCCCGTTACCATTCCCGCGTGGAGAATCGGTGGCGGCGCTTACGTGTCCCTCGGCGACCTGGCCGAGATCCTGGGCGGCCGACTCCATCCCCTCCCCTCCGGGGGAAAAATCGGTTTGCGAAAGGGTGGCAACCTGATCGTATTCACGCCGTTTTCCTCGGTCGTGACCGTGAACGACGTGGGATTCAGGCTGCCGCTGGAAACGCGATATTACAACACCGAAGCTCTATACGTTCCGTCTGAAGCGGTCCTTGCGTTGCTGGCGCGAGCCATGCCGGGCCTTCCCAGGATCCAACCCGTTGATAAACCGGTCCATGCCGCCCCCGCGTCGGCTCGCGAAATTCAGCCTCCCAATCCTGGAATGCCTTTGCCGGGGACGAAAGTCGACCCGGAACGCTGGACGATCGACACCGTCATCATTGACCCCGGACATGGCGGCAGGGACCCGGGGGCGCAGGGAAAACGCGGCACGAAGGAAAAGGACATCGTGTTGAAGGTATCCGTACGCCTCGCGGCGTTGCTTGAAAAGCGGCTCGGCGTCCGGGCCGTGCTGACGCGCAACACGGACAGGTTCGTCACGCTTGGACAACGCGCGCGCATTGCCAGAAAGAACCAGGGCAAGCTTTTTGTCAGCATTCACTGCAACGCGAGCAGGAGTCGCCGCGCGCGCGGCTTCGAAATCTACTTCCTCTCCGAAGCCAGGACCGAAGAAGCCGCAGAAGTGGCGAGGCGGGAAAATGCCGTCCTTGACCTTGAAGATCACGATGAACCGGCAGCCATGGACGAGATTGAAGGCATTCAGTTCGGTCTGCTTTCTACGCAGTTTCTGAAGGAAAGCCAGGATCTGGCGGCCGATATACGCGCGGAGGTGGTCGGAAGCATAAGGCCATTGCCCGATCGCGGCGTTCGGCAGGCGAACTTCTACGTGATGAGAGGCACGATGGGTGACATGCCTTCGGTCCTGGTGGAAATAGGCTTTGTCTCCAATCCGGCCGAAGAGCGTCAGATGCGGCAGCGGGCGTATCAGCGTAAAATGGCCGAAGCCATCTTCAACGGGATTCGAAATTTCAAACACCGGTATGAAAGTCAACTCACCAAAAACTGATCCGTCCGCGCGAATCGATCTTCCCGGCAGCGATCCGGGATACTTCTACGATCCCCAGGTCACGGCGGGGCAGCACGGCGAAATCAGACTCTCTCCCAGGGTCGACAAGCACTGCAAGTGCGGTGGCAGGCCACCATACCAGATCTTTCAACGGCCGGATGCCGATCCGGTCTGGTGCCCTTGCCGACGCTACCGGTTGAAGACTCAGGAAATCAACCGTCTCATCAGGTACTCCGGCATTCCCGATCCGTTTCGGTTCAAATTCCTGGACCACTTCTACGAGACATACGATGGAAGACCGATCGAGGGTGCTGACGAATTGAAACGCCATCTGCGCAACCTGATCGAAAAAGCCCGGAAGTGGAACGCCTCGCGTGACACCAGCGCCCGTGCAAGTGCATCTCAACCGATGAGAGGGTACTTTCTGACTGGCGGACCCGGGGTGGGAAAGACCTACTTCTCCTATGTCGCGCTCAACGAACTGATCTTCCACTCGGGCCGCCCAGGGAGATTCATCAGCCTGTCGAAAGCATTTTTTCAGAGACTGCGATTCGCATTCGACGAAAACAGCCCGATGCACGGTAAGTCCGAGGCCTTTTTGCGAACGCTCGGCAACGTCCCGTTTCTCGTCATTGCCGACTTCGGCGTACAGCGGAACACGGAATGGGAGCTGGAAATGCTCTACAACCTGGTGGATACACGCTACGCCAACAGACGATTCACGATTGTGACCGCCAATCAGGATATCGAAAACGTGAAAAAACTGGCGGATGGCAGGCTCTATTCAAGATTTGTCGAAATGTGTTATATCGTCCGCATCAAGGCATCGGACTTCCGGGAACACGCCCGAGAGGTAATTGAAATTTGAGTTACCTACCCTTGTCAGGGTGGGTTCTTCAACCCCAAATCGATGCCGCACGATTCACCGTGTATTTCGGAATTGCCATGTCGTGTCTGGTGGTCGCAACGAAAAATGCCGGCAAGCTCCGGGAGATCCGGGAAATCCTGGGTTCGGAATACAGGCTCCGCTCCCTGGCCGACTTCCCGGACGTCGGGGAAATCGTTGAGGACGGCAGGACGTTCGAGGCCAACGCCATCAAGAAAGCGCTTGTCGTCGCATGCCATACGGGCCACGTGTCCCTCGCCGATGACTCCGGCCTGGAGGTGGACGCGCTCGACGGCGCTCCGGGTGTTTATTCGGCGCGATTCGCAGGCGAAAACGCCACCGACGAACAGAACAACCGCAAGCTTCTCAAGCTCCTCGAAGACACCCCCGACGCGGAACGTACTGCGCGTTTCCGCTGCGTGATCGCCGTTGGCGCACCGGACGGTTCGGCACAGACGGCCGAGGGCACCGCCGAGGGAAGGATCCTGCACAGCCCGCGGGGTAGAGGCGGATTCGGGTACGATCCCCTGTTTCTGGTTTCAGGCATCCGGCGGACGTTTGCGGAGCTTTCGCCCGAAGAAAAGAACAGACTCAGTCATCGGGGAAAAGCCCTGCAGGCCGCGTTCCCCATGCTGAGCCGGTTTCACTGAATCCGGTATGACGGGTGCAACGTCCGGCGCCGGTCCCATCGATCAATTCGATCCGGAATCGTTGCCTTTCGGACGACGCTGGTAACGCCTCGCCCGCCGGACAAAGATCCAGACCAGACCCGCCACGGCAAGGTACTTCAACACCTCCCACACCCACCCCTCCCATCCCAGAATTACGGGCCAAAGCGCGAATATCGACAGCAGGATGAACAGATCCTCCAGCGCCACCCAGAGACGGCGTTCACCGCTTTTTGACATGGATGTATCCTCCGCTTCGTTCCGGCATGAGCATCCGGCGTGGCGCCAGGCGCTCTCTACCCATTATTCCCCCGTGTCCGTTGCCTGCTGGAGATACGAATAAACCTGATAATTCCGATACACCAGTTTGACGTAATTGCGTGTCTCACGATAGGGTATGCTCTCGACAAACTCGTCCACGTCGTGCTCCGGGAGCCGACCGGACCACTTCTGCGCCACATCCAATCCGGCGTTGTAAGCCGACAAAGCCAGGCCGAGCCTCCTGTCCTTGCTGTTCCTGAAATGGCGGAAATGATCGGCAAGGTGCCTGGCCCCCAGCCGAATGGAGGTGTTCGGATCCCACAGGTCTTCGGTAGAATAACCCTTGAGACGCAGTTTACGCGCAATCTGCCGGCCCGTTGCCGGCATCACCTGCATCAGCCCGCGGGCGCCCGCTCTGGACAATGCCATATCGTCAAATGCGCTCTCCTGGCGAATGATCGCGAGAACCAGATTGGGGTCGAGCCCGAGACCCCGGGCGGCCCGGCTTATTTCGCCCCAGTAATAGATCGGGTACAATCTGCGAAATGAAGCAAGTGAAATCGGCATCCCCCGATCGCGTTCCAGATTGACGATCAGGCTGGAGATGCGAAACGCCTGGCTCATCGCTCCAATACGTTCGAATCGCCGCTGCAGTTCACTCAGAGCATGTATTTCATCTCTGTGAGCCCACCCCGCGTGTCTGTATTCCTGTTCCGCCTCTTCGTATAGCCCAAGGTCCGCCAGCCTGTCTCCTTTCAATAAATACGGCGACGGTACATACATCGGCAGGCTCCGGCCAGCCCCCGGAAATGCCTGACCCGGAGGATGCGCCCCGCCCTTCAACTTCAGAACCGCTCGCGCCCGGGAAGCGTAATACGAGGTTGGAAAACCCGCTGCAGCGCGCCGCAACAGCCTGATGCCCAACTCCGGACGTCCGGCTCGCGTCCTGGACTTGCCGGCCCAGTAGTAACCCTGGTCTCGCATGTAATTTTCCGACGTCCGGTCCGCCAATTGTATAAAGACCCGGGCAGCCTCTTCGAACCGCCCCAGACGGAAAAGCGCATAGCCCGCCCGCCACCTGGCCCGGTCGGCAAGACGGCTCCCGGGATACCGGGCGGCAAGATTCAGAAATACCTCGCGCGCCTTTGTGCGCCTCCCCCGCCGCTCATAGGCCATTGCCGCCTGCCAGAGCGCTTCCGCAGCCCCGGGGGTCGCGGGATACCGGCGCGCGAATAATTGGAACTGACCGGCCGCCTTGATGTCAAGCCCCAGTTTTATGGAACAGCGCCCCAGATAGAACAGGGCTTTCGGCACCCGATACCGCCGATGGGCTTCCTGAAACGCCCGTTGCGCCGTTCGGTAGTGCTTTCGTTTGAAGTGTACAAGTCCAAGTTCCTGCTGCGCCCGACCGTGCCAGCCGGTTTCACGGGTCTTGCTGAGAATCTGCCGGAATAGTCCCATCGCTTCGCCATAACGCCCGTGGCTGGAATAGGCGAGGGCGCCGTAAAACCGTTCCTGCACAGTTCGCAATGGCCCCATCGAACCCAACGCGGCCAGCGACTCCGGCGACTCCGGGTAGTCACGCGTCAGGCGCAGCCGAATTCGCCGCGCCTCGGTGGAATCTCCGGAAACGTCCAGCGCCCCTGCAAGGCCCGCCAGCGCCCTGACCCTCTGCCCGCTCCCGTCGGGCAACCGGCGGTACATCAGGACCGCCTCCCGCGCATCTCCCGCCTGCAGATGCAGTCCGGCCGCCAGGAGCGCCGCGTCTTCCATCAGGCGCCCGGATGGCCGCGTATCGACAACCCGCGTATAATACACCAGAGCGCTGTCGGCCTGTCCGAGTTCCCGGTGGCATTCGGCCTGCCATAAATCCATGTAGTCGTGTATGGTCCCGGACACCTTCTTCACCGCCCGGAATCCGGTCAATGCGTCTTCAAAGCGCCCAAGCGCCTTCAGACACAGGGCCCGCTGGAGTTGCGCCCTGCGAATCGCCCAGGCGTCCATCCCGGCCAGATCCATTTCGGACAGGACCTGCAACGCGTTCCGGTACGCGGTACGGGCTATCAGGGCCTCGGCCCGCGCCAGCCGGTCCAGACGCTCGCCCCTGCCCAGCCGCCCCGGCAGTGCCAGGACAGCCGCCGTAACAAGCGCCAGAGCCATTCCGGCAAGCCAGACCTCCCTCAGCGCGACCCGTGCGGGGCCGCTCCCGGTCTCGGATTTGGACTTCATGGCGGGTGGACAACGAATGTCATCTGAAGTAAGGGTGCGGCAATCCCGTGTCCGTTCCAGTTGTCAGATACAAGCGCGAGGGGGATGCGATCCCGGTCGCCGACCCCGTTCCTCGGTCTGTAAGCCGGGCTCATCATTCAACCGCGGGTCCTGACATTCCGGTCGCCCTCACACGTGGACGCAGCTACTGGAAAAACGGCTTGAAATCCTCAATAACGGCCAGTACGCCAAAGGCGGTGAACACGATGCCGCAAAGCATATTGAGCGTGACGAGCAAAGGACCCATTCTGAACGGCTCGGGAAGGAATCTGCGATCGGCCCACACCATGGCAAAGCACCATGGTCCGGCCAGCAGGACCCCGGTGATATGGAGAGGGATCGTCATCATTGAAATCGGATTCCAGCCCACGCCGCGGGGGTCCAGGGTTGCCGTCCACCAGGCGTATGTCACGAGCCCTATCGCCGCAACGCCCGAATAGCAAAGTGTCCACAGGCGCATCCTGTCCAGGGTCAGATTCCTCCATTGCAACCGGGTGGATCGAACGCATTCGTGTGCCGTCCGCACGTAGAGTTCAAACGCACCGTAGACCGTACCGAATATTGCGAAGAAGACACCGGCCTTGTAAAGCGCCGACAACAGGATCTGCGCCGTCTGGCCGGGGTGAAGCTGCGTGAGGAAGACCACCTGATAATTGTAGAGATCCATTCCCGAGGGTACGATCCGATTCGTGTGCAGGAGCGTTGCCCCAAGGATGAGAAACGTCGCGGTGAACACCAGCACGCTGCCGAACGATACGGTACAGTCGATAAGTGGCGCCTTCAGCCACCTGAGCCCCAGCCGGACGTTCCTTTCATCCTCGGCCGGCGCCGGCCTCCGGCTTCCATCCGTCACCCTGCCGATCAGCCCCCAGGCCTTTTCTCTCATCATGCCCACATAGCCCACGTAGTCCTGAACGCCACCGCCCATGACGCCCATATAGGCGACCATCTCCACGATCAGCGTACGATCCGCAAATGCCGGGTTCGCCTTGACCCATTGGGGGTAATCCGGCAAGGAAGGCGTTATCGCGCCGGCAAGTACCGACATCCAGTCCGGATTGACGGCAAACGTCGCGATCAGCATGACCACCAGCATCGAGCCGACGAGCGTCAACTGAACGCGTTCCAGAAACCCGTAACTCTGCATCAGGGTCAACGCCGCAAGCAGTACGATGAACAGGATCGCGATGGCATGGGGGTACAACCCCGGGTCTCCGAACAGCACCCACGACGTGATCGTGCCGAGCATGATCGGTAGACTCGCCAGATAGAACGGGAATGCCACGATAACCACCACCCCGATGATGCCCGGGAACAGCCCCCGGGGGCCCGGTAAGGCCGCCCACCGTTCCATCGGATGTTCGCCGGTTAGCGTCATGTACCGCGCCGCGGTGTAGACCTGCACCCCCTTCGTGAGACAGAAGAGACTGAACGCCCAGAACATCGCATAGCCGAAAATCGCCCCGCTGCGCGACGCCCACACCGTCTCCCCGCTACCGATCGTCACCGACGCAATGACGGCCCCGGGACCGAAGAACTTCAGGAAATCCATCACCCGCCGCGAGCTCAACTCCGGCGCCAATTCCGGAAACCGCTGCTTCTGTTCATCGGGCGTCACAACATCCCCCAATTCGAAAAAAACAGCAACCCGGCGACGCGACGAAAACCCCTGAAACGGGGCGTAACGGACGTCAAAAAGGACATGCTTTCAGTTCACGTCCGGTGACCTGGTGTATCCTGGTAATCAGAAATTAAATCACCTTTATCCACTTGCATATATTCGGTTTCACTTCCCCGAAGCATTACGAATCAAGATTGACTCTTGCCCGTAACCACAGGTGTACGCGGTCGAATCAGGAGCTGTCTACCTGACCGCGAACGGATTTCCCGGCGACCCGGTGGCGCCCTTCAGCCGCAGGGGCGCAAATACGAACGCGAACTCGTACACTCCGTCTTCCGCCAGACCGTCCAGGTCCAGATTCTCCAGGATATAGACCCCGTTTCGCTGGATCAGCAACTCGTGGACCCGGAATGCACCGTCCGCGTCTTCACCGGGCACAGCCTCGACCGCCCATGTATCGGCGCCGACCATGACGATCTTCCTTTCAAGCAGCCACCGCGCGGCTTCCAGCCCGATGCCTGGCTGACCCGAGTTGTAAGTCTCATTGTCGACCATCCACAGTTTTCCGTGGCCCGTGCGGATCAGTACGACGTCGCCTTCCGTCACCGCCACGGCCTGCTTTTTCAAAGCCCCTTCGACGTCGCCCGCTGTAATCACATAGCCGACTTCCAGCCGCTCCAGCCCCTTGTACTCCGCCACGTCCACCAGGACGCCACGGGTGAAGATAACACCGACGTTTTCGATTCCGAGTTTCTCCAGTCCGTAAGCCGTCCCTACCTCCGACCGTGTAAATCCATTATAAAAGATGTCCTGATCGCCTTTACGCGTTCCAATATGACCCAATCCGTCGAACTGGGTCCCCACCTGTCCGATCTCGCCGCTGAACATCTCGTCGTACCAGACCAGCCGGTTCTCTCCGAGGGGCCCTCCGGTTGGCGACCCTGGAATGGTCAGACTGTAGTGACGGTTGCCGAAAAGCGGAATGCCCGGCTCGTACACCCGTCCGAGCTGGTAGGTCCTGCCCGTCCGGATCAATCCCGCCGCCTCCATTACCTTTCGCGGGGTCAGCCGGTTTGCCGCTCCTCGCTGGTCTTCCGCTCCCCATTCCGACGGCCACCATTTGTCGCCCTCAGCCGCTTTCTCCGCGAGGGCCGGAGTCAGGGCGATCAGGCATCCCGCAATCATCGCGCATAGGTATTTTTGTGGCATTCAGGCCTCCTCTCAGGCACAGGGTTGACACCGTCCGGGCACGTACCGGATTTATGATAACATCCGCAATGACCAAAATCAAGCGCGGAATGCGTATAATGGCCGGTAAACAGAAGCCTGTTGCGCCCGTAACGGGCGCATGGTATCTTGGACGCTGCCCCGAAAGTGGGGCGCCGACTCCCCGGTCCCGTCTATTTCGAGGCACGCAAATGCAAACCAGAGTCCTCGGCCGAACCGGCCTTGAAGTTCCCATTGTGGGTCTGGGTACCGGCTTTATCGGCATCGCGGACCCCAACCGGGCGGCAACCGAATACGACTTCATGGAGGGTTGGGACGAAGACCGGCCGGCACGTTCAGGCGAAGGCGCCGCCCGGTCCAGCCATATGGAGATCGAACCGGGAATTGCAACGGTGCATGCGGCAATCGAAGCGGGCTCCACGCTGATCGATACCGCCCCGCTGTACGGTTCGGGCAACAGCGAAACCATTATCGGCGAGGCCCTCAGGCAACGCCCTGACCTTGCCGGACGATGTACGGTCACCACAAAAGTCGGGCAGACGGCCGACGGACGGGACCACGCCTACGACGCCGTCATGCGGCAGGTGGAGGAAAGCCGGCGTCGTCTGGGAATCGACACCTTTGACGTTCTCTATATCCACGATGCCATGGGCATTCCCTTCGAGGAAGTCATGGGAAGGGACCGTGCCCTCGGCGCCCTTCGACGGCTCCAGGATACGGGCGTGACGCGTTTTGTCGGCACCGCGACCAACGACCCCCACACCAACGCCTGGTACATCGAAACCGGGGAGTTCGATGCCGCCGTGGTTCCGGACGCGCTCAGCCTGATCAATCAGCTTGCCTGCGACCGCATCCTGCCGGCGGCGGTCAGACACAACGTGGGTCTCGTTGTTGCCACGCCGGTTGAACGGGGGCTGCTCGCCACGGGTCCCGTGGACGGCATCGACTACCTTGCCCGCAGCTTCAGCCAGGCCTGCCTGGACCAGGTCGCGAGAATTCAGGACCTTTGCAACGGCCACGGCGTGCCGATGGTTGCGGCGGCGCTGCAATGGTGTACCCGCCATCCGCAGGTTGCCGCTACCATTCCCGGCGCACGCGTACCGGACGAAGCCCGGGCGAACGCCGTCGCGGGAGACGTCGATATACCCGAGGCATTCTGGAGAGAACTCGCCCCCTTCATCCGGCACTTCGAAGCCGGCGTGGACCGGTAGAGAAGACAACGGAAATTTATCTCATGTCTCTGAAGCTGACCCTTCTTGGCACCGGAACCCCAACCCCGCTTACCCACCGTGCGGGCTCAGGCTACCTCGTCAGTTTCGACGAGGAAGTCCTGCTGTTCGACTGCGGCCCGGGTATTGCAAGACGCCTCCTCGAAGCGGGGGTCCCGCCCGAAGCGCTGACACGTCTCTTTCTGACCCATCTCCACTACGATCACAGTGTGGACTACGCGTGCATCGTGCTCACCCGCTGGGATCAGGGCGCGGGAAAGATCCCTGAACTCCACGTCTACGGACCGTCCCCGCTGAGCCGCATGACGGAGCGGCTCCTGGGGTCTGATGGCGCCTTCGGACCGGACCTCGAGGCGAGAACACGGCACCCGGGCAGCGAATTCGTCTACGAACGAAGGGGCGGCATCCTTCCGCGGAAACGCCCCGAACCCATCGTCACCGAAGTGGCGGACGGCTCGCGCATTCAAGCGGAAAACTGGGAAGTCCGGACTGCTGAAGTCGTGCACGTTCAACCGCAGCTCACGTGCCTGGCCTACCGGCTGGACACTCCGTACGGAACGATCGTCTTTGGCGGAGATACGGCGCCCACGGGCAGCCTTACGGACCTGGCGCAAGGCGGGGACGTGCTCATCCACATGTGCCACCTGATCAACAACGTCGAACTGGATCCGCGCATTACAGGCTGCTGTTCCGGGCACCTGGACGCCGCACGGACCGCGCGCGAGGCGGGCGTCGGCACGCTTGTCCTGACCCACGTGACCGAACAGCTGGAACCGCCCGGCGTCCGGGAGCGCCTCGTTGCCGAAGCCGCGCACGTCTTCAAGGGGCAGATCGTCTTCGCGGAAGATCTCACGGAAGTGCCCGTGGGTCCCATCGATCCGGAACCCATCCGGTAGCCGGAACGGAATCGACCGTGTCCGACCCGCTTTCAGATTAAAGAACCCATTCTTCCAGGAGCTTCAAAGTGAAAGCCGTCATCCTGGCCGCCGGCAAAGGCGACCGCTTCTATCCGTTCAGCCACTACAGGCCCAAACCCATGTTCCCCGTCTGCAACCGGCCTCTGCTGGAATGGGTCGTCGAACGCATCGTGGCCGCGGGCATCACGGAGGTCTGCATCGTTGTCGGACGTCGGCACGGCCGGGTACGCAGCCATTTTTCCGACGGCCGCCGGTTCGGATGCAGAATTACCTATATCGAGCAGCCGGAGCCACTCGGCACGGCCCACGCCGTTTCTACCGCCGCAGGCTTTATCGGAAGTGACGACTTCCTGGTCGCGTACGGCGACCTTTTCTTCGAACCGACGGTCCTTTCGCAACTCCTGGATGGTTTCTCCGGCCGGTCGGTCGCCGCCGTCCACCACAGCGAGGAGCTCAACCGGCGCATTCGCGTGGAATCCGATGGCCGGGGAAATATCGTCAATTACACCTGGAAGCCCCGGTCGTCCGCCGGCACGGCGCTGTCCGGCCTCTACGTATTCCGGAACGACGCAATTCAGGACCTGGGAAACACGTCGGACTTTATCACCGGCGTGCAGAACGGCGTCACGCCCCCTGAGGGCCACGAAATCGCCGACGCCCTGGCGCTTATGAACCGGGAGGGCCGGCCAGCGGCAGCGGTCCGCGCCGACGGTGTCTGCTTCGATATGGACATGCCCTGGGAGCCCCAGGCGGTCTGCCGTCTGGCCGTGCGGGAAATGGCCCTGCGCCTGCAGGCCTCCAGTATAGCCGGCACGGCGCGGGTCGATCCGGATTCGCATATCGGCGGCCCGGTGTTCGTCGACGAAGGCGCGACCATCTCACGCGGGGCCCGTATCAGCGGGCCCGTCTGGATCGGCAGAAACACCCACGTTTTCGAAGGCTCCCAGATCGCCCCGCACACGGTCATCGGAGACGACTGCCGGATCGGGCCTTTCGCGAAGGTCTCAGGTTTTGTCGACCGCAACAACCACATCACCTTTCTCGGAGAATTCAGCGGCGTCATTCTGGCGGGCGGCAGGATCACCCACCAGATGCAAATCGCCGGCATCTACGGTGAAGGCGCGGAATTCGGCGCCGGCACCCAGGTTGGCACGCTTCGATTCGACGACGGACCGACGCAGGTGGACGTGAAGGGCATCCGCCTTCCGGCGCCCGGTTTTTCGGGCGCCCTGTTCGGCGATTACGCACGCACCGGCGTGGGAACCATACTCATGCCGGGCCGCATTGTCGGCCCCGGCGCCATGGTCGGCCCCGGTGTGGTCCTGATGAACAACGCGCCGTCTCACAAAGCCGTCATTCTGAAGCAGCAGCATCAGGAAATCGACTGGGGACCGGAGAAATACGACCATTAGTGCGGAGTATCGATGCGACGGGACCATATCGAAACCGAGATTCGCCGGCGCGCCGACGGTTACAGGCCCCAGACCCATCTGATTGCCGACTATTACCGGGTCCGGCGAAAGATCGCTTATCCCCTCCCGATCCGCGAGATATACCTGCCCGGTTTGCCGATTTCCGGCATCCGGAGGTACCCATGGTCCATCTGGATGACATGGAGCCTGGAAGAACGAATCCTGAGCCTAGGTTGGGCGGCGTCCTGGTTCGGCGACGAGCAGGCGCGCCGGCTGGCCGTTGCGGACCTGGACGCGCTGGCCGAATGGCCGTGCTACCGACAGTTGCCGATACCCGATCTGGCTTCGGGTCACGCGCTGCGCATCCTCTGGCTGGCCTGCACCCGGTGGGACTGGCTGCCCGGCAGCCTGACGCGAAAGATCGAACGGGCGTTTCAGCGCCACGTCGATGACACGCTCCCGCTGTCCGACGCCAGGCACGGCGCGTTTGAAAGCAAAGACGATATCCTCGCGCTGGAAGAACCCCATACCGCGCTGCACAACATCCCGTTCATCGGCACGGTTGGCCTCGCCCTGGCCGCAAACGGCATTTCGCATCCGTCCGCCGATGCGTTGAACCGCAGGCTGGAGGCGCTCCTCGGGGCGATCCTGGACCTGCGCAACAGCGGTCATTCGGAAGGGATCGGTTACGACGGATACATCCTGGACTTCTCCGCCGACTGGCTTGGGACACTCTCCTCGGCCAGGCGGAACGCCTTGATGGAACATCCACGTTTCGGCGACGTCCTGGACGAGTCCATCGCGCTCGGAGCACCGGGCGACGTCGCGAATGTCGCCCAGTTGAGCGACGCCGAACCCCGGGAGATGCCGTTCCACGTGTCCGGGTACGCCAAGCTCTTCCGGTACCGTTCGTCGCCGCGTGCGTGCTGGTACCTGAAACGCTGCGGCCTTCGCTGGTTGCGCGCAGACGCGCTGGCGGCGCTTCACGAGGTCGACGTTGATCATCGATGTGAACCGCCCCCGGCGGGGGCAATCGATGCGCACTACGCGGTCGTGCTCAGGAGCGGATGGGAACCGGAAGACCTGGCCGTGGCCATGGCCGCGAGCAACTCGAGAATGAGCCACATCCAGAACGACAACGGGTCCATCGTCATCGGCTCCCGAGGCCGCTGGCCGTTATCGGACCCAGGCTATCAGCAGTATATGAAAAAGAGAGAACGTGAATTCACCCTGGGGCTCACGGCACACAATGCGCCCGTCATCAATGGCATGGCGCAGACGGGGAAGCCGTTGGACCGCCGGGTCGTTCTGAGGCGGTGCAACGGAACGACGCATATGGCAGAACTGGACCTGACCCCCTGTTATCCCGCCGCGCTGGCGTTGGAACGGGTGGTCAGAACGCTTTGGCTTTCGGAGAGAGACCTGGTGGTCCTCGCCGACCGCGTGCGAGGCGCCACCGTCGAGTCCATCAGCTATCACTGGCACGGACACCCGGACGCCGCCTGGTGGGTGCAGGACAATATGGCGCGCATCTATGCGCCGGATCTCACGCTCTGGGTCGGCTCGCCCCAGGCCAAGATCACAGACCGGAATGTTGACCGTCTCCCGGGATCCAGGGGCCACCTCACGCTTGGCGCGAGCGCGGACCCAACCGCGCCATGTGTCTGGTGGGTTTTTTCCAAGGGCGATACGCCGCCCGCCGTGGCACTGCAAGACCGGGGGTGCGGGATTCACGTCGACGGCCGCAGTTTTCGGACATCGTGAACTTACGCGCCTGATCACTGCTTTCCAGGACAGAAACGGATTTGAGACCGGCGTGGATTCAGATGGACGGTAAGCCAATGGCCCTTGATGCGGGAATTCGTCGGTTGCCCGAAGTTCGAGGGCAGGGATGCCCTCACTCCGGGTATTGGTGGATCACGTCGTTATAGAGGGCAAGTTACCTTCGGTCGCAGGGCGCTCGTGTCCAGTATAGCGACCTGGTGGTATTGCCCGGTTCTGAGGTGACAGGTAAGGAATCCTTGAATGAACGCTTCGAAGATCTGCGACGTCCCCTTCCTGGCGCCCGCCAATTCCACCGGGGAACTCATCTTTGATCCAAAACTCGGGCGCCGCGTGCTTTACCAGTCCATGTTCTCCGCGGTCCCGGGCCGCCCACCGGCTCTGGTACGTACCGACTTCGCGCACCACGAATATGCGTCATTCGCCCAGCCCGAAGGACGGGGCACGTGGAAGGTCCGTCTCCTTACCGACAACAGGCTCTGGTTTGGAATGAACGGTCCGGGGCAACTCGCCTGCTTCAACCCGATGACCGAGTCCTGGGAAAACGTCCCGCCCCATCGTTCCTCCACAAAAAACTCCCATCTCACGGACGTGGTCGAAGGTCCGGACGGGCGGTTGTACATGCCTGGCTACCCCTCCGGAAATTGTGTGAGTTTCGACCGGGGCACCGGCGAATACAGGGAAGTTTCCGTGGCGGAGAGCAACCATCAGCTCTTCGCCGCCTGTGTTTCTGACAACGGACGCATCGGCATTCTCAACGGCCTCCAGCACGGCGTCTATGCCCTCGACCCCCGCACGAAGGAAGTCAATGTCATGTCGCCGCCCCACCTGACGGGTCGGCCGGATGCCTACAGCAGCTTCCTGCGGGTCGGGGACCAGTTCCTCGTTACCGTCGGCGATCCGGAGGGCGGCATAGAAATCTGTCGGTTTTCCGCGCTCGACCTCGGCTTCCTCGGCTCCTTCGTTGTAAAAACCGCGATCACCTCCGGCCGGAACCTCATGGCCTCGCCGGACGGCCGCCCGTTCCTGAGCGTGGACGACGGTTACGTCTACGCCATCGACCTCGAATCCCATACGGCCGAACTCGCCTGCCGCATCCCCCGCGTTCCAAGCCGGGGAAACTACTATTTTCTCGACGAACATCGGATCCTCTTCGCCGGCCATTCCCAGTACTACGGCATCTGCGATATCAGGACCTCCGAACTCGACCTCCACCGGACCGAGATCGAGAATCCCCCCATCGGCATCTTCTCCATCCTGCCGGCATCTTCCGGGGACATCTACTGCTCGGCCCATCTGGGCCTGTCCCTCACACGCGTGGAACCCGCGATGAATCGGGCGGACGTGCTGGGTCTGACGTACAACGGTTCCGGCGAAATCTACGGCAGCGCCGAAGCCCGCGGCAACATCTACAACATCTCGTACACCCATAACGTCCTTACGGTATACAATCCGAAACGACCATGGCGGCCCGGTCCGGCTGAGGGCGACAACCCGCGGAATCTGGGCACGATGGGCGACGAACAGTACCGTCCCGTCACCGGCATTCTCAATGGACCGGGCGACAGACTCTACGTTGGGTCCATGCCGGATTACGGAGCCCGGGGCGGCGCGCTTACCGTTGTCAATCCCGAAGACAACAGTCACAAGTCGTACCGGCACCTGGTACCCGACCATTCCATTCTGGGCCTGGCCGCAGGCCCGGAACACGTGTACGTGGGCACCAGCATTATTGCGGACGGCTATATCCGGCCCGCTGAAGGCAATGCCCGCTTTCTGATTTTCGATCCGGAAACCGAAGCCGTCCTGCACGAACGGGAAATCGACGGCGCGCGCAGTCTTGTTACGATGGGTTTCAGCGCGGAACGGGTCTTTTTCTGGACCGACGACCACGAAGGCGGCAGCCGCCTCTTCGCTATCCGACTTGCGGATTACGCCATTCGCGCAGTCGACAACCCGTTCGCCGGCGGCCGACCCCACAACCGCTCGATGGCGGCGGACGCGAACGGCATTCTCTTCTTTACCCTCGGTAACCGGATCGTTCGACTCGATCCGTCAACCGAAACGCTTCGTGTCGTCCATAGCGCCGCCTCCGGACAGGTCCCGATTCTTGCCGCCACGGACAACGGTATCCTTTTTGCACGGGAACATGAGCTGTGGCAACTCACGCCTGAACAGCCGCATTGGAGAATTGGAAACGCACCGTGAAAACCGACCCCGGCTGGATGTCCCGCATACGTCCGGACCACCCGCGGATCTTCATCAACCGGGACACGCTCCCGGCAATCCGCGGCCGCGCATCGACCGTCTGTAAAGACCAATACCTCAGGGTCAGGTCTTTCGCCGAGGCGAGTCCGCCAGACCGGATTAGATCCGGTGGGACGCGGGGACGAAGGAAGTCGAGCTCTCTAACCTTGATGTGAAAATAACGTTGATGAATTTCGGGGCATTGAAGACTAAGCGTAAATGCGAATAAGTCTATATTTTTCAA
>JAGWBX010000063.1:0-1291 GCA_021295655.1 Candidatus Latescibacterota bacterium
CCAGGACCTGCTGCGCCAGCCGCCGACACAGGCGGAGAGCCGGGCCGACCTGAGGAGCAAACTGTCGGTGAACGCAGGTGGCGTCGTCTTCACTACCATCCAGAAGTTCTTTCCCGAAGAGAAAGGCGATGCCCATCCCGAGTTGTCGGACAGGCGTAACATTGTGGTAATTGCGGACGAGGCGCACCGAAGCCAATACGATTTCATCGACGGGTTTGCCCGTCATATGCGAGACGCGCTGCCAAATGCGTCATTCGTCGGCTTTACGGGTACGCCCATCGAGCTTCAGGACGCCAATACGCGGGCCGTGTTCGGCGACTATATCAGCATCTATGATATCCAGCGCGCCGTTCTGGATGGGGCCACCGTGCCGATCTACTACGAGAGTCGACTGGCGAAGCTGACCCTGGACGAGCGCGAAAGACCGAAGATCGACCCGGAGTTCGAGGAGGCCACCGAGGGCGAAGAGGTAAAGCGCCGGGAGAAGCTCAAGACGAAGTGGGCGCAGTTGGAAGCGGTGGTCGGCGCGGAGAAGCGAGTCCGGCAGATCGCCGAAGACATCGTGGACCACTTCGAGCAGCGGCTGGAGGCGCTGGACGGCAAGGCCATGGTGGTCTGCATGAGCCGTCGCATCTGCATCGACCTCTACCGCGAACTGGTCCGTCTGCGCCCCGAATGGCACGATGACGCTGATGACAAGGGAGCCACCAAGGTCGTGATGACCGGCTCCGCGTCCGACCCGCTCGATTGGCAGCCGCACATCCGCAACAAGCCGCGAAGGGAGGCGCTGGCGAACCGGTTCAGGGACTCAGAAGATCCGCTACGCGCAGTCCTGGTGCGGGACATGTGGCTGACGGGTTTCGACGCGCCCAGCCTTCATACGATGTACGTGGACAAACCAATGCGCGGCCACGGGCTGATGCAGGCCATCGCCCGCGTGAACCGCGTGTTCAAGGATAAACCCGGCGGGTTGGTCGTAGACTATCTCGGTTTGTCGCATGATCTGCGACAAGCGTTGGCGACGTACACCGAGAGTGGCGGCACTGGTAGTACGGCTCTGGACAAGCAGGACGCAGTGGCGGTAATGCTGGAGAAATACGAGGTATGTTGCGGTCTATTCCATGGCTTCGACTGGACGGCCTGGATCGCCGGCACACCAACGGAGCGATTGAATCTGCTACCCGCCGCGCAGGAGCACATCCTCGCCCATGAGGACGGCAAAGAGCGATGGCTTAACGCGGTGCGGGCGCTGTCCCAGGGGTTCACACTTGCCGTGCCCCACGACGAGACG
>JAGWBX010000063.1:1459-36019 GCA_021295655.1 Candidatus Latescibacterota bacterium
ATCTCCGTGTTATCGGACGAGTTTCTCGCAGAGGTGCGCGGGATGCCACATCGGAATCTCGCCGTGGAACTCTTACAGAAACTGCTCAGGGACGAGGTCTCCACGAGGCGGCGTAAGAACGTCGTGCAGGCCCGTTCTTTTGCGGAAATGCTGGACGAGACACTGCGGCGGTATCAAAACCGCGCGATCGAGGCGGCGCAGGTGATCGAGGAACTGATCGAACTGGCGAAGGAAATGCGGGAGGCGAACGAGCGGGGCGAGAGGTTGGGGTTGTCGGAGGACGAGTTGGCATTCTACGACGCGCTGGAGACGAACGATAGCGCGGTGAAGATTCTCGGCGACGAAGCGCTACGGGACATCGCGCGCCAACTCGTGGAAACGGTGCGGGGAAACGTGACCATCGACTGGACGCTGCGGGAAAACGTCCGTGCGAACCTCCGCCGCCTTGTCAGGCGCATCCTGCGCAAGCACGGATACCCGCCAGACAAACAGGAAAAGGCCACGCAGACGGTGATTGAGCAGGCGGAGGTCCTGTCGGAGGGGTGGGCGGTTGCGTGAGGCGTAGACACCCCCGCCGCATCAGCCGTCGCGGGCCCTTCGACCACGCTTCGACAAGCTCAGGGCACCGTCTCAGGGAACGGCCCGGCTTCTGCGACTCCTCTCAAGGGCGGAGTGATTGAGAGGTAAGCGCGTGTTGGCAGTATGGCAAGTGGAACGGCCGCACGGGTTGCCGGATCCCTTGTCGACCCATTTATATTGCGGCGTTACGGCAACGTGATAAATTAGCGGCCGAATGAAAGCGTTTCTTCAGGCGTCGTCTTGGCAGTGACATCACCCGTCGCGCATAATCGAGCGATTAGGACAAAAAGGGGATGACTGATGGCGAAAATTTCAGACATTGAGGGTGTACCAGACACGGTGCGGCACGACTTGGTTCGGGGATTAGACATATTGAAAGCAGGTGGATGCGAAGCTGTCTATCTCTTTGGCTCCGTCGCAGATGGGAGCGGCACGTCGCGATCGGATATCGATTTCGCGGTCAAGGGGTGTCCCGCAAGCATGTTTTATAAACTCCAGGGCAAGTTGCTGCTGGAACTCGCGCGATCTGTGGACCTTATCGACCTTGACGCAGATCCCGAAATGGCGTCATTCCTTGAACGCGAGGCGAAACTAACCCGCGTTGATTGAACAGACGTATCGATGTGGGCAGACAGGAATGTCCGCCCCACCTTCAAACTGCTTCGCTCAGCGGGAACGAAATGGGCACGCATCGTGCCGACATCTACTCCTGATGAAGTTAAGTCGATCAGCCATTCTGGTCAAAGGGACTGGCACCCCCCACCGCATCAGCCGTCGCCGGCCCTTCGACATTTCGACGAGCTTACTTTTCGACAGGCCTAGGGACTGCGACCTCAGGGCACCGGCTCGGCTTCTGCGACTCCCCCTCAAGGGGGGAGTGATGGCGATGTGAACGCCTCGCAGTCGTCTGCGAAACATTTAGAGCAAGTCCTTTATCCATCTTCCCAAAAGGCGATGGTGGGTTTATATTCGATGTTGGGATCGGATGGGGTCGAATACGACGCGAAACGCTTAATCGAGTGGTGTATTCAGAGGAATTACACAAATGGCTCATCTAACCGAAGCGCAGGTCGCGGAATTTGAAGAGCGGGGGTACCTGGTCGTGGCGGGGTTGTTTGATCCGGTGGAGGACCTGGATCCGGTGATCGAGGAGTACGCCGGCGTTCTGGACCGGCTCGCCTGTGAACTTTACGAAAACGGAGACATCTCCTCAACGTACGATGACTTGCCGTTCGGGGACCGGCTGACGCGGATTTACGCGGAGTCGGGCAAGGTGCACGCCCAGTATTTCGACTTTTCGCTGCCGCAGAAGAACGTTCAGGCGGATACACCGATGTGGGTGGGGCCTGCGGTATTCCGGCTATTGCGGAATGAGAAGCTGCTGGATGCCGTGGAATCCCTGATCGGTCCCGAGATCTATTCCAATCCCGTGCAGCACGTCCGCCTGAAGCCGCCGGAGCACCTGTGCCCCGTCAATGAAACAACGGGACACGTCCAGCTTGGCGCCACGCCCTGGCACCAGGATACGGGCGTGGTCAGGCCCGAGGCCGATGAGACGAATATGCTCACCGTGTGGTTCGGCCTGTGGGACGCGACAGTCGAAAACGGCTGCCTGGAGGTCATCCCGCGGAGTCACCGCGAGGGACTGCTGCATCACTGTCACGCGACCGCGACGATGTCGCGGGGATTCGGCCTGCAGATACCGGACCGGCTGCTGCGGGAGGGAGACGGCGTGGTGCTTCCCATGAAGCGCGGAGACGTGTTACTCTTCCACCGGCTGAATTGCCACTCGTCGCTGCCGAACAAGAGCGACAATATCCGCTGGAGCTTCGATCTGCGCTACAACCCCATCGGCCAGCCCACGGGGCGCGGGTCATTCCCGGGATTCGTCGCGCGCAGCCGCTCAAATCCGGAAAGCGAATTGCATGATCCTGACGAATGGGCCAGACTGTGGCACGAGGCGAGAAGCCGGCTCGCTCGTAGCGCGGATCCCACGTACAATCGCTGGAAGGTGGACGATCCCGTGTGTGCGTGATCACGCGTTCGGATTGAAGAACGCGGCATTCTATCGAAGAGTACCTTCCTCACTTCTTCAAATACCCGCCTCAACCGCTTCCGCCATCTCGCCGAGCGAGAAGAACACGTAGTCGGTCCTCGGTATCGTTTCCACCCGCTCGGTTGCGCCCCAACTCCCGCCCTCCGAAAGCCGCTGCCGGTCGATCCAGGCGGTGGCCAGCCCGAATTTCCTTGCCGGAACATGGTCGTGGTACAAACTCTGAGCGGTGTGCAGCACGTCCGAGGGCTCCAGGCTCAAGTCAGCCTTCAGGTGGGCAAGCAGGTACTCGAAGTTGGCGTCGGCGGGCTTGTAGGCGCCGATGTCCTCGGCGGTGTAGATGGCGTCGAACTCGACGCCCAGCTTGCGGTTGGAGGCGGCGATGCCGTTACGGTGGACGTTGGAAAGGATCACGAGCTTGTAATGCCGCTTGAGGATGCGCAGCGCGTCGGCGGTGTCCGGGAACGCGGGCCAGTGCGGCACCGAAGCGCCGAACGCCGCGTCGATTTCGTCGTCGGTCTTCAGGTCGAAGCGCTCCGCCATGCGCGCGTGCACACGGGCGAGCAAATCGGGATAGCGAAGGCCGGGCGTGGCCCGCTCCTGCCCGCTCTCACATTGCGCGAAGGCGCAAAGTGCGTCCTCACGCGTAAGGTGCGTTTCCGGGTTGCGCATCATCAGCGGCTGGAATGCATCCCAGATACCGCGCTCCCAGTCGATCAGGGTGCCGTAGCAGTCGAACGTCAGAACGCGGTAGTCAGTCAGGCTGCGCATTCGCTTGTCGCTATCTCCTGTGATGCCCAGGCGCACCTGGGCGCGCCCTGGGCTACGCCGCGGCGATGGTTTCCCGCAGGTGCTTCGCCGCCAGCCTGAAGGTTTCCCTGTCGTCGCATTCGTTGACGTCCTGCCCCTCGAACGTGATAGAAACCACCCCGTTGAAGCCCGCCGACTTGAGAATGCCGACGATTCGAGGGTAATCCAGCCACTCCTCCCGGCCGCTGTCAATCTTGTAGATCTTTGCGCGGACGTGAGACGCATAAGATGCTGTCTGTTCCATAAAGCGGTAGATGTCCACGTCCGGATCGCCCACGCCGCGGTTCAGCCCCGGCGACCCCACCCACTGGCCGGTGTCCAGGATAAAGGTGAAATTCTCGCGGTCGGTTTCCCTGAAGATGCGCAGGATGTTATCGCCCGTACTCGGGTGATTCTGAAGACCCACGACAATCCCGGCATCGGACGCGAAATCGCACACTTCCTGAAAGCAACGGATTTCGCGTTCAGCGTCCCCCACCCCCGGCGCCCCGCAGAAGAGCCGGATCATCGGCGCTCCCAGGAAGGCGGCCACTTCCACGTCGGCCTTCGCCTGCTCGACCTTCTTTCGCAACTCCTCAACCGTACCGACAAAGTGCCCGCCCGACGCGAGATAGCCGATGGGAAGCCCGGCCCTCAGGCATTTTATCTTCAATCCTCGCAGATAGTCTCGGTCCAGGGAGCCGAATCCCACGTCCACCCGGAAGTCGATCACATCCAACAGCAACTCATGAGCAAGGTCGATAAACGACTCGACGTCAGGAAACGCCTTGGGTTCTTCCTTGCCGAAATACGAAGCGTATATGCCTCCTTTTAACAGTACTTCGAAACACGCTCCGGTTAGACTCTTGCAGTAAGACTTCTACGCAAAATGAGTGCACGTCGATTCGCTCTACCTGGAAACAACAACGCGTTGAAATCCCCCCACCGCATCAGCCGTCGCCGGCCCCGTCGACAGGCTCAGGACAGCGCTTTCGACATTTCGACAAGCTCAATGCAGGCAGACTCAGGGCAAGCCTCAGGGGACGGCTCGGCTTCTGCGACTCCCCCTCAAGGGGGGAGTGATACGAATGTGCTTCCCCGCCGACCGGGGCGAATGACAGACCGCCCGGACATCATCCGCCGCCAGCAGGAGATGTTGCGACAGCCCGCCCGGGCTCCTCAGCAGGACAGAAGGAGTGACTTCGATGGACGCGCCGTCAACCTGCTTGTCATTCTGAGCGAAGTCGATCCCGCCGCTTCGCGCTTCCTTCGTCATTGTAGTCTGGATGTAGCGGCCACTTTCCCACTTCTTCGATTCACGTATCGCTTTCACTCTGCGGAAGATTCGACGATCTATGACTCGATTTGGGCCATCGCCAGTAAGAGCGCATTAGAGAGTTCCTTCGCCTTCCACTCGATGGGATACCGCTTTTTGTTAGCGCTCGGATGTATACATTTGATGGCATCGACGCCAAAGTACAGACACGCATCCAATGCAACCAAGCCGAGGGCGATCACCGTTCGGCCCTCGGCTTCGTGTCGGGTAATTTTGTCAAATGATTCGTAGACGTGTCGGCACGGAATGTTCTGACGCCGCTGTTGCGGCAGCAGGTGAAACGCCTGTGAGAGATATATTTCCTCGCGGGTCCGCCCCGCACGCTCCAGGGCGAGATCCATCACTACGTTGAAATCCATCGAGGGCAGGTACCCCCTTTCCTTCAACTCGTCGTGATTCTTATAGACCGAACGCCAATCCAGCCAGTTCGTCGCGACCAACACAGGGCCTTTCTTGCTCTTCGATATCATCTGGTAGGGCGTAACCCACTCTCCGTCGAAACCGACGTCAGCGAGCGTCTTATATCCTGGAATGGCAAACGCGCGACGGCGAGCGATGATTTCGGACCTCTTCATCCAGACCTCCTCGAGTCAACTCAGGCAAGAAAAGGATCAAACCTTGATTTGTTATTTTCACGGCAACATTGCCATGGATATTCCCAAAAAGATAGAGGCGTTTTGACGTCACAATCCGGCAATGCTTCCGTTCCACCTGGCGTGAACGGAAGACAGCGCGATCGAACGTTGTTCATTCCCCAATTCCCGCGTGCAGCCGGGACTGTCGATTGCTTTTCATTGCATTTTTAGGGTCGCTTAGTACGTCTTGGTCGACGGCCCAGCGACCGTACCGCAAACTACCAGTTTGCTCTACATGATCAAGCGCCTACAGGACCGAATCACTCACCCTCTCCCCCGGGAGAGGGGGCCGGGGGGAGAGGTCTGCGCTATTCGTGGCCGACCACCCAACAGCGCTGACGTCAACTGATTCGGTTCTTGGTTCAATCTGACGGCTGATAGCTGATAGCTGCCTTTTCTAAGCCTGTCCGACTCACACCGCCCGGTTGGCCTCGTCAACGTACTGGTTGATGCCCGGTACTTCTCTCATCCCGTGCCAGACCCCGCGGAAAGAGGCGACCACCTCGGGCGCCGGGCAGCCCTTGCCCCACTTGGCGTTGACCGTGTTGTAACAGGTGAAGAGGCTG
The DNA here is from genome assembly GCA_021295655.1 of Candidatus Latescibacterota bacterium. GTDB lineage: Bacteria > Latescibacterota > UBA2968 > UBA2968 > JAAXHE01. The sequence goes on from JAGWBX010000063.1 coordinate 7,418, forward strand.
AGCCGGTCGCGTGTTTCGTTGTTCCAGCGCGTGCCTGTGTGGCACAGCGCTTCGGTGAAAATCACCGCCGATCCAGGCGGACAGGTGTAGGTCTCCCACAGCGGACTCTCCCGGCCGCTGATTTCCTCCGGTCGCGGAAACGCCGCCTTGTGACTGCCGGTGAGGAACATCGTGCCCCCGTCGCCGGGGCCAACCTCGTTGAGTTCCCACACCACGCGCGTCAGGCCCGAATGGACTTTGCCCGGCAGCATCTGGTAAATGTGTGAATTGCCGCTGAAAGAAAAATAGGCGCCGCCGCCGTGGGGCCCGAAGTTGTCGTGGCCGGCCTTACGATGGCTGGTGTACGTGTGGTCGTATCGGAACCCGTAACAGTCTTCGGTTGCCAGCGGACGATGCGAGAGGATCTCATTGAGTACCCCGACCACGGCCGGATGATCCAGCAGCACCTGCGACGGCCCCCCGTGGTTGTCGCGTTCCTCCGGCGGAAGCGTATCGCGCCGGTAGAGAAAGTCCATCTGATGCTGCCGGATGCGGTCGAGTTGCTCTTCGTCGAACAGGTCGGACAGGCAGATCCAGCCTTTCAGATCGAAGATGTACTTCTGCGCGTCGGTCATCGGCACAATCAGCAGACCGTCCGCGTTGGTCGTGGGAAGAAGCTCGGTATCCATTGTTATCCTCACAGGTTGTTTCTGGCCGAGAATAGGGCGCGAGACGGATAGTTGTCGCGAACGAAACGGCGATGCGGGCAGACGGAAATGTCTGCCCCACGTTCAAACCGGTTTCCTCAGCATGACAGGCTGGCGATCTTCCAATTCACGCAAATTGTCAATTTGCGCTACGATTGAAACCCTGGCGCTGGACTGGTCGAAACGGCCCGACGCCAGAAGATAATTCCGCGGCGGCGGAAATACAAGAAGTGCGGTGGATGCGGGTGCGGCGCTTCATCCGGTTTGCGGTCGGTCGCAGTCGCCGTTCGAATTATTGTGCGCAAAACACCGAAAAAATTTTGATCTCGCCCGATTTCGGGCTATATTTCACTTGCGACAATAGAGCCGACTTTGGCGACAGTCGTTTCCCTCATCGTTCGAGCCTTATATTTCCGGAAAAAGGCATCTTCAGGACAGGAGTACGGCAAATGTCAGATCAGTCCGGCGGTCACGTCACGGTCTACGCGGGCACGTATACAGACGATCGGACCGAGGGTCTGCACATTCTTAAACTGGATACGTCGTCAGGCGAACTCGAAGCCGTGTCGAAGGTGCCGGACGTACACAACCCCTTCTTCCTGGCCTCCGACGCCGGCGCGCGTTTCCTGTATGCGGCCTGCGCCGTGGACGAATTCGACGGCAGACCGGGAGGCAGTATCAAGTCGTTCTCCATCCATCCGGAATCCGGCAGCCTTACGCTGCTTAATGAACAGCACGCCGGCGGAGACCTTCCCTGTTATCTCAGCGTTGACCGGACCGGCCGCTGCCTGCTATCGGGAAACTACGGATCGGGCAGCCTGAGCGCGCTTCCCATCGATGAAGATGGACGGCTCGAACCGGTTGCTCAGATCGTCCGGCACGAAGGGTCCAGCGTCGATTCTGGACGTCAGGAGGCGCCTCACGTTCACTCCATCGTCCTTTCGCCGGATAATCGTTTCGCGTTTTCCGCAGACCTGGGTATCGACAAAGTAATGTGCTATGAGCTGGACGCATCCTCCGCGACCATCGAGCCGGCCGGGCAGGGATTCGTTTCGACCCGGCCGGGCGCCGGACCCCGGCATGTGTCCTTCAATCCCGACGCCAGCAGGGCGTACGTGATCAACGAACTCGACAGCACGATTACTGTCTTCGACTACGATGCCGAATCAGGATCCCTCGCCGAACGCCAGACGCTCTCAGCCCTGCCAGACCACTACAACGGCGAGAACTTCTGCGCCGACGTCCGGGTGCATCCATCCGGCCGGTTTCTGTACGGTTCCAACCGGGGCCACGACAGCATCGCGGTGATGTCGATTGACGGGGCAACCGGCGAACTCACGGTACTGGACCATGAGCCTTCGTGCGGCGCGTGGCCCTGGAACCTTGAATTCGACCCCGCAGGCGAATTTCTCCTTGCCGCCAATCAACGCGGCAACGTGGTCTCCTGTTTCCGAATCAACGCCGATACCGGCGCCCTCGAGCCTGCGGGCAGCCCCGTTGAAGTTCCCGGCGCCGTTTGTGTCGAAATACCATCCCCGACCGTCCGATAAAATGGCATCATCCACCAACGCCGGACCCCTGGCCGGATGCCGCGTACTGGAAATGGGCAGCACGGTTTCCGGTCCGTTCTGCGGCCGCCTTCTGGCGGACTTCGGCGCGGAAGTCATCAAAGTCGAGCCGCCGTCGGGAGACCCGGTGCGTCAGATGGGCAAACGCAGCCGGGGCCGGTCGCTCTACGCGGCCAGCATCCTGCGCAACAAACACCTCATCTCGGTCGACCTGAGAACACCCGCCGGACAGGACGTCATCACGCGGCTGGCGAAGGCCTCCGACGTGGTCGTCGAAAATTTCCGGCCGGGCAGGCTGGAAGCATGGAATCTGGGTTTCGACGTCCTCCGCGACGCCAACCCGGGCATTATCCTCGTACGCATCAGCGGGTATGGACAGACGGGCCCGTACCGGCATCGTCCCGGATACGGCGTCACCAGCGAAGCCGTGGGCGGCCTCAGGGAAATCACGGGCGAACCGGACCGCCCGCCCAGCCGCGTGAGTATCTCCCTCACGGACTGCATCACCGGGTTGTACGCCGCTTTCGGCGCCGTTATGGCGCTCTTCTCCCGGACCCGTACCGGCACGGGCCAGGTCATCGACGCCGCGCTGTACGAGGGGGCGTTCAGCTTTATGGAACCCCATGTTCCGGCATTCGCCGAGCTCGGGTCCGTACCCACCCGCACCGGATCCAGACTGCCGAACAACACGCCCAACAATCTCTATCCCACCGCGGACGGCGACTTCATCCACATTACCGCCGGCAACAACGCGACCTTCGAACGCCTGGCTGCCTGTATGGGCGCCCCGCATCTGGCCTCAGACGAACGCTTCCGGACACCCGTGGCCCGGTCCCGTCACGAAGACGCCATCGACGACATCATTGGCGACTGGACCTCGACACATCCGCTCCCGGAACTGGAGCGCATGCTGGATGCGAATGCCGTACCCGCCGCCCGGATATTTACGCTGCGGGATATTTTCGCCGATGAACACTACAAGGCGCGGGACATGCTGCTGGAAATGCCGGATGACGTCCTGGGAACGGTCACGCTGCCGGGCGTCGTACCCGGTCTCTCGAAAACGCCCGGCGCCGTGCGCTGGGCGGGGCGGGAGGTGGGCGCGGATACCCGGGACGTACTGACGCGGGTCGCAGGATACGGATCCGGAGAAATTGACGCGCTGGCCCGGCAGGAGACCATCTACGCGGCGTAACCGTCCGTTGAGAAAGTCGCTCTGCAGGCGAGGTCGAAGACAAGGCGCGCAACCGCGTCGAATCGGGGATTCGGCGAGGGAGCGCAACGAAGTGTTCGGCCACAAGGACCGGACGCCTGTCTGCGTGCACCGCACAGGCAGGCAGCCCGGATGGACTTTTTCAACGGGCTGGTAAGCGACAGAGCGTGAGGGAACAGGATGCAACGGGTGGCCTGACGCCCGACGTACAGGAGGTACGGATGAACTGGCAGAAAGAAACCGACGAACTCGACGCGCGCCGGGACTGGTCCAGAAAGATGGGCGGGGCCGAGAACGTCGAACGGCACCACGGACAGGGAAAGCTCACCATTCGCGAGCGCATCGACGTCCTGGTGGACGGCGGCTCGTTCACGGAGGTCGGGAGTCTCAGCGGCACCGGCGAGTACGACGAGGCCGGAAACGTCGTCAACGTGCAGCCCGCCCCCTACATCATGGGCGTGGCCCGCATCAACGGAAGGCCCGTGGCCATCGGCGGAGAGGATTTCACGGTCCGGGGCGGCAGCAGCCCCGGTACGCACCGGCGAAAGGGCGGACAGGGCGGTTTTATCGAAGACCTTGCATCCAAGTATCTCATTCCGCTCATCAACCTCGCCGACGGGGCCGGCGGTTCGGTTCGCGGGGCGGCAAAACGGGGTTACACCGTCTTCCCCGGCGTCAGCAGTTTCGGCCGTTCCGTCCAGCTCCTGGGCGAAGTCCCGGTCGTATCCGCCGTACTCGGCAGCGCGGCCGGCGGGCCGGCCGGGCGGGCTATCCTTTCGCACTGGTCCGTCATGGTACGGCGCACGAGCCAGATATTCTCAGGCGGGCCGCCCCTCGTCAAGCGGGCCCTCGGCGTGGAGGTCTCCAAGGACGGCCTGGGCGGGTCCGACATCGCGGTGGACACGGCCGGCACCGTCGATAACGCGGTCGATACCGAACGCGAGTGCTTTTACATGATCCGGCGTTTTCTCTCCTACATGCCCCAGAACGTATGGGAGTTGCCCCCCGCCGAGTCCAGCGACGACCCGGTGGACCGGTGTGAAGAGGAACTGTTGTCCATCGTCCCCCGGGAACGCACCTCCCCCTATTCGATGCACCGCCTGGTCGAACTGGTCGTGGACAAGGGCTCCATCTTTGAAATCCAGCCGACGTTCGGACGCGCGCTCATCACCTGCCTCGCGCGGCTCAACGGCCAGCCGGTGGGGATCGTCGCCAACAACCCGATGGTTTCCGGCGGGGCGATGGGCGCGGCCGAGGCCAGAAAACAGACCCACTTCATCGAGCTGTGCGACTGCTTTCATATCCCGCTGATCTTCTTTGTGGACATCCCCGGATTCATGATCGGTACCGCCGCCGAGCAGGAGGCCACCCTTCGCGAAGGGATGAAGGCGGTGTTCGCGATTCACCGCGTCCAGGTACCCATCCTCACCCTCGTGATCCGGAAGTGTTACGGCATGGCCGGAATGGCCGCCGGCGACATGGACGAACTGGACTTCAAGATCGCCTGGCCCTCCGGAGAGTGGGGCTCCCTGCCTATTGAGGGCGGCGTTGCCGCTGCCTACCGGCGGGATATCGCCAACTCCGAGGATCCGGCGGCCCGCGAGAAGGAACTTGAAGAGGAACTTCGACAATACGCGTCTCCGTTTCGCTCCGCAGAAGCCTTCGCGGTGGAGGAAATCATCGATCCGCGCGAAACCCGCCCCTTTCTCTGCAACTTCATTTCCCTCACCCGCAACCGCCTCAAAGCCCTGCTCGGCCCCACCGACAAACGAGGCGTTTCGCCGTAGAAGGCGCGTCATCAGCCTGCGGCGCATCCCGCAGTCAGCTGTCAGCTGAAATTCAGAATCAACTCACACGAAGACACAAAGACACAAAGAAAGAGACTGGGAGAGGGGAGAGGATTGACTAAACAATCCCCGACAGTTACCCATTTCTCGCCTATCCCGATAGATAATGTACTTAAACTTGTTATATTGTATAAAAACTTGTATCATTATACAAAAATGCGATACTTATTCGGGAGGCGAATATGGCGAATGACAGGACGCTGCACGTCAAAATCGACAGTGAGACGGACCTGAAGCTGAGAAGATTGGCGGAGATCCGTCGGAAGAGCAGGGGACAGCTTGTACGGGAAGCGATTTCGGCATGCTACCAGCCTGCATTGGCCGAGTTGCCGCTTCGACAGAGCCAGGCGCTCGCGGCCTACGAGGGCGGGTTTATCAGCCTCGGGAAGCTCGCCAGAGAAATGGGAATGCACGTATTGCGTTTGAGATCGTGGCTCGAAGAACATGGCATCCCCCAGCGCAACGTCTACGGCGATGAGGATGCACCCCGTGCCTGAATCGGGCAGTGCTTATTATTTCGATACGGTTACACTGAGCAATTTCGCCCTTTCAGGCCGCCTCGACCTGGTCATCGCCCGATACGGTCGATGCGCAAATGTCACATCTCAGGTTCTGGACGAGGTCGCTGATGAAATTGTCGCGGGTTATTCCCGCTTGCGCGAGGTTGAAAAGGCTGTTGCCAACGGCGAATTCGGAGATGCCGGTTCTTTCAATTCCGATGAGCGGGATACCTACAGGGGCCTGTTGAGGGCCCTGTCGCCGGGAGAAGCGTCGTGCATAACCCTCGCGCTTACCCGCGGGGGTGTTGTTGTGACGGACGACCGGGCGGCGAGGAACTGCTGCTTCGACTACAATATCGACGTCACCGGAACCGTGGGAATCCTGAAGGCCTGTGTTCTGGATGGAACATTGTCCGGCCAGGAAGCAGACGAAGTCCTGAAATCGATGACTGCTGCCGGGTATCGATCACCGGTACGGGGAATCAGCGCTATCGTCCGATGACGAGGACACCCCACATGCAGATCGCCGATTCACAAAAGCGATGATCCCTGAAACCAGCAGTGCGGATCCCTGCAGCCAGACCCGATACGCACCGGCAGGCGTCAGAAACAGGACAAGCGCCGCGGCAAGCAGAAGGGCGCGCTGCCACGCTGTAACCGGCCCGAAACCATACCCGGAAATGGCGACTGCCAGTGGAAGAATGCCGGCAAAGACTACAAGGACGTTGACGAGGGTGGCCGCAACGTCGGGCGAGACCAGAAGCAGTTCGGGATGCATAACGAAGGCGTATGGAAGGGTGAAGCCGACCAGAGCGAAACGGAACGCGGCAGCCCCGGTCCGCATAATGTCCGCCCTTGCGATCGCCGCGGCGGTGTAGGCGGCCAGGGCCACGGGAGGCGTCACCATAGACATCATCCCGAAATAGAAGATGAACATATGCGCCGCCAGCGGCGCAACGCCCAGTTCGCCAAGGACAGGGCCGACAAGCGTGGCCATCAGGAGGTAGCATACGGCCGAAGGAAGGCCCATGCCCAGTATGATGGTGGATATCATCAGCAGAATCAGGGCAAGGACGAGACTGTTCTGCGCCAGCGGCAAAATGGCGCCGGGCAGTTTGGCGCCGATACCCGTCAGCGTGACAACCCCGATGATGATTCCCACGCAGGCAGCCGCGGCGATGAGAGACACGCCGCCGTGAGCCGCGCTCTCCACCGCGTGCAGCAGCGCGCGCGGGCCCATTCGCGTTGACGGCATCAATGCGGCCGCCAGGAGCATGCACCCCAGCGAGATGCTGACCGCCCGGAACGGCGTATACCCCAGTACGATCAGCAGGACGAGGCTCACGAGAGCCACCAGGAAGACAAAGCCCTGGGCGCCCGGCCGACGACTTGGGGGCACCTCGTCCCCGGAGGCAACCCGGATGCGCCGGGCGTAGAAGTGGACGATCAGGAGAAGCGCGGTATAGTAGAATAACGCCGGAATCAGCGCCGCTTTTACGATCTCAAGATAGGTAACGGCCGGTTCCACCATCTCCAGCATCATATAGGCGCCGGCGCCCATGATCGGCGGCACCAGCGCCCCGCCCGAACTGGCCGCCGCCTCAATCCCGCCCGCGGCCACGGGCCGGAATCCTGCCGAACGCATCATCGGAATCGTAAACGTGCCCGTTGTGGCCGTGTTGGCAACGGCACTGCCGGAAAGCGATCCCATGATCCCAGAAGCGACCACGGCAACCTTCGCGGAGCCGCCCGTGCGCTTCCCGAAAAACCGGCGCGCGGCATCCAGCACGTAGCCCGTCGCCCCGGTCCCCTCCAGCGTCGTGCCGAACAGAACGAAAAGAAACACGTAGGCGAACATCACCTTCAGCGCGATGCCGAATACACCCTGCGAATGCAGAAAAGCCTGGGAGACGATACGTTCCCAGCCGTAGCCCCGGTGCGGGAAGAGCCAGTCCGGCATGACGTGACCGAAAGCGGCGTATGCCAGGAAGGCGAGCGCCATCAGCGGAAGGATCGGGCCGATCGCCCGGCGGGTTGCCTCCAGAACGAGGATGAGGCCGACCAGGCCGACGGTCCAGTCCAGCGGATGTTCGAGCCCCGCCCGATTCCCCAGGCTTCGGCCGCCCAGCCACCAGTTCCTGAAGACCGGTTCGGTCTGGAGCACGACGTATCCGAAACAAAAGAAGACAGCGGCGACGAGGAGATAATCCAGAATCCGCAGCAGCTTTGTCCGGGCGGGGCCGGCGCAGACCGGGTGCTTCAGGAAAACAAGACTCAAGCCCAACATGGCGAAGAAAGCCAGTTGGGCTTGAGGCGTCAGTCCCGGATAATTGACCTCTGCCAGGACAAAAACACACAGCAGGGTCGCCAGGATGCGAAAAAGCCACGAATCCAGCATGTCAGTTGGGCCAGATCCCGATTTCCCGGTAATACCGGATCGCCCCGGGATGGAAGGGCGTGCCTGTATCCCGAATCACATTGGCCGGATGGATCGCTTTGCCCGCGGGGTGCTTCCTGACCACGTCCGCGCGGTTTTCGTAAAGAATCCTGGTGAACCGGTAGACGGTCTCCTCATCCAGGGCCGCAGGCGTTACCAGGTGCATTGCGCCCACGTTCATGCCTTCGAAGGCTTCGGTCTGGCCGCGATAGGTCTTTGCTGGAATTGTCGCCGCGTTGAAGAACGGATAGTCCTGAAACAGACGTTCTTTCTCGGGAACTCCGAAGGGTACGAAATGGATGTCCTGAGAAGCACTGGCCTGGGTAATGGACGCGGTTGGAACGGCCCCGCCCAGAAAGGCGGCCGCCGCGGATCCGTCCGCGAGCATATCCACGGCCCCGGCCTGCGTATTGTGCAGCGGGCTGAAATCCTCGTAGGCGACACCGTGAGCCTTCAGGATCGGCGCAAGAAAATACTCGAATCCGGCTCCGGCGGGGCCAACGACCACCCGTTTGCCCCTGAGATCGCCGATGCTCCGGATCCCGGTCCCCTTCGTCGTTACGAACAGAGCGATATTCGGCGCCAGCGTCATAACGGCGTTGATTTCCTGCTTTTCACCCCAGGCGCCCGCGCCTCGTACGGCGAAATATGAAATTGCGGCATTGGCCAGTGCAAAATCCAGTTCCCCGCGCACGAGCCGGCGGATGTTTTCCTGCGTCCCCTTGGTCGCCTCCGCGGAGACGTCCCACGAGCGTTCGCCCGCGTGCTCGTCCACGACCTGGGCGATCGCCCCGCCCACCACGAAAAACGCGCCGCCGGGGGGCGCGGTGCCCACGCTCAGGAACCGGCGCTCCGGGGCGGACGCTTCCCGATCCCCGTCCGGCGCTTCGCATCCATAGGCGCCCAGCAGGACAATGACGGCTGCGACGTTCACCCGTTTCAAGGCCACGAAGCGGTTCATCGAAACTCCCTTCTCTTTTCGGTTGCGGGTTCAAGGTCCATCAATTCGACCGGTCTTCCGCGATACAATAGAGGTGGCTGCGCCCCCGCAAATAGAGGGCATCCCCCACAACCACCGGAGACGCGCCGCTCCCTTCATCCAGGGTGTTCGTTGCCAGAATTTCGAATTCAGGGCTGTTCCTGATGACCAGCGTCTTACCGTCGAGATCGGAAATATACACGCGGTTGTCAGCACCCACCAGAGACCCGTAGATGAAGCCCATCCCGTTCAGGCGTATGGGCCCGAAGTGCGGTTCACCCGTTCCTGGATTGTAGCAAGACAGGAACGCCCCCCGGCCTTTCAGAAAAAACAGCCTGTTGCCATCGAGCAGCGGCGACGACACGTAGGGCGTATCCCGCGTTATCGACCAGAGCACCGAATCCGAGTCCGAAATATCGCCCTTTGCCGTATCCAGCGAAATTGCCTGCATGGCCGGCGCCCGGTGCCCGCTGGCCACGTAGACGACCCCGTTCGCGTGCAACGGCGTGGGAATCACGTTCGTCCCCAGGCCGCCGCATTCCCAGATCTGCGCCCCGTTTTTCAGGTCGTAACTCCGGGTGCGGCCCGACGCACTCACGATCACCTGGGTCTGCTTGCCGCGGTCCACGGTCAGCGGCGTGGACCAGGACGTTACCTCGTCTCGAGCGTTGCGCCAGAGTTCCTTGCCCGTGTTTTTGTCCAGCGCAACAATGAACGAGTCCCCTTCGTGGTCCCAGTTGATCAACAGCGTGTTGCCGTGGATTGTTGGCGATGCCCCTTCGCCAAAAGCGTTTCTGCTCCAGTACTTGCCCAGGTCTTTCTCCCACCTCAGATTGCCGTCCATATCGAGGCAATAAAGCCCCTGTGATCCGAAATACGCATAAAGGTTCTCTCCGTCCGTGATGCCCGACGGAGACGCAAACGATGCCGTCCGGTGCATCCCCTCGTAAGGCCGGGCCTCCCGAACCGTCTTTTCCCAGACGGTTTCACCGGTAAGACGGTCCAGCGCCAGAACCCTGTATTGAAACAGATTGGGCGGCGGGCGGCGTCTTCCCGTGCCGGTATCCGCCGCAACCTTGTCAGTCCTCACGGCGGTTTGCACAAAGATACGATCACCCCAGACAATCGGCGTTGCGTGGCCCAGACCGGGAATGGGCGCCTTCCATCGGATGTTCTTCTCTTCGCTCCACTGTACGGGCGGACTCCCGTCGACCAGCCCGTTGCGGTTCGGACCGCGCCAATGCGGCCAGTTCGACGCCGCCGATCCGGCTGCGCTCAGAAGACAGAAAACCGCAATGGCCAGAGAAAATCGATACATAACGCGCTCCTTTCACGATCTACGACCTGTGAAGTCCGACTTCGTGCCCTTTATTGAAGATACGCTCTGCGATTCCGGAATTGAATTCCTTTTTCGATTGCCGGACGGGATGACACGGAAATAGACCTCCATTCGACCGCCGCAACATCCCGTCTCACTGCGTCGCTTGCGGTGAGAACATGTCGACGTGCCTGCGCTGCCTGTGCTGAGACCCTCGAAACGGCTTGTCGAAACGCGGTCATTGAGCTTGCCTGCATTGAGCCTGTCGAAATGTCGAAATGCCCGGGTTTTCCAACCAGCCTAGCGCTCCTCAACGCCCTTCGCCGACCCTTCGACAGGCTCAGGGAGCGACTCAGGCCGTTGTCGTTCTTCCAGGCGGCCGACCTGACGTCCAAATTACGGCGATCGTCTTCCGAGACAGGGCACAACCAGCGGCTGTCACGCCCTTTCCCGCTTCAATGCCGGCAACAGCGGGGTCCTGAGCGCAACAACAATTCCCGCGGCGCCTGCAGCCAGGCCCGCGCCGAGTATCAGACCCAGCGTTGCAAGCAACGACGTCGACGGCACGCCGCCGGCGGAAGCATGGGGCACTGTTGTCACAATCGCGGCCACAACGCCAATTGCCATGCCCGTTGCCATCAGGAATCCGTTCTCCACGAACAGAAGTCCGGATAACAACGACCTGCGAAACCCGAGCGCACTCAGCGCCGCCAGTTCGGTGCGTCGTTCGATGACGTTGCGCACCATCACGATCCCCAGGCCGAACGTACCCAGAAGCACCCCCAGCCCGCCCAGCGTCTGAAACGTTGACAGGTACGTATTCTCCACCGTCCTGAAACGATCCAGCCTGGCCGAGGTCGACGAGGCATCCAGACCGGCGTCCTGCAACTTCCGCTCCAGCAGTGCCCCCATTTCACGGGGTCGGTCGGTCTCGATCAGGAAATAACCGTAGCCGCTCCGTTCGGGGAAATGCGCGGTGAAATTCGCCTCCGACACCAGCAGTTCACTCTGGAAGATACTGTTCTTCAGCAGCCCTACCAGCCGCAGCCTGACGACCTCACCCGTATCCGTTCGGACAGGGATCTCGTCGCCCAGTTTCCCGTGCAGGATCCAGGTGACCGAGTTTGCGTCTCCAAATGCCGGAATCACTCCCGGTTCCGCGCGCCGCGTCAACAGACTCCATGGCTCATCCGTTTTCTGCAACAGCCGATCGAACGTGAAGCCGGCCCGTCGTATCAACGCTTCGGGCACGCCCAGAACCCTGGGATGGCGGGGCCTGTAGAGATTCAGACAACTCACGTCCTCGCCCGGCAAGACACGGAAAGGCATTACCCGCGCCCCGTCCAGGATCCCGGCATCCTCAGCGGAAAACCCCAGCTCAAACCGGCCTTCCTCCGAATTGAGATCGTGGTAGAGCGGCACGTCCGTTTCGGCGACGAGTTGAAACCCGCCGCCGCCCGACGTCCGGTTGTTCAACGCATCCCCGCCGGCATCCATGCGGCGATGTGCGCCAACCGCTGTAACCACGAAACAGGCGCTTGCAATCAACGATGCGCACAGCAGGCTCCGCCCCGGATTTCGCGCGCTGTTCCGCACACCCATTCGCCAGATTCCCGGCGCCGCGGCGCGCCGACGACCATGAAAAAAGAGGGCGAGTGTGCACAGACCCGAAACCAGAAGACATGTCCCGCATCCGAAAAACAGCGCTATCGCGGCTTCGCGCCCTGCGCCCGCCGCGCCGGCGAGGCAGGCCGCCGCCAGTCCCAGGCTTCCCAGCGCACACGCCTTTATCCGGCGCCCGCCGCCGGCGGCCGCCTGGTGAACGGTCCCGGAAAGCAGGGCGCGTACGGGCATACCGCCCAATCGCCGGACCGTCATCAGAATCGTAAACAGAACCACAACCTGCGATATGAGGTACCCGGCCGCCAGACTGGACGCATGCACGTGCAGCGTGAGTTCGCTGGTCCCTACGGCCGGGACCCACCAGGTGCGCAGCCCCGCGATCATAAGCCATCCGTACGCCAGTCCACCAGCAATCCCGATCACACCCCCCAACCCGGCCAGCCAGATCGCCTCCACCATGAACCTGCCTCTGATCGCGCCCGCCGTAAACCCCGTGGCCATCAGAACACCCACCTCGCCGGCGCGTTGTTCCACACCGAACCGGAAAAGAAGACTCACAAGCAACGCCGCCGAAACAATCAGGAAGAGACTGAACCCGACGAACAGACCGCCGAAGTCCGTAGACCCCGATGAAGCTGCCAGACCCTGTTTTTTTACGGGTTGAAACACCAATCCGGCGGACTCGGCCGAGAGCGCCTCCCGGATGCGGGATCGAAATCGCGCGGCTGATTGTGCAACGTCCATTCCCGGCACGGGACCCAGCCGAATGGAAGTCAGACTGCCGAACCGGCTTTGCCACAGGCGCCGTCCCGCGGCGGACGACACAAAGGCTTTGGGTGCGGCCCGGTAGGCATCCCAGTAGGCCTCGTCTGCCGGACGTATGCGCTTCAGGTCCACAGGGAAGGGCGGGTCCCAGGCGTGCATGTCGTCCGCGTTGTGAAGACCCGGGAATGCAGGCGTCAGCAGGGAATCCGCGCCCAGTCCTTTCATGGCGACAACGCCGGCCAGGCGGAACGTGACACGCCGGGTGTTCAACGCCTTATTCGGTCCGGCTTCAAAATAAGCCACCTCCACGGCGTCGCCGGTTTCGGCGTGAAGATCCGCCGCCGCCCAGGTATTCAGCAACAATTCACCCTCGCCGAGGACCGGCGCCGGACGCCCGTTTGCCAGTTGCAGCAAACCGACGTCCCCCTCGTCCATTGCGGCAATCGTTGAATAGGGCAATTCGCGATCCCGGACCCGGATGGAATTGGCCAGGTAGGTCAGTATTGCCATTCGGGGCATCCCCAACGCTTCCGCCAGACCGAGAACCGTGTTTGCGACACGGGGTTTCAACAGGAATCCCGTGCTTTCAACCGAGATATAATCGGCATCCACGCGCATCGAAAGCCCCAGATCATCCAGTGTTGCGGCCCGTGAGAGCGCGTGGGCCGGATCGCCGGCGCCCTGCGACGCCATTGAGACCAGGAGCATGTTCACCCTGCCCGGCATCCCCAGCGCTTCCTGCAATACCGGCAGGGAGACGAACGCATTGAGCGGCACATCCTGCCGTGCGCGCAAACCGAAACGGCCCATCCCCCGGTCGGGCACGACCGCTGTGAGTCGTACGCGTACCGTCTGTATGGATTCCGATACCTCGTCCCGCCCGAACAGGGATTCTCTGTGGACGTCGGCCGGAAGTTCAAACGAAAGCAGGACCGCATCGCCCACACGCGCGTTCAGTTCGTTCCTCAAAGACTCATTGGCGACAAATGGCGTTGCGGCCCCGTGACGATCCAGGCCGGACACGTTCGCATTGAACAGGCCCCCGAACCGCGAATCGACACCCAGGATTGTGACGCGGGAGGCCCGTGTCCCGGCGCTCGCATGCACCGCCGATCCGCTGAGGTTGACGGCCGGCACAACGGACAGTCCGTCCTGCGCCGCCTCAACGTCCCGCGCCAGACCCGCGCGAAAGAAGCGCTCCGAAACCAGCGCATGGTCGATATCGCCCAAACGGTCGAGGGTCAGGTCTTTCAGGCTGTCGCGCACCGAATCGCCCACCAGCAGGGCCCCGGTAAGCACGGCGGTGGCCACGGCCACCGCCAGCAAAACGGACAGATGAATTCGCCGGTAGTAGGTCAGACTTCCAAACAAGTTCCCTCCCGCAACTCAAGCCGGCGCGCAAACCGCGCGGCCATCTCCGGACTGTGCGTGACCCCGATCAGGACGGTCTCCTCCTGAGCATGCAACTCGAAGAGCAGATCGCAGACTTCGTGGGCGCGGGCCCGATCCAGGCTGCCCGTCGGTTCATCGCAAAGCAGCAGCGCCGGCCCGTTGACCAGCGCTCGAGCCACGGCCACCCGCTGGCGTTCGCCGCCGGAGAGGGCGGCAGGGCGGTGTTCCGTCCGATGCGCAAGCCCCACCCGTTCAATCAGCTTCCGTGCCCGATCCTCGCCGCAGGCGCCGGCATTGCCAAACGCCAGCGTGGGCAACAGCACGTTTTCCAACACGGAATACTGGGGCAGCAGATGGTGGTCCTGGAAGACGAATCCGATCCCCCGGTTCCGAAAACGCGCCAGTTCCCTGGCGGGGAGGTCGTAGGGGGCCCGGCCGTCGATCTCCACACGACCCGAATTCGGCCTGTCCAGGGTGCCCAGCACGTGCAACAGCGTACTCTTACCCGAACCGGAGGGCCCGACAACCGCAACCGACTGCCCTCGAGAGACTTCGAATGAGACGTCTCTGAGAACGGACACCTCCCCGTACCGCTTTGAAACCTGCTCAGCCCTCAGCATCATCCTCCCCCTCCTCTTCAGGGCATTCCAGGATCCGGTCCGCAATGAAATCGGGAATGGGGATGGCGCGGAACGGCTGTCCCGGTGCGCATTCACAGAACACCGTGCTCAACCGGCCCGTGGCAATCAGGACGTCGCCGCGTTGAAACTCAAACCCGTACGTCATCGAACGGGTCCCTTTTCGTATCACCTTCAAACGTACATCCAGCACGTCTTCGAAACGGGCGGGATTCAGATAGTCGCACGACGCGCCCACCCGGGGCCATCCGACCCTGCGCCCTTCCCAGGTGCCCGCCACGCTCGTGCCGAGCGAACGCAGGAACGCGTGTTCCGCCGCCTCCATGAAAACAAAAAACCGGGAAAAGTGCACAATCCCGGCCATATCCGTATCCGAAAATTCCACGCTTCGCGTGGTGTTGAATTCACTCGGCATATGACTTCCTTTCAGGGATGCTGCCGCCCCGACGTTGTCGGTCTGATTCGCACCGGTGTTCTGTTCCGGATACGGGCCACCCGGATAATGGCGCCGGCAACCGTGATTTGACATCGCCATGCCGGGCCGCAAACCCTGTCCTGTCCCAAAAATACCTCACCATGCTTCCGCCTGTCTGCGTGCGTGAGATAGCACGCACAGGCAGGCCGATTCATCCCGTCTCGCTACGTTGGGCCGACCTGCTGCGAGCCGGACGACTCGACGGCCAAATTCAGGCAACTTATTTCTGGGACAGAACACTGAGCGCTGAAGGCTGATAGCGCCTCCGGCTTCAGGACGCCGGCTTGAAGAGCGTCACCAGGCACCCGCCCATCGCCGCGAGCACGATACCCAGCACGAACTGCCAGTTCAACGCGCCCCATCCACCGGCCGGAGGGTGAACGGCCATCGACACCACGGCGTTTACAATGGGAGCGCCGGCGAATACGATGGACATCACCACGGCAGGCGTGCCCCTGGCCCCGAACGCGAGCAGGACGCCGAATGCGCCGATGGCGCCCACGGTGCCGGCAAGCAGAGACCACGTGAACCCGCGCGCGGGAAACGACCAGTCCGAGCCGTTCAGCCAGAGGACGATCATTGAACCGATTACGGCGGTCAGCAGATAAGCCACGCCCACCAGCAGGAAGGCCTTGTACCGACCGTTCACGGGGTCGGCCATTGCAATCTGCCCGGTGTGCAGGAAAATGCCGTACAATCCCCACGACCCTACCGTCATGGCGGCGAATATCAGCCAGGTCAGCCCTGGCATCGATGCCTGTTCGGCCGGCATAGAATATCCTCCTTCGTTATCCGGTGGTGAATCGTCGGCGGGACCACAGGTAAGGGACCGGTCATCCCGCGACGAAATGTCTATAGACCCCAAGCATGGCGTCGGCCATGCACGCGTCGCCGGCCATCCGGTGCACGGCCGCACGGCCCCTTCTCCCCATGGCTTCGCGTGCCTCCCTGTCGCTCATCATACGGGACAGCCCCTCGGCGAGCGCCTCCGGGGAGTCCGGATCGACCAGGATGCCTCCTCCGGTGCGGTCGAGAAGCGCCGGAAACGCGCCGTGACGCGGCTGGACCACCGGCGTGCCGTTGGCCAGCGCCTCCAGTACGAACAACCCCTTCGGCTCCCGGTACGGCGTTGGTACAGACAATACGTGGACGCTGTTCAGGAAATCGATCTTCTGTTGCCGGTCCACCTCGCCCCGGTACTCGAAGGCGTTGGAAAGCCCGCGGGACTCGATCAGCGAGACGACCTGGCGAAAATAGGGCTTCTCACGCCCGCCCAGATAACCCGCCGCCAGCAACCTGATATTTTCCGTTCCCACCTGTTCCGCCAGCCGCCCCACGGCATCCGCCAGAAGATGCAATCCCTTCTCCGGCGCGACGCGGGCCATGTAGCCGATCGTGAACGGTGTCTCCGGCAAATCCCGCTCGCGGCGCCCATGGCCCTCCAGACTGATGCCCAGTGGAACCACGCGGAAGCGCTCCCGCGGCGCCTGCAGGTAGGCAGCCATGGACGACGCGTACCAGTCGCACGTTGCCACAAAGGCGTCGACGTCGCGCGCCCGGTCCCGCGCCAGGCTCAGGGCCTCGTTTCGGTACGGTTCCGCCAACCCGTCGAGAAAAACGTCCTCCCCCTGCACGGAACACAGAACGGGAATGCCCAGTTCACGCTTCATCTCACGCACCATGCCCAGAAACATGGAATTCGTCAGATGAACAAGGTCCGGCCGCAGGTCGTCTTTCAGCCAGCGGACCAGCTTTTTCAGTTCCTTTCTCTGGGAGCCCTGTTCCCCCTTCAGCATCGAGACCGTGAGCGCCCCCAGTTCTTCCGCACGCGTCGATCCACTGAACCACGAAAGCGAATTCAACAGCGTACGCACGTTCATCAGTCGGTCCACGAATTCCGGCGCACGACGAAAAAACGCCAGTTTCTGCTGCAGATAGACGTTTATTCCACCGTAGAACACCCGGTCGATGCTCGCGTCCGGACCATCGGTCCGCAACGGCGTGTACGTTGGGATCAGCACCAGGTCAACTCCCTTGAGCCTGAGCGCCGTGGCCAGCGTATTGTCGTTAATACAACTCCCGCAATACATCCCCGCCGCGCCGGCGGCGATGTAAGCAACACGCATGGGGTGTTCCGCCTCCCTGCCGGTCGCTGACCTGGAAACGCCGCATCTGCCGGCGCAGATGCAGGGGTCTTCCCATTGGAGGCAATCCCGGCCCGCGGGGGCTGACAGGGCCGGGTCCCCTTCTTCTTCCGTAAATCGTCCAGGCGACGTTACGGCGTCAGACGGGCGTACCGGAATAGTGCGCCACGTCTTCGGGCAGATTGCACATCTGTCCCATCGGTCCGAAGATGGACGTGACGTCGTTGATATAGATCTTCCCGCTCAAGATATCCACGATGCCGTCAAGACACTCCGGATGGGCGTCGAGGAACCGGCTGAAGCTGAATTCCTTCGTGTAGAACGCATATACCAGCTTTCGAACGGCTTCCATTCCGGGTATGAATTCCTCACCCCAATTTCCCAGTCGCCTGGCGGAGAAATCGTCGTTCCGAAAAGCCTCATGAATCGCATCAGCCGCCATTTCGCCGGATTTGAGCGCCAGGAACACGCCGGACGAATAGACGGGATCCAGGAACCCGTAGGCGTCGCCAACCAGCACCCAGCCATCTCCTGAAACCGAACTGGCCCGATAGGAGAAGTCGCTGGTTACCTTCATGGGAAACAGTTGACGGGCGCGCTCCAGCCGATCCTGCATGGGCGGACAGCGGTCCAACTCCTCCTCGAATATCTCCTGGGGCGTGCCCTCCCGCTGCTGCAGCAGGTACCCGATATCGCCAACCACGCCCACGCTGACGACGTCGTCGGCCAGCGGGATATACCAGAACCAGGCGTCCTTCGTGCGGGTGTGCAATATGAGCGTTGCCCCCTCGTCGATCCCTGCTTCCCTGGACCCGCTCCTGAAGTGCGTAAACAGGGATGCCTTCTTCAGCGTGGGCTCCTCGGTCTTGATATTCAGCTTGCGGGAAATCAGCGCGCTGCGTCCCGTTGCATCCACGATCACGCGGGCCGTGAGGTCATTCAGGCTGCCGTCGCTGTCTTTCGCCCTGACGCCTACGGCCCGGTCCTCGTTGAAGAGGACCTCCTGAACGGCGGTCCCCTGTCTCACGCTCGCCCCTTTCTCCCGGGCGTTCTCCAGCAACATCCGGTCGAACTCGCTTCGCAGCACCTGCCACGTGACCGAACTCTCGTGCGGGTCGTGCCGATGAAAATAGAATGGCGCCGATCCACGGCCGGAAGCACCGAAGAACTGTACGCTGTATTTTTTCACGTACGCGCTTTTCTTCAGTTTTTCGAGAACGCCCAGCCGTTTGAACGACCAGTACGTTCCGGGCATCAGCGACTCTCCAATCTGAAACCGCGGAAACCGCGCCCGCTCGAGCAAAAGGACGCGATGGCCGTACTCGGCAACCAGCGCCGCGACGGTACTCCCCGCGGGGCCGCCGCCGATCACAATGACATCGTAAGGGTCTGAACGCATTGGAATTTCCCGCGGAAACTCAGCTTCGATGGTCCGTAAACCGTCTTGCCTTCAGTTCGAACCTGGGCAGCGTGTTCAGGCCTACCGCACGAACCCCGACACGGAATCCCAGCTTGCGTCTCGCCTCCCGCGCGAGGGCATCGGCAACGGAATCGGGCGATTGTCCCCTGACTTCAAGACGGATTTCCATTTCATCCAGGGCGCCGCGGCGGTACACGTCCACCGCGAACTCCGTCACTTCGGAAAAGGACCTGACAACGTTCTCAACGGCGCTCGGGTAGATGACGACCCCGCGAATGATGATCCCGCCGTCGATGCGGCCGATCACGCCGTTTTCCAGACGGAGAAACCCGGACCCGCACGGACATGCCCCCATCGCGCGCCTGACGCGGTCGCCGGTGCGGTAACGGATCACCGGCATGCCCACCCGACCCAGGTTCGTCAGGACCAGTTCACCCTCGTCTGCCTGCTCACCGGAGACCGGATCGATCACTTCGCAGATAAACTCGGCTTCGTTCACGTGCATGCCGTTTCGGGCACGGCACTCGAACCCCCACGCCCCCACCTCGGTCGCGCCGGCGTGGTCGAAACACCTGGCGCCCCATGTTTCCTCAATCCGTTGTCTCGTCGCCGGCAGTCCGGCCCCGGGTTCCCCGGCGTGGATCGTGGTGCGAACACTGGAGTTTGCGATATCGATCCCTTCGGTTTCTGCGATTTCAGCCAGATGCAGCGCGTACGTGGGCGTGCAGACCAGAACCGTCGCCCGGTGTTCCCCAATGGCATGGAGCCGCTGGACCGACGACATCGAACCGCCCGTAATGGCCATCGCCCCGATTACGCGGGCGGCTTCGTGGGCGGTCCAGAACCCGATAAACGGTCCGAACGAAAAGGCAAAAAACAGCCGGTCCCCGGACGTTACGCCCGCGCCATCGAAAACGCGGCGCCAGCAGCCGGCGAACCAGTCCCAGCTTCGCCGCGTGTCCAGCCAGCGCAAGGGCCTGCCCGTCGTGCCCGACGTCTGGTGGACCCGGATGTAATCCCGCAGACGATACGTCAGATTGGATCCGTACGGCGGGTGCGCGTCCTGGTCGGCCGACAGTTCAGCCTTGGTTGTAAAGGGAAGCCGCCGGTAATCATCGAGGGTCCGCACGTCCCCGGGCGAGGACAGCCCGGCGCCCGTCAGCTTTTCTCTGTAAAACGCGTTGTCCCGCAGGACAGAGACCAGCATGTCCCTCAGGCGACGGACCTGCGACTCGCCCGGTCCGTCCCCGTCATGCGCCAGGCAAACGGAACTCATAGGTCGACCTGAATGGCGGCGTACAGGCCGAAGGGCGGCGCCGGAATTACCGACGTCGCGCCGAACCCGCGCGTTTCGTACTCGCGATCGGTCAGATTCCTGGCATTGAGCCTGACTGTCGCGTGGCCGTATGTATACGATGCCGAAGCGTCAAGCGTCAGCACGCCGCCGATACTGTATTGATTGTCCTCGGCGATGAACTGGCTGCCCACGTACCTGGCGCCCATTCCCAGTTCAATGCCGCTGTCGAAGCCAAGTGCGCTCCATACGTTCAGAATGTGTCTCGGCGAGAAGGCCGGCCTGTTGCCGGACCGGTCCAGGTGCCGAAATTGCATCCCGGTGGGCGTGGGCACGGCCAGCATCTCGGTAAACCGCGTAAGTTCCGCGTTGGAATACGCGTACGTCAGAAAAACGTGGCACCCGCCGCCGGGACGCGCCATCACTTCCAGTTCCATGCCCCGCGACCGCTGGTCCCCGTCCTGTTTGGTCACGCCGGTCTCATCCGGGATGCCGATGTCGTATTTCCGCAAATCGAAGACAGCCAATGACGCGTGAAGGCGGTTGTCAACGAGGTATTTCTTCGCGCCGGCCTCGAACTGCGTGGCCGATTCGACGTCCCTCGGTCCCGCGACGAGGCTCGAGGGCGGCGCAAACGCCTTGCCCGCGCTGGCATAGAGCGTCAGGTCCTCCGCGGGATTCAACGCCACACCCGCCATCGGACTCAACTCGTTGAACGCTCTCGACGTTGACGTGACAGGGTCGTCGTACCGTATCCGGTCGAAGCGAACGCCCGCGAACGCCTGGAAAAAATCGGAGAAGACAATCCGGTCGACGACAAATGGCGCAACAACGCCGCTCGTCGCATCGGCCGCACGGGACTGACCCGGAACGACGAAATACGGCAGCGTGGCCGTTTCGACCGGTACAAACAGATCAATATTCGGCAGGACCGCCACGTCGAGCGTAAACGAGTCCTGCCACCGCATCAGTTCCAGACCCGCCAGCAGCGTATGCCTCGCCCGTCCCGTGGAAAACGAGAACACAAGCTCGGACTGATTGCCCAGCACCTTCTGCCGGTCGTCGAGGAGCAACAACGTCCTGACCAGGTCCTGGCTGCCCGCGGCATTGGGATACACGCCGTTGAACAGCGTTCCGTTGGAGATCCAGGAAAAATCCGTAAAATACAGTTTGTTTCGCAGCGTGACCCGCGGAGACAAACGGGTCTGCACGTCCATCCGCACCCTGAAGATCTCCTGGTCCGATACATCGAACGGAGACTGGTAGGAGCGGGTCCGAGGCACGGCTGCCAGTTGCCCGCCGGCCACGGGCAACCCCGAATCTGATTTGTATTCGCTGGTCACATATTCGAAATTCGCCGTGGCCGTCGTCTTTTCGTTCCGCAGGGTGACGGCGGGGTTCAACGCCCAGATTCCGCTGCTCTTGTCGTCCCGGTAGTTGTCGGAAACCTGTCGGAGTCCGTTGAAACGTACGGCCGCGCCCCGCGCCGGGTCCCCCCACCCCGCGTCCACGCTTCCTCTCACGTTCCCAAAAGGGCCGTAAGCGCCCCTGGCCTGAAACATGCGCTTGAAAACGGGTTGCTTCCGGTTCAGATTCACCGATCCGGAAAGCGGGTTGCCGCCGTAGAGAAACGCGCCCGGTCCTTTCAGGACCTCCACCCGATCGAGGTTGTAAAGATTGTAGAACGTGGCCTCCGGCTCGGAAGCGCCGTCCGTCAGCACCAGCCCGCTGGACAGCGAGTCGAATCCGCGAATCACGAAAAAATCCGTCACGCCGAACACCGTCTGCACGTTCACGCCGCTCACGTTTCGAAGCGCGTCGCCAAGGACCACGCCGCTTTGATGTTCAATCAGCCCGCGGTTGACCACGCTGACGCTGGCGGGTGTTTCACTCAGAGGCACCGGGATCTTGCTGGCGACGGAACCGATCGTGGCGACTTTTTCCTTGCTCTCGGTCACCACAATCTCTTCGCCGGCGTAAACCGGCAGGTCATCCCCGGCTTCCTCGTCGGTCTTGTCGTCCGCGGCAAGCAAGGCGTTTGCAGAAAGACACAGAATCATGCCGGTCAGCAGGCCCGTTCGGAATAACAACGACATGCGATTTCCTTTCACCAATACGTCCTAGCGCGGCTTCGCTATGGTCAGCCGCAACCAAACAGGTGGTAATTATCGGGCGAGCCCGATTGAAGGTTCAATCACTCCCCCCTTGAGGGGGAGTCGCAGAAGCCGGGGCCGGCGACGGTGGTGGGGGGATTTCAACGACTTACCGTATGCAAGCAGTATGAACAAACATGTACGCATCTTGCGTTGAAGTCTTACTGAAAGACTCTAACCGCCCGGCCTGAGATCCAGGCAGACGATTTTCCGCATATCCCTGACGAACACGCGTCCGTTGGCCAGGGTGGGCGCCGTCCAGCTGCGGCCGGAAAGCACCTGAACGCCGGCCGTTTCGCTGAATCCTTCCGGCGTCGCCTTTGCCAGGGCCAGCCTTCCACTGTCGCTCATCACCAGGAGATGGCCGTCGGCGTAGATCAACGCCCCCTTGCCGTACCCGCGGTGTTTCCATTGCTCCTTCCCCGTCCGCGCTTCGATACACTTCAGAATGGCGTTATCGAATCCATACAGATAGTCCCCCACCAACACGGACGTGCCGAAATGGTTTTTCATCCGCCTGCTCTCCCAGACACGGGTCGCCCCGATTCCGTTGCTTCCAGCTTCGATTCGCAACAGGGCCGCGCCATGGTCGTAGCCGGAGGATATGAAAATCTGGTTCGGCGGCACGAAGATCGGGGTTGCAATGTTCAGATCGTACGACGTCTTCCAAGGGTACCGCCAGTAAAGGGATCCGTCCTCCGGCGAGAGTCCGACCACGGCTTCCCCCGAGAAATAGATGACCTGACGCACGCCGGCAAGATCCACCACGATGGGCGATGAATACGAAGCCACGTCATTCTGGGAAGCCCAGGCGACTTCGCCGTTCTTACTCCGCAATGCCAGAAACGTACCGTCGCGGGTTGCCGCCTCCAGGAACAGGAGGTCGCCTTCCACCAGTGGCGACGTGGAAAACCCGAACCTGGGAAACCGGCCGCCAAGTCCGTCGACAAGGTCCACGGACCAGATCGTTTCGCCGTTCGCCGCGTTCAGTGCGTACAGGCGTCCCTCAGCGCTGAGGACGTAGACCCGTTCCCCGGCTACCGTCGGCTGCGAACGGGGTCCGTTGCCCCCCTGCCCCTCCTTGAACATGCGCCCTGTCCTGAACCGCCAGATCTCATCGCCCGATTCCTCACCCAGACAGATGACGAACTCATCGTCACCCTCTGCAAACATGGTGAATACCCGACCGTTGGCCACCGAGATCGCCGAAAACCCCGCACCCAGGTTTTTCTGCCACACCACATCAGGACCGTTCTTCGGCCAGGTCTTTATGAATCCCGTTTCGGTCGAAATGGACCCAACCATTGGGGCCAATCCGCGTGTGCGGGTGAAAAGCACAATACAAAAGCGACCGAGAGACAAAATCTGTATTTCATAGACTGACTCCGCAAAAAGGTTGAACTACAGCACAGGCGTACCTGACCGAACGCCATCACTGATGCCGTATCTGAATCGTCCAGATTCCCGGTAACAAGCTTTCCCGAGCGATAACGCAGCTGGCGACAAATTTAGCTTTCACTGAATCAGGCACAAGGCTGTGGATGCGAAACAAGATGACGCCGTGAGGGGCGGAAATACCGTCACGATTCACAAGATTTCCAAAGCCTTTATGGTAGGTTATCAGCGTACGGCCTTCACGTGTAGCCAATTCCAGCAATCTGGAGTCTCCTTCACCCCGGGAAGTTTCCTTCACCCAGCGCCCATCGCAGTCTGACGCTCGCTACCTTATAACGACTTGCTATGAAAGTGGATGAAAGGCAAAGCTGTCCGTGCAGAACGGGCAGCGTGTGCCTGAAGGCGACGTCCGTCGGAGAGCCGGATGCGGGAAATCCGCACGTCCTGTTCGACGAGCGCGATGTGGAAACGGGGCACGGAGTGGCTATTGAGGCACCGCCAGACGAAAGAGGCGGAAACAGATAGGCCACTCCTAAACTACCGCGCCACATCCCGACTCTACTATTCAGGCGGTTCTCGCTGAGATTCAGCCCGAAGAAGAAGGGCGACTTTACGTCACAATTCGGCGATTCTTTAGTTCACTGAATGTGAACCGAAAAACAGTGCAATCGAAAAGCGGTAATTCCAAATGTATCAAGGCCTTAAAATGTCATTGATTGCTTGTTTTTTACGAATCGAGATTAATCACTCCCCCCTTGAGGGGGGTCGCAGAAGCCGAGCCGTCCCCTGAGCACTCGCCCTGCTTCTGCTGAGCTTGTCGAACGGTGTTGGAGGGCCGGCGAAGGCTGATGCGGTGGGGGGATTACACCATACCGTATGCAATCAGCGTGATCAAGCATGTACGCATTTTGTGGAGAAGTTTTATTGCAAGACTAAAGCCTCCAATAAAGATCATCCCAGCGCCACGGGGTTTATCCCGCTTTCTGGCCTGTTTCCGGGTTTTCCCTCAAGCCCTCCCACCCACAAGATCTTGTGGTTGACATGCTATTGCTGGGTCCGCTCAGTCCTCAAATTATCTCAAGTCATTGAAAAGTAAATCCTTATTTTACTCAGCCAAGTTTACATAAATACGTTATCAGAAGGTTAAGTGACCTGTTGCTGGCCTGAACCTGCCAAGTTGCGCCCCCGGCAGGCGGAAGAGGCCCTCAGAGGTGTTTTAAGGACCTAGCAGTCCGTTGATAAAGCGGGATTATAGCTAGGTATAATGAACGAGCGGTGAAGGCAACATAGATGTGCGTGGCGGGTCGACAATCGGCGCTAAGTTTTCAAATACGGATGGAGGGCGGAAAGGCGCAGTAATATTGTTTGGCAGACCTCGAGAGCGTGTTTGAGGCGATTGAGAAGGGTGCCGAAGGCCGATAGCAGCCCGTGCAACGCCCTCGCGATGCCCTTGCCGGTGATCTGCCGCATCACGAGGGAGAGATTGAAGGCGCCGCCATGTATACACAGCCGTTTGTAGATGTTGTTGTGGCCGCGCAGGTGCGTGCGACGCATACCCCAGTTTCATTGATATGCGCAAAACTGTGTTCGGCTACCTCGGCGCGCTGCCGCTGCAGCCACTTGCCTCGCTTTCCTCGTATGCGTCGGCGATTCGCAAACACCGCCGCCCTAGCCGCCGCATCCTTTTTCCAGTTTCGACGACCGCGGTCCGGTTCCGAGACGTAGCTCCGGGTCTTCGCCGACTTCAATGTCTTAATGGTGTGAATGCTGTGATGTCCCTTATCCGCCACCACCTCGCGAAGCGCCCTCTTGTCATCGATATCGTCGACCGCTTGCAGATTCCGATCGACCGAGTCCAAGCTCCCGCCCAGCGACTCGGTGTCCCGTTTATCGACGCCACATACCGTTATGGCTAAAAGCGCCTCTGTGTCCAGATCGACCGTATGTTCGGCCTTGTGAGCCAAATGCGTGCGTGAGTCTTTCATCTTCGTAATCCGGACATCCGCATCTTGGGGATGCTCCCAGTCCTTGTTGGAAGCTTTGTTCGCACGCTTCTTGTCGCGCCGGGCCAGGTCCTGCCCCGTCGGGGTTTGGATGCCTTCGGCACGGGCCAGCCCTTCAATGTACTCGAGGTAGGCTTTCCCCGTGTCCCAGCGCACGATGCTGCGCATCGCCGCGTTGGCTTCCAGCGTGGTGGCGTCCACCGCCACAGTCCTGCCATTGAGCAGGTCGTGGCCCGCAAACACCTTCAGCCACACGCTCCTCACACTTGCTTATCGGCATCTCCGGCCTCCCTCACGCTTCGGACCTTCATATTTTGTGTTTTCTAAATCTATAAAAGGCCGATACGACAAGCAATCTTCTTTTACCTCGCCTCTGAACATTGACTCTTTTTCAACGGACTGATAGAAGGTATCTGAGGCATCCGAACGCCTGAAAGGCGCTTACAGAGGCTCTGTGCGCAAATATGGGGCATTGTGAGAAGTGGATCAGTTTTCGGGAAGGTCACTTAGGCGTTGAAGTATCTGAAGCGTACTTGTCTGATAGTCAGTAGACAACATAAAAAACCGTTGGGATTCAAGTTTTTTCATCTCTTCTCTGGCTACCTCGCCTCCGTCCATCAGCTGCGAAATGCGAGGACTTGCAAGTCGTTCGAGAAAGGTGCATTTCCCTGGTCCGTTCTTGGTGATGTAGAAGAATTCCTTGGTTGTGAAATTGAGAGAGAGTGAGGTTATTCGACAGTTGCCACCAGTGTTTCTTGGAACCGACTCAACGACGTTGTTCTTCCAACTCGCTATATCGTAACGCTCCACGTAGGCTTCAGGACTCATTGTAAATCTTGGGGTGCCCCACGCCTTGTACTTTGGAAAGCTAATGTCGACTTGCGAATATTCACAGAAACTAGCTTTCCGGTAGCAGGTGATCGTGACTTGGTTGACAGGGTATGCGCTCGACTCACCATGCATCACCATTGTGCCTTTCGCCATCGCAAACTCTTCATTCGCAGTGCTATATAGATCCGTGGGATAAAACGGAAGGTCGCCAGATGTCTGCATACCAGCACGCCTTTCGAGATGATGGATCTGCCAAACAGTCAGGTTACCGGTGGGATCTTCACCGATGTCTTTTTGAAACGCTTTGACGGATGATTCGAAATTGGCGAGTGCGGGATACATGAGAATTTGAAGCTTTTGAGCGAAAGCCAGTTCTGCCACGGGACTCACTCCGAGTCCGGCTGCCTGTTGGAAAAATACGGGTACAACAGAGGAAAGCTCTTCCCTAGGAAGTTCGATCAACTCTTTGGGTAAGTGGTTCTTGTATTTGCGGATGACCTCGACGTTGTCATAGATTTCTTTACGTACTGCAAGATGGCGGTCCAACTGCTCCAGTCGTTTTTTCGCTACTAACTCCTGAATTTGATCGAACTCCTGTGCAAATAAACACACGCTAGTCAACAGGAACACTACCGCTATAAGGATTCGAGTCATTTGACCTCCCTGTCGGTTGTGCAGAAAAACTCCAGGTGCCCTTCCCCCAATCCTTGAACTTTACCGGTCAGGCTGGACTAAAACTGCAATTCGCGTGCGAGACTCGATCATCGTCTTGAGACCATCGCTCAACAAGCTTGCAAACACCCCAATAGAACGGCTCCAACCACAGAACCCGCTTTCTCGGTGTTACGATAAGATGAATCGGTTTTCCCGGTCCCGGAGGTGAACACGGGAACGCCCGCTCCAGGATCTGGAGCTGTGATTTCTCGTCCGCACTGAAGACGTCGTCTTTGGGCCCCAGTGGCACGCCCTAATAGTACCGTTTGTACAGATCCAAAACGGGGCCCGCTTTTTCCAGAAAGCGCGGATCTTTGACAGAGATCCAGGAACGGTGAAACCAGGGACGAATGGCGTCCCGTTCGAGGAGACGCCACAGCGTGCTCCTCGACATCGACAGGCTTATCTCGGAACGGATTTCCCGAAGCAACTCCGCGAGACTGAAGTGGGATAGCGGGATCTCCCACACGGCCGGCATTTGGCAGGCGATGGCCTTCATTTCAGCGACGCTCTCAGGGGAAAAAAGGGGGTCTTCCACTACGAGGCTGATCCAACAGTGAAAAACCCTCAACCGACCAGCACTTTCGCCATTTCATCACCGTTCTCGGGTGCACCCCAACGGCTTGAGCAAGCCTCTCGTGCGAGATGTTCAGATGCGCCGACAAAGTCACGACGATCTTCGCCCGGTGAACGTGGGAACTCGGCGCCGTTCGTTGTCGTGCAACCCTACGAGCCTCTGCGATCTCCTCCGTCTCAGATTCGGGCTGATACTTCGGCTTCGGTCCAGGCAATGGTTACCTCCCGCCGCGGTCGGGGAGACAACCCAATTATAAGCACTCTCATGCTTCCAGACGACACTATCCCTATTTCTGAAATCGACCACAAGAAGCAAGCAGCCTGATTAAACTTCTACGCATCTTCCATTGAAGTTTTACTCTAACCTGAATAATTCACAAAAACTGAGGAATCCGTAAAGATACGGGGTATTCAATTTTGACCTCAAAACAAAGTTTTTCGGCTCATTTTCGATAAACCATTTTTTTACAACAGGTTATACGAAATTCACCAAAATTCATGAATAATCCAGGCTAACGTCTGAATACTGGATCACGCAGAATGAAAGGCGATCTAAGTGAAAGCTCTCAAATTCGGTGTTCTTTCAAGTATAGCGCGAATTGCGGTATTTTTCGTCGTAGAACTCGGTAAG
>JAGWBX010000011.1 GCA_021295655.1 Candidatus Latescibacterota bacterium
CTTGATGCGAAATTCTTCGGGGAAGTAAAACCGAATATATGCAAGTGGATAAAGGCGATTTAACTTTGGATTACCAGGATACACCAGGTCACTGGACGTGAACTGAAAGAATGTCCTCTTTGACGAACGTTTCACTTCGTTTCAGGGGTTTTCGCCTCGTTGCCGAGTTGCTGTTTTTTTCGAATTGAGGCTAGTCCCAGTGCCTGTACCGTGCGAACACCTGAAAGCGATTCGTAAGACTTGGCTGACAATTCTGCTGTGGCTTCGGTCAATCTTTTCGAGACTCTGCTGAGGTATCTCTTCGAAACAAGAATCAACACGGTATCAAAGGGCAACACAGCAAGACTCAGTAAGGCAAGTTTCCAGTTTATGTACAGCAGAATTGGTGGAAAAATGACCAATTGAAGGCTATTCATAATCAAGCTGTTTACTATCCCAAGGGTACTTTGAATCGAACTGTCCATATCCCGAAATCGAGAAAGGATTTCTCCTGTTTGGCGGTTGTCAAAAAAGCTAAAATCCAGCGATTGTACGTGGCCGTGGAATTGCGACCTAAAATCCAGTATCATATTCACACCCACGTACTGTCCAAAAAAACTGCTCAATAGCTCGGTCAATCCCAAGCCAATAGATAGAACAGCACCAATTACCAGGATAAACGTCAAAAGCGTAAAGTCTTTGTTGGGGAATACATCATCAATCAATACTTTAGTGATATATGGCCCTGGAATCTGTAGGAACATGACCATCATGCCTACTAACAATGACTGGAAGATGAACCGCCAGTACGGACGAAGCAATCTGATGATTTTCAGGATCTGACGCATCGAATCGCTCAGTTCACGGCGGGTTCGTCTTCAGGATGTTCCTCAAGGCGATATATCTCCGGTTTCCCCATTCTACCGACCGTCTTCAGGAACTTCTTCCAGAGCAACTCGACGATCGGGCCGCGCTCGGTTACGATTTTGGCCTCAACGCCCATACCGTATTTCAACGAATACACTTTATCTCCAACCGTTATATTCGGATCGTTGACTTGGACTTTTACAGGATAGACCGTGGCTGGGATGCCAGGCGGAGCAATACCGGCGCCAACCGGCGCTGCCGGTTCAGGTTTCCGCGGCACGTCGGTTACAATTCCCTCGAATATCTTGTATTCCATGTGTGGAAACGCGTTTACGTATAACCTCACCATCTGTCCGACTTTGACCTTTGGAATATCCACCTCCTGAATCATCACCTGCGCCTGCCAGCCGCTCAGTTCCGCCAGTTCCAGTACCGCTTCGCCCGCCAAGACGCGGTCTCCGATGCGTTTGTCCAGGTTACGCGTCAGCACGGTCCCCGGTACAGGCGCTTGGATTTTCATCTGCTCCAAGTGCGTCTTCAGGAGACGATACCGAACCCGAATTTTGCGGTAGATCTGTTTCAACTCATTCAATTCCTGTTTACGACTATCCAGCGCGGCCAGGCGTCGTTTTGCATGCTCGATTTCTACTTTGGCCCTTTGCAGTTTTATTTTGTGCTCTCGCATTGGAATAAGCTTATCGATTGGATGTTCGAAATCTTCATGTTTGTGGAAGGGCAAAACTGAGTGATAGAATTCGAATTCTACACGTGCTCTTTCCATGTGTAATATCTCGGTGTCCCGGTCAGTTTCGGCCCTTGCAATATCCATTTCAATGATTGCACGTTCGCGTTCCAATTTCGCAGGCAAAGCGATGCGTTGAATCTCATTCAGTTTCATTTCATTTTCGATCTGCTCCAGCTCATTGCGCAGATCGGTATCATCCAGGGTCAGCAAGAGATCGCCCACTGTGACGTCCTGCCCGTGATTGACAAGAACGGTCTTGATCAGCCCAGGCCGTCGAGACTTAACAATTTTTCGCGAGGTTGGCTGCACGTGACCGTGCCCTTTAACCGTGACATCCATTCCCAGATGCCACCCCAGAAAAACGATGAGTCCAACCATGCATCCCACAACGCACAGAATGGCGAGCAGGAAAAAGCGCACGAATCGAAAACCGATATCTGAAGTTGAAAGGACTTCCATAGCCTCTGTGTTTTTGAGAGAGTCACCCTTGTTCGGACGTTTTTTTGAACGGTGTAATCGGTTCATCGGATGCCATCTCCCTTGATCCAGCTATCATGCAATTCTTATCGTTGTAGGCGGCCTCTCCCCCTCAAGGGGGTAGTAATGGCGAGGTGAAGGCGCTACCTCCGGTGCGGGCAAGATGCCCGCGCTCCCAGGGGAATGATACGGATGAACTGCCTGGCAGGGCGGGGCGAACGACAGACACTTGGACATCATGGGACGGGAGCACGAGATGTTTCGTCAGCCTGACGCCTGCCTGTGTCGGGCACGGCAGACAGGGCTTCCTTAGAGTGCTGTTAGATGTGTGACCGACACATTTCTCGGATGATTCGGCCCGCCTCCCGCACCAGGCGGCCAATGTGGAAAATTGAGTCAATGGCGTGTATTGAAGTTACATGAAACGGAAATCACTGTCCTGTGAATCCGATACCCTTCGAATTTCGGCAAAAATAAAACCCACCCGCAATGCGAGTGGGCGTCTTTCAATCAAACTACCCGGAGTCCCGTGCTGTCTGCAGATTCACGAGACAGACAAATAACGCTTTCCTTAGTCCTTCTGTTCTCCTCGTCGAATTCGGGGGCGGGGGTGAACCCTTGTTTTTATTGAGTTTATAAGGACCATGTCGCTCCGCGACAACATCGCGATATTCTTCAGGTGACGCGGCACTTCGGGCACACCTAATTACATTAACCAAACGACTGTAATCAACAAGCTTTTCTTTGTCAAGTTTTTTTACGGCAAATTCCAATACACCCGTACTTCGTCAGGCGCTTGATTAGATAGCGCAAACTAACAGTTTGCGCTACAATCCCAACGCAATGAAAACACCTACCCGCCTATATCCACCGTGTATTTCACGCAATCCGCCGCGAAGTCTTCCGGCTTTTCCATGTCGTCCCACCCCATGCGGCGATACTGCTCCGGCAACGTAATGACCAGTTGACCGGTACGTCTGTCTTCGTACCACCCGAAGTTGGTATATCTTACGTTTTCGTGCGCGTCGTCCGGCCTGTCCTGAATGAGCCGGACCGAGTTCCTGAAGATACACGCATTGACCGTGTCGAATTCGGAAATATTCAGCGGATATCGAGGAATCTGTCCGAAGACGGGGCCGTCCAGGATATTGGCAATCCAGTAGGTCTTGCCCGTCACCGAAGAATCATAAAAGGCTGTACACGAGGCGGGCGTCCATACGTTCGTACCGTCGTCATAGGTCAGAGGCTCCGGCTGCGTCCAGTTCATTCCGCCATCCTCCGAAACGGCGGTATAGGGTATGGAATAGAAGCCCTGGGCCTCGTTTCCCTGACACCTCATCGTGACGAACAGCGCACCCGATTCCAACGCCGTGATCGAAGGCTCGCAGCATCCGATGCCGGATTGCTCAAACGGCACCTCGATAAAGTCCCCAAACTCCCATTCAAGCCCGCTCATATCGTCCTTCCAGTATCCGCGAGCGCAGACCACCCGGAAGTACCAGGGTCTCGTGCCGTCCAGTCGTTCGTACTCCGTGAAGGGCGCCAGCACGGACCCGTCCTCCAGCCAGACGCAGTGGTTCCCATTGAGGATCCCGCCACGGACGCCATACTCGAAGCCCGGACCCCAGCGGTCCGAGCCGAAGCCGTCCCCCCGGGCGATGATCTGCTCCGGATCGCTCCAGGTTGCTCCCTGGTCTCCTGAAACACTGTAATACGCCCGATAGGCGCCCTGGTTGATGTATCCGTAGCAAGTCTTGTCGGCCTTCTGCCCCCGGTAGAACCGCACCAGGGTGTCGTTTTTCCTATCCAGGCTGAATCCCGCCGGCATCAACTGCTCTTCCTCGATCCCGACGTCGAACCTTACTCTCGGTCCCCAATCCGTCCAGTGTGTTCCGTTGTCTTCGGAAATCCTCAGCCACGTGCCGTCGTAACAGGCGTCCAGCGTTGTGCGTCCGTCGTCGTGAGTCACCCACTGGAGGCATTCGGAGGTCACGGTTTCAACGATGCGTTCGCCGGCCGCGCCCGTATACGTCTGCCCGGATGCGTAAAATGCATGAAGGCCGTCGCTCTTTATGTAGGCGCTCTTGTCGAGGTTGTTTCCGATCCCTTCCCGGTTTTCCATATCGGTCGTCTCCTCACGTAGCCTTGCATAGCCGCAAAATTTCAGACCCGATTGCGGTCGTTGCCGCACTGCTTTAACCACTTTGTGCCATTTGTGCTTTTTTGTGGCTATTGCCCTTTGTGCCCGGTTCACCCGTTAACTGCGTCAAGCGGTATATCGCCCACCTCTCTGATCCACGCCTGCGCCCACGGGGCGGACCCGATGCCGATGTCGCAGCAGGTGTTGCCAAGAAAGACGATGCTTTCGATGCGGCCCTCCCTCAGCCACCGGAGACCCAGATTGCACTGGTGCTCCATCTGCGAGATCGACACGGACCGCCGGTTGTGGTAGTCCCAGAGATAACATCCCAGGGAGACGCGACCGCCGGGGTTGACCGCTTCGAGGCGTTCCATGTTCCGTTCGAGGTCTGCCAGTTCATTGGAGTTCCAGGTCCAGAGATTGACCACGTCGCAGTGTTCGAGGTACGGGGCAACGGGCAGGTGGAGTTGCTTGATGTACAGGACCACCCAGAGGTCCAGCCTTCTCCCGGCAACGTTCAGTCGCGGACGGATGTTGGCGAGGTCGTCCACACTGAGGGCCCCTTTGCCGTTCTTTCGCATGAAGTCATCCAGATAGACGCCTGTGACGTTGGGATGCGTATCGGCGAGATCCAGCACACGCTGCAGTTCGTCCCCTTCCACCTGCCCGCCGCTGCCCACGATGGACCAGGTGACCTGCTTCAGCGAGGAAAAGGTAACGGCAAACTGATCGTACGGGTATGCAGGCAGGCCGCGCCACCGGATCATATGGAGGTTGGGGACGTCCAGGAATAACGCGCCTTCGGCGGGCGTCATCCGTGACCCCTCCGTGTACCCGGCGGATGTAATGGAGTCGTTGTCCGAACCGGCCACACAGGTGAAGATCCAGAGCCTGTCACGTACGGTTTCCATCGGCCGGCCTTTCGCTTGAAAAAAAACGTCTCAAAGGACTGCGGTACACACGTGAACGGTCGATCGGGTGCCGGACTGCGCCTGTTCAAGACCAAACGGCGTTGTGAGAAAAGCACAATTTTCGACAGGGACAGGCATCGGTTACGAGGCATTGGAAAGCGACGAGACCATTCGTGAGTTCGGACGCAGATGCCTCGTGCAGGAAGGCAAAAGAAAGCGGTATCGTGGAAGCGTGTCAACGGAAAACGAAGGCGGAATTGGAGGCGGTACGTGACACGGCTTCTGCCTTTCGGGGCAGCCGATAAAGCGGCGCCCGGCGCCCGGGCGGCGACCGCATGCACGACAGGCTTTATGGTCGATATCTGACCGGCCTGGCATACGGTTTGCAGGATAACATAAATCCAGCTTGAAACGGACAAGCTACCGGCCAACAGTCAAGTGAGCCTGAAGGCCACGCTTCGCAATCCGTTGATAGAGGCGCTCTGCAGGTGGAGCCGAGTCATCAGGCTACAAGGGTCGGCCGCCTGTCTGCCTGCTTGCGCGCTGCGCGCAGGCAAGCGTGCGTACGCACAGGCAGGCAGACCGGATGGACTTCTTCAACGGGCTGTCAGCGGAAGGTCGCCGCGTCAACTGATGTACTTCGCACGTGTGGAAAACAGACATGGACCGTGCGCACAGTCTTCATTCGGACTCCAGGGGTGCTATTCGCGCAGGACGATCCGGCCTGGCCACCTGCGTGTTCCCGTTCCTTCGTCCTGAACATGCCGGAGCGGTCACGTTGAACAGTGAAACATTGATCCTCGAACTCCCGTCCCGGTCAATGGTTATCCCCTTTCGGGAAATCGAGACCGCTGATGTGGCGAACGGATGGTTCTGGGGAGGACTGCAGGTACGTTTTGCCTCCGGCAATATAACGGTATCCGGACTTTCCAGGCCGGACGCGAAGGCGTTCGGCAACGCGCTTTTGCGCGCGAGACTCGACTGGTGGCGAGGCGCCCTGGATTCGCATGCCGGAAAGATTCAATCCGTCTACGACCGCCTGGCGCAGTTTGCGGACCCGCCGCGGTACGTGTCGCGCACGGTCTTTGCCCCGATCGATCGCGATGCCAGAGACGTGGTCGCCCGGTTCCCATCTCAGTGTCCCGAACAGCTATGCGACGTCGCGGAAATCCGAATGCTGAAGGCAATTCAGGACTTCTCGGATGATTCCGAACGTTGT
This sequence comes from Candidatus Latescibacterota bacterium, assembly GCA_021295655.1. GTDB lineage: Bacteria > Latescibacterota > UBA2968 > UBA2968 > JAAXHE01. The sequence continues at coordinate 6,339 of JAGWBX010000011.1, forward strand.
CGGGCGAGAGCCTGCGACACCTTTGTGGCCAACGAACTGGTGCGATCCGGGGAATTCTTCGACAGGGTCGAGGCGAGGCCGCTCACGGACGAGCAGCGGAGAGCGGTTGTCGTGGATGAAGACCGCAACCTGATCGTTGCAGCCGCCGGAAGCGGCAAGACGTCGGTCATCGTTGCCAAGGCGGGCTGGCTCATTCAAAAAGGGTACCGACGCCCGTCGGAACTGCTGCTGCTCGCATTTGCCAAAGATGCCCAGGAAGAAATGAAGGAAAGGGTCCGGAAACGCCTTGGGGCTCAATTGGGCGCCGAACTTACGGTTCGAACGTTCCACAGCCTGGGCATGTCGATCATCAGCGAAGTGGAACGCAGACGCCCGGCCGTGGCCAGGGCTGCGGTAGATGATCACGCCCTGCTCGACCTGCTGAAGGGCATCGTTGGCGACCTCATCGCCGATCCCGGGTTCTCCGGGGTTATGCTCAGATGGTTCGCCGGGCATTTTGCTCCGTACCGAAGCGAGTTCGAATTCCAGACTCAGGGAGCGTATTGGGCTTATCTCCGGGACAACGAGGTCCGGTCCCTGCAGGGCGAGAAACTCAAGAGTTTCGAAGAATGCGAGATAGCCAACTTCCTTTACCTCAACGGTGTGCGCTATGAGTACGAAAGGGACTACGAACATGAAACCGCCACGTCTGGCAAGAGGCAATACCGGCCCGACTTCACCCTCCCCGACGCGGGGATATACATTGAACATCTTGCACTCTCCGAGTCGAATAATACGCCCCCCTTTATCGACCGCAACGAATATCTCAGGTCATTGGACTGGAAAAGACGGCTGCATGCGAAACATGGCACGGTTCTCGTGGAAACCTACAGTCATGAAAAGGCAGCGGGCAAACTGACCGCGAACCTGGCGGAAAAACTGGCCCGCCATGGCGTAACGCTATCTCCGATCCCGTCTCAGGACACCTTCTCCGTCCTCGAACAGCAAGGTCGAATCGATCCTTTCACGCGTCTGGTTGCGACGTTCCTCCATCACTACAAGGGTGCGCAACTGTGTGCAGACGACGTGGCCCGTCGCGCTGCCAGGGATCAAAACCGTCCACGGGCCGAGGCCTTTCTGGCCGTTTTCATTCCTGTATATGTGCGTTACCAGGAATCGCTCGTACGACTGCGGCAAATCGATTTCCACGACATGATCACCATCGCGACGGAACACGTGAAGCGTGGGCGTTACCACAACCGGTTTGGCTACATACTCGTGGATGAGTTTCAGGATATTTCGGCCGGGAGAGCGCGACTGCTGAAGGCGTTGCTGGACACATCGAACACCACACAGCTGTTTGCGGTTGGAGACGATTGGCAGGCCATCTTCCGGTTTGCGGGTTCGGACATCGCCATCATGCGAGAGTTTACGGCACGCTTTGGCGCGAGCGAACGCGTCAACCTGGAAACAACGTTCAGATGCGCGGATCGTATCGCCGATCTCGCAAGCCGATTCGTACTCAGCAACCCCGCACAGATCCGAAAGCGCGTTTCGTCCATCTTCAATGCAGACGAACCATGCGTGCATGTAATGGTCGCACCGGAAACGTGTCCCGATCCACTCGCGGAGGCGTTGAATGCAATTGCCGCTCATACCGCCGGGGACGACGAGCGCTCCACGGTTCTGCTGCTGGGTCGGTACAGGCACACCAGGCCTCAAAATATAGGCGTATTGGCGCGAGCCCATTCAAAATTCCGGCTCTCTTTCATGACTGTACACGGCTCCAAAGGCCTTGAGGCCGACTACGTGGTGGTGCTCGACCTGTGCTCCGGAAAGTACGGCTTTCCCACCGGGATCGTAGACGACCCGCTGCTGGATCTCGTTCTGGCTGCGCCGGAAGCCTTTCCGCACGCCGAGGAGCGCCGCCTGTTCTACGTCGCGGTCACGCGCGCCAGGCACGGCGTCTATCTCGTCGTCGATACCGGAGCGCCTTCGGCTTTCGTTGAGGAGTTGATGAAGGAGGGCTATGACGTTAAGGTTCATGGAGAGCAACCGGAACGGGATGTACCATGCCCGGAATGCATCCACGGACGGCTGCAGCAAAGAGGTAACGCTCAGGACAGGGGGATATTCTTCGGCTGTTCGCTCTGGCCGTATTGCGAGTATCGACAGCCCGGGTGTCCCCATTGCGGAACCGGACTACTGGCGAAGATTGATGGGGACTACCGTTGCCGGGACTGCCGGAAGGCCGTTGAGGGATGCCCGACCTGCTTTGGATGGGTGCAGGAAAAGCGTGGAAAATATGGACGTTTTATCGGTTGTTCGAACTGGCCTAAATGCAGGTATACGCGGAATGTCCTGGAAAAACGGCCAGGGCGTTCAACCGTTGTCAAAAGAAACGCACGGACAGGTGAATAGCCTGCGCCTGCCTGTTCGCACGCCGCGCCCACTTGCTCTCAGGCGGTGAAGTAGGCGAGGACGGTCCAGCAGATCGCCGCCAGGCAGGCCGCGACGGACGCCTGGGGTATCTGCGTTTTGACGTGGTCCATCAGGTCGCAGCCCGTGCACATCGAACTGAGCACGGTGGTGTCGGAGATGGGCGAGCACTGGTCGCCGTACACGCTGCCGTCCATGACCGCGGCGAAGCAGAGGGTCATGAACAGCTCGGGATGGGAAAGTCCGTGAGCCCCGGCCACCGCCCAGGCCAACGGCATGGCCAGCGGAAAGGCCACCGCGTAAGTGCCCCAGCTCGTCCCGGTGGAGAAGGCGATGACCATGGTCATGATCTGCAGCAGCACCGGTAGCAGGAAGAATGGAATTGTCTCCCCGAGTTGCTCGACCAGAAAGATGCCGCCCCCCGTCTCCTTGTTTATCCCCCCGATGGTGATGGCGAGAAGGAGAATGACGGAGCCGAGCACCACGCCCTTGAGCCCGTCGTGGAATCCCGCCACGAGATCCTTGAGCGACATCCCCTTGGCCAGGGCCATCCCCGCGGCGAGCAGCAGGGCCGTGCCGAAGGCCCACTGCACGTTTGGGGAGCCGCTGACGATGAAGGTGCCGACGGCGATGCCGATGAGGGAAATCAGGGGCAGGAAGAACTCCATTACGTGCGGGGTGTAACCCTCGGGAACGTTGCTTCCCTGCAGCTCCTTCGCGCTCAGGGGGTTCGCTCCCTCGGCGTCGAGCTGGCCGGTCGCGCGGGAGCGTTCCATCGCCGCCCCGAGCCGCTTGCCGAGGAACAGGGGCTTTTCGATGCTGAGGAGAAAGGTGCCGAGCACGGCGAAGATCGCGTAGAAGCAGAACGGCACGCTCTGGAAGAAGAAGGCGACGCGATCCGCCTCGGTGGCGAGGAAGCCCACCCCGGAGACGAAGATGAAGGCCTGGACGTACCCGGGCCAGGCGTTGAAGGCGAGCTGGGAAGCGATCGGCGAGGCGGTCGAGTCCACAATGTAGGCGAGCTCTTCGTGGCTGACCTTTTCGTTGTCGGCGATCGGCTTGACCGTGGTGCCTACCAGGACGGTGCTGACCGTGCCCCCCTGGAAGAAGATGACGCCGAGCATCCAGGATACGAGCTTGGCGCTTCGCGGGCCGCGCACGAAGCGCACGGTCATGAACTCGGCGAACGCCTGCGCGGCGCCCGTCCGCGACCAGATCCCCATCAGCCCGCCCAGCAACCACAGGTAGAGAAGCAGAACGCCGGCGGAGCTTGTTGAGGCCAGCGAGGGGATCAGCACGTCCCCGGTGAAGTCGTAGCGGCTCAGCACCAGGGCTCCTGACACGATGCCGCCGAGGAGGGAAGTGACCGGCTCCTTTGTGAGCCAGCACAGGAGCACGGCGACCACCGCGGGAAGCAGGGACCAGAAGCCCCAGTGGTGCTTGGCGAGCAGCTGGTAGTAGAAGGTCTGCGGCTTCCCCTCCTCCATCCTGACCACGGAGACGAACTCCTCCTTCACTGCCGGGGCCTCGCGCGAGCCTTCGATTCTATCGGGGTTGAGTAGCGCTTCCTGGATGGGTACGGCGTTGAAATAGGCCGGCTCTCCCCGGTATACGTAGTAGAGCTTTCCTTCCCTGTCGCTGTGGGCATCGAGGGCGATCTGCTCGACGGTCCAGGTGGGGGCCACGTTGATGCCGACGATCCAGGACACGACCAGGGCGATGGCGAAGACGATAAACTTGCGGACACCAGGGCTCATCTCATTCTCCGGATGAAAGATGTAGAGGGAACGACTAAGAGGCATGCCGAGCGACTTCTTCTCTGTTCTATACCCTTATTGTACCCTGATCTGCAAAAAACGCAAGTCAGGTTTCGGGTTTAGCCGGAAAAAGCTTGCAACAATAGTCAAGCCGCGGATCGTTTGTGATTCATGGGCTGATGTGTTGAACGCGGCGCATGGCCGGCTATATCGGGCGCGCCATTGAACAACACGGCGTGCCGGTGTTTTCAAGCGTCATCTACCTGCGGCCCGACGCCGGGCACCGCGATCCGGGTCAGTATCTGCAAACGCATCCCGGTCATCGGGTGCTTGTGCAATACAAAGTGATCCGGCTGAGTGAATTGGAAGGTCAACGGATTCTCGATGCCGGCCACGTTACGAGATAGCCATGCGGGAACTGAAGAAGCTTTGTTTTGCTATCTGCGCACAAATTACGATATTATCTTCAAACATGCCATAGATTCCATAAAATCGACAGGGAAGCTGACCACTGACCTATCGTTACACATGATGTGTCCACGAAATGAAAGGCAGTACCATGTTGGACGAGTCAACTCTGGACGAAATAATACGGCGCATTGTAGAAGTCGCTCATCCTGAAAAGATAATTCTCTTCGGATCCGCCGCGAGGGGCGACTTGAAAGCGCATAGCGACATTGACCTGCTCGTCGTAAAGGACGACAGCGATCCCTGGACTGTTATTGGAGACATCTACGGGAACCTGCGCGGGGTTGGCGTAGGAGTGGACGCGATCGTGGTCACCCCGGCGCAGGTGGAACGTTACAAGGATTCTCACGCACTGGTGATCAAGCCCGCACTTCAGGAGGGAAGGGTCATATATGAAGCCGCCTGAACGTTACCCACCGGACGACCCTCGGGAATGGTTGAACCGTGCAAGAAGCAATCTGGTTCGAGCAAGAAACCGAATTCGCGGCGCCTATCTTGAAGATCTGTGTTTCGATGCTCAACAGGCGGCGGAGAAAGCCATCAAGGCGGTATTGATCGCGTGCGATATTGCATTTCCGTACGTGCATGATCTCGACCAACTATTGACCGTACTGGCATCAACCGGCCAACAGGTGCCCGACGAAATCCACCGGGCAGGGAAGCTTACACCCTATGCGACAGCTGCACGCTATCCGGGTATAGAGCAGCCCATCTCCGAACAGCACTACCTGGAAGCGATGGAAATTGCCGAATCCGTCGTCAGCTGGGCTGAGGATCGGATACGTTCCCAGATAATGTAAGCGATCGGTCGAAGTCGAATTCTCTCAATTCTTGCCCAATGAATTCGCGCTTCAGCACCTCAGGATCGCCAGTGAACACAGATAAGCCGCCATCAAGGGTATCGAAGATCTGATCAATATCACGGATCGACCCAATCAAGCCATCCATGATCGGCATATAGGAAACGCCAGGGAATGGCGATCCTGGGTTTTCGGCCGCTAAAGGCCGGTGAAATCGAAGCCCCCACCGCATCAGCCGTCGACGGCCCCTTCGGTATTTCGACACCCTTCGACATTTCGACAAGCTCAATACAGGTAAGCTCAGGGCAGCGGCTCAGGGGGCCGGCTCGGCTTCTGCGACTCCCCCTAAAAGGGGGAGTGATTGCAGCGTCAATCGATGGATGGCTTCGCTTGAAATGGGCACGTTTGTCCTGCTTGGCGGGCTGTGTCTGAAAACAGGAGCAAGGGTATCGTCCATCGCCGCAGTAGATCCTTCGTCGGCCTGGAGGGCCTCCTCAGGATAACAGCAGGGGCGAAGCTGGGACAGGAAGGGTTGAGCATCACCAAGCCGCGAGCCAGTCTAACCGTGCACGCAATTCCTGATGGCGTTGGCGATGTCCTCGGTCTGGGGTAGGCAGGCGTCTTCCAGCGGGGCGCTGTAGGGCATGGGTGTATTCAGGCCGCCCAGAACCCTTGGAGGTCTGCGAAGGTGTTTAAAGCCCCGTTCGGCGATCTGGCGGACGATTTCGGCGCCAATGCCGCCGCGCGCCGGCGCTTCGTGCACGACCAGGAGGCGACCTGTTTTCCTGACCGAGCGAAGGATGGTTTCCACGTCAAGAGGTACGAGTGTACGGGGATCTATGACTTCGACGCCAATCTCCCCGCCCAGGGATTCAGCCGCCTGAAGCGCCTTCTGCAAAGCGTAGGAAACGGCGACAACGGTAACGTCGGCGCCCTCGCGCTTGACGTCGGCCTTGCCCAGGGGAACGACGTGATCGCCGTCAGGCACGGTATCCTCGATGTCACCCAGCAGCCGGTGCTGGATGAAAACAACCGGACCGTCATCGCGGATGCTGGATTTCATCAGGCCCTTGGCATCGGCGGCCGTGGCCGGCATCACCACCTTCAATCCCGGTGTATGGACGAACCAGCTCTCGAGGCTCTGGCTGTGGTGACCGGCCTCGCGCGTGCCGGCGCCGCCCGGCGTGCGGATCACCAGCGGGACGTTGACGTTCCCCCCGGACATCAGATGGATCTTGGCGGCCTGGTTGACGATGGGGTCCATGCAGACGGTCACGAAGTCGCAATACATGATGACGGCCACCGGACGCAGGCCGGTCATGGCGGCGCCGACCGCCAGTCCGACGAAGCCGGATTCGGATATGGGCGTCTGCCACGTGCGGCGTTCGCGAAACTGGTCCCAGAGTCGTTCCGGATCGCGGACCGGACCGATGTCCTCGCCGATGGTGAAGACGCGCTCGTCGCGGGCGATTTCTTCCCGGATGGCGTCGCTAATGGCCTGGGCATACGTAGTGCGGGACACTACACGGGTACTCCCGGGGTAACGGGCATATCGTCGAATTCAGGGTAGGGCGATTGTTTGCCGTAGTCGACCGCCTCGCGGGCGGCAGCTTCGGCTTCGGAGATGATTGTCTGTTTCTGCCGGTCCGTGAGACGTCCGGCGTCGAAGAGCTTGCGTTCGAAGAGGGCGATCGGGTCCTTCCTCTTCCAGGTCTCCAGTTCCTCCGGGTTGTTGTGGTCGCCTTTGCCGCCGCCCGCGTGGCTCACAAAGCGATACGTCTTGCATTCGACGAGCGTGGGTCCGTTTCCGGCGCGCGCTCTGGCGACAGCCTCGGAAGCGACCCTGTACACCTCGAGGACGTCCTGGCCGTTGACGATGATGCCGGGCATGTCATACGCGGCGGACTTGACGGCGACGTCGGGAGGCGATAGCGTGATGGTTGCGGGCGTGGTGGCGGCGTAGAGGTTGTTCTCGCAGACGTAGACGGCGGGGAGGTCCCAGAGCGCGGCCATGTTCAGAGCTTCGTGGAATGCGCCCTGGTTGGCGGCCCCTTCGCTGAAAAAAGCGACGGCCACCTGCCGCGTGCCGCGATATTTCGCAGAGAAGGCGGCGCCGGTGGCAATGGGGATCTGAGCACCCACGATCCCGTTCCCTCCAATCAGTCCGAGTTCCGAACTGAAGATGTGCATGGAACCGCCGCATCCACCGCTGTACCCGTGTTTCCGCCCCATTAATTCGGCCATCATCGGTTTGAGGTCCGCGCCCTTGGCGATGGCATGGCCGTGACCCCGGTGCGTGCTGGCCACGAAGTCATCCGGCTCGAGGGCGGCGCAGACGCCGACCTCGGCGGCTTCCTGGCCGATGGCCAGGTGGGCCGCGCCGGAGATGACCCCTTCGTTTTCCGGATTGTCGCGAAGGTAGCTGGTGTAGTCGTAGTGGTCCCTTACCCGCGCTTCGAAAAAGCGGATGCGGTACATCCGGCGGAGCATCTCGAGACACTTTTGTTTCTCCGGCATCATCAGTTTTTTCTCACACGTAAGGAAGCGGTACCCGGCGTCACCTGGCGTCCCGCGGCGGTCGGGAGCCTAGGTCACGGACAATTCGTGGTTCCACTGAAAGACGTCGTTTTCTTGTTCGCAATGGCTCATTGCCGCACCGATGGCGTCGTGCAGCAGGTTGAGCATCCTGTCTGCCTGTGCGAAGGTCATAACAAGAGCCGGGGCCAGAACAAGGACGTCGCCGTTGTTGCGCAGGATCATGCCGGCTTTCCGGCAGAAATCGGCGACAAAGCTCCCCACCTTGCCGGGGGGATTCAAAGGCTCTCTTGTTCCCCGGTTTGCAACGAGTTCCACTGCCCAGAGGGTGCCGAGACCGCGCACGTTTCCCACCAGAGGATACCGGTAGAGTTCTTCCAGCCTTTTTCGGAAATAATCTCCCAGTTCAGCGGCGCGTTGCACGAGGTTCTCGTTCTGGATGATCCGGATATGGGCAAGTGCGGCGGCGCAGGCGGCGGCGTGGCCGGCGAAGGTGTGGATGTGCCGGAATCCCGTACCGGCCTTTCGAATGGCCTCCGCTATCTGCTCCGTTGCAATCGCGGCGCCGATGGGAAGATAGCCACCCGAAAACCCCTTGGCGACGGTCATGATGTCCGGCGTAACGCCCCAGTTTTCACACGCGAACATCCTCCCGGTGCGGCCGAAACCCGTCTGAATTTCATCGAAAATGAGCAGGACGCCGTGCCGGTCGCAGAGATCGCGCACGCCCTGCAGATATCCGTCGGGGGGAAGGGGAAAGCCCGTGTTTGATCCGGGGATGGGGTCCATGATGACGGCGGCGACGGATTTGGGCCCCTCCCATTCAAGAACGGATGCCAGATTCTTGAAGCAGGCCAGCGCGCAGGTTTCCGGGTCCAGGCCGAGTTCACAGTGATAGCAGTTCGCCGGCATGGCATGGCTGAACCCGGGCAGCAGGGGTTCGTAGGGCTCGCGAGTCCCTGCCAGGCCGGTTGCGGAGAGCGCGCCGAGCGTTGCCCCGTGGTATGAACCTCTTCGAAAGATGACTTTGTAGCGGTTCTTCTCGCCTTTGGCCCAATGGAAGCTGCGCGCAAGTTTGATGGCCGCCTCGTTGGCTTCCGAGCCGTCGTTGACAAGGAATGAGACCGAGAGGCGACCCGGTGCGATTTCGGCAAGTTTCGCCGCCAGTCTGACGGCAGGTTCGATCAGGACGTCCTGGCCGCCGGGAAAGTAGGCCAGTTTTCGCATTTGTTCGTTCACCGCGTCGATGACTTCGGCGCGGCCGTGTCCGCACAGGGTGGTGAGCAACGAGGCGAAGGTGTCCAGGTATTCGTTGCCCGCGGCGTCATAAATGTACAGACCGTCGCCATGGGTAATCGTCATCGGGGGTTTATCGGGCTGCTCGCCCTGGAAGTAGCTTTGCCAGAGGTGGCGCGATTCGGCGATCAGGTCTTTGGATTCGATCGACGCGTTCATGCCGTTTCCCGGGTAAATAGGAAAACCGGGTTCTTATTCGATTTCCACTTCCCGTCCTTTTTCAGCGGACAGGTAAATCGCATCCATCATCTTCTGCACCATCAGCCCATGTTCGGCCGGCGCGAACGTGGGTTCATCGTAGAGGACGTGGTCGACGAAATTGCGTAATTTCGCCCCGAAAGCAGATCCGAAATCGGATTTCGGCAGCCAGCCCGGTTCGGTGTTTACCATGTATCCGTTGTCATCGCGTGCGATCGAGAGTGGGTCCCAGGTGGCGCCGCCTTTATCGCCCATCAGCTGAAAGTTCCATACGTCGGACGGGACGTGGGCGGCAAAACTGGATTCAACGTGAATGACGGCGCCGTCTTCAAAACGGATCTGGCCCACGGCAAGGTCTTCAACGGTGTAGTTCTCATGGTCCCAGTTCTGCCATCTGCAGGCGGTTTCCGACTTTCTGTCGCCGAGGTACGTAAAGACGTTTCCGCTGGCAGCCACCGGTCTGGGCGAGCCCATGATGTAGTGGACGGCTTCCAGCACGTGTACGCCGATGTCCATGAGCGGACCGCCACCCTGGAGTTCCTTACGGCCGAACACTCCCCAGTTAGGAATGCCGCGCCTGCGGAGGGCCTGCACGCGGCCGAACAGTATTCTCCCCATCCGGCCGCTGTCCACGGCCTTCTTGATAAATTGGGTTTTCGGGTCGAAGCGGTGCTGAAAGCCGATGACGAGCTTGCGGCCGTGGTTTCTGGCCGCGTCGAGCATGGCTTTCCCTTCGCGTGCGTTCATGGCCAGGGGTTTTTCGACAATGACGTGAGCGCCCGCATCGAGTGCGGCAATGGCGGCGGGCGCGTGGATGCCGTTCGGCGTGCAGACGCTTACGGCATCGGGCCTGACTTTGCCCAGCATGGTCTCGTAGTCCGCAAAGCAATTGGCAATGCCGTACTCTTTCGAACGTCCTTCAAGGGCCGCCTCGGAGATGTCCGCCATAGCGACCATTTCCACGTCATCCATCTCGGAGAAACAACGCATGTGGGTGCCGGCGATGCCTCCAGCGCCGATAAAGGCGATACGGAGTTTTCTGCGTTCGGATGCGGCCATTCGTTATTCCAGGCTGAAGTGGGATATCTTGTTGATGGACGTAATCGGGATTTCAGGAAGCTGGATGCCCAACGATATCTTCTGACCGGCGGACATGCAACCGGAAAAACCCACCCGTTCCGGCATTCACCGGGGATTGGCGGGTCCGTCCACGCTAGAAAATGGTGGCGGACCTGAGTACCGCGCCGGTCGCGAAATAAATCTCTTTACCCAGAATCGGACCGGCGATCCGGATCCCGTTGTCCACGCGAAGCACTTCCTCAATCTGACGGGTTGAGGGGTCCAGACTGTAGATGAGCGTACTGGTGAAGCCGTATATCTTGCCGTCCGGACCGTTTTGCAGGCCCAGGTCGAGGGGACGGCCGCCGGGCAGGGGGAGTCGGTGGGTAAAGGTGCGGGTGCCGGGATCGAACACAAAGAGCTCGTCGAGACCGCGGCCCCGAACCGTGCCGTATAGCATGCCGTCGGGTCCCGCGAGCAACGCGTTGAAAACCGATGCGGGCGCGCTTCCACGCTCGATCGTGCCTTCCCAGGCCTTCGCTTCCGTCTGGTAGTTCCAGAGGAAGAGTGTGGCTTCGCTGACGCGGGGCCGGGTGCCGCTGCCGCCGCTGATCGTGGTACCCACGGCGATGAGCTTCTGCGATTCCAGGTGGGCCAGGGTATAGCAACTGGCGTCGCCCGCGATACGTTTGTAGGACTTTCTTTCTTCCGTAAAGGGATCATAGTAGGCTAGGGGTCCGCCCCACCGGCCATAGTCGGGTACGGACGCGATCCAGACCCTGCCCATCGGGCCCGCAAGCGTGGAACGGGGCCGGTAGGAGATGTCGTCCAGCCGGCCCAGATCGCGGGGGTTGTCTTCCGGTCCCGTGCCAAACTGGTAGGGAAGGGCAGGGTCGTACACCGAAATGCGAGCTGCCGGATAGGAGGAGATGTAGAGTTTGCCCTGGTGGTTTGCCATCGAATAGGCCTCGCCGGCGGAACGGGAGCACTTGCCCAGGTCGATCAGTTCACTGGAGAGGGGGTTGAACCTGAAGAGGTGCAAGGGCAGAATGCTCGAGCCGTAGATCAATCCGTCGGGGCCCGTGTGGATATAGAAAATGTCGCTCCCACTGGCCTTGTAATCGAGTTCGAACGTGCGGACGCTGCCGAAGGAACGGCGGATGCTGAGTGTGCGATTGATCTGTTCCGAGGCATCCGAAAAAAAGAACGTGCTGCCGTCGGGAAGCGTGGGAGGCGGCATGCGGCCCGGCAGCGTTGCAACGGCGATTCCTTCGTTCCCTGAAATCAGGAAATTGCCGTAGTCCGACGTGATCACGTAGAGGTTGCCGTCTCGCCTTCTCTCCAGCGTAAGCGATCCCTGTCCCTTGAACGTAATCGGACCTGCGAGATAGCGCTTCTGTGTTGAAGGATCAAACACGACGACGTGGGGCCGGGTCTGCCGGATCAGGCAGGCGATCTTGCCGTCTGGCGCAACCAGGGGATAGTTGTACAGATCAACCTCGGACATTCGACCGTAGCGGGTGAACTCGCCGGTTTTCGGGTCGTAAACCGTAAGGTCGGCCCCCGGATAGCTGCCGATCCAGATGCGGCCGTTCCGGTCTTCATCCATGCGGCACGGGAAGGTGGCGGCCCCCGGGTTGATGGCGCCCAGGTCCAGAAGGGCGTTCAGACGGGGATCGAAACAGAGGAGGTGGCCGGCGTACGCGGATCCGATGTAGAGGCGGCCGGAACGGCTCATCAGGGTGGCGGTGGGGTAGTTGGAGCGCGGCACAGGGGAAACGAACTGGTGGAACTCGCCGGTTTCGGGGTCGACCTGCAGGACGAACAGGTTGTCGGCCTGTTGCCCCATCGTGACGTACACGCGGGGGCGGCCCTCATCGTTCCGGCCGGGATGGAGCCGGACCCAGTTGACGGAACGTACCGGGATCCCGATATCGCGGACCCGGGGGATGGGGGCGCCGGTACGTCCGAACGACCTGGCGAAGCGCACGAAGTCCCCGAAGCCGACGGTGCCGTCCCCATCCAGGTCGTACAGGACCTGCCCGGTGCCGAAAGCCCGTGCAAACAGAATGAAATCCTGGAAGTCGACGGCGTCGTCGCCGTTGAAGTCGGCTTCTGGCGGCGCTTCGCTGACCTGCGCGTACAGCGTTGGAGCCGCGCAGAGGAAAACGGCCAGTAACAGGACGGTTCGAGCGGTCATTGCGGTGCCCTGGTGGGGGACTTTTCCGCCTGGAGTGCGGCGGCTCGGTTAATGGCGTCGAGAATGGCGCGGCGGTTGTCCTGCCGATCGGCGGTCTGTCGTGTCTGCGCGAGGGCGGTGCCTAACAAGCTCATGAGTATCTCTTACCGGAGGGAATTCTGAAATCAGTTGTGTCCCTTATATCTACCCGTTTCCTTCGAATCCTGCCGGCATTCTCGCCACATGCGCTACGCGGGCTGATACAGTCCGCCGCCGTCAAGCGCCAGTTCGGCGATCCGCGTGGCGCGCAGGCCGTCTTCACCGGTAACGAGGGGATCGGTTCCACTTTGAACCCAGTCGGCGAAATGCAGCAACTCATCCCGGAACATGTTTTTCTTTTCAAAGGTGATGACTTCCTCTTCGCCGTCAGCCAGGGAAAGGAGATAGGCGCCCTGCGTGTCGGCGTCGTACTTGCCTTCGACCTTCTTCGGATCGTAGTTCCCGGGAAATGAGAGTGCGCCATTGGGACCGATAATGTCCGTACCCCCTCTGGGACGAACGCCGGCCGGCAGTCCCCAGGACCAGGAACACATAATGGCGTCGCCACGTTCAAAGCGGACGAGGACGGTGCCCGTATCCCAGGCGCTGGACGTGTGGTGAATTTTGATGGGCATGGACTTGACTTCCACGGGTTCGCCGAAACAGTGGACCGCGAAGTCGTAGTTGTGGACCATGCCGTCGATCATCGGCCCGCCGCCCTGAAAGCGGTCCATGAAGAACGGGCTGCCCGGGGGCGAGCCGCCGGAGATCTGGCGCCAGAGAACGGGGCTGCCCAACCGGCCGGATTCGACGACTTTTCTGACCGTGCCCCAGTCGTTGTCGAAACGCCTGACGAAACCGATCTGGAGTTTAACGTTATTTCTTTGGCACGCCTGGATCATACGATAACAGTCGTACGAATTCATCGCCATGGGTTTCTGGCAAAAGATGTGTTTGCCGGCCTCCGCGGAGGCGATCGCCATCTCCGGATGGAGGAAGGTGGGCGTGCAGATCATGACGGCGTCAATATCGGCTTCGCCAAGCAGCACCCTGTAATCCGCGTACCCCTGACGCATACCGAATCTTTCCCTGAAATGGTCGAGTTGCGCCGGACGCACATCCGCACCGGCGACCACCCGGACGCAATTGTCGTCCCATACGGAATTCAGCTGATGGGTTGAAATGCCCGCGCATCCGAAGACACCGAGTTTAACCATGTTTTTTTCCTTTGTGTTTTGTATTTTGGATCGTCCGGTCCATCCCTCGAGATTCGGAACGTAATCCGGAATTCCGTACGTGACCGGCTACGGCTTCAACCATTTCTTCAGAAATTGAAGGCTCCTGTCCAGCCGAATCTCGTGGCCGCCTTCGTGAAGGTCAATTTCGATATTTTCGGACAAACCGAGTCTGGCGTAGTGTTCACAGGCCTGGTGATACTCGTCGAGCATCATCGGCCACCAGGCGATTCCATCGGCCTTGCCCTGCTCTACCAGCAGTGGACGGGGACAGATGAGCGAGACCAGGTCGCTGTCGGTGAACGCGCTGAGCCAGCCGGGAATCCAGACGTGCTCCTCGTTGACGGAAAGAAAGCAGCTGTAACGGGGGTCGTCCACGGCCATTTTGTTGCGCCTGTGGTTGAACCAGGCGCAGACCACGGCGGCCCTGATGCGGGGCTCGACCGGAGTCGTGAACATGGTGTAGGCGCCCCCAAGGCTGATACCGTACATGGCGGTGCGTTCGATATCTACTTCAGGGCGAGTTTCCAGGTAGTCCAGAAGCCGCTGAGTGCGGAAGACTTCAAGGCCCCACAGGGTTTTGCCAAGCAGCTTGCAGAGGCGTTCCTGCCGCGCCCGGGCAGGGCCGCCCATGATGTTCATCGGAGCGATCACGGCGAATCCCTCTTCCGCCAGGCAGCGGGCGTAGGATTTGTAGGTATCGTTCGGATCGTCCAGGCCGAATGCCTTTTCGGGCGACGACCCGATACCGTGCTGGGCGATGACGAGCGGGGCGGGACCGTCCGAGCCCCTGGGCAGGGCGAGTATTCCGCGCCCTCGCAGATTGCCGAGTAATCTGATGGTAATCCACCAGGCGGTGAACCTGTCGTTTTCGTACCACGGATCCAGCACCGGTTCGAGTTCTGTTCCGTCGTACTCGAAGACGCCGATCGTTTCCTGCCAGCGGCGGCGATTGACTTCGACCGAGCGCTCGAAGGCTTCAACCGAGCTGTAGTCCCGATTCCAGTGCGCGGTCTGGCGCGGGCCGTAGTTCAGGATCTCGCTTCGGAGAAAGTCTTCCGTCTCGTTTCGAAGCAGGCGCTGGCGGTCGGTGATCCAGCGGCTGATGACCTCGGCCGGTTGAGTATAAGGGTTCGCCATCGAATTCTCCTGAAACACCGCTGCCACGTGTCGAAACGCGGGCTGCCGAAATATAAGCCGTAGACCGCATTTTCCCCAACTGGGATATCGTTCCGTTGGAAGGACCGGAGAACTTTTCTACCGGTCGTTCGTATACATGATACTGGGCATTTATTTCTTTGTCAAACTGCCATTTGTGGCGATGTTACAGGTTTTGGGAGGTTGGACGCCACCTGTACCAGGAGGGTGTATGCGGGCATTGGTTTTTGTGATTGCAGCAGCCATTCCGGTTTTCGCGGCGCAGGCCGAAGCCGCCCGGGCGGTCTCGGCGCGTGTAGACTCGCTCCTTGCGGCGGCATCGGATACAGCGGTCGAATACCGGACACGCGAAAAGCTCATCAGGGAGGCGGTCCGGCAGGATCAGTCAGGATGGGCAATGTACGAGCTCGCCCGACTCTACAGCGATGAGAGCACACCGGGTACCCGCAGGCAGGCCTCCACGTGGCTGCAACGGGCGATTCGGAAAGACAGGACGAATATCGATTTTCGGATCGAGTACGCGAGGGTCCTTTGGGCCCTGGGCAGAAGAGGCCATGCCTACAAGATCGCGAAAAAAGCCATCGACATGAATCCGGACCACGTCGGCGCGCTGTACCTGGCCGGCCGGTATGCGGCCTGGCAGATGTCGCGATATCTCGAAGGCGAGCGCATCGACTATCAATATGACGACCTGGGCAATCGGCGAACCAGATCATTCAGTCTGGAAAGATTCGGGGAGAAGGACCGGGACCAGGCGATCGGATATCTGACCAGGGCTCTGAATGTCGATCCGGAGCACAGACCTTCGCTGTTACTGCTGGGACTGGTGTATTACGAAGCCCGGATGCCGGAAAAAATGGCGGCGCTTTTCGAGGACTTCCTGAATCGCCGGCCGGAGGATCCGGACGTCCATTTCTTTTTGGGACTGGCATACCAGGCGCAGGACGAACTCCAGCGCGCCTATCCCGCCTATGTGAACGGTTTGAAACGGATGTCCGGTCGCGAACAGCAGTTCATGATGTCCGTATTCATGCTGGTGGGCAAACAGGACGTGGAGGCTGGCGAAGACCTCCCCGACGACGAGGCGTTGCGGGCATTCTGGACCGGACGCGATCCGTTGTTCCTCACGCCGGTTAACGAACGCCTGATGGAGCACTGCGGAAGGGTGGCGTACGTCAACCTTCGTTTCGGAGATCCGGAACGTGGAATTGCGGGCTGGACGACGGACAAGGGTCAGGCGTATATCCGGTATGGACGTCCGGAGGCAAGGAGTGTCCGGCCGCCGGAGATCGATACCGGTCTGGATGAGCCGGTCTGGTACCAGGATCATCTGTTCTGGCTGAGCCAGCAGGGGACGACGCCGTTTAAACATCGTTCCCGTCTGGAGATGTGGGACTACGGCGGGTTTCGGCTGCTGTTTGCGAATACGGATACGCGGGATACCTGGCGCTATCGGGTGGGTTGGTTGGGAAGACAGCCGGTGGATTTCGAGAGGCTGACGGCAAAGTTGCCCGAATACTATAAGGACCCATACAAATGGGAGCGTTACGATGCCCCGTACCAGATGGCCCGGTTCCGCGGGGAAGGGGACAAGGCCAGAGTGGAGGTATACTACGCGCTTCCGGGAGAGGAAGTACAACACAAAGAGGCGCAAACCGGGGCGCAGGCGGTGGAAATACGCCAGGGACTGTTTCTGTTCGATGCGGATTGGGACACCCTGAGGAGGGACGTCGGAAGGGTCGACGTCATGCCGTGGGTTCAGTATGAAGCGACTCGGGAAGGGTATCTGTTTACCGGCGAGAAGCTGATGCTGTCGCCCGGTAAATACTTCATCGCGGCGGAGGCTGAGGACAGGAAGACAAAATCAATAGGTACGTTCCGGAGCGTATTGCAGATTGGGGAATTCGGATACGATTCGCTGAGCGTGAGCGATATGCTGCTTGCGCGACGGATTGTCGAAAGGGAGCAGGCGCCCTACGGACGGGAGCGGTATCTCATTCTGCCCAATCCGCTCAAACAGTACCGGCAGGGCGCGCAGGCGTACTTTTACTTTGAAATCTACAATCTGCGGAAGGACCGGTTCGGCGCCACCAACTATCAGATAACCTACCAGATTCGTACCTTAAAGGAAGACGGTGCGGAGGAGAAACCGGAATGGACAACGGCGGTCTCCTATACCCATAAGGGTTCGCAGGCGTGGGAGCCGATATACCAGGCGTTGAACCTGGAGATGTTTCCCGGCCCCCGGGACTTTCGGGTGAATGTCCTCGACATGAACAGCCGGCAGGAAGTGAGCACGGCGACGTCTTTTCGTGTGATGTGGTAGAAGGCGGGGAGGCCGGCCTCAAGCGATGGATATCCTGCCTCGCGCGCAGCTGAATTCCATCTCCGCATTCATTGCAAGAAGCCCCGATGACGATTCGTCACCGGGGTTTTTTGTAAGCCCCCGCAAGCCGGGTCTCCCGTCTGCAGCATCGGACCCGCCTTGATTCGGCGAAACGGCGACGGTATCCTCCAACCCGAACGTCACGGTTCAAGCCGCGTGTCATCCCCGGATTTTCCGCACGCATTCCGCGATACGATTCAGCGCTTTGTGGATATTCTCGACCGAATTGGCGTACGAAAAGCGGACGTGGCCTTCGCCGAAGGCGCCGAAGCCGCGGCCGGACAGTGCTGCGACGTTGCCTTCGTACAGAAGGTAGTCGGCGAATTCCTGGGAGGAACGCCCCAGGTCTTCAACATTCGGAAAGAGGTAAAACGCGCCGCCCGGAAGCGGACAGCGGATGCCCGGGATTTCGCGGAGTCCCGCGACAAAGATGTCCCGCCGGCGTTTGAATTCAGCCACCATCGCGCGCACGTTATCCTGCGGGCCCTGAAGTGCGGCCAGGGCCGCCCGCTGGGTGAACGTCGCGGTGCAGGAGTTGCTGTTGACCATCAGGAGCCCGAACTTTTCCGCCAGGCTTTGCGGCATCACACCGTACCCGATTCGCCACCCCGTCATCGCGTACGTCTTGGAAAAGCCGTCCAGAATAATGGTCTGGTCCTGCATCCCCTCGTACACCGAGATACTATGGAATTCGCCGTCGTACAGGATCCGGGAGTAGATCTCGTCGGCAAGTACCGGGATCCCCTTGTCGACGACAAGCTCCGCGATCGACTTCAGGTCTGACGGAGGGATAATGCCACTGGTGGGGTTTTGCGGGGAATTGATGATGAGAAGCCGGGTGCGGTCCGTGATCCGGTCCGCAAGTTCATTCACGTCGAGGCCGAAGTTGCGTTCCTCCGTGAGCGAAATGGGTACAGGCCGGGCGCCCGCAAATCTGATTACGGACTCGTAGATGGGAAATCCCGGATCGGGATAGATGACCTCGTCTCCAGGCTGCGCGAGGGCCAGAATGGCGTAGAACATAATCGGTTTGGCGCCGGGCGTGACCACGACCTGATCCGGATTTACCGGAATCCCACGGGACCTGGAGACGTCGCCTGCGATGGCCTCGCGGAGTTCCGGCAGACCCGCCGGAGGACCGTAGTGGGTATGACCCGAACGAAGCGCCTGCCCGGCGGCATAGACGATATGGGGCGGTGTGTCGAAATCGGGCTCGCCGATTTCAAGGTGGACCACGTCCCTGCCCCGGGCTTCGAGGTCTCGCGCCTTGACGAGCACTTCGAACGCGGATTCAGTACCGAGCTTGTCCATCCTGCGCGCCAGGTTCATGGGGCCACCCTTTTCTCCCGCAGACTGCCTTCGACAGTCTTTCCCAGCGTGTAGGAGCCGAGGATTTTGAGGAAACTGGCCATTTTTTCGAGGTGGTCAATCGCCTGCCGGCAATCTTCACCGGCCAGGTGACCTTCGAAATCCAGGTAGAAGACATACTCCCAGGGCCGGCCGCTCAAGGGGCGCGATTCGATTTTGAGGAGATTGATATCCCGCATTGCAAATACGCCCAGGCTTTTGAACAGGGCTCCGGGGATGTGATCCAGAGTATAGACGACGGTGGTTTTAGCGGGATCGACAGGTTCAGCCGGTTCGGACGCGACAACCAGAAACCGGGTATAATTCCGGTGGTCGTTTTCAAGGCCTTCGCGGATAATTTCCAGATCGTAGTCGATGGCCGCCTGTGCGCTGGCGATGGCGGCGGCATCTCTCGCGTTTTCTTCCTTGATCTGTTTGACGGCGCCAGCCGTGTCGTGCGCAACCACGGCTTCGACGCCTGCGGCGGATCGAATGAACTCGGTACATTGCGCCAGGGCAGGCGCCTGTGAGTAGATCTGCCTCACGTCTTCCATCCTGACACCGGGATTGACAATGAGGTGGTGCACGATTCGCAGCTTGATTTCGCCTGTGATGTAGAGATCCTGCTGGAGGAGCAGATCGTAGTTTTCGTGAATGCTCCCCATGAGGGAATTCTCAATGGGTACCATGCCGTGCGTGCACCCGCCCCCGGCGACGGCGTTGAAAAGGCCTTCGAAATCGGACTGTGGAACCACGCGGACATTTTCGCAGAAGTAACTGCGGGCGGCCATTTCGCTGAATGCGCCCATTTCACCCTGGAATGCGACGACAGGGTCTCTTGAACTCACTTTGCCTCCGTAAACGGAATCGACGCACGCTGCCCGCGGGGCCGAGGCCGAGGGTGTAGACGACCGGATCGAGTCAAACGTTCCAACGGCCGGCGCCGGCACGCAGGGCCGCCGGAGTCTGCTAACCGGTATCCAGCAGGGCGCTCAAGTGGTATTCGACGCACTGGGCAAGGCCGTTCAGGTCGTAACCGCCTTCCAGAACCGAGATGAGACGATCGTTTGCGTACGTCCCCGCGAGATGACGAGCCCTGCGCGTCATCTCGGCGAATCCGTCCGCCGTAACCCGGGTGCCGGAAAGCGGGTCGTCGACGTGCGCGTCAAAACCGGATGAGACGATAACGAATTCCGGCTGAAAACGTTCCATTTCGGGGGCCAGAAGTTCGTCAAATGCGCGAATGAATTGTTCGTCTCCCGCGCCGGCGGGCAGGGGGGCATTCAGGTTCGTTCCCTTTCCCGCGCCGATTCCCCTTTCGCCGCTGCTGCCGCTGAACCAGGGATAGTGCGGGTACTGATGTGCGCTGAAGTAGAAGACCGTGGGGTCTTTCTCGAAGATGTTCTGGGTACCGTTCCCGTGATGTACGTCCCAGTCGACGATGAGGATTCGTTCCAGCCCGTGGGCTTCCTGGATGTATCGGGCGGCGACGGCCGCGTTGTTGAACAGGCAGAAGCCCATCGCCCTGTCCCGTTCAGCGTGGTGGCCCGGTGGACGCGTGGCGCAGAATACGGCGTCTGCACGGTCATCCATGACGGCCTCCACCGCCTCGCATGCCGCCCCTGCCGCGAGACGGCTGACGTCGAATGACGCAGGGCATATTAACGTGTCCCCCGCGTCCATAAGGCGTATGTTTTGTTCACATCGGCGTTGTACATCCCTGATGTGCCGGGACGTGTGGACCGTCTCCAGCCGGTCGGCTTCCAGCATTCTGGGCGCGACGTTGACCAGCCGGTCTCTGAGACCGGCCTCGTCCAGCCGGCGCTGGATGGCGATGAGCCGTTCAGGTTTTTCCGGGTGCCCGAAGCCGGTGTCATGCCGGGAAAAGTCAGGATGCGCGATCAGCCCCACCCTTGGCATTGCCCCTCCGGTTCCCGGCTATTTTCGACCGCCGATGGTGTTCATGTGGGTGCGTGCGGGTGTGTCGGGTATGCGGTTGACGAGCATGTTTGGAGCGTCTTTCTGTTTTATGAGGTCGAATGCGTCGTAGAGTTCAGAGGTGGCCGTGCGGGCTTCGTACCGCAGTGTGTCACCGGTTACGGCGATGGTCTGGTACAACTGGGTGTTTTCGGCGGCCCGCCGCCACCATCGCCTTGACGAGAGTTTGTACTGTTTGGGTCCGCTCACGGATACGACGTATACGGTACCGTCCCGTTCGTCGCGGGCAATGGCGCCCGAAGGGAGATTCGAACCGCGTCCGTAGCTGTGGTCGTGTCCCTGTAGCACGAGGTCAACCCTGTATTTGTCGAACAGAGGTTTCCACGCTTCGCGCAAAGACTCGTTGTCCCTGCCTTTTCCGGTGGAGAAGACAGGATGGTGGAAAGTGACGAACGTCCAGCGGTTCGGATTCTCCCGAAGGACGGATTCAAGCCACGGTACCTGGTCGTCGCGATCTTCGTTGGAATTAAGAGAGATGATGCGCGCGCCCTGATAATCGAAATAGTATACGGTTTCCTTCAGCCCTTCCGGGCCGTTTTGCGGCAGTGTGAAGTGTGGGCGCCACAGGCGGGACAGACGACGCCTGCCCTCTTTGTCTTTGGCGTATTCGTGGTTACCGGGCGTTGGAACGGCGTTGACGGTTGCATGGATGAAGGCGCCTGCCCGGAACCACTCCCCCCATTCGCCGTCGCTGTTTGCGCGGTTGACCAGGTCCCCGGCGTGCAGGATGAAGCTCGCATGCGGCGCGGTCGCGAAGGACGCGCGGATGGTCCGGGACCACAGGGACAGGATGTTGTTCTGGGCGTCGCCCAGATAAATGAATGAAAAGGGCGCCGGTTCGTCCAGGGCCGTCCGGAAGTGGAACCATTCGCTCCACGTGTCGCCGCTGCCCACGCGATAAGCGTAAAGGGCGCCGGGACGGAGACCGGTAACGGTTGCGGAATGAAAGTGTGAAGCGCCGTTTTCCGTGACCACGGCCTGGGTTCGGGCCGGGATTTTTTTTGCGTCGACCATAAACCTGGGTGATGCGGAGGCCGTCGCGATTTCGAGCACGGCTTCGACAACAGACGCGTCGGTCCGCCACGTGAAGGCCTGGGAGCTGGATGGATCGCCGTTCCACGTGAGTACAATGCGGTCGGGAACCGGCGAGAAACGGGGGTCGTGGGCGGCGGTGTCGTACGAGGCGTTGTGATGGTCCGGACGGCCTGTGTCCCGGGCAGAGTCGATACCGGCGCAACCGAGGAAGAGAGGCAGCACCAGGATATAGATCGTGCGTGTTGGCATGAAATCCCTTACCTGAATGACGAAAGGCACACTGCAAACGGACTCAAACGCGGTTTCCGAGAGTACGGTTCTGGCCTTCGGCCGGTCGAATGCGGATGTACCGTGTTGCCTGTTTCCACCGGGTACGCGTGGCCTTCGCCGGGCCTTCCCGGGAGTTCCCGGCAATACGTCGGATCGACGGCTACTTCTGACGCCAGATTTCCCAGACAAGGTGCGACAGTTCGGGAACGATCAGTTTTTCCATTGCGAGGCGGACGGCGCCTGAAGATCCCGGCATGCAGAATATCATCGTGTCGCGGTACACACCGGCCACGGCGCGGGAGAGCATTGCGCCGGAGCCAATGTCATCCCAGCTCAGGAAGCGGAAGAGTTCTCCGAACCCGTCCAACCGCTTTTCAAGCAGGCCCGTCACAGCTTCGTAGGTGGTGTCCCTGGCGGCGATGCCCGTGCCGCCGCTGGTCAGAATGGCCTGGCATTCGCCATCTCCTGTAATCCGGATTACGAGGTCACGGATGCGGGCAGGTTCGTCCGGGACGACCTGGTAAAAGCCCGTCGTGTGACCGCCAGCCGCGAGCAGATCCCTGATTATCCTGCCGCTCTTGTCGTCGGCTTCCGTCCGCGTGTCGCTGATGGTGAGTACGGCGCAGCATACGGCGCCCTGTGCCTGCTTTTTATGATCCTCATAGGGCAAAGCGTTCCTCCTCGCGTTGAACTGTCGGACGTGAATGGGCCATCCCGCCGGCTCATGCGGGTCTATGGGGATATCCGACCTGAATTCCGGCGGCAATGCGTCGATAAGCCCGGCCTGGCCTGCAGACCAACATTGCCGGCGGTCCGTCCACGAATCCGGTCTTGTCCCAATACTGTGGCGAGTATATATTCGTTCCTGACATGTACGGAAGGTGATTGGCAGGTCCGAATTCAAAACAAAGTAAAATCCATTTCCGCCATGCGTTTGTTCACCTGGGAGGCGCTCCTGATGTCCCTGAAGACCGTTACCGTTCTCGGCGGCGGAAATACCGCTTTTTCCGTGGCCGCCAATCTCAGCCTGAAGGGCTTTGAGATCACGCTATACGAGATTCCCGAATTCAGGGAATCTCTGGATCCTGTTGTGGACGGCGGCATCATCCATCTGCTCGGTGCGGGAGGACAGGGTGCGGCCAGGATCCATTGCATCACCACCGATATCGAGCAGGCCCTTGATTCGCCGGATATTATTCTGCTCATCGTACCGGCGTACGCTCACAAACCCTTCGCGGAAGTCTGTGCGACGCACCTGCGACCGGGTCAGACCGTCGTCATCATGCCCGGTACCCTCGGTACCCTCGAATGGGCGCGCCTCCTCAGGGAAGCCGGCACAGGGGGCGTCGTTCTTGCCGAAGTGGACACCGCGCCCTTCGTTTGCCGGAAAACGGCGCCGGACACCGCAACCATCTGGGGAATCGTCACCGGCATGGGCCTGGGCGTGTTTCCGGCCGGCGAATTCGAACACGTGCGCGGACGGTTGGATATCCTTTTTCCGGGGTTAACGGGTTATCCTGACGTGATGGCCTGCGGCCTGGCCGCAATGAACCCTGTGGTCCATCCCGCCGGCGTCCTCCTCAACGCCGGCCGCGTGGAGTATTCACACGGTGAATTCTACTTTTACGAGGAGGGCGTCACCCCGTCCGTGGCCAGAGTAATCATGCAGGTGGATACCGAACGCCGCGCGATCGCCAGTCGACTCGGTTACAACCTGTGTCCGGCGAATGTCGCCTTTCATCGCGCCGGCTTCGGACCGGACGGAGACCTTTGGGCTACCATTAACGGCAGTTACATGCTCACCCGTCTCAAGGCGCCCGGCTCCCTGGACGGCCGCTGGCTCACGGAAGACATCCCATACGGTCTTGCGGCGTGGCACTCGGTTGGCGCACAGTACGATGTACCCGCCCCCACCATGCGCGCGATAGTCGACATGGGATCGATCGTCATCGGAGATGACGGCTGGACTTCAGGCAGAAACGTTTGCGATCTGGGCATCGCAGGGATGGACCCGAGCGCGCTGAAGGCATATCTTCAAACAGGGAAGACCGCCTGACCACCCTGAAGGCCGGCTGTATAGTACCGTCCCGGCCGATTCAGGCAACCTGATTTCGGGTCAGGACACCGGGGCGTTCAGATGCGCCCTTCGTAGAACGATTGCAGACATCGGTCCATCACCCATCCCGTCCGCGCCGCACTCTCGCCCGTTGACTCGCACGTTTCTCCGCCCAGGAGTTCATTGACCACCGTCTGGATCAGCGGCTGATGTACATGGGGCGGATTCCTGTATTCGAGGGTGGTTGTTGCCCCGCCTTTTTTCACGAGAATATCGGAATCCGAAAAAACCGGACATTGCAACTCACCCTCGGAGCCGGTAAACGTCATTCGATCTTCAGACAAATCCGCGTTGAAATTCCAGATGCCTGTTCCAACGATCCCGGACTCAAATTCGAAGCTGGCCGCGACCGCGTCCTCGGCCTGATACGTACCGCCCGTGTTCGCCGCGCATCCCCAGGCCCGTTTGATCGGACTCACAAGAAAATCCAGCAGGTCCAGGCCGTGAGATCCCAGGTCCATAAACAGCCCCCCGCCCGATATCTCCGGCCTGAAACGCCAGCCATGCGCCGCTTCACCCCGGGCAAGCCGTTCGTAATGCGTAATATGTACCGAACTCAACTCGCCGACCGCTCCTTCGTGTAGCAACTCCCGCACGCGCAGGAATCGAGGCAGGACCCGTCTGTAGTATGCCACAAAAAGCGGCCGTCCCGTGTTCCGGAAGGCCGCCACCATCTGCCGGCATTCGCCGTGATTCATCGCCATGGGCTTTTCAACAAGGCATGGTTTTCCAGCCTGTGCCACCTTCAGTGCCAGCTCGAGATGCGAAGACGGCGGGGTCGCCACATAAACGGCATCGACCCCGTCATCCTCAATCAATGCCTCCGCCTGCCCGTAATACCGCGGCACGCCGTGCCGGTTCGCGTAGTCGGCCGCCTTTTGCACGTCCCGCCTCATCACCGCCACCAGTCTCGACGCGTTCGCGTTCTGAAATCCGGGCCCGCTCTTCACCTCCGTGACGTCGCCGCATCCCACGATACCCCATCGCACGCTGTCCATGTCCTTGATCCTCCATCATCCCCAGGAAGCATACGTTGGGGCGAGGCGCAACCCGGTGTCAGCCCGTATCCTTCAGGCGCCGCCTCAGAAACGACGGGATTTCCAGGTCGTCCAGCGCGAAGTCTCCCTCTCCGTTTTCCTCCGGTACAACCTGTGGCTCCGTCACCTCGGCGTCGGCGTCGGCTTTGCGCAGATACGCCGGAACATCCAGGCCGAGCGGGTTGTCCGTTGCAACTCGCCGCGCTTTCGTTTCAGCGAGATCGTCGTCCCGGGTAAAACCGGTGGCAATCACTGTCACCCGCAGTTCATCGCTGAGTGCATCGTCCAAAACGGTGCCCCAGATGACATTCGCCTCGGAGCCAACCGCTTTTGTAACGGCAGATACCGATTCGTCCACCTCAAACAGCTTCAATTCACTACCGGCAGCGATATTTACAAGTACGCACCTTGCGCCGTCGATGGACAGATCTTCCAGCAGGGGGCTGCTGATCGCTGCCTCGGCCGCCTGGATTGCCCTTCCTTCGCCCCTGGCCGTGCCGGTTCCCATCAGCGCGTCCCCGCCCTGCTGCATGACCGTGCGCACATCGTTGAAATCCAGATTGACTTCGCCCGGTATCGCAATCAGGTCCGAGATCCCGCGCGTGGCCTGCAGCAGAACGTCGTCCGCCATTCTGAAGGCCTCGCGCAACGTGGTATCCTCCGAGCAGATGTCCAGGAGACGCTGGTTTGGAATGACGATGAGCGTATCCACGGAATCCTTCAGCTGAGCGATGCCCATCTCCGCATTGCGCAGCCGGGGCACGCCCTCCATCTTGAATGGCTTGGTCACGATGCCCACCGTCAGCGCGCCGGCCTCTCTGGCGATCTCTGCCACCACCGGCGCAGCGCCGGTGCCGGTACCGCCACCCATTCCGGCGGTCACGAACACCATGTCCGAACCGGCCAGAAGTTCCGAGACGTGGTCCCGGTCTTCCTCCATGGCCTGCCGTCCGATTTCCGGATTGGCGCCCGCTCCCAGTCCCTTTGTCATTGCCTGGCCAATCTGGACCCGTTTTGATGCCGCGGATCTGTCCAGATCCTGCAGATCCGCATTGACCGCGATGAACTCCACACCCTTCAGGTCCGCCGCGATCATCCGGTTTACCGCGTTGCCCCCCGCGCCGCCGACCCCCACAACCCGCATCTTCGCCTGTTGGTCATCGTCAGTGATCGAAAATGTCACCATATAGCTTCTCCCGTCAATTTGCGTTGTGGAGAGGACAAACCCCTTCGGTCGACCCATCCGTTGTAATTCGTGCATTGTTGCGCGCCCGGCAGGACGCGGCCGTCTTTCCTCCTAGAAAAAGTCCTTCACCCACGCCTTCATCCTTCCCAGGACCGATCCCAGGGAGCCGTTGCCGCCGCCGCTTAACGCGCCGCCGAATTCCTGATGCTGCAGTCCGAATTTCACCAGGCCGACGCCGGTCGCGTAGATGGGCTCGGTGACGTCGTCCGAAAGGCCGGTAACACCGTTCGGCATGCCTACGCTCACCGGCATTCCAAACACCGCTTCGGCCAGTTCAGCCGCCCCCTCGAGCATTGATCCTCCGCCGGTGATGACGACGCCTGCCGCCAGCAGATCGGCATAGTCGGTCCTGCGGATTTCACGATGAACCAGGGTGAAGATTTCCTCCATGCGCGCTTCGATAATCGCCGACAATTCCACTCGCGGCACTTCGAAAGAGGGCCGTCCGCCTATTCCCGGCACATTTATCGTCTCGTCTTTTTCAACCAGTGAACGCGACGAACAGCCGCGAGAACGCTTGATGTTTTCAGCCTGTACTAGCGGTGTTCTCAATCCGATTGAGATATCGCTGGTCACATTCTCGCCGCCCAGCCCCACGACGGCCGTATGCCTGATGCTCCCGTCGTAGAATACGGCGACGTCGGTTGTTCCGCCGCCAATGTCGACCAGCGTTACGCCCATTTCCTCTTCCTCGGGCGACAACACGGCGTAGCTGGATGCCAACGGCTCCAGCACGAGATCCACAACCTCGACGCCCGCCCTTCGGATGCTCTTGCATATGTTCTGCGCCGAAGTCACGGCACCTGTCACCATATGCACGTCGGCCTCGAGACGCACTCCCGACATTCCAATCGGATTCTTGACGCCTGGCTGGTCATCCACCACGAAAGATTGGGGCAGCACGTGGATAATTTCCCGGTCCATGGGTATCGAAACTGCCTTGGCGGTTTCAATGACACGCGCTTCATCCTGAGCGGTAATCTCGTTGTCATTTCCGGAAACGGCAATCACACCACGGCAATTCAGACTGCGAATGTGATCGCCGGCGATGCCTGCGTAGACCGCCCCGATACTTACATCCGAGGCATGCTCCGCCTCTTCAACAGCGCGCTGAATGGATTGGACCGTCTGGGCGACATTTACCACCACACCACGTTTCAGCCCGTTGGACTGGCTTGTGCCGATACCCGTAATCCTGAGCTGATCGTCATCCTGTACCTCGGCTACGACCACACAGATTTTGGTCGTTCCAATATCCATTCCAACGATCTGATCTCCCTTGGCCATCCTCGGTTCCTTTCCGGCTTCTGCAAGAAGGGTGCCTGACACAGTTTCTTACCCTGTACCCACAACGACCTGATTCGAGAACCGGAGATCGACGTAGGCCGGCGTCGGAATTCCGTGCGTCTCCGCCTTCACAAACGCATCAAAACAACGGACCTGTTCAACCGCATCTTCAAGTCGCATGAGAAGCGTCAATCCATCGCCCACCAGAAAGACACGAGCCTCAGTGGCGGACACCAGGTGTACCTCGGAGACCTCTTCCAGAAACGCTGGTGCGTTTTCCCGAAGCTGATCCAGGAATGCCACAAGGTGGATAAACCGGTGAGCCACGGGTGTGTCTACGACCGCTTCGATACCGGTTACGATTGGCAGATCGAACGGCGACTGCGGTAGCGGAAAGAGCACGCCATCACCGTCCAGCCCGTACAATCCGTCCGACATTGCGGCCAGCGCAAGCGGCTGCCTCTCCTGCAGTTCGATGAGCAGCCCGCCCGGGGGTTGCCTCAATAACAATGCATCCTTGATCGCAGGATCTGCCGACAACCGTTCCGTGGCCGCGTTGAGATCGGCCGCAAACAGATTGACGCCGATCTTCAGACCGGAACGGGCCGCCACCTCGCTTTCCTTCAGGAGCCGGTTGCCCGTCACGGTAATGCGTTCCAAACGAAACAGGTCGGATTCGGTGAGCGCCGAGTAGGCGTTCTGAATTCCGAAAAGCAGCAGACCAACAAGCGCCATAACGACAATCCACCGCAAAATGCGGACAGGCGATCGGGGTTCCGGATCCTCGTAGGGTATCCGGTCAAGTTCCTGCGTCCGGGAATAGATCGGTCTATGACTGTGCATATGACCTCCGTCGTTTCAGTGGATTCGCGCAATCCTGTTCCACAACCGATGCTGCACAAGGAAATCCATGGCAGGGACCCGTCGCGGCACGCTGTTTCACGGATTCTCGATACCGCGCTCGCCAACAACGCGAACTTCCATGTTCATTTCAATGCCAAAAGCCTGCCGTACTTTCTCCTGGACCATTTGTGCCAGCGAGAGCACATCCGCCGAGGTGCCACCACCCCGATTCACGATAAAATTCGCATGGACGTCCGATACTTCAACGTCGCCCACGGACAGCCCCTTGCATCCGGCTTTGTCGATGAGCAGCCCCGCCGAAGTTCCGGGAGGGTTTTTGAAGATGCATCCGGCGTTACGCTCCCAAAGCGGCTGGGAGCTTCTTCGCTGCGCCAGCATTTCGTCCATGCGTGCCTGGACCATTGCAGGATCGTCCTCTTCAAGAAAAAAACCCGCCTCCACGATCAGAAATCCCACGGGAAGGTCCGTACGACGGTACGAGAACGATATTGATTCTTTCTGCAATTCAAGCGCATCTCCGGATCGGAGGTCCAGACCTCTCAGCCACGCTGTCCGCTCCATGATCTGACCCCCCCACGCCCCCGCGTTGCCCCATACCGCGCCCCCCACGGTACCGGGAATTCCGCATCCGAACTCCATTCCGGTTCGTCCGGCGCGCTGACAGCGTCTGGAAAATACCTGAAGGCTCGCGCCCGCCTGCGCAATGCCCTGATCCGATTCTACCGCCATTCCGGAAAGTCCGCCGGTCAGACAGATGACCAGCCCTCTGAAACCGGCGTCGCTCACCAGAATGTTGGTTCCGCCGCCCAGAGCCAACACCTGCAGTTGGGAGTCCAGAACGAGTGGCACCGCGGTAACCAGATCATCCATGTCCGCGGGCCGGAAGAACAGGTCCGCGGCGCCACCCATGCCAAAATGGGTGTGCTTCTTCAAGGGTTCATCAACCAGAAGTTCGCCCCTGCAACGTGCCCGGATTTCACGGGCGAGCGCGTTCCGCTTTGAAGCATCATGCATCGGCCCGCGGTACTCCCTCGGATAACCGGTCGATAAGCCCGTATGCAACCTGCTCCACGTCGCCGGCGCCCATCACCAATACGAGGTCGCCCGGCGCAAGCGCTTTCGACAGGCGAAGTTCCAGGTCATCCAGGCCCGCGATATAGAATACTTCGGAACAGCCGGCATTCCGCACCTGACGCGCCACCGTTTCGCCGGTCACGCCGGGAATCGCGTCCTCTCGGGCGGCATAGACGTCGGCTACCCAGACCTCGTCGGCTTCACCCAGCGCATTTCCAAACTCAACCGCGAAATCTCTGGTTCGTGAGTACAGGTGCGGCTGGAAAACAGCGACCAAACGGCCCGTCCCTGACGCCCTGATCGTCTCGAGTGCGGCGCGAACCTCGGTTGGATGATGGGCGTAGTCGTTAACGACACACACTCCCCCTGGATCGCCAAGCACCTCCAGACGGCGTCGCACGCCCCGGAAGTTTTCCAGGCCTGTGCGTATTGCCATCCAGGGCAGTTCCAGGGCCAGGCCCACGCCAACGGCCGCCAGCGCATTGCTCACGTTGTGGCGACCGGGGACCCGGAGGACGATATCGCCGAGTGGTCTTCCCCGGTCGACCACTCGAAACCGACTTTCGAGGCCGTCCTGAAGCACGGATTGCGCAGAAATCCCCGTTGTGTCCTGCAGCCCGTACGTGAAGACGTCAAGATGCCCCGCGTTCAATTGGCGCACGAACGGCCCGTCGTAGGCCATCACCGCGCTTCGGCCTGTCTGTTCCAGAAACTGCTGAAACGCCAGAAAGAGGCCCGCCATGTTTCCGTAAGTATCGAGATGATCCTCCTCGAGTGACGTCACAACCGCCACCTCCGGACGCAATGTCAGAAAGGAGCGGTCGAATTCATCGGCCTCGACAGCCCACAACGTCCTTGAGCCGGGACGCAGATTTCTTTCAGGACCACGAACGATCCCACCCACCAGTACCGTTGGATCCAGACCTGCGGCCTCGAGAACCCCGCCCACCATCGCGGTTGTGGTTGTCTTTCCGTGTGTGCCGGTCACGGCCACAACACGGTGACCTGCCGTCAATTCTCCGAGAAGAGCGGCCCGCTTGACTGTCGGAATCCCTTGAGTCCGGGCTTCCTTCAATTCCCTGTTTTCCGGTCCCGCGGCAGGCGTGTATACAACCAGGTCTGCGCTTTCCACCGCCTCTGACGTATGTCCTATTTGAACGGGGATTCCAAGGGATCCCAACCGGTCCGTCAGCGCGGAGGCCTCGCGGTCCGATCCGGTGACAATGCATTCCTGCTGAAACAGCAGTTCCGCGACCGCGCTCATGCCCACTCCGCCGATGCCCACAAAATGAACCCGGCAACCCGGTTTCAGTTTCAACATGCGGCATCCAATCTCGGTGTTCCGTCCCGAATTCAGGCGACCTGTTTTCGGGACAGGACACTATCGCTCACCGCGCAGCAATCCACAATGCGCCATTCCCTCCACCATCCGCACAGCCGCGTCAGGAACCGCCAGCGCGCGGCTGCGGCGGGCCATATCCGCCAGAAGCCCGTTCGAATCGATCATCCCGGACACTTCCTGTACCAACCTCTCCGCGCTGAGTTCCGACTCGCGCACCATTCGCGCGGCGCCGGCTCGAGCGACCGCCCTTGCGTTGTATTCCTGATGGTTCTCGGCCGCGAGTGGCAATGGCACCATCAACGCGGGTACGCCCAGTTGCGTCATTTCCGTTACCGTTATTGCGCCCGCACGGGTCAACGCGAGGTCTGCCGCGCTGTAAGCCACCGCCATATCGTCGATGAATTCCCTGACGACCACGCGGCCTCCGCAGGGTTGGGCCGCGGATGCCGCCGTGCGGTATCCCACACTGCCGGTCTGCCACAGAATCTGATAGCCGCGTTGTGTCAGTACCGGCAGCGCCTCTGCCACGGCGCGGTTGATTCCCATTGATCCCTGGCTGGCTCCGGTGACGAACAGCGTGACCCGATCGACGTCCAAACCAAACCGCCTGCGAGCCTCTTTCCTGTCCACGCGCCGCCATCCCTCCCGAATCGGGTTGCCGACGACATGCTTCTCACGTCCGCCCACACGGCGCCCTGCCCCTTCAAACGCCAGATAGACCTGCCGGGCCGCGCGCGACAACAGGCGTACTGTGAGCCCGGGGTAATTGTTCGACTCGTGCAGGACCAACGGGATACCGAGCAATCGTGCGGCAACGCCCACCGGTCCGCTGACATGGCCGCCCGTGCAGATTACCGTGTGGGGATGATACGTAAGGAGGATACGGAGTGCCGAACAGATACCCTTCAAGAGCGACCATGGAAATTGCAGCAGATCCAGATGCAGGCGACGTTTAAGGCCAATAACCGGCAAGGCCTCCAGGACATAACCGGCACGCGGAATCAGCCTGGCCTCAACACCACGCGCAACACCGACGAATCTGACAATCGTATCCGGGCGCCTCTGACGGACCGCGGCCGCTACACCCAGGGCGGGCACCGTGTGGCCGCCGGTGAGGGTAACGGCAAACAACAGGCGTAATGGCATCAGAACCTGCGATCTCCTGTCCGGTACATTCTGACCGCACCGGTCCGTTGGGGAAGCGCTCCCGGGTCGGCCGATCCGCACCTCCCGATGTTAATCAGAATACCAACGGCAAGCAGCGTGAACAGCATGGAAGTTCCACCGTAGCTGATGAAGGGAAGGGGAAGCCCGGTGGCCGGTATCAGTCCGGTACACACCCCCATGTTCACAAACGCGTAGACCAGAATCATGAATGTAATGCCAGACGCCAGGAAGAATCCGTGCAGGTCCGGCGCGCGCCGGGCGATTTGAAAGCCGCACCGGGCAAAGATCACGAAACAGAGCACCACGCCAGCCGTACCGACCAGTCCCAGCTCTTCACCGACGATGCTGAACACAAAGTCGGTATGTGGCTCCGGCAAAAAGAAATACTTCTGAAGGCTCTGTCCGAGGCCCACTCCGGACCATCCTCCGCTGCCCAGCGCCAGCAATGACTGCATAACATGATACCCTGCGCCCTGGACGTCGTCCGCGGGACTGAAGAACGTCATCATCCGCTCTCTTCGATATCCAAGAACGAACACAACGATAAATAACACCGGCAAAAGTACCATCCCCGTGCCGGCCAGGTGCTTGACTCGCACACCGGCCAGATACAATATCAGCGTGCAGGTGAATCCGATCGCCAGCGCCGTTCCGAGGTCGGGCTGCAACATGACCATACCCATCGCTGTGCCGACGATGGCAATATGCGGGAGGTAACCCTGAACCAGGTCTTTTACCAGGCCCTGGCGCCTGCTCAGGGATTCCGCCAGATAGACCACAAGCGCGAGCCGCATCAGATCCGAAGGTTGAAATGCGCCGCCCGGCAATGGAATCCATCGATACGCGCCGCGCACTTTGCCGAAGTCCGCGATTTTGAAAACCAGGACAACGGCCAGACCCAGAAAACCGATGGCCAGAAAGACCCGGGCGAAACGTGCCCAGAAGCGGTAGTCAATCCGCATAATCAGAAACATTGCAAGAAGACCGACCACCGTACGCAACGCCGACCGCTTCAGAAAAAAGTGGTCGCTCTCAAAACGCACCTGACCCAACGCCGTGCTGGCGCTATATACCATGACCAGGCCAAATCCCACCAGCCCGACGACCAGCAATATCAGCAAATAGGTCTGCCGTTCTGTACCTGATGTCGACATATAATTCGGCTTATCGTGATCTGTCCTGAAAATATCTTACCATTCTCGCGCCTGCCGTTTTTCATGGCTTCATTGCGAAACCCAGTGCCTCCGCTGTCGTCTCCATCGCAACGCCGCGAGAGCCCTTCATCAGTACGAGGTCGCCCGGCTTGAGAAATGCCTTGAGATCTGTCACGAGGGATTCACGGTCATCGAACGCCCGGGACCTGTCGGAGGGCAGGCCTCCCGAGATACCTCCTCGGGACACGTGACCGGACATGTCACCGAGCGCAAAAATGGCGTCCATCCCCACTCTTGCAGCAAGTTCTCCAAGGTGCCGGTGGTTTTGAACGGCCGATGGGCCCAGTTCCAGCATATCCCCCAGCACGGCCACCCGGCGACCGCCTTCCGGGACGGACATCCTCGCCAGCGTTTCCAGGGCCGCCCGCATCGAGGCCGGATTGGCATTGTACGAATCGTTCAATAGACGGATTCCGTTCCATTCGACAACCCGGCCGCGCAATTTCGAAGGCCGAAACTCGCCAAGTGCTTGAGCGGCCCCCTCAAGCGGCACATCCAGTGCCGCGCCGACCGCCGCTGCGGCAAGCGCGTTGTACACCTGGTGCCGGCCGGGTACGGCCAGATGAAAAAAACGGCCCTGCAGAGAGAAATGACCGCAGCCCTCCTGGTCTATGACAAGTCCCTCCCCACGAAACTGACATATCTTCTCGATACCAAAGCCCAGGAGTCTCCCCTTAAGTCTTGCTCGCTCCTTGGACACATACAGGTCATCGAGATTCAAGATAGCCATTGAAGACTCTTCAAGATGATCCAGGAGTTCCCCTTTGGCTTTGGCCACCCCCTCTACAGAGCCTAAAAACTCCAGATGTGCAGGTCCGATATTGGTAATGACGCCGATCGCGGGATCGGCAATTTCACACAGGTATTTCAAACCGCCGTGTTCGCTGATGCCCATTTCAATCACCGCGGCTTCGTAGCTGTCTGAAAGCCGCAGCAGGGTCAGCGGAACCCCGAGCCAGTTGTTCAGATTGCCTTCGGTAGCCAGCACCCGGTACCGGGTGCTCAGCACGGCGGCGGCCATATCCTTGGTTGTTGTCTTTCCACTGCTTCCCGTGATGCCCACCACCGGAATCCGGAAACGCCGGCGGTACGTTCTTCCGAGTGCGCCCAGCGCCCTGCCCGGCGACTCGACGACGATCAGCGCTCCGGACGGGCGTCCGCGATTTCGGTATTCAGCCCAGTGCCTCGAAACGACAGCCGCCGATGCGCCCTTCTTGAGGGCATCGCCCACAAAACGATGTCCATCCCGATTTCCGTTGACGCGCTCTCCCTCAAGTGCGAAGAATAATTCCCCCGCGTTCAGCACACGCGAATCGATGCACCCTCCGACTGGACAGATTGCCGGATCGACGGCGCCAACGAGCGCTCCGTCCATTGCATCCGCTGCTTCAGCGAGTGTCATCCCTTCCATACTTGTGGTTCCGGGTGAAGGTCCGGAAGCCTCGAACCCGTCGGCACCTGGAAGCCGGTCATTCCCGGCCGCTCAGGACGTCCCTTGCTACCTGCCGATCGTCAAAGTGAATCTTCTGTCCTCCGACATCCTGGTAATCTTCATGCCCCTTCCCCGCGATGACGACAAGATCGCCGCCCGCAGCATTTTCGATGGCCAGTGAAATCGCCTTTCGCCGGTCAACTTCAACGAGGTGGTCCGCACCGCCGACACCCGCCACGACGTCCCTGAGTATCGAGTCCGGGTCTTCGGTCCTGGGATTGTCGGACGTCACAACGGTCAGATCGGACATCCGAGCGGAAATCCGTCCCATTTGCGGCCGCTTTCCGCGATCACGATCGCCACCGCATCCAAACACGCAGATCAGTCGCCCTTCCGTAAACTCGCGGGCCGCCCTCA
Source organism: Candidatus Latescibacterota bacterium (assembly GCA_021295655.1). GTDB lineage: Bacteria > Latescibacterota > UBA2968 > UBA2968 > JAAXHE01. The sequence continues at coordinate 41,713 of JAGWBX010000011.1, forward strand.
GGACATTTCCAAGTGCGTCGGGAGTATGCGCATAGTCCACAATCACGCTGAAATTCTGTCCTTCCTGAATGCTCTCAAAACGACCAGGCACCTGCACGTCCCTGATGGCAACGGCAATCGTTTCCGCGTCTACATCCATTGCCAGACCCGCGGCAATTGCAGCGGCGGCGTTCATCTGATGGAACCGACCCTGCAGCGCAAGCGTGAGTTGCAGGGATCCCCAGGGCGTTTCAAGATCCATGCGGGTCCCGCGTCCGTCCGTTTCAGCTTTCGCGATTCGTACATCGGCGGACGGGGACCGGCCGTAGGACACGGCCCTGGCGCTGCAGTTGCTCAACAGACGGTCGGTCGCCTCGTCGTCTGCGTTGACCACTGCAAGCGCATTCGGAATCAAGTTGTCAAAGAGCAGCTTCTTGGCGGCCAGGTAGGATTCCAACGAACCGTGAAAATCCAGATGGTCCCGGGAAAAATTGGTAAAGACCGCCGCATCGAACGCGATGCCCTGTACCCTGTCCAGCGCCAGCCCGTGCGACGTAACTTCCATCACCGCCGCGGTGCAGCCGCTGTCCGTCATTTCTCTCAACAACCGCTGCAGATCGTGTGCTTCAGGCGTTCCGATGACCGACGGCATCCGGCGGCCGCCCAAACGGTATTCAACCGTCCCGAGCAATCCGCAGTCTCCGACTGCTGCCGCCAGCGACGCCTGTATCAGCATTGCCGTCGTGGTTTTCCCGTTCGTCCCCGTTACTCCCACCATCCGCAGTTTTCGCGACGGCGACTCGTAGTAATGTTCCGCGAATACGCCCAGCGCCTTCCGCGTTGACGGCACCCGGACAACGGCAACGTCCGCCTGGACCGGTTCTTCAACGACAACCGCAACGGCTCCCGCGGCAATCGCCTGCGGCACGAAGCGATGCCGGTCCTCAAGCTGTCCGCCCCTGATGGCGACGAAAAGGTCGCCCGGTTCCACCCTGCGCGAATCCGTGGCCAGACCCGTAACCCGGGGATTGCCCGGATGAAGCCATTGCGCTCCTGGAATCCGGCAAATGAAGTCGACCAGCCGCATAACATGGCTTTTGTCATATGTCGCCTGGAATCGGCGTGTGCTGCGGGCTGCACACGACATTGCAGGTCGTGCCGCGGACAACCAGCATCCCGGCGCCGGGGGTCTGGGATACGACTCGCCCGCTGCCCGAAGCACTCACCGCCAGTCCTGACGACGTCAATTGAACCACAGCCTGGCGCAATGGCACCCCCAACACATTGGGCGTCGCGACGTAGTCGTCGGTCTTCCCGGAGTCTGCTGCAACGGCCGTGTGCCGCGGCTCAACGGTCCCGCTGGAGGGGGCCTTAACTTTATCCGACAATATCGTGCGCTCGTTTGCCCGGATCGGCTTGATACCGTGTCGATCCATGACCCGCTTCGCGACATTCCGGGACAATCCCGCCAATACGGGCCTGGATGCCTTGACGGCTGCGTCCTCGCGGGCTTCAGCGACTGCCCGATGTCTCACTTCCGTGTCACGCAGACTCAAAATGCGTTGCATAATGCGGCTGAAGACCGGCGCCGCCACTTTGCTGCCCCAGCGAATGCCCTTAGGGCTGTCTACAATCACAATACATACGAATTCGGCGCGTTCTACCGGCAAAAAGCCGATGAACGAGGATACATACCGGTCTGGGTCATAGCCTCGTCCCCCTTCTCTTGCCCGCTGCGCGGTGCCCGTTTTCCCGGCTACGCGATAACCGGGTACCCGTCCGTTTTTGCCAGTGCCTCGCAGCACGACCCCTTCAAGGACTTCGGCGACGTTTCTTGCCGTCTCTTCGGAAACGACCTCGCGCAGAACATGGGGCCGTTCGGACACCCAGGCGCCGTCAGGTGAACGGCGGCGATAGATGCGTGGGGCCATTAAGCGACCGCCGTTGGCGATTGCGCCGTAGGCCATCGACATCTGCAATGCCGTTACGCCGATTTCCTGTCCGATCGACATCGATGCCAGCGTTCTTCCGGACCAATGTGTCGGTTTTTTTACGTTTCCCGTCACTTCACCTGGCAGATCCACGGTTGTCATGCTTCCAAATCCGAACAGCCGGACATATTCATACAGACCTGACTTTTCCAGCTTACGAGCGATTTTTGCGGTACCAATGTTGCTTGACTCTTCGACAACCTGCTGGACCGTCAGCCATCCACATGGATGTGTGTCTCGAATAAAGCCGCCGGGAACCCGCATCCGGCCGAACTCACAAAAGATGCGATCTTCCCGTTGCCACAGGCCTTCCTGCAGTCCTCCCGCCACGGCGACCACTTTGAACGTGGATCCCGGCTCGAAGATATCGGTCACCGCGCGATTGCGTCGGACCGCGGCATCGTATTTGCCGAAATGATTGGGATCGTACAGCGGCACATTGGCCATCGCCAGGATTTCACCCGACCGGGGCGAGGTGACGATTGCAATACCGTTCACTGCCTGGAATTCCGACACGGCGGCAGCCAACTCCTCTTCCACGATCGACTGGTAATCGACGTCCAGGGTCAACATCACATCCTCGCCGTCATCGGGCATTCTCCGCACAACACCCAGAGCGCCCAGCGCTTCGCCGCGTGCGTCCCGCCTGGACGTCATATCTCCGGGTTCGCCCTCCAACAGTGAATTGCAGGCAAGTTCCACGCCTTCTATGCCCAGATTGTCGATGTCGGTGTACCCCAGAACCTGTCCCGCAAGCTCTCCCATCGGATAGGTTCGCTTCATCTCGACAATGCGACCCACACCCTTCGGCAACGGATCCTGTCGCGGGTCGCTGAACACCTTTCTAGCCAGCCAGACAAATCGCTTCTCTTGAAGCCGCCGCAGCAGTTCGGCATTTTCCTCGCCATCGTTACCGGAAAACCGCACGGCGATGGAACGGAGGCTGTCCAGCTCGGCAACCTTGTTGACAAAGAACGATTGGGCTTCCAGGTTCGTTGCGAGTACCCGGCCCTTACGGTCCAGGATACGACCGCGGTTCGCCTGCAATACCGTCCGCGTTTCGTGCTGCCTCTTTGCACGTGCGCTATAGACGTCGCCCGTCCAGACCTGAAGCGCAGTCAATCTGTACGTCAGGACCAGAACGAAGATACCGCCCAGCAGGCAGATGGCTTTCTGCCGGCGAATGTGGCGCACTTCAATCCGCATGGTTCAGTTTCTGCGACCGGAAAGCGCGTTGCGGCCCGGTTGCCGGTCCAGGTAGAGGTTTTGCGGTGGACCCTGGGGAAAAACCATCCCGAGTCTGTTTGTGGCGATCTCCCGGATTCTACTGCTTCTTCGGAGTCCCGACATTTCTGCCCGAAGACGTTCCTGCTCTCGGAGAAGCTGCTGGTACTCGGTTCGAAGCCGCGAGATCTCGTCGCCCTGCCGTACGGTCTGCGCCTGCGCCCAGAGATAACCCAGGAGACCCAGAACCACCAGCGCCAGGGTCAGGAATACGTACCGATAACCACCCGATGT
>JAGWBX010000064.1 GCA_021295655.1 Candidatus Latescibacterota bacterium
ACCTGTTGTGGTAGAGCACGGACAGGGTGGTTCCGGCCTCGCTGCAGGCCCGGATCATCCGGTCCGCGTCTCGCAGGCAGGTGGCCATCGCCTTCTCGCACAGGACAGCCTTCGCACCCGCATCGGCGGCCGCCACCGTCATCTCGGCGTGCAGGTGGGCGTGGGTCGCGACGCTGACGATGTCCAGCGATTCCGCCGCCAGCATCTCGCGATAGTCGGTGTAGAGACGCTGGACACCCCAGCGGTTGGAGAAGTCGGCCAGCCGCTCCGCGTGGTTATCAGCTGCGGCCACCACCTGCGTGCTATCCACCCGGCCATAGGCGCCCGCCAGAACACCAGGCTGGGGAACCCGCCCCGGCTGCCTCTGCTTTTCGTCGTCCATCGTACTGGCCATGCGACCGCAGCCGATGATTCCCACACGATAGGGCGTTTCGCTCAAGTCTGTGCCCGCCTCAGCAGTTACATCACCCGGCACTCCAGCTCCGTCGCCATTGCTGCCGCCGGCGTATGATGGTGGTCCATCGGGGGCGTTGTCAGGTAGTGCATATACAGGATCCCGGGTTTCTCCAGGGATGGAAATAGCGTCCGGAAGCGCCCATTGGCTTCGACTTCGTAGCGCACGGAGCCTTTCCGGGACCACGCGCCGGCGGCCGCGACGTCCACGGTCGCCGTATTGTCGGTTACCACGGCCCAACTCGTGCCCTCGCCGTCGGACCGTTGACGTGCTCCGAACGCGGTAACAAGGGGCCCATCCGGCAGGTTGAAGGTGTTTTCGACGACAACTGTCGCAATTTGCGACACATCGCCCGACACGACCTCGTGTTCCGCACGAAACCAGGAAACGCCCGAAAAAAAGGTCAGATACGCGACAAACTCGTACCCACCGCCATAGGTCCCATCCACACGCAAACGCGCCGTCCTGGGACCCCGCGTCTCGACGTCGATCCGGACCTCCCCAGACGGAAACAGGATCCTACCGTCCTTGCGGAGGAGCGCCGGCCCGGGCGCCCCAGGCCCGTGAAATGCCCTGCCGTCGAAAATGACGTTTTCCACGAAGTTGAAACGCCACTTCCGGACCTGGTAAATCACCGGCCCCTGTTGCACTTCGATAGGGTCTTTGCGATCACGGACCTTGATGGGATTCGGCGGCGGCGGGGGAGGAGGCGTCCCGTCTCCGTATTCGAAAGCGAGTATTTCCTCGCCTCCGGCGCGGAGCCGCGCCGGAAATGAGACCTCAGCGGTCCTCACGCTGGCATCGTCCCAGGTCTCCAGCGCGTCCACCTGCACGGGCCGGGGTTCGCCTTCTGTGTCCAGCATTCTCGCCGGGGTGTCTTCGGTGAACTCGCCGGGCATGAAGTCCAGCGTTGTCGAGCACGGGAAATTTCGCCTGTTAAACCCGTCCCTCTCGGAAACGCGGATCTGTTTGCGCATTCCGGCACCTCCCGAAATCGCCGCCATCCTCCGTATCCTGTCCCGGAATGGCGCCAACATTCGGCAATCTGTTGCCGGGATGGAACACTATTGCAAACCGAGTTCCACCCACTTTGAGGCCATGCGGCGGATGCGAGGCCTTTTGCTTTCGAGGAAGTCGTCGGTGAAAGCCCGGCCAGGCTGGCTGTACTGGAACCGCGCCATCAGATCGATCAGGACGCGGTGGTTTTTTTCCATCATCTCAACGTGTTCGGGCTTCGTGGCTTTGGGGACGAAATTTACCGCCAGGTGACGTCGTCCCGCCGCTCCGCCGTAGGCCGCATGCCAGATGTTCATGTTCAGAAACAGTACGTCGCCCGGTTTGGACTCCAGAAAGTAGCACGGTACGTCCGCTCCGGGCACCCCCAGTTTCTCAATGGGCCTCAGCGCCTCGTGAAACGGCGGGCGGTGCGAGCCGGGGATCACCCGCAGGCAGCCCGTGGTACAGAGACACCTTCATCGGGGGAAAATTCAACCGGCTGCCGTCGGGGTGCCATTCCGTTTCGCCCACGTAGAGATTGCCCTCGGAGCAGAGCCAGTGAAACCCCGGCCCCAGCAGGCGTTCCACGGTTGTATAGATGCGGTCGTCCGCGGCGAGTTCCGTCAACAGAGGATGGCGCTCCGCGATTCCATAGAGGGCCTGTCGTTGCTCGCCCGGAAAAGGCTGACCTTCCCGGTCCTTCTCCAGCATGTCGTCGAAAGTACGGCTGATCGCGTCCATCTCCTCCGGGCTGAACGCTTCGCGTAGCGGAAGAAAGCCGAATGTCCTGAAGAATTCGACCTGTTGATCGCTTATCATGCCCGCCCCTTTCGCATTGTCGAATTGCCTATCCCTTCGAACCATTGAGGTGTACCCACGCAACCGGCGGCGCGTGATCTATTCCGTCTCGATGTTCCAGTTTACAAGACCCACGTCCCGCGGACCGTACAGCCCGGGTCCAAAGGTATCGTCCCGCTGGCGGTAGCCCGTCCCGTAAGCGGTCAGGATCGAGTCGTCAGGGAGCACAGTTGAGGACGTCGTGTGGGGGCTGGCTTGCCAGGCGCCGGTGCGCAGTTTGCCCTCCGGCGAGGGGGACCCCCTTTTGTTTCCTGTCCATTCCGCAAGTACATAGCGGCGGTCCAGGTCCCACCTCAGCCCGTTGTCGCGGCTCACGACCGCCTCGATGCCGAAGCGGGGGAAGCCCTCGGCGGTGTCGGGGTATCCCAGCCGAACCACATATGTAGCTAAAATGTATCCACCAGACAGAAGCGCGGTACTGGCGTGATGACGCCCCCAGTCATAGAGTTGCCGGACCTCGCTCCATGTGTAGCCGTTGTCTCGAGAAATAGATATCCCGAACCCTTCGTAGTGATCGAACCGAAGGGACTTGAGCGCTTCAGGAGGGTCCGTCCGGCAGGTTGCGACGATATCGCCGTTAACCGCCCGAACGGGGCATACCTCGTTCACGCCCTTGAACTCAGCTACGTGACGGGCCCCATTCCATGTTCGGCCGCGGTCCGTGCTGAATCGGACGTAGGCCTGTGAGGTCATGGTTTCTGAATCGCCCCAATAGCCCGTTTCCATCAGACGCGTCACCCTGCCCGTATCGGGGTCTCTGTCCACCAGGACCGGGTCCCAGGCCATCCACGTTCTCCCGTTTGGCGCCGGTTCCACCGGCACGGTGTCACCCCACGTCGCACCGTAATCGTCGCTGAACCACCTCACCGGCGGGTGGCACGAATACAGCATCAACCTGCCCTCGCCCAGGTTGGTCAGCGCGTGGCCGAGCCCGCAGGCGGGATTGCCTGTTGCGTCGGTGTGTACGTAGGCCGGATCGCTCCACGTGGCGCCAAGGTCGTTGCTGAACAGGACCATGGCGTGGTGTACCCAGGGACTGCCGGGATAGTCGCAGCTCAACAGCATCAGCACCCGGTCCACTTCCGGCATATACACGATATGGGGCACGGCCACCGCCCGGTTCCAACTTTCGGTCACGATCTGCGAACGGGCGGGGAGTTCAATCGGTTCGCCATCCGGATTCAGTCGGATCACCCTGTTATCTTCCCACATGCCTTTCGTCTTTCGCTGACGGCTGACCACTGATAGCTGATTGCTCTGTCTGAAGGGCAGGGGGAAGAGGTCCCGCCCGTACGCTAAACATCGATCCATCGCTTCGTATTGGACGACTCTACGACCGCATCCAGCACCCGGAGCACGCGAAGGCCATCCGATACCGGAATGGGAGCACGTGCTCCCGATCTCGTGGCCTCGACGAACGCCGCCAGTTCCCGGTAACACATCTCCTCCAGGTTATCGCCGGGAATGCGCAGGACCGTGGGATGCGCGTATTCAGGGATCACCCGGCTTTCCACGGTCACAACGTCACCCTTCCAGTCGCCCCGGACCCGCCCTCGGGTTCCGAACACGTATACGAAATCGAAACCGACGCCGCAGGCCTGGGAGACGGAAAACGTCGCGACCGCGCCGCCCTTGAGCCGTACGGTATAGGCCGACGTCTCGTCCGTCCCTCCCGCATTCCATCGCACGGTGCCCGAAACGGATTCCGCATCGTCTCCTGTCATCCACAACACCTGGTCCGTCAGGTGGGAGCCCAGAAAGAAGAGTTGACCGCCGCCTTCCGTCCAGGGCCCTCCGAGCCACCCTCCCAGGGGACCGCCGCCCTTGCCGGCCGCCACGAAGCTGACGTCACCCACCGCACCCCGGTCCAGCAGCGATTTGATGTACATCCGGCTGAGCGAATAGCGCATGCAGTAACCCACCATCGCCACTACGCCCTGCCGGTCGGCGGCTTCCACCACCTCGGCGCCCTCCACCGCATCAAGTCCCATCGGCTTCTCGATAAAGACGTGCTTCCCGGCGCCGATGGCCGACAGCGCCACGTCCTTGAGATACCGGTGCGGGACGGCCACGACCACCGCGTCCACACGTGGGCTTTCCGTGACTTCCGCCACAGAATCGTGCACCGCTTCGATTCCGAAGGCGTCAGCCACCTGTCGAGCCCTGGCTTCATCCACGTCCGCGCACGAAACCAGCCGGGCTGAATCTATCCGTGAGAATGCCGGGGCGAGATTCATGCGGGTCTGCCCGCCGCATCCGACCAGCCCGACACGCAGTGTATCCGACATGGGAGTCTCCTGAGGAATGCGCGTTCAAAGGTTTTGTGTTTTCAACCGATCCAAACCGTCACGGAGATCGCCGCAATCACAGACTCAGCAACGAGAGGGTCCCGTCCGAACATCCGAGCAGGAGGCGGCCGCCCTCGTGCGGCGTCAGGGCGTGAATCTTCGCCCCGGTACGGTGGATGCCCGTCGTTCGTCCGTCTGCGTCCAGGACCCACACGCTCCCGTCCTCACAGCCAGCGACGATCTCCGGCGCGCCATCCCGATTGACGTCGGCGGCAAACAAACGCCGCACCGGGGCCTCCAGGTTGCGCCGCCATCGCTCATCGCCGTTTTCATCGAACAGGTAGAGATAGAAACAATCCGACCCGGCCGCCACCTCGGGCTTCCCGTCGCCGTCCAGATCCACTGCGGCAACCGCGTGCACCTCCTCGCCCACGTCCCGCGTCCACAGGGTCGCCAGCGTCTCACCGTCCAGCCTCAGCGCGTGCACCTTCGACCGGGTCGTTCCGCACGCGATCAGATTGTCGCCGCTTCCGTACAGATACACGTCGCATCCGGGCAGCATCGACGGCCAACCGTCCAGCCCGTTTTCCGCGATCGCATTTCCGTCCGCGTCCAGCACGTAGCAGGTACCCCCGCAGGATATCCTGCCGGGCCCACCGATCACCTCGGGCAACCCGTCGCCGTCCACGTCCGCCAGGCAGAACGGGTCGAAGATCCCGTAGATGAAGAAATTCCAGCGCCTGTTGCCGTCCGCGTCGAAACAGTGGAGTTGCCGGTCCGTGACCGCAGCGAGGATGTCCGGCCGTCCGGTGCCTTGAAGGTCCGCCGCCTTGACCAGTTCGACGGAGGAATTGCGGGTATACCACGCCCAGCCTCCACGGAAGATCTCGAACCTGTGGGACCATTGCACGGCGCCTTCGCCATCCAGATAGTAAAGATACCGGTTGTTGGCGCCAACCGCCACCGGACCGCTCTCGTCGCCGTTCCGCCCCGCCGCGCACACGGACAAGACGGCATCCCCGGCCCGAAACGTCCAATCGGTTTCTCCTTCCCGAGACAGCGCAACCACGCGCCCATCCTGCGTCCCCGCAACCACGCCATCTCCCCTGAGCGACGCGCATCGCACCGCGGAGCCGAAATCACGCGACCATACGGGACGCAGGGACGGCGCCGATACTTTCCTGATCGCCGATCCACCATCGGGACGCCATTCAGGAAGCCTCCGCAGCGTTGGTGAAATACGTGCGCCGTCCCCTGCCGCCAGGCGTACGTGATGCCGCCCGGCCTGCAACGTTTGCTTCTCGCCGCACAAAACGGCGTTTGCGGTGTCCTTCGTGTCCGCCACGCCGATGCCGGACTTGAGGTCCACCTCTATGGACACCGGCGCGTCGCTTTCGAAAAGCGGTGTGTCCGTGCGCAATAACGTGCCTCCGAGCAGGGCGAACCATCCCTCTCCGATCGCGTATACGTCCGCCCTTCCCGATATCGGGCCGGTCCCAAACGACCTGTCCGCGCCGCCGGTCCCGATGAGCATTCGTCCCTCCGATCCTTCGATCAGAACCGCGGTCTCTTCAACGCGCCGCATCCGTACGTCCACGGGTTTCGCACCGTTTGTCGCGTAGAACAGATTGATGAACGTGTGCCGGTCTCCCGCGGCCATCTCGCGGCTGACGGACTGACGCAGGATATTGACGAAATCATCCGAATACGGATAGTCCTTCCACCAGTGCCCGAACGCCTCCCAGTCCCGTTCCAGAGTCACACGGTCTCCTCCGGCGCCCTCCAGGACGAATCGATCTTCACGCCCGCTGTCCGGGTCACGCTGCAGGGTCTCCAGCCGATCCCCATCCAGCGTCGGCGTCCCCAGCGTCCGCCAGTTGCATTCCAGCGCGAACGTGCCCGCCCTGCTGGCTTCGACCTCATCGATGAATACGAAAAAACGCCCCTTGCGCCAGACGACGTTCCTTGTCCATCGCGCTCCCCATTCCCCATCCATCGAGGTCCGGCTCATGCCCGTCCGGTCCAGGTCCGCCACGCCCTCCAGACGACACAGGGCGGGCACCTCCCACGGCGCTCCGTTTCGGACCGCCGTCACCCCGTTGTGATGTTTCAGGGTGGGCCCTTCCGTGTAGGAGGCATCCACGAGAAAGACACGGTCGTTCGCCGAAAACTCCACGATGGTGTTTCCGTCGTCGTGGCCGTGGTTGCCGTATGAGATTCCGTGGATCATCAGGTACTGATCCTTCCGGTTGAACCCCTCGCGAAAACACAGGGTGTCGAACGCCTCTTCGCGCTGCAGATTGAGGGGCTTCACTTCCGACGGCCGCGCCTTCGGGTCAGCGGCGAAGTCGTAGAAGCCCTCTGCGACCTCCAGCACCCTTACGCCGTCCATTTCCGAGGGGGTCTCGGGTTCGAGACCGTCGCCGAAGTATTTCTCGAAGCCATGGATGAGCGACACCCGGTCCGAATGTGCGCGAATCAGGAACTCCGCGCGGCCGTCGCCAAGCACGTGCCCCGCCTTGGCCAGGAAACTGGCGGGCGGCGGCACCTGGCACCCCCCCGAATCGCCGAACGGCGGCATCGCTCCCCGGTTGTTGCAGTACAACACCGCCTGGTCCAGCGACCGCCGGCAATTCCCGTTTTCGACGTAGGTCCGGTCGCCGCTGGCGAGGGTATAGGTCAGGAGATGGTCCAGTGTCGTCCACTGGTACGCATTCGCATCCTCGGTGGGCTTGAACGAAGCCGCCTGACCCTTGAACAGGTCCGCGGACGCCGTCTGCCACTCCTGTGCCTCCGGCATCCCGTAATGCGTGGCGAAGTAACGGCCCGCGAACCACGACGACAGGCCCACCAGCGTCTGGTGGTTCTGCCGCACCATCCGGTGGCCCACGCCCTCACGAAAGAATCGGTTGTATGCGCCTTCGTTCGAGTCCATCAGCCACAACAGATAGCGCGTGATCCTCAGGCGGTCGTCATCGGAAAAAACCGGACTCTCTTCGATCAGGTCCCAGATCACCGCCAGCCACCACACGTTGAAGTGCGCCATCACGCCGTGCTCCCCCATCGTCAGATGCGCATCAACCGCCTCGCGTAATGCCTTCGCATGGACTTCAAATCCCGTCCGATGGTACGCGAATCCCTGCCTTCCGGCCTCCGTAACCATCCCGTGCCCCGCCCCGGCTTTCGAGGCGTGCGGCTGGCTGACCTGCCGGACGTAGTCCTCCCGCCGCTCGTCGAGCCAGCCGTGGGCCGGACGGGTGAGCGAATTGAAGGCGGAACCCGGTTCGACGTCCATCAGCCATCCCAGACTGAGTGTCTCGCCGTTACCGGCCCGTGAAAGAAACCGGAACGCCGCGAGGTCCAGCCCGTCCTCGTCGCTGGCTCCAAGAAGAACCACATTCTTCCCGTTTCCCGGCAGGTTGTGGAGCGTCCGGAGCGTGTAGCCCCCCTCGCCGGGATAACAGAGGTCTTCGATGGCCCACCACTGGTAATAGAGCCAGCGAATGAAGGGGTTGTCGGCCATATTCCCCAGCGCAACAACGTGTGTATCGAGCAGCGGCCCGGAGGCCGTCACGTCATCGGCGCGGACGACGGGGAGACGGGCGCTCGTGGCCGCCTCGATTTTTTCGGCGATTCGTTCTGCCTGCCGTTCGTGCGCGGGATGATCCCCGATGACGATCTTCCCACCCGGTTCACCGTTCGCCGCCAGCACAGTTTCAATGTGCATTTCCTTCAACGTATCGATGTTCAGTCCGACCGACCCTCGATCCGAGTCCATTTTTCCTCCTGCCCGCGGCCCGGTTTAACAGCCGTCATCCGCGCGCCAACCGCTGATCTCCCCCTGGTCCGTCGCCAGGACAACCGTTCCGCGCACATTCTGTATGCACGTGGGCCTTCCCCTCGTCCGGCCCGAGCGGACGACGCTTCCACGGCCATCCAGCACAACCAGCGCGCCGTCCTCGCAGCCGACAACCACCCTGGCGCCGGTGCCGGCGCCGATGGCTGCCATCACCGCCGGCGGAGACGGCATCCGCCTCGACCAGATCTTCTCGCACCGGTGATCCAGGGCAAGTACCAGCCCGCCCGACAACGCCGCGAGGAGTGTCTTCCTGCCGTCTCCTCTCAGGTCTGCAACGTCGAAGTCCCGCACGTTGTCCGCCGGAATGCGTTGCCCCGGTCCCAGGTGGACGTTGTGCAGGGCGCGCCCGTCCTCGGCCCACACCGTCACCCGGTTCCACGTTCCGTTGATCTCACTCACCACTTCCTTCCTTCCATCACCGTCCAGATCTTCGTAGAATATGTGTTTTCGGCTCATGCACGCCCACCCTCCGATATTCGTATGTCCCTCGGGCACGTCGCGGAAGGCGCGCTGTTTCGGATCCAGTTCCCGGTTGTTCACCACGGCCATCGCGTGGGAATCCGTGGGCTGCCGCGCGATCAACAGATCGATGCTGCCCTTCGGACCGTCGATCAGGGCGAACCGGGAACCCGGGCCCCAGAATACCGGGAGCCGCTTCACCAGATTCCCGTCCTGATCCAGTATCTCGAGCGTACATGCGCTGCCAACGAATGCCTGGCTCCTGCCATCCAGGAAAACGCCGGAATGGAGTCCATGAACCCCCGCGTGTCCCGGGGCCGACTTGAACCAGTACGGTTTTGCGGCCCTGAACACGGCGGGGTCTTCCTCGGAGACGAAAACCCACTTCCGGTTGCCGGAATGCAGATCGAACGCGATGACCCTTTCATCCTCGCATCCGGCCAGAAGAAGGTCGTGCTCCCCCCACCAGTGGAGGACACGGATGGGACCGTCCGTCGGCAGGGACCGGAGTCTTTCACCTTCCTGTGACAGCACGTGGACATTCCGGTCTTCGGCCGCACAGATCAGCGTTTTCCCGCCGGAATCCACCGCGACCAGGTCTACCACGGCGCCACTTACCCGGGACGCGAAAACCGACTGTATGGACGGTTCATCCGGCAAAACGGGTAAGGACGCGGCCGCTGCAAGCCGTCTGGCATCCCGGCCCTGCTCCAGAAGGCCGTCGAGCCGCGCCGTCACCCTTTCAAGCGCGGCCGCGTGAGGCGCCGCGCCGGTAACCGAATGTCTCCCCGCGGGGATTCGGATGGTCGCCTGATCCGGTCCGTCCCCCCCGTACACCTGGACGCTTCCGCCAACGCGCACGCCGCGTGGATCGGAAACGGTCAGCAGGATTTCGGTCTCTTCATCCGCAACCACCTCCATCGCGCCACTTTGAAAGTCCCAGTCGACCTGCACGGGCGCGCTCGCGCGGAACAGCGTGGCGCCCAGAGACGCCCCGGAAAGGTTGACGCCGTGGAGGTGGGTTTCGGCCAGCACGGCCAGGTCGCCGTCGAGTCCCTCGTATTTGCCGACAGCGGCCACCGCAGGCTCCGGGAGCGCCAGCGCGGCGGCGTTTTCGTCCAGCCGCACGCACGTCGTGCCAACCCCTGCCAGCAGTGAAAAGATGCATCTCTCGTCTCCCTCCGCTACTCGTCCCCGCCAGATCATACGCGCCTGACCGTCCACAGCCACGGTCTCCACCGGATCCGACGTACGGACCTGCGCCACGTCCCGGATAAGCACGGCGCCCCCGTCCGGCGGCGTCACCCACGCGCCCTTGCCCTGCCACAACACTTCCACTTCCATTTCCTCGCTGTCCTCTTTGAACGCCAGGTGGTCCACAAACAGCGCGTACCTGCCCACGCGCTGCGCGAGCGTCCGGCGCCAGGCGCAGAACGCCGCCCTCGGCGCCTCGGCCGCGATCAGGGCGGTCCTCCCCACCACGTCCCGGTACTTCAGCGCCGAATCCATCGCCACCACCGGTTCCACCGTTCCCTCCGAGCGGGTCAACACCTGGTTCAGATAGCCTTCCAGCAGCGTTTCTCCATCCAGCCGCAGTTCCAGGACGACAAAGGTGTGATACGCGTTTCGGGATGCGCCGTTCATCCCCTTCACCAGGATGAAATCCCCCGTTGAATCCGCCGCGCTCCGAAAACTGCCGAACAGGAAGGAGTCTGCCAGCGGCAGTCCGCTGTTTCGGCCCCGCCACATCGGTTCCGGGATCGGATGGATGGACCACCTGTTTACCAGGTCCGTTGGCAACCGGGGCTTTATATCGTCTTCCGGCCAGAAGGACTGCCCCAGCCGGAAGACGTCAAGGTCCATCCCGGTCCGGCGAAGATATTCGCGGTAACGGCCGTCGCCCGTGAGATAGGCGGCCTTGTTGAGTAACCCGATGGACGCGGAATTCAGGGCCCAGTCGGGTTGGCGTCCAGACGCAAGGATCTCCTGTCCGCGAAGCAGGGTGGCCATCACGCCGTTTTCGATCGGCTTCCGGTCGCCGGTGAGCAGCATATAGCTCAGAACGGGGGCCATCCCCGTATTGTACCAGAACAGATTGTCGTGTTCACCGTCCACCCAGGCGTGGAGATGCAGCGATGCGAAATGCCACCGGGCCGCCTCCATGGATTGCTCCCAGAGCGGGCTCGGGTAGCTGGTCTGAAAGTATCGTCCAAGGCAGTAGAGCGATATCGCGGACCACTGTCCGTGCCGCGATCCCACACTTTGTGGCGGGTCTCCGAATCCGCTCGTGCCGCGTCGCACATTTTCCACCACCTGTCGCCGCGCGCCCTGGTCCTGCGCGTGGCCGAACTGGGCGGCGAAAGCGTTGGTCACGCGCAAGCGTTCATCGTCCGTGAACGCGGGGCTTTCTTCTATCAGATCCCAGTACAGGATCATCATATGCGCGTTGTAATGGTAGGGTCCGCTCAGCGGCTCGTCCTTGTTTTCGATCCGCTCTCCGTCTATTTCCGTAATCTCCGCCATCGCCCGGTCGTCCGGGAAGGCCAGCCGGATGGCTTCCCGCGCGTGAAAGGCGTCTCCGGTCATGTAGTACATCGCCATTCGCTTGCTGATACTGTTCCAACCGAAATACCCCACCGAACCGTACCCGGCGGACGCCTCCCAGGTCTCGAATTCCCGGATGTCCCGGGGAACCTGGATCCCCCGCCCCAGTTCGATCTCCATCAGCCAGCCGAGGGAAAGCCCGCCATCCCCTCCCTCAGCTTCCGACACCCTCTCCGCCAGCGCGTCAGACGCCGCCGCCACACCGTCTTCATCACTGCCGCCCGCAAAGATAACATTGTACCCGTTGCCGAACGGATTGTGAAGCGACCGGACTTCGTACCCGCCCGGGCCGGGATAGCGCAGATCCAGCAGCGTGTAGTACTGGTTGTAGAGTATTTCAATCGTGCGGTTGCTGGACCGGTTGCCCAGTAAGATGACATGGCCCGTAACAGGCACGGCGGCTTCCGCGGACGTGTCCGCGTCAATGGGCACGCGCACGCCGGTTTGCGCCTCAATCGCCGCCTGCAGGCGTTTCGCCGGGCCCGCGTAAACCCGGCCTTCCGGAATCACTATCGTCGCGTTCGGCCGGCCGTTTCGGACCAGTTCCGTGTTCAGGTTGAGATCCTTCAGTTCCGTGTACACCGGTGGAATACGCATCCGATCCTTACCTCCGTAACGTGCGTCTATGATCTCCCGCCCGAATTAATATGCATGTACCGCGTGGCCCTGCCCCTGGAACCAGATCACGTCCAGCACGTACCCCAGGGCAACGGCCAACGCGTATCCGACTATTATACCAATAAAGAACGGCACCGTCCGCCTGTAAAGAAGCATGCCGCCGGTCTTGATCACGATCAGTTTGCAAACCCAGGCGGCAAAGATGCTGAAGGCCGCGTGCCTCGTCATGCCGGTGTAGCCCACCGCCAGCCCGGCAGGGTGTACCGGCCACCAGTTGAACCGGTATCGCAGGAACGCCAGCAGGGCCATCCCCGCCGCGCCGGCCGCAAAAAGGATGAACGGCGCCGCATGAACGGGGTCCGGGCTGCGCATGTGGCTCACGTATCCGTTCACGCTCGGCACGGTTCTCCGGAAGAGCGCGATACTGCCAAAATTGTACGCCCCGCCCGAATATCCCCAATAAAGTGTCAGGGCCACGGACGTCGCGATGCTCGTCAGCAGCCCCAGCCCCACAACCCACCCCAGCCGCCTTCGGTGCCGTTCCACCCTTTCGGCCAGCTTTGCAATCTGCGCAAAGGCCGGCATGAACAATCCCATGTGGTCATTGGCGAAGACATTGGTAAACGCCATGGCCGTGAGACCCGGCGCCGGAATGGACGCCGCGCCCGCGGTGCCCAGTATGAGGCCCTGGGCGCTTTGCGGCAGGTTGACGTAGAGCAGGCCGGTCTGCGCCACAATCCGCGCGAGACCCAGGTAACTGATAAACAGCAGCACGGTCAACGCCGTGGCCAGCAGCAGTCCCATTCCGGCCATCCGCAACCAGCAGATGACAAAAGCCACCCCCAGAACCAGGCCCCACACGGCCCATCGGTACCGCATCATCTCCCCGGCGTCCTCCGCTCCGTCCGATAGACCCAGCGCCCGGCGAACCACGCGTCCGAGGTGTCCACGGGCCGTCCACAGCGCCAGGCCCACGTAACACATCATCGCCCCGCCGCCCTGCCACGACACGTCTCCGCCCGAGAATCCCGCAACCCCCAGCCCAACCCTGGCGAACGCCGCGATCTCCAGAATGTAGAACAGATGAAACAGCCAGATACTGAGCAGCAGGTCCAGGCCCGTCAGGTACGCGAACCCGATCGTATAGAAATTCAGGCTCACGTGGACCATCGAGTACTGCGTAAAGTACACCCACAACTGCTGGTGAAACAAACGGATCATCGGGAATCCGTGCACGAAGGCGGGCACCAGGTTCCAGACCTTGATCGCCAGTGCGGCAGACAATCCCGCAATGAACAGTCGGTTCCGCAGCAATCCCGCCCATTCGCCTCCGCCTGCGGCCCCCTCCGCCATGTCCGAGGCCACCGCGGGAATGGGATACGCCAGCCGTTCGTGCCCCGACCACTGCCGGTGCAGCACCGCGACCGTACAGAACGAACCCAGCGCCATCCCGCCCAGAAGCGCCGGCCACCACAAGAGAGGAACGCGCCAATCCTCCCAGGGGATCCCTTCACCAGGCCTCGAAGAGCCATCTCATGGCTCCCTGCGCGTTGGACGGCACCATCCATCCGGGCACGTGGGGCAGGAGATACTCTCCCCACTGGTTCTCCGGCGTGGCGAGATAATGCGGGATGGCCAGCATGCCGATCCAGGTCGTGGACAGGCCGAATGTGGGCACCATTCCCCCCGCCAGGCCCGCGCACAGCGCCACCAGCAGTTCAGAGCCGGACATCGCCAGTCTGGGAACGAACCGCCGGAGGACCGGAGTCGCCAGGACGAGGATCAGGAACGGCACGAACACGCCCATGGGGAAATGGGTCCGGTTCAGCCATGATCCCCGGATGATATAGAGCGAGTGCAGGCTCCAGAAATTGTGCAGGGCGGCAATTCCCAGGCCTACGCTCAGGGCGCGCGCCGAAACCCCGCGTATCGCCAACTCTGTGCCGGTTACCTCGGTTTCGCGTTGCCCGGCAGGACTCGGCATACCGCATTTTCCTCAGTTGGCCGGTTCAGGACGCGACCTCCCGGACATGTGACGTCTTCAGTTCCGCCTCGCCCTGCCGTGCATAGTCCGTCTTCGTTTCCGGAGGCATTGTTTTCCATACCAGGAAGAGCCTGCGGAGGTCGTTCAGGAAGCCCCTGTTCACGCGTTGCCACGAGTTCACGTCTCCGCTGAGGCGATGGATACGGACCTCTATTCGGTAAATATCGTGTTCTCCCGTGGGAATCGCATGCATCTGGACGTCCTGGCTGATGCCCAGATCGTATGGCGCCAGCCACATCCGCAACGCGATCCTGTACCCCATGCCGGCCGGAAGCGGATCGGACCCGAAACGCACGTCCCGCGAAACGAACCGGCCCAGGGAACCCTCGCCGAACGACTCGAAACACCGAAAGAGATACGCATACATCCCCAGAGCTTCCGATCCCGCCAGGGTAAACGGAAAGTCAAAAAACCAGTCGTCCCCTTCCGGATTCGGAAACTGCCACCGCCGCGTCACGTCCGGCACGGACATCTGTTCGGCCTTCCTGGCCGGATACAGGGTAGACAGGAATACCGCCAGCATCACCAGCAGCGTGGAAGAAACCGCCGACAGGGAAGAGTAGTTCAACGATAGCCCGGCCAGCGCCCCCCGCTCGTACAGGACCATCGCCACCGCCTGGCCGATCAGATAGCCGAACGCCGCTCCCAGCGTGGCGAACACGGCCGCTTCGGCAAGGAAGAGCGCGGAAATGTGGCTGGGCGCCAGCCCCACCGCAGAATAAACACCGATCTCGCGGAATCTTTCGTACACGGCGCCCATCATCGTATTCAAAACGATGAGCGAGGCGATCACCAAAGGGATGAAGAGATTCGCGATGCCGGAAAGCGAAGTGGTGCCGATGGAACTGTATACCGTCACCTCGTCGTCGATTCCGACGAACATCGTCAGCGCAACCCGGGACATGAAGTCTTCGATCTGCTGGCGGACGTCCCGGCTGGGATTGCCCTGCGCGTCCTTGAAATCGGTGATCGCGATCGACCTGAGGGTGCCTCCTATTTCGATGACGAATTCGTAGGGGAGCAACGCCGTATTGCTCGTGTCCAGGTGTATGAACGCCTCGATCGGCTCCGCTCCCATCAGCCTCGGGTCCTGGCTCAGGTTGCGCCAGTCGCTCGTTCCCGCGGTCTCCATCGTTGTGTCGATGGGCGTCAGGCGTTCGTCATCCATATCCGCAAGCCTGTCTACGGCCCGCGAGTCCAGAATGCCGACGACGGCAACCTCCACCCCCAACATACGCACCCGCGCCCGGCCGGCTTCCACGTCCGCACGGGTAATGCCCACGAGTTCTGCCAGTTCGCCCGGCAGGATGACCGCGTGCCGTTCGCCCTCCCGGAACCAGCGGCCGGCCGTCAGCAGCCTGTCCATCCCCAGCACCCCGGGTTCCTCCGGCGTCACGCCAAGCAGCCCGTTCGCGAAACTCCGCCTGCCGCTTTCGGGTTCCTCAAAGTCTATATACGCCCTCTCGCCTCTCTTTTCGGAAATATAAAACGCCCGGGGCGCTACCCGGGCGAAACCGCCGAAATGACTCTGGATATAGGTCAACGCGGAGGGCTGCATTCCCCTCCAGTTCCGGTCTCTCACCAACGCTCCCTGGTAGGGCGGCCGGTTGTCTCTCGGCAGCTTGTAGAAACGCAAGTACGTCTGTACCGACGTAAACGACAGCACCGTAAAGGTCAGCAAGGTCAGCGTCACCGCCGTGAGCCCGCTCCGCAGCGGGCGCTTTCGCAGATTCGAAACCCCAAGCGTAAACGCCACGATGGTCGCCGAGATCCGTCCCACGTCCTCTTCGTACACACCCGTTGCGGACTGCTTCAGTCTCCTTACCTGGTCGGCGAACCTGGACACTACGATCACCATTGCCACGCCGCCCAGACACAGGATTACAAAGGCGAGAAAGATGATGTACGGAGAACCGGACAGTTGAAACGCGGGATGCACCCACCGCAGGGCCAGGAACATGGCGATGAGAATCGCGGCGAATCCGACAATCCGCTTATGGACGTCGGGAAACCCGAAAAACAGCCGCTCGCAGAAGAACGAGAACGGCAGCAGCAGGACGAAATAGAAGATGACGCCGCGGACCGTGTCGTTGGCCGTCTCCTTCACCTCGGGGTAGCCGCGCGCCTCAAGCCCCCATCCCTCCCTGGCCGACGCAATGAACCGGTCGTACCTGCGGTTTTCGAGGTGAATGTTCGCCTCGAGCAGAGACGCGCGTGCGCGGTCGTGGAGCCGGGAAAGCCTCTGGTTTTCCACGCCGTACCGGGCCAGTTGCTTCATACGGACGTCATCCACGATCCACATATCCCGTGCCGCGCGATATGAAGGCAGGGTAATCGCGTTCCCGTCCGGGACGTACCCGGCGCCCATGGACCGTTTCACCGTCTCCGCGTTCACCTGTCGCGGCGCAACGGGATCGGTCAACAGGTCTTCAGGCGCGTTGATGAGCAGGTATTTGATTCCGAAGAGGCCGCTGCTCATCAGGATCTTGATCCGTTCACCGGGCGGAGCGAATGCCACCGACGCCTGGGTGACTTTTCCCTCCTTCCGGCCCTGGTTGGCCACGTAGCGAAATCCGTATTCTATCGGTTCGCTGTTGTCCCTTCCCAGCACCTTCATATGGTCCAGCACGGACAGATAGCTGGAATCCACAATCTCGAACAGGCTCAACGACCGGCACCTGAACAGCACGCCCATCATCTCGTTGTCCCACCACCCGTATCCCTGAACCAGGGGATACTTCCCGTTTCTTCCATCCGAACCGGCGCCATCTATTCCCATATCCGGCGCCGAGACGATCCGTCCCTCCGCGTCGAGTTCGTATGCCAGAACCTGATTTGAAAAGCGGTTTCTCACAATATCGAACTCAAACCGGCCGGTCCGTGCGACCACATCCCTGGATCCGTACAACGTCCCTCCGGACGCCGGGCCTTCGTAAATCGGGCCTCTGGTGGTCTGCGTGACCATCAGCGTCCGTACGCCGGCCAGGCTACCCGGACCCGGCTGCTTGTACGTCACCAGCGCCCCGGGAACCGGCACCCTGGGTATCGCGAAGTCCACATCCCGGTCGAACCAGAGAATTCGCCCCGACAGGCGGTGTCCCCGGTCCATCAGCCGAAGCTGGGTCTCACGGAAGAAGCCGGGGTCGTTACCCGCCCTGATCATCATTGCAGCAACGGACCGCACCTGGTCGGTCAGGCGGTCGAAGGACATGGCCTCGGGAAGATCGAGCGGCGTGTCGGTACGGACGCGACCGTCATACAGGGTCACCAGCGTCATCGCCTCCTGGCCGACAAATACGGCGGCCTCGCTCTCCAGAGCCAGGGGGACCGGCATATATGACGTCCAGGGGCGCTTGGCAGGGGCGACCACGTCCACGTAGCGCGCTTCATCCGGAAAGAGCGCCCTGGTATATTCGCGGAACCGGTGCGAATAGGGCGTCAGCAGGTTTTTCAGGTATTCATCCGTCCCCTTACGGGCGTTGTAGAAGGTCCCCATCGCGAATCCGCCCACCTGTCTGCTGCGGCTGGACAGGTCCAGCCCCACGAACAGACTGAAATCGATCCGGTCGCCGTCGGGGATCCGTTTACGGAAATAATCGCTTCGGCGGGAATGTCTGAAGAGAAAATCGTTGATTCCCGTCAGCCCCTCGAAGTGCGCCGACGTCGCCAGAAAAAGGAAGGAGTACCTGGAACCGTGCCGCTTCAGCGAACGGATCACCTCAAGCAGAGCGGCGGCTCCCGACGCGCTCTCGGCGCCCGGGGCGAGCGCGGGCACCACGGACATGGCATCATAGTAAGCGCCGACTACGATCAGCCGGTCCTTCCACCTGGCGCCCGTTCCTCCCGGAATGCGCTCCTCCGATCCCGGCAGATACCCGAAGACATTGGCCGACTTCACCGTTTTCCAGTCCATCCCGGAGTCGAGACGCACCCTGACGTCCCCGCGCTCAACGTCCTTCAGAAGGCGGCGCGCATCCTCCCGGTTCACCCAGAACCGGGGCACGTTCACGGGCACCTCCAGAAATTTGTCCTCCGCCTCCCCGCGGGTGACGTTCCCATCGTCGAAGAACAGAATGGCCTTCGCGCCGAGGGTCATTGCGTTCAGGTAATTCTGACCGCAACCGAAGTCCATCAACACAACGCTTCCGTCCACGACCGACCCGTTGAAATCCGAAAAATCCCCGCGACGTCCGTAGATCAGCGTTCCCTCGACGCCTTCGGCCGGGAGCGTCGGCGTCCGGACGTCGTTCGGCCAGAGGCCGTAAACGGGTATCTCCTTGCCCGTGGCAGTCACCTTCAGTACGCCGCCCCGGTCGACCGGCACGGTCACATCGAACGTCTCCGTGGTTACGCGCTCCAGACCCAGCGCCTCGAACTGCGATCTGATGTAGTCCCGCGCCTGTCGCTCGCCGCCGTATCCCACCACGCGCGACGGCATCCGGGTCAAGGCCGCCACGTGTGAACGGACGTCGTCTTCCCCGATTTCATCCACAATTCGCCTTACCGCCCGATCCGCGGCCGACAGGTCCCCCCGCACCTGCTCAGGCGGCGGCGACTGCCGGATATCAAGCGCATCCCGTATCACGTCGGACACATTCTCGGGGTCGAACACCACCACGAGCGCGAGGACGCAAAGCGTCAACAGAACCAGCAGCACCCTTTTTATAACGTCAATCATTGTTTACCCATGTGCGCCGGACTATTCGATCCACGGGTGGATGCTGTGCCCGGCTCCCGGGAACATGAACATATCCACGAGGAACGCCCCGGTGATCCCCAGAACGTGCCCCACAAGCAGGCCGAGGAAGAATGGCTGCGCCTGCCGAAAAAGCGAATTCCCGCCAACCCGCAGGATAACCGTCTTGCACGACCACGCCAGAAACAGCGTCAGCGCAAAATTCCGTACCAGGTCCGTACCCATAATGGCGAACCCCACCGGATGGATCGGCCACCACGGAAACCGGTAGCGGAGGAACGTAAGGACCACCATTACAGCGGCGCCGATACCAAAGAACATGATCCGGTTCCAATCCAAATCGAACGGCTCCTTGATCTTGCTCACGGTATCCGGAAAATTGTGAACGCCCCCGCAGATAAAGCCGTGTCCGAAATTCTCGGCGCCGCGGGTATAGCCCAGGTAAAGCGTCCCGATGATCACGACCAGGGTCGTCGCCAGGAAAGACAGGCCCACCGCCCAGAAAAGGCGCCTTCCGCGATCCCGGACCTGTTCGCCCACCTTGGCCACGTGCGACATCTGCGCGGTCGAATTCGCGTGGATCGGGTAGGAAAACAGGAGCGTGGTCAGGCTCGACGGCGACACGGCTTTCGCCCCCAGCAGATAGACTGAAAAGCTCTGGGCGGTCATCGGGCCCTGTACATACAGGAGACCCGACTCGGCAATGATCCGCGCGACGCCGATGTAGAGAATAAACAGCATCGACACCAGCGGAATGGCCATCTGCAGGTCCATGCCCGCCCGGTTCAGCCACACGACCGGGAATACGAAACCCACCAGAATGCCGACGACCGCCGTGCGGTACGACAGCATCTCACGCGAATCGTCCACCGAATGGTCGGACCGCCATGCTTTCATCGCCACGTCCTTCAGGTGGCGCCTTGCCATCCACAGACCGAACAACACGAAGACGCAGAACGCGCCCAGGCCCTGCCAGCTCGATGCAGCGTCATAGGAACCGTACCGGTCACCGCGTCCGCCGATGCTGTAGCCCAGCCGGTTGAAGATCCCGAATTCCAGCACGAAAACGGCGAAGAAGAACCAGACGCTGAACAGAACGTCCAGATTTGCAAAGTAGGAAAACGCGAAGGAGAACGGATCGATATAGCTGAACATGGGCGGCATGTCCCGCCCGAAGAAGGCGTACACCCGCCCGCGAACCGGCATCTCGGGAAAGGCAGGAGAGATCCATGGCAGCGCATTCCAGAAGATGAAGACAAAGGCGAACCCCGCCCCGAACCAGAACAGCTTTCCGCGGGCGAATTTCGGCCACAGACCGCCCGAGTCGGATCCGGTGGCCATTTCCACAATCGGTTCCAGGACCGGGTATCGCAGCCGCTCGTGTTCCACCCACTGTTTCCGGAGGATCACCGAAAGCGAAGCCGCGGCGAATGCCAGCACGCAGAACAGCAGGACCCACCAGAACATGGGAACGACCCACGCCCCCCAGGGAATCGTGCCCTGACCGCCCGGCAGGCCGTTGAACAGAAGCGTAACGGCGCCGTCCACGTCGAGGGGCGCGACCCACGAAGGCAGATGCGGGTGAAGCAGGTTGCCCCATTGGTTTTCCGGAGTGGCCAGATAGTACGGAATGGTTATAAAGGCATACAGTGCCGCGATGGGCGCGCCGCCCATCAGCCCCATCGCGAATATCGTAAGGATCTCCGCGAGGCTCAGCCCGGCGGACCGTACGACCCGCTTCAGGAAAGGATTCAGGGCGAACAGAACGAGGAGGATCGCGATAAAGAGGGCGGGTGAAAGAAATCCGGACGTTACGCCGGACGACCGGATCACGCGGCTTGAAAAGATGCCCCAGCCCTGAATGAACAGGGCTACGCCAAGACCGATGGCTACCGCCCGCACGGTCACGCCGCGTCGTTCCGGGCCTGACGCCGCTTCAGGAATCGAATCACGCTGTGCTTGCTGCATATCCTTCTCCAGGTCTGTCTGCACCATGTGCGTCGGGTCTTCACGCGTCCCGGCAGCCGGACAGCCTGCTTCGGAAGACGGGAAACGACAACGCGCATAATATGGAAATATCTTGGATTTTCAAGGGAAAAGGGCCTCCACGTCCGAACTCCGGGACGTGATATCGAACCCCGCGGCGGCGTTTCCACGACCCGAATTCCATCGGATTTCAGGTCCGCCGTACCAGGCATTCGCTGCCGGAATTCGGAATCGAAATCCGATCGCCGGGTTTGAAGTCCAGGATTTCGAATCGGCTGCCCGGCCGCAGCCCTGCGACCGATTCCACCCGGATCTTCTTGAACGCCAACAGTTCCACGATTCGCGACGCGAACGAGCCGTCCTCCGTACGCAGCACTTTCCCCGTGTATTCACCCTTGTCACCACTGTTGTTGAAACCCCACGCAAACGCGAGCGGCACGTCGCAATGCACAATATCCGGGGCTTCGATAGAGACAGCCTTGCCCCTGGCCAGCCGCGGGTCGCCGTGCTGCAGACCCAGCCGGGGGGTTTCGCCACCCGTCGCGGCGACGACACGATATCCCGATCGGTGAGAATAAGGCGCCTCCGGTTCGCCCGATTCGACCCTGCACAGACGCCCCTCCAACCGCATCGCGCCAAGCAGATCCCTGTTGATCGTCACGGTTTCGGCATCGGCATCCATATCCGTGATCCGGGCGTCGAATTGCGTCTGCGCGAGTGTCGTTTCCAGGTCTCCAAACCGCAGGCGCGTCCCCTCCACCAGGAATAGAGCCACCTCTCCGTCTCGTTCGCGTACGACGCCGAACCGTCCCTCAAGCGCGATCGGTACCTCATCGCCGTCCCGGACTTCCATCCGGCCGCGCCTCGAAAATAAATGGGTGTCCCGCCTGCCGTCCGACAGTTCGACCCGCACCGCGGCGCTGCCGGCTTCCGCGTCGCGCGCGAGCACCCGCACGCCCGTGACGTTTCGCGACCCGGAAAACGCTTCGAATACACTGACGAACAGGCTCTTCAGGTCCTCGCCTTCCCTCCGGACGATCAGACGATGGATCTGCTGGGCGCCTCTCAGGTCGGGACCCTTCGCGGCCACCAGGGTCGCCGAGGGGTCGGCGGGAAACCAGATACCGAATCGGGTGTCCCGAGCATCTCCGAACCGCCAGTGCGCGTACGCGTCCCGATCCAGTGTAGCGGTTCGGACGTCGTGGATGAACGCGTACCCGTTTCCGGGAGGCGGCAGCCATCCGTATGGCAGCGGGCTTCCGTCCGGGGCGGCCACACCCTGAATCCGGTCGTTCGGGCCGATTCGTTCCCCCCAGCTTTTCCCAGGCGCGTTCGCCTCTTCGGAACCGGCCACCGTTCCCAGCCCCGCCAGTGTCCAGACTCCCGGGCGGGCCTCGGGCGACACGCCTTCCAGCGAATACGACCCGGAGTCCTCTTCGAAGAACCTGGGCCCGTTCATCGCGTAGTCGTGAATCCGCCCTCCGGCCACCATGAACAGGTCCAGCGTATAGGACGTTGCCTCATCCACGTCGCAGAAGACCAGCGCCCGGCGGTACTCGGTTGCGCCCTGGTGAATCCGTGACAGCGGCGCGGAATATTCGGCCACCTTCACATCGCCCAGGTCCTCGAAGGCGACCAGGTCCGCGCTCGGCACGAATTCGTAACCCTGCGACGTGGGAATGTCCTCGTCCACGGTCACCATTGCGTGGGAGATCGACCGCATGCCCCATCCTTTGTGTACCTGCGAACCGGCAAGGGCATAGCCCACGTCTTCGATGACCGTCCGGCCCCTGTCGTACAGAAAAACCGCCAACTGATCGTCCTGCGACAGCAGATTCGCGCCCCCGCGCACAACCAGCGCACGCGACCGGTCGCCGGTCCCGCTACGGAGCACCACCACGCCCTTGTGACCGGCGAACGAAGAGACGGATTGCGGCTCGGCCCGGTCTTCCCCGGCGGGCCCGGGCTCCGAATTGAACAGGGCCCATGTACCGTTGCGGACGTTTTCCGCCGCGCCGTCCGACAGGTCCAGCATCAGTTCCTTCGCCCGAATCCTCGTTTCCGCATCGTCGCTCCGAATGTAGAGCCGTTCCAGCAGCGACCAGTGCGAGGGCATCACCTGGCGTTCCGAAGGCGGCCGGTAACCCGGGAGCGCGTTCGTATTTCCATAAGAGGGGATACGCCCGCATGCCCGCGTCAGCTCCGGGTATTCCAGGCACAACCGTACGAGGCGGGGATGATCGAAGGCGTTCTTCAACCCCATCAGCGCCTCCGCCGTCGGGTAATCTTCCGATGACGCGTACTTGCCGGGATCGTAGTGATACATCAGTTCCGCCACGTCCTGCATCAACGTACCGGAGAAATACGCGTACATCTCGGAGTTCTCGTAGTATCCTCCGTCCCGGCCGAGCACATTATCCAGAAAGGACCGGAACGCGCTGCCCGCCCAGGAGATGAAATCGGGTCTGTCCGTTGCCAGACCGATGGACAGCAGCGCCCGGAATCCGTCCAGTTCGTGATTCTGAAAATGCGTGAGATTTCCTCCCCGCAGATTGTACCCGCCGCCCTCCGTCATCACGTAATCTTCCAGCATGCCCTCGGCGATATTCTCCCGGATGCTTATGCGCCCGTTCTCGCGCGTGGGCGAAACTTCGTCCATTGCAGGAAGTCCGGAGATCAGGTCGTATGCCTGCATGTCCACGAAACGCTGCCGGTTGACGTGGCAGGTCTCCGCGTGCATGCGCCCCATCTCCCGCTCCCGCGTGCCCTCGGGAATATCCAGCGGACCGATCGTCGTAGGCGCCAGCGTGGCCAGTGCGTCGTAAATCGACAGGGCCTTTTCACCGAACCGGGTCTCGCCGGTAATCGCGTAGGCCAGGGCCAGATTCAACAGCGCGTTGTCGGTAGGGCCGCCGGAACCGTACGAATAGGTGCTCAGCATACTCACGATGAAACTGTTCCAGACGGGCACCGGCGCGAACCATTTCCCTTCGTGGTAAAAGCCGCGTCCCTCGTCGTGAAAAGGAGACCCTTTCCCTTCGTCCGGATATTCACGCCCACATTCTCCGCAGAATGCACGGCGGGGCCGGGACACCTCGCACCGCCAGGCAGCCTTGCAGCATGGGCTTCCGTTCCGCCCGCTGCAGAAGATCGACCCCCGGGCCGGGACCAGCGCGTGTATCTGCTCGTCGGACATCCGGACCCACTTCTCCGCAACCGTGCCGATCCGCGCCCACGCTTTCGCGGCCCACGCCTGCGTACGGATATTCTCCCGGGCCCGCCGAATCCCATCCACCGTGTACCAGATTGATCTTCCCGGCCGTGGCACCGGCGCATCCCGATCGACAGACAACATGGACTCTCTCTCCCTTTCGAATTCCCGTGTGCCGACCTCAAGGTCTCCTACGGGGTCTGAATCGGAATCGCTTTACCGGTGCTTGCCGCTTCTCTGGCCGCAAGCGCGATCTTCATAGCGAGTTTGCCATCTTCACCGGTCGTCAGGGGCGATTTCCCCTCTCGTACGCACCCGATGAAATGTTCGACTTCGGCGAGCAGCGTACCCTGGATGCCCCGTTCCCCCATCGGCCACGTCACGGAATCGGCCACCTGGTAGCCGGCATCCGTAAACACCTTCAGGGGCTGGGACATGAAGTCCACGTGCAGGACGCCGCGGTCTCCCAGAATCTCGATGTTCCGGTCCACGCCGTGAGGATAGGTCCCCGGGTACGCAAAGGTCTCGTAGAGCGCCGCGATGGACCCGTTGGAAAACTTGAACGTCATCACCGCGCAATCGGTAAAGTTCTGGTCCTTCAGAATCAGCTGTCCCATCTCGCCGTACACCCGTTCGGGTGCGCCTCCCATCAACCAGCAAACCAGATCGATATTATGTGGTCCGGCATAGTTCAGGACGCCGCCGGTCTCATCGTCATTCACCCATGCCCTGCCCCGCAACACGGAAAGCGGATGGCATCGCCTGGCAAACATCATCCTGGGCGTGCCGATCTCACCGGCATCGATTCGCCTTTTTGCTTCGGCGCACGGATGGCTGTACCGCTCCGTGAATCCGACCATCAGAATCACACCGTTCTCCCGCGCTTCCCCGATCATCCGGTCCGCCTCTTCCGGAGTGCGGCACATCGGCTTCTCGCACAGTACGTGTTTTCTCGCCTGCGCGGCCAGGACGGTGTGCTCGCAATGAAATTCGTCGGGCGTAGCGACAATAATCGCCTGGATGTCCGGCCTCCGCAACATCGCGGGATAGTCGGTGGTCCAATCGGCAACCCCGCAGGACTCAGCCGCCGCCCTGGCCGAACCCTCGCTCCGCGTGCAGAACAGCCGCACCTCGGCGCCCGCGCAGGACCGGAGGGCCATGGCGAAATTCCGGCCGGCCTTCCCCCCGCCGATAATCCCGATCCCTAATGGTTCAACTGGCATCGTAATACTCTCTTCCATCTGTTCAATTGTCTCGCAGATCAGCAGGACCCTGGAGGCCACCGCCGGTTGTCGCTACTCGCCGAGCCCTTACCGCAATTACTCTGCATACACCCGTCCGCCAGCCGGTCAACCCGCTAATCACTCCCCCCTTGAGGGGGAGTCGCAGAAGCCGAGCCTGTCCCCTGAGCCTGTCGAAGGGGCAGGCGCCTGCCTGCGCCAAGCGGAGCGCGGCAGGCAGGACGGCTGATGCGGTGGGGGGATTCCTCTCATGTATACGCATAAACCGGTCCGACGTATGTATTATTGCCCCGCCGGCACAACGACCTTTATGGACAGGCTCTCCAGGCCCTGCAGGACCAGATCGACGTCCTTCTGTACCGAGGCGGACGGCCGCACGCCGCCCCCCTGGCCGGGCGGGCGGCCCTGAGGCGGTCCGAAGGGCATATCGAAGGTCAGCACGGCTTCCAACACGACGTTGTCGTCCTCGCTATTGACCCCGTCAAAGGCTTCTTCCAGCGTCTGTCGGATAGGGAAACGGCCGAATCCGGGCCCACCGCCCGCCGCAAGCTCCGCGGCCGAGCCCAGGGCGAGACTGTAGACACCCGGTGGAAATGCTTCGGGAACGCCGAGCGCAAGTTCGATCTCCCGATCGATACGCCGCCCAACCCGCAACGATGCGGTAACGTCCAGTGTGTCTCCCGGGCTGATTACGGTATCCGCGTTCACTTCGACGAGCCTGGCGTAACGGGGTTCAGCGATCAACTCTACATCCACCCCGGCTTCCGCCACCTGCAAAGCGTAATCGTCCCTCCCCATCAGCCGTGAGAGCGAGAAGGACAGGTCGGAGGTCGCATTTCTGATCAATGAAAGGAGTCGTCCTTCCGGGGAGGCGTAGAGACGGGTTCGCGTCAGCGTGGAATCGGTAACGTCGAATGAGACATTCGCCGCAACGCGGATGCTGTGGTCCGGATCGTCCTCGATCCGACCCAAAAGGGGTCCGAAGAACCCGCGAACGACCAGGTCGACAGACATATCCGGGCTTACGCCGACGGTGGGCATTGTATGCAAGAGCTCCACTTCGCCGCCCGACGGAAACGTGTACACACTTCTGATCGGCACCAGTTCCGGCCCTTCGCCCAGTATTCCCCGGACCGCGGGAATGCGGTCTTCGGTGAGCGTGCCGCGTACCGTCGGGTTCAGCGTCACGAACTTGAACGGCGCCGACAGATTGGAGATTTCTCCAAGCACTTTCGCTTCGATGATGGGTAGCGCAACCGGTCCCGCATCCGACATCGAATGTCCGAAACCGTAAACCCGGTCGCCGTCCACGAAGGAGATAGTCCCGAAACTGCCCAGTGTCAGTTCACCCAGGAGCAAACCGACCGCCAGCGGCCTGCCTGGCGCGAAGCTGGTCTGGCGGTCCGTCGTCAAACCGGCGGCAACCGCATCGTTAAGAATCGACGGACGCCCTTCCGGCGTCAGCTGGACACGGTTGAGGCCGGTACTCACGAGTGGGATATCCAGGGGTTCGATTTGGCTCTCGCCCCACGTGGCCGCGCGTTTGGCCAGCGGAACCGTTCCCCTGTCCCCGATGACCCATTCGATGGGCGTGGCGAAAAAGTAGTAAGGCGGGCTGTCCTGGGCATTAAAGCCGTAGGCGATCGCGCCCCAGACGCCCTGCGACGAAAAAATCGGGGAACCGCTCATCCCCTTGGCGATGCCTCCCAGGGCGACCAGCACGGAATCGGAGGCTTCCACCATGTAGGCGGGCATGGGTGGCAGGAAATCGTCGACGACCTGGATGAACGTCATCTCCAGGTCGACGAGTTCGCCATTGTCGAATTCGGTCCGCATGAAAACACGCTTGCCCACGGGCGCCGAACGGACGGATTCGATCGGCACGATTCTGGAAAGATCCCAGGGCAGGAGCATCCCGAAAGAAAAGTCCTTCCCGTAGTTTTGCGAAAAGGACACAAAGTCCGAAAACCCGATTTCCCCGTCGCCATTCAGATCGAACCGGGCCTCATAACCGTCATCGCCTTCACGTCGTCCGAATTTTGCCGCGAACTGCGAAAAGTCGCTGAAGCCGACCGTCCCGTCACCGTCGAAATCCGGCAGAAACGTCGTGTCCTCTTCGTAGGAATTGACGGTGGTACCTTGTATTGTCGACCCATCTGCAAACGCGTACGAACCCGACGCAACGAATACCGCTACTGCAACCAGCGCGAACGTGGCAATTGACACCAAATTATCTCTCGAAATCATTAAGCACAATCCTCCTCCCGGCGGTTGGCGGGCAAGTACTATTTTTAGTTAAAAAAGGAGAGGCGGGGAGACGGAAGACGCAAGACGTGAGAGATTGCCTGCCGTGTGAGGTTTCAATTCAGACCGGAGGCACTGAGGAAGAGCATATCGGGCGAGTATTTCTTCTACCGTCTCACGTCTCCCCTCTTTCAGTTTCTTTTCTTACGACTTCCTCAGCAGCACGATACGGTTGGTATTGGTTCCCTTCTTGAGATTATCCACGCCCCAGCAGTTCGACGTCTTGGTGAAGACCTGGTCGTTTACCAGGACCATGAGCGGTTCGAGCCCCGCTTCCGCCGCCGCGGGGACAACGAGCGATTCCAGAAGAATTTTCCCGCCTCGGACTTCCCCGACCTCGAAAGCGACATAGCCCCCGGGCTTGAGAACTCTCCTGAGTTCAATGAATACGCTCGTCATGGCTGTCTGCCATTCGTGCGGTTTCCTGAATTGCCACACCTGCACGGATTGCGCGTCGATACCGTTGAACCAGCACCGCAGCCAGTTGTCCGTCTGGTAGTCCACCACGTCCAGGAACGGTGGCGAGGTGATGACGAGGCTGACGGAATCGCTCGCAATCCCCGGCGTATTGTTCGAAGATCCGGTGATGAGCAATGCCTCTTGCGAGGTTTCGCGCATTCTTTCCGCGTCGTCTTCATTCAGCTGGCTGAGGAGTGACCGGGATTTCTTCATAATCGACAGCCGAACGTCCCGTTCGGGCGGCGTCTGCTTTCGATTCCGGTTGATGCCTCGCTGCCGTTCCACCGTGACGGCTTGGTTCGGTGGCAGCGTGTAAACCGAAAAGAAACCGGGCGAATGCCCCGTCAGCCGGTTGGTCGCCACCATCCTGATCCACCTGTCGACCGCGTCCAGGCTGCCGGCATCCTGCTCTGCAAGTAAGTAATCGCGCAGGTTCGTTATCTGCATCAGCGTGTTCGGATGATAGAACGTCAACAGATCGTTCCGTGTCTTGCAGGCGGCTTCGAGAGGCAGGTCCCTCAGGCGTTGGGAAACGGCGTCAAGAGGGGGAGGGGAGAGCCGCGGCGCCACGAGTATCTCGCTCAGCGGATTGACGTCCGTTCCGATGGGCGTGCGCCCCAGCAATGCGGCCTCGATGGCGGTCGTCCCGCGGCCCAGGAAGGGATCGTAGACCGCGTCGCCCGGTCGCGTCAGCCGCTCAATGAAAAACCGCGGCAATTGAGGCTTGAAACACGCGCGGTAAGAGACCTCGTGAAGCGAGTGGGCGGCTCTTTGTCGCGAAGTCCAGAACTCATTCACATAGACCGGTATATCGAAATCCGGATTCGGGAATTCCAGTACCGCGGTTTCTTTATGAAACTCGTCGAAACGCACGATATTGCCAAGGAATTCTTCATACGACAGGGGTCGTATTGACGTATCGGCCTTGTTGTATAACTCTGTCTGTAGTGCCGCCACTCAACCCCTCCGGAACCGGCCTTGAATCGAAAATCAGATGGCCCCGTGCAGCGAATAGTTACTGAGGATCACCTCCGCCGCCGTGCCTGGCGCAATCTCCTCGTACGATCGACGGACTTGCTATTCCCCTTCCGATACCTGCCGGCGGCGGCGGCGCGCCAGTTCCCGCATGTCCGTGACCGTATCGGACTCATCCACGATCTCCCGCCCCAGTATTTCCTCCAGGACATCTTCCAGCGTCAGGACTCCGGCCAGCCCGCTGTATTCGTCGATGACCGCGAAAAGATGTTGCCGCCGTTCCAGGAACATCTGCAGAACGCGGTCGAGCGCCACTGTCTCCGCAACGAAGTGAACCGGATGCATCAGTTCATACAAGCGCTTCTGTCCCTGACCCTTCGTCAACGCATTGAATGCGTCGCGGCGCATCACAACACCAATCACGTCTTCGAATCCCTCTTCATAGACAGGTACCCTGCTGTGCTGCCAGGTGCCGGCTTCCTTCTGCGCCTGCTCCACGGTCAGGTCCGCGCTCAACGCGAATACGACCGTTCGCGGCGTCATCACGTCCCTCGCCGTCTTGCGTTTGAGCGATAGAATATTCTGCATCACGCGGGCTTCATGCGGCTCTATGGCGCCGGATTCCCTCCCCATGCGCGCCATGGAGGCGATTTCTTCCTCCGAAACTTCGTGGGTTGTCCCACCCTTTGAGAATGCCCGTGTCACAAGCCGGCAGGTCACCACGAACGGGTACATGATCCAGACAAGGAATCGCAGGGGAATCGCGATAAAGCTCGACAGGGAACGACTGTGGACCACGCCGATGGTCTTCGGAATGACCTCGGAAAGGAGCAAAACCGAAAGTGTGATAAACATCGTAAAATAGTGTTCCCACTGTGCCCCGAACACTTTAATGAACGCCGTACCCGCAAGGAACGCCCCGCCGGTATTGGCAATCGTGTTCAGAGAAAGAATCGCCGAGATGGGACGGTCCACCTTGCGCATACGCAGGTCTTTCAGAATACGGCCCGAGACAGTACCCTTCTGCGCAAGGCTTTCGACGTAACTCACCGGAACGGCGTAAAGAACCGCCTCGGCGAGAGAACAAGTCGCGGAAACGAATATCACGGTGCAAACCGCGATAATGAGTTCGATCAAGTCTGTTTACCTCCCGTACCGAACGAAAAAGTCGTGAGTTTATGGCGAAAAACAGGTCGCCACCATTCCTGCGTCCGGTCCCTTGGATCGGTGGTCCACAGGATCCAAAGTCAATTCCCGGTATTGCGCCATCCAAATTGAGCCGCAAGGATCAGGAAATCCCGAAACCCGACTTCGCCGTCCCCGTTCAGGTCGAATCTGGCGTCCCAGCCCGCCCTTCCGGCGCGGGATCCGAACGCCTGTGCGAGCGACAGAAAGTCGCTGAAGCCCACCGTTCCGTTCCCGTCAAAGTCGGCGCTCAACACAACGGGCGACTCCTTGAACGCCGGCAGCCAGACACCATTCGCCAGGACGAATTCACCCTCGCCGCCCGGGAAGTCGCGCAACCGGCCGGACACGTCGCGGTACCGAAGCATGTCCAGCGCCCGGGCACTGCGTCCCCCGGATCCATCAATCGTGATCACCACGGCGCGCCCGTCGGTTTCCAGACCATCCACCGCGACCACCTCACCGGTTCGGTTGAAACCCACCCGGGTGCTGTCCGCAAACGTCACCAGCAGGACGCCGGACGTTGTTTCCAGCGCCGGACGCGTCGCCGAGGGGTCGAGGCCGAGAACGGCCACAATCGGCGTGGTCCTTAGCGGCGCGGTGGTCAACTGCAGCCTGCCGACCCGGGGGTGATAGTCGGGGCGTGCGATATTGTTCCACGTTGGCTCGTAGCGATCGATATGCGATGCCATGCCCTCCGGTGTCAGCATATCGATGTGCAGCGCGGCGCCCTGGTAAGACGCCGAAAACCGCCCCTCTCCCGCCGACGTCACCTCCGCATCTTCGTCGAAATGCAGCAGCCACGTGAAACGCCGGGGCCGGTCGGCCTCCAAGTCGTCTGCAATCATAATACGTTTGCCGTCCAGCATCAACATCTGTCGCGTGAACCGCTTCAGACCCAACTCGGGTGGGTACGCCGATGCCGCCTCCCCGCGTACATACGGGAACTGCGTGGAGGCGTATCCGATGTGCGACCATCCCGGATACCAGCGCGGCCACCGTTCGCCGTCGCCGTACTGCCCCTGCCCGTCCACCAGCACCGTGTTGTGGTTCGCCGTTTCCTTCTTCAGCGTATATCCCGGATCGATCAACAGTTCCTTCCCGCTGCCGTAAAGCACGAAGCTGTTCTGTGCGGGATGGTTGTGTCCCACGCCGCGGATCCAGGGATACGCCTCGTTCAGCCGAGCCAGCGTATGCCCTCCAAGGGGCCTCGCCTCAAGTGCGAACATCGTGGCATCCGTCCGCCACGACGTCCGTGCGAAGTACATCTCCACGTCCGGGTAGTAGGCCAGGGCCGGCATCAGTTCGTCCAACGTTCCCGCCGCCGCGCCAACGTCTGCGGCCAGCGCCTTCAGCATCCACCAGTGCGTGCTCTGCTTCCCCTCGTGAATCAGTTCGGCAACCTTGAACAGCCGCGCGTCTTCGTTGCGGGCAGCCAGCCAGAGCAGCGACTCCAACGAGGGGACGACGCCGGGCCGAAACGTATCTTCGATCGCCGCGCCGGAACGCAGATCGGGATACACGTAATGGATGGGAAAATAGCCGGTCTTCCTCAGCCACGTGTCGGCATAGGCGATGGTCTGGCCCGTTATATGCTCATACAGGTCGATCCATCGAAAGCGAGACCCCATGGAGAAGTTCCAGTAGGCGGGACCCTCGTGAAACCCCCCGTCTTCTCCGAAGGTCTTCAGCGTACCCTGCAGACGGTCCCAGCTCCAGGCCATCCACACCTCGGCCTCGGGAACCTCACCGTAAAGCGCGGCGCCAGCCACGCCGATAGCGTAGTTGTCGAACCAGTAGTGGTTCTGCTGGACCGTGCGCGCCCAGTACATCCGCTCCAGGAAGGACGCCTCGAACATGAGCCGCGCCTGGTAAGTCAATTTTTCGCGGATGGTTCGCCGCTCCTCCTCCGTGAACCAGTTGTAGAGCCAGTCGTAAGCGATCGCGGTCCCGTGAATCATATAGGCCGCGTCAAGATCCAGATCCGGTGTGGCGTGCGACCAGCCGTCCGGAAGCCATTTATCGTATGCACAAATCGTGAGAATGTGGCGCCGGATGGCTTCGAAACGCTCGTTCGCATCTGGGGAATTGGCGAGCAGACATGGGATCGCCTGATTTTCCATGCGCCAGGTCCACCCCGCGCGCTTCGGCGGGCCCGTACCGGGAGGCGGCGTGCCCCGCAACATACCCTGCCGACGGTAAAGCCGCCGGCCGGCCTCGCTGCGCTGTGCGTCGCGCAACCGCTGCACGTCCCACCGCGTCAGGAACAGTCGCGGGCGCTCCCCCGCCAGATCGGGACGGAATACCGACGTGGCATCGAGATCAACCGTGAGACGCGTCAGCTTCAGCCGGGCTACACTTGCGCCGGGCCGCTCCCGCAGCACGAGGCGTATGTCCGTTCGTCCCGGCACATCCAGTCTGAAACCCCGATGCACTTCCCCGTACAAGCCGGTGGGCAACACGATCGCTTGTGGCTGCCGTTCTCCATTCAGCTCCAGCCAGAAGGAATCGGTTGACGTCGTCGGGGCCAGGCAGCGAACGCTCAGCCGGTAGATACCCGGCATCAGTTCCAGGTCCAGGCGCAACGCGAAATCCGCCCCGAGCGTACGGACCACCGTTCCTTCCTCCCGCCGTACAAGATCGAACCTGCCGGAAGCAATGCTCCTGAGCGCGTCACCAGATGCAGAAAAGAGCAACGCTTCTCGAATCAGATCGCTCTTTGACGGATCGTCCGGCAGGGCAATGGCGGGGCTTTCCATCCAGAAAGCAAAGAACAGGACAGGATAGAAATATCGCCGCATCATTCCGGCCCGCCTGACGCGCCCGATAATTCCGGAACCACTCATAGCCACGCTCCTGCCGTGCAGAAGGATCAAGGCGCATGGTACGCTACTGTCCAACCGCCTCACACGTCCACTACCGAGAGCGCTCCATCGGACCGGCCGAGAATCAAATGGCCTCGGCCGTCTGCCGCCAGCACGCGAACCGCGCAGTCCGCCCGGTCGCAGGCAACGGCCGCACCATCCCCGCCCAGGACCCACACGGACCCATCCTCACACCCCGCCACGATCTTCGCGTCACCGTCCAGGTGAGTTACCATCACCTGCTGAACGGGCGCCCCCAGGTTTCGCCGCCATCGTTCCTTACCGTGTTCATTCAAGAGATACAGATAGAAACAGTCCGACCCGACCAGGACCTCCGGTCTGCCGTCTCTATCCACGTCCGCGGCGCAGACCGCGTTCACTTCCTCGCCCACCCGCTGCTTCCAGAGCGTATCCAGTCGATTTCCGTTCAGCTTCAACCCAAAGACGTGCGACCGGTTCGTCCCACACACGATGAGGTGCTCTTTCTCCTGCGTCCACACGTCGCACGCGGGCATCATCGACGCCCATCCGTCCAGCCCGTTGCTTGCGGTCTCGGCGCCGTTGGCATCCAGCACGTAACAGGTCCCCCCGCATGTGATCCGGCCCGGACCGCCAATCACCTCCTGCCTCCCATCGCCGTTGATATCCGCCACGCGAAGCGGCGCGAAAATTCCGTAGATCATGAAACTCCACCGCTCGTTGCCGTTGGCGTCGAAACAGTGGAGCTTCCGGTCGGAAACCGCGGCCAGGACGTCCATCCGGCCGTCACCGCGCAGGTCCGCCGCCGTCACGAACTCCACGGCGGAATTCCGCGCGTACCGGTCCCACGTCCCCCTGTATATCTCAAAAGCGCGGGACCACCGTACCTCTCCGCCTTCCTCGAGCAGGTAGAGGCGCCGGTCGTTGGCGCCCGCAATCACGCAGCGACCGCCATCCAGGTCTGCGGTACACACCGAAAGCACGCGTCCCTCCGCCTGGAAGGACCAGCCCGGCTTTCCGTCCCGGTTCAGGGCCAGGACCCATCCGTCCTCCGTCCCCAGGACCACCCCGTCCCCGTTCGCGGCGGCGCAACGCACCCCGGAACCGGCGTTGTACGTCCAGACCCTGCGCAGCCCGGGCACGGACGCCGCCTGCGGCGGCATCGGAACGTGGGCCTCGTACGCCGGGAGGTCTCCAATCTCGCCCATAGCGAATACGCCTGCCCCGGGCTTATGCGTTTTCACCTCCTGCCGCCCCGCCTCAACGCGTAACCGCGC
Organism: Candidatus Latescibacterota bacterium; assembly: GCA_021295655.1. Lineage (GTDB taxonomy): Bacteria > Latescibacterota > UBA2968 > UBA2968 > JAAXHE01. The sequence goes on from JAGWBX010000064.1 coordinate 34,358, forward strand.
TCCGTTCAGGATGATCTCAGTGGGCCGCGGTGCGACAACCACACCTTCGCCCGCATCCAGATCGTACTCGATTGAAACGGGGTGTTCGCTCTCAAAAATCGGGCCTCCCGAACACAGCGAAGTCCCGTTGCACAGCGAAAACCACCCGTCGCCCGCCGCGTAGATTCCGGCGCGACCGGAAATCGGCCCGGCTTCAAACGCGCCCGTCCCGCCCCCGGTCCCCACCAGCATCCGTCCCTGCGATCCCTCGACCACCGCCGCCGAATCCCCCACGCGGCGCATCCGGTCGTCCACGGGCTTCCGCGGGTTGGAGGCATGGAACAGGTTGATAAACGCGTGCCGGTCTCCCACCACCATCTCCCGGTTGGCCGACTCGCGCAGAATATTCACATAATCATCCGCATAGGGATACCCCTCCCACCAGTGGCCGAAATTCTCCCAGTCCCGCTCCAGCGTCATCCGGCCTCCTCCCACGCTCTGAAGAACGAACCGGTCTTCGCGCCCGGTCCCGGGGTCCTGCTGAACCACCTCGAGCGTGCCGTTGTTCAGTGCGGGCTTCCCCAACGTGCGCCAGTGGCACTGCAGCGCGAACGCGCCCGGCCTTGTCGCTTCAATCTCGTCCAACACGACGAAATATCGCCCCCTGCGCCACACAACGTTCCGGACCCACAGGGCGCCCCATTCGCCATCGACCGACGTCCGGCTCATGCCCACGCGGCCCATGTCCGCCGCGCCTTCCAACCTGCACAGCGCCGGAACGTCCCACGATTCCCCGTCCCGCACCGCCGTCACGCCGTTGTGGTGCTTCAGCGTGGGACCCTCCGTATATGACGCATCCACCAGGAAGATCCGGTCGTTCGCCGAAAACTCCGGGATCGTATTCCCGTCTTCGTGGCTGTGGTTGCCGTAATAGATTCCGTGCAACATCAGGTACTGGTCGTCACGGTCGAACCCCTCCCTGAAACAGACCGTGTCGAACGCCTCTTCTCTCGTCAGGTTCAGCGGCTTCACCTCGCGCGGCCTCGCCTTCGGATCCTCGGCGAGATCATAGAAACCGCCGGCGACCTCGAGGACCTGTACGCCGGCCATCTCCGCGGGCACCCGGGGTTCGAGTCCGTCGTCGAAATATTTCTCGAAACTCCTCACCAGCAGCGGATCGCTTACGGATTCGTAACGCGCTCCCGGCGGCTGGGGCCGGAAATAGTCCGAGGGTCTGTCGAATCGTCTGCCCAGCAGGAACGCCGCGCGCCCGTCCTGCAGCACGTGCCCCGCCTTGGCCAGGAAATTCGTGGGATATCCGTCTAAAGGCGCGCCCGTATCCCCGAAAGCGGGCAGCGCTCCCCGGTTGTTACAATAGAGTACCGCCTGGTCCAGGGAGCGCTTGCAGTTTCCGTTGTCAATATACGTGGTATCGCCGCTTGCCAGCGAATAGGTCAATATGTGGTCCAGCGTCATCCACTGATAGGCGTTGGCATCCTCGATGGGCTTGAACGACCCCGCCTGCCCCTTGAACACCTCCGCCGACGCGGCCATCCACTCCTTCGCATCTTCGAAACCGTAGTGGGTTGAAAAATAGCGGCCGCCAAACCATGCCGCCAGCGCCACCAGCGTCTGGTGGTTCTGCCGGACCATCCGGTGCCCCACGCCCTCCCGGAAGAACCGGGTATACGCGCCTTCGGTGGAGTCCATGATCCACAACAGGTATCTGGTGATCGTCAGCCGGTCTTCGTCGGAGAATACCGGGCTTTCCTCTATCAGGTCCCATACCGCTGCCAGCCACCAGACGTGGAAGTGCGCCATCACCCCGTACTCGCCCATGCTCAGATGGGCCTTCGCGATCTCCAGAACGGCGGAAGCATACGCCGCATGCCCGGTCCGGTGATACAACAGCCCGTACGCGCCCGCCTCCGAAATCAGCTGGTAGCCGGCGCCCGATTCGGAAGCGTGCGGCGCCGTGGCCCGCGCGATGAAGTCCTCCCGCCGCGCCTGCAGCCACCCCTCCGGCGGACGTTCGAAAGCGTCGAACTCCGGGCCCAGCCGGATTTCCATCAACCACCCCACGCTGAACGCCGTCTCATCCTGTACGAGGCCCGCAAACCGCGACACCACCTGTTTCAGCCCGGCCTCGTCGCTGGCCCCGAGCAGCACCACGTTCTTTCCGTTTCCCAGAGGATTGTGAAGTGTCCGCAGCGCGTACCCGCCCTTTCCGGGATAACAGCGGTCTTCCACCGCCCACCACTGGTAATAAAGCCACCGGATAAAGGCGTTGTCGGCCATATTCCCCAGCGCCACCACGTGCCCCTCCCGCAGCGCCCCGGCCGCTACTTCCGCCGCCCGGACCACATCAAGCCGTGCCCCCGTTGCCGACGCGACCCGCTCGACGATTCTGTTTGCCTGACGCGCCTGCACGGCGCCCTCGCCGATGACAACCTTCGCCTGGGGCTCGCCGTTGACAACCAGCGCCGTCTCCGGACACATGTCTTTCAATAGATCCACCTTCAAACCCACAGGTCCGTTCTTCACGGCCATCGCCTCCTTGTCACGACCTCAAGCGGGAATTGTGCCTGTGCGGGTCAAGCTCAGCTACCAGTCAGCAGGCATTCACTGTCCTGAAACCACGCCCACGTCCCGGAGCACATACGTGAGACCCTGGACCACCAGCAGCGCCAGTCCGTCAGAGCGATGGCTGCCATAAGCCACGCCGTCCCGACCACCAACAAGCACGAGGTCGTCCCCGATGCGCGCCACCTCCGTATCGCCGGATCGCCCGGTTTGCACTTCCGCCCGGTCCAGCGAAGCGTGTCCGGGGCACAGCACAACCCCAAGGTTGCGCCGGCTCACCAGGCCGGATGGCGTAAAGCGCAGGTGGTACTGCTGGTGCCACTGCGATTGGTCCTTGCCGGTCCGCATCGGCGGGGGGTCCCATCCTTCGCTCAGGGAGAAGAACCCGTTGTTGTGGTACATGAAATGCCCTTCGAGAGAACTCCCTTCGCGTTCCAGCAGGAAGCTCCTTTTCTCTTCGTTTACAGAAAATCGGTTCCAGGAGTGGATATTCCACTGCAACGCCGAGTCGATGCCAGGAACCGCGACGAACTCGTCGATCATCACGAAACAGCTCTGAGGCTTCAGGAAGAAAACGTGCCGCCGGCACCGTACCGCGCGGTCGCTGTAACTGGCGTCCGCGTTGCCTGCAAAATAGACGATCCGATCGTCCTCGAACGCATTTTCTATTTTCCCGAGCGAGTTGTGCGACCGCATGATCTGGGAGGCATCCGAAAGCGTGACGCAGTTGTGGGACTTGGTGTGCCATACCCAGTGCGTGTGATGGTCCGAACCGTACCCGATGTAATAGCCGCTGGGCATCGCCATCACCTTGCCGCCGGCGTGCAGGATAAAATCGTTGTTGTTCGCGTGGGAATGGCTGATGGCGCCGAGCGGAGAAGACCGAAAGATCAGCGCAACATCCCGAGCGGCGGCGTTCAGGTCCGTCCGGACCGCAGCCCATCCAGCGGCCGGGAACCCGCGAAACATCGATCCCTCCGCGTCCGACGGCGACGGTGCCTGTTGGGGTCCGGCCAGATAGAGTTGTGACATGACACCCGAGCTTCGCCGTTCCGCCGGCGTCTGCATGTCCTCCGCCTCCGCCCGGAACGCCTTCACGTATTCCGTGAACTCGCCCGTTTCCGTCTCGCGTCCGATCAGGTCCACCAGGTCCGCATTGGACCTCCAGGTACCGGCCCAGCGCTCCGTATGGTCGCCAAATCCCATCCACTCCGCGTAAGGGGGAAGGCAGTATTGCCTCCAGCGGGCGTGGTTCTGCCAGAAGGGCTTCCTGTACAGATCCACCCCTATACCCCGCTTCAGCGCCGAGGCGAACATGGTCATGATTGTCACATAAGCCAGTCCATAGGAGGGTCCTTCCGCCCATGCCCCGTCGTCACCCGCCCAGATCGGCCAGATACCGCACAGCACGGGCCTGAGCCACTCCAGCCACGACTGCGCTTCCGGAATGTGATCGTGAAACACCAGCGCGATGTGCGCAAGAAACACGATCTCACGCCCGGCGTGCGAGTCGAAACGCGTCACCCCGTAAGAGCCCCTGTTGTGCATATAGTCGAACGTAATCTGTCCCCGCTGCCGGAACTGCGCCACGACGGCGTCGCGCTCCTCGTCCGTAAACCGGTCCCATACCCAGTCGCACGCGTTCGAGCCGTTCCAGATGACCGACATGTGGGCTTCGTCGTTGTGAGCCAGGTGACTCGATCCCTCCGGATCCCAGCGGGATATGGAGGCCATCCTCCGGCATGCAGCACGGGCGAACCGGTCCTCCCCGCCTACCAGATAGGCCAGCGCCAGGGTCTCCGCGCCTTTGACGAAGCGCCTGGATTCCCACATCACCGGCGCCCAGGTCTCGTGATATTTCTGATAGTTCTCGCTGCGGTCAGGAAGAAAGGGCGGCTCTTCGATCTCGTGCGTTTCGGCCAAAACGGCTTGGGCGGTCCTGCGCAAACCCTCCCACGCCTGTGCCGCATCGCCGGCAGAGGCGTCCCGAAGCGCCGGCACCTCCTCCGGCCGGACGTAGATCCGCGGATGTTCAGACGGGAATCGCTTCAGCCACTCGCCAGCCGGCGGCACCTCCACCACCTCGGCTTCGGGCCTGATCTCAAACGCGAAAACCTCGGAGGTCGCGGCAGGTCCCGCGGACCAGCGCCAGAAATACCTTCCAGGTTCAAATGCCGTATCGGGAAGGAAAAGGGGATCCTTAAGTCCGTCCTTATCCAGAACGACCTTTTCAAAGCTCAAATCTCGCGCCACCTGCAGGCGATAGCCGGTGGCGGAGTCCAGCGGAAGCCAGGCAAAAACAGGGGGATTGGCTGCCGGCCTGGCGCCGTCCCTGGGTTGGCGCGGGTCCTTGTGCGGGTGCGGATGTCTGTGTTCTTTCATGACTGGACCTCCCGATTGTATCGATGAATTCAAAAAAAAACAAGTGCACCGTGGCCGCTTTAGCAGTCCGTTGAAAAAGTCGCTCTGCAGGCGAGGCCGAGTCAATGTGGCCGTAGACAAGGCGCGCGACCGCGTCGAATCGGGGGATTCGGGGAGGGAGCGCAACGGGCCGGACGCCTGTCTGCGTGCACCGCACAGGCAGGCAGCCCGGATGGACTTTTTCAACGGGCTGCTAGACCCTTGCAATCGACGCGACGCGCTCCGGCCGTCCGCTTTCGATACTCCGACCTGCCTGGATCATCATCAGCGTGGCCATCAGCCCGTCAACGTGGTCAGCGGCCATGGGCGCCCCGGTTCTCAGCGCCTCGACAAACAGCCGGTTCTCCTCGACGAATCCGCCCTCTTCCCCGCGGTAGACCACGGGCTCCTTCCCGGTCTCCGTATATGTCAGCGTGCAGAACCGATCGGTCAGAAGAACGGACCGGTTTTCGGAAAAAATCTCCATGAAGAGTTTGCTCGTCAACGAGGGTTGATTCGCATCTCCCTGGATCCAGCAACCGGCCGCGCCGTTCTCAAACCTGAACGTGGCGGTCAGATTGTCCAGCCTTCCGTTTTGCTGGTAGTAGTTCCCCCCCGCCGCATAGACCTCCTCCGGATCCGAACCGGCCACGTATCGGAGGAGGTCGCACGAATGACATCCCTGGCTGTATACGTTGCCGCCCCCCAGAACGGGATCGTTGGCCCAGGTATCCCCCCATCGGTTGTCCATCATCTGCATCACCACCATCAGCGGCTCCGGGATCAGTTCCCGGGCTTTCTGTACCATTGGATAGTACCGCATTTTGAAGGCCGTAAAAAGCCGAATCCCCTCCCGCTCGACCGCGCCGCCGATCCTCCGGCAGTCTTCAACCGTCAGCGCGAGGGGCTTCTCCACCAGAATGTGCTTCCCCGCTTCCGCCGCCCGGATACAATAGTCGGCATGGGTGTCGTGGTGGGTACAGATATACACGGTATCCAGTGTGTCGTCCGAAAGGATGCGGCCCGCATCGGCGGTGGCGTAATCCCCGCCATGGCGCGTACACAGGGCGTGCGCCTTTTTCTCGGCCACGTCGCAAAACGCCGCCATGCGTATCCCTTCCAGCCCGGCAACCGCTTCGCTGTGCACGCCGCCGATCGCTCCACACCCGATCAGTCCGGCGCGAATTTCCGACATTCCCAGGTTCCTCCCTGATGTGCAACTATACCATGGGTTTTCATAAAATCACACTCGCAAATCCGTTCTCCTCGCGCAAGTGTCGGTCATTCAGAGGTGGCCGGGGGCGCAGATACACGCAGGGCGCAGCGTACTGCGCCCTGGTTGCATTTCTCCCCCGAGGGTGGCGCTCGATTTGCCGCGCCGGCCCCGGAATCAGATTCCGTAACGAAACTGAATTTCGCGTGTGTCGCTCTTACCGCTGACCCTGTCCTTGATCTCCACCTCCAGGACCTGTACGCCCGGCTTGGCTCTGGCCAGGTCGATTTCGAAATACTGTTGTTCGGTGGTGGCGGTTCCGGCGTGATCGTACGAGACCGACACCTGCGTCTTCCTGCGCTTGAATAACGACGTGACGGCGCCGACCACCCCTTCCGACCGCCCCACGACCGTCCGGACCACGTATTTCACCTCGTAGTCGGTCTGTCCGAAACGGTTCATCGTCAGATTGTAGATTTCGTAGTAGGCATATACCTTCTGCGCCTTTCTATAATTCCTGGTGGGCATCGGCACCACCCGGATATCGCCCTTTCTGAATTTGCCCGCCGAATGCGCATTGCCGATTTCCGAAGCCAGCAGGATGTCGCTGATCCTGAGCTCTTCAACATGGTAGTCGGGAACCTCGACCGCCTGCTTGTAGAGCCCGGTGTGTCCCGAGGCAAGGTCCTTGATCTGCACCTGGAGTTCGTATTTTCCCGGCGGCACCCCGGTCTTGAGCATTTCGGGCAGAAATGCGCCTCTGACCCTGTCGAAGTCGGCCCGTCCTTCGTAATTGAACTCCCGAGTGTCCCGATAAATCGTCGTGTGCCCGGCGTCGGCCAGGGCCATCGCGCACTGCACGCGGACCTGCGCGGAATCTGCCTGCTCTGCAATCTGCACCTGTTCGGGTGGAATGCCGTAATAGACTTCAACGTTGGTCTGTCCGTCGGAACCCTGGAAGTTGGCAAGATCGTAATAAAAGTTCAACGCGGGACCCTGGATTCCAGGCCGGTAATAGTCGGGGGTTTCGTGTGCGGCGTTCTGGTAGATGATCTCGGGTGCGTATTTAACCAGGCGGGTGACGTTGACGAGCTGGTTATTGAGAGCGGTCACAGGGGGAATCGGGGCGAAATTGAACTGACCGCTCTTGTGTTCATCGGTAAACACGATCTCGATGCCCCCCTGGATCTGCGTGTAGATCCAGGTTTCCCAGGGTACGGTGGCCATGTCGGTGTGGATCGTTACAGGTATGTAGTCGCCAAATTTCATCCTGGCGATCTGATTCCCGAATTCTTCGAACCGGGCGCCGTCCTGGTCGTCATAATCGCTCCGCGTGAGCGGCGCGGTCAGCGGGGTTCCTTCCAGGTCGCGTTCCTGGAACTCCTCTTCATCCGCGGCATCGGTATTGGAGGTGAAGCCGTCCTCCAGAAAATTGGCGTCGCGCTGATCGGCGGAACCGAAACCGTAGAGTTCGTCCTGGGTGCGTTGAGTGATCGGATGGCGAAACGCCCTTATCGGAAACACCGGTCCGGTAAACGTCATAAAGGAAGCCTCGGCCCCGTAGAGACTGGCGGCCATGCGCATGCGGACGGCATCCACGTCGGGGGTGACGGATAGATCGCGCTGATAGGACCGGGACCGGTAGTCCGGCTTTCCGTATCGGATATAGACTTCGCCCCGCTTGTCCCAGGGCGAAACCATATCGGCAAAAAAGGTGCGGGCATACCAGACCCGCCTGTAATGTTCAATCATTCGTTCGTTGACGCGGGTCATCATATCGGGGTCCCGGCGCAGCCAGAAACGCTCCTGGAAAGCCTTTCGCTGAGTCGTGTCCTGCAACGCCTGAAATTCCCTGAGTTCCTCCTCGGAAGCCACGTATTCAATATCCAGGTACAATTCGCGCTCACGCGGCTCGACAGTGTCCAGGTAGCGTTCAAAATTGTCCAGCGCCTTGATGTATTTTTCCTCGTAGAAATAACCCTGCGCGGCGATGGGCAGCAGCCGGTCCTCCTCGTCAAGCGCCGCCATATGTGGAGCAATGTGAATGGCGATCCTGTCGTAGGCTTCGGCCTGTATACAGGCCAGGCCGAAATAATAGAGTCCGTCCGGATCGTCCGGCTCCATCCCCAGATAGGTATCGAAGTATTCGAGGGCCTTTTCGTGGTCCTCCTTGAAACGCTCATGCGCCTCTCCCAGCGCCCGGTAGGCGTCTGCCTGTTCGGGATCGAGTTCGATGGCCTTTCTTGCCGCTCCGATGGACCTCCTGAAGTTATGGAGGGCACTGATGCCCTTGGCGGGCATTTCGGCGTACGCGAGTGCTAGGCCTGCATGCGCCGCGGCATTTTCTTTATTCAGTTTGACCGCTGTCTCAAAGGAACTCTTCGCCGCTTTGAAGTCTCCAACTCTGAGTTGTGCGCGTCCCAGACGGGTAAGTACGTGCGCATCGTCCGGAAAACCATCGGCAAGCCGGGAGAATGTGTCCAGGGCCTCGTCGAGGCGGCGGCTATCCATCTGCCGTTCGCCAACGGCGAGTACGGAATCCCTCATTGACAGCGCATCCGCTGCCGTCGATACGTTCAATCCCAGCATCAGAACAACAATGCAGAATTGCTGAAGAAGGACAGGCTGAAATCGACGTCCGGTGTCCATGGTAAGCCCCCTTTATTTCAATCCGCCGCCGGATTGCTCCCAAGCGGCGTTCCGGCAACAATTCCCCGTCCCTCCCGAACGGTTACCGTCTGCCCGGCTGCAACGTTGTTGATTCGTTCCAGTCGACCGGATGGCCAGGCCACCTCCATTGCATCGACAATCCCGGCCCGTCCCAATCCGAATGTCAATATCAGCTCACTTTGCGAACAATAGCTCGATCCCGCCCTGACGGTGCGACTCTGCACCACCGTCCCCGACCGCACGCGCACTGTCGCGCCAACCCCGTCCCTGTTGGACCCTGCCGGTTCCTCCCGGCCTTGCCCGGTCCCCAAGCCGGCCTGCGCGCCGTTTCCTACCAGTTTAACCCTCAGGCAGCGGTTCCGGTTTCCCCCTTCGTTCCGAAACAGTGCGGGACGGCCATTGTTGGTGGCGACCAGTACGTCCAGGTCGCCGTCGCCGTCATAGTCCGCATACGCCGCCCCGCGACCGACGATCCGATCGGCAAGACCGCTTGTCGCGCCCACTTCCTCGAAGCCGCCATCGCCCCTGTTTCTGAAGAGCAACGGACGTTGGGCGTAGCTGAGGTGGGATTTGACCCGGTGGATCCGGCTGTCCACGTGTCCGTTTGCCGCGAACAGGTCCAGGCGCCCGTCCAGATCGAAGTCGAAGAAGAAAACCCCGAAGGTGACGAATGGCGCGCTCGGGTGCCCCACGCCGGAAGGCAGGGTCCGGTCCGTAAAGTATGCCCCGTCCTGGTTCTGAAACAGCGAAATCATCTCGTAGGCGAAATTCCCGATGGCCACGTCCTCCCTGCCGGCATTGCGGACGTCTCCGGCATCGACCCCCATGCCCGACTTCGCCACCCCGGCGGCGCTGTACGCGACGCCCGCCAGAAGGCCATCCTCGGTAAACGTACCATCCCCGTTGTTGCGGAACAGAAAATCCGGCATGGTATCGTTGGACATCAGGATGTCGGGCCATCCGTCGTCATTGTAGTCGAGAGATACGGCGGACATGCCCTTCCCAGGTTTTCCGCCGATGCCCGACGCTTCCGAAACGTCCGTAAACCGGTCTCCGTCATTTCGGTACAGCCGTGAGTATTCCGGATCGTACAACTGCGGCGCATACGAACGCGCCCCCGAACGCGCCGACAGCCTGGTATCCCGTTCCGCAGACCATTGCAGGTAATTGCCCACGAACAGGTCCAGGTCGCCGTCCCGATCGTAGTCCAGCCAGACCGCGCACACGCTCCACGTCGAGTCGCCCACCCCCACCTGTGCCGTGACGTCCTCAAACCGTCCGTCCCCGCGATTTCGAAAGAGCCGGTTCGCACCGAGGCAAGCCACGTACAGGTCGCTGTCCCCATCGTTGTCGTAGTCTCCGATCGCACAGCCCATCCCGAACATGGGCTGTTTGAGCCCCGCCCGTGCCGTGACGTCCGAAAAACGACCGTCTCCGTCGTTCCGGTAGAGCGCCATCGTGGATGGCTGCTCGGATCCGTGCTCCTGCGACGTGGCGCAGCTGATCAGGAGAATATCCGCATCCCCATCGCCGTCAAAGTCCCAGAACGCACACCCGGATCCCATTGATTCCGGCATAAGCTCGCTGCCGGACCCGCCGTTGTCGTGCCTGAATCGGATCCCGGCGGAACGGGTTACATCCTCGAAAATCACCCCCTGTGCGAGGCCGTTTCCGTCCATGCCCAGCGAGAACGCGAGAACCGCGGATATAATGCTTGACCGTTTCACTCTTTTCGCGACTTTTCCAGCCTGTCCAGCCGTGTCCTGGCGTCCACGACCCACGCCTGCTGCGCGGAATCCTGCCGGGCGAGCCTCAGGTAAGCCCGCCAGTGGAAGATCGCGCGCTCCAGGTCGCCCGCCCGTTCGTGAATTACGCCCAGATTGTAATGTCCGTCGGCAAAACCCGGCGCGAGGCCGATGGCGCGCGTATAGGAAGCAATCGCCGCCGTGTGGTCGCCGAGATTGAAATACGCGTTGGCCAGGCCCGCGTATCGCATCGCGTGCTGGTATCCGGCCACCGACCGGGTGTACGCTCCCTGATTCGCATCGACAACCGACACGACGGAATCCGGCGGCGCGCTTTCCGGTTTCAGCCGGATGGCCTCCCGGTACGAGGTCGCCGCCTCTCCGTACCTTCCCTGCCGGGAATACACATTGCCCAGATTGTAATGCGCCTCGGCAAGGTCCGGATCCAGCCGGATGGCCTCCAGTTGCCGGAAAACGGCCCCGTCGAGGTCTCCGCTGAGCATAAGTACGAGCCCCAGGTTCGCCTGCGCCTCGGCGTAGTCCGGCATCAGCGCAACGGCCTCTTCATATGCCGCTCCTGCCTCCTCGACTTTTCCCCTGTCCAGAAACTGGGTGCCCTTCGCAACCTGCCGGGCGGCGGCCTGGCAGCGGGCGACCGCACTAAGGAACAGCGCCTTCATCGGATTGCTGGAATAGGGCGGTCCCGCCCCGGAGGCCCGCCGATAGGCTGCCAGCGCATCCCCGTACCTGCGCTGCCGTGCATCCATCAGGCCCAGCAGGTAGTGCGCCGCGGCGAATTCCGGCGCGGCCGCCAGAGCCTCGCGAAGGCGAGCGACCGAGAGACCGATCGCCGGACGGGTCAGGTTCCATTTCGCCTCGCTCTCGACCCTGCTGTCAGCCACGAGCCTGGCGGCTTCGGAAAATGGCGGATATGCGCCCCAGGTCGCCCCCGGCCCGGAGCCCGCCGTCGTCATTGAGGTCAATCCCGTCGCGTCCTTCAGCCGGGCAGCTACGCTGTCCTCAAGGGCGAATCCCGTTTCGCTCGCCACCAGAGGTTGCGTTGCAAAGACGCAGAACGCGATGATATAAAACCCCCGGCATACCGCGACGATACCCAGGCTATTGATGAACGTCCCGAACACAGCGAAAACCAATGAAATTGCCCCTCTGGTCGGGATAGAATCTGAACCGCGCCGACGTCTTCAGATAATGGGGCAGGTGGTGCCAGGAACTGCCTCTGACCACGCGGAACGTGCCGGACGCCGGACCCGATGGATCCTCCCTGGGACTTCGGCCGTAGTACGTATCGTCGTACCAGTCGCTGCACCACTCCCACGCGTTGCCCGCCATATCCAGCAACCCGTAAGGACTCGCGCCCCGGGGCCTTGAACCCACGGGCATGGTATGGCAGAACTCCCCGGGCACCGGCCCGGCGGATGGATTGGCCCAATTCGTGCGGCCGCACCTCCCGCCCAGGTCCATGACTGCGTATTCCCCTCCGGGCGCTTCCTCACCCCACGGGTAGGTGCGTCCGTCCGTCCCCCGGGCCGCTTTTTCCCACTGTGCCTCCGTGGGTAGCCGTCCGCCCCGCCACCTGCAGTAGGCGTCGGCTTCCGCCCACGTAATGCCCACTACCGGCTGGCGGTCATTGGAAAACATCGGATTTCCGGTTTCCGGCGGTAACGATGCCCCCGTCGCGCGTGCATACGCGCGGAACTGAGCGTTGGTCACCTCATATTTGTCAATATAAAATGCACTGAGATACACGACGTGCGCCGGGCCCTCGGGGTCGAAACCCTGATTGGTGCCCATCAGGAAATCACCTGCGTTTACAACCAGCATCGTGTCCACGGTACCCGCCGGCGTGTGGTCCAGGAAAACCCCCTCGGGCAGTTCTTCCAGGAGGGATTCTCCGCTGCACGCGGCGCACACCAGCAGAACATACCAGGCGCCCAGCCACCGCTTGCACAGGCGCATGCTCAGTTTACGTCCCTTGCGCAGCGGACGCCCCATCCGTCCGTGGCGCCCGTGGGATCGGACCAGCTGCGATAGGTGATGCTGAGCTTGTTTGGATCCTGTCCTGCAGCAGTCCGCCAGGACCCGCCGCGAAGAACGCGGAATTTCCCCTGCTCCGGTCCCGAAGGGCCGATGGTTGCCGCCACTTTGTAATACTCGGCATCATAGTAGTCCGCGCACCACTCCCACACGTTTCCCACCAGGTCCATCGCCCCGTAAAAACTGACGCCTTCCGGGTAGTTTCCCACAGGCGCCAGGGTATTGTCGTACCCGTCGTCGCCGTCCCTGTAATTCGCCCTGGACCCGTTCAGTCCCTTGTTCCAGGGATACGGCTCTCTTGCCTCGTCGCCGCGTGCGGTCTTCTCCCATTCCGCTTCGGTCGGCAGCCTGGCGCCGCGCCAGGCGCAATAGGCGGCCGCGTCGAGCCATTTGATACCCACAACCGGAAAGTTCGGCCTGGATTCCGCTCGCTCGGGCCAGTCGCCGATTCCGTTCGTGGACCCATGGCTGGCCGGCGTATGCCGTTCGCGGTTGCCGCCGTCCGGAGCGACCCAGAATTGAAAATACCGGGCATTGGTCACTTCATACCGGTCTATATAGAATGCGCTCAGGTACACCTGCCGTGTCGGCTGCTGATCCGCCGGCCCTATTTCCATGCCCATTGTGAAATGGCCGGCGGGCACCCGAACCATCTCAACACCGCCGAACAGCCGCACCAGGCCCACCGGAAGCGGTCGATCCTGGTTCGGGTCCACTTCCTCCACGGCGCCGGTGGGCGGCTCATCCGCGCCGCCGCAAGCCGCAACGAACCACCACATGAGATATATGCACGAGTATCTGATGGCACGCATAACCACCCCGCGCCGGGTTGATACCATAGCCGCCCTGTCGGTCGCCGACCGCCCGTACCTCTCCTCTTCCAATACCGGCCGTGTGTCAATAACAAAACGGCGGCCAATGCCCCTTCCCGCCGACCCGGCCGGAGACACATTGCGCCGCCGTTAGCGCTGCCTGCGTCTAGTGGCCCCAACCTGGGCCACCATGAAATCTGAACCTAAAAAGAGCCGCCAATACTGAACCGGATCGGTGCGTCCAGCAACTCGCCGACGTCGGTATAGGCAACGTCAACCAACACCGTCCGGCCGCCCCAGTTGCCCTTGAAGCCCGCGCCGAAGCTGAAACTTTCCAGGTCGTGATTGAACCTGTATCCGGCGCGCAGGGCCACTGCATTGGAAAGCCAGAGTTCACTGCCGATCTGCCACCGCTGTTCGTAGTCGACCTGATAGGAACTGCCGAACGCGACGGTCAGGTAATTCGGTTCGTCCATCTCACCAAGAATCTCCATGGCCACGCCGATATCGAAATTCATCGGCATCAGGAATTTCTGGTCTTCCGCCAGCACCTTGGTGTCCGGCCCGAAGTTCCGCATGGCCAGGGCGATGCGTGAACTGCGAAAACCGGTATAAAAGTGGGTGCCGGCGTCCAGAACGAGGGAGGTCATGTTGTCTACGTGCAGGGTCTCGGAGACATACACCACCCGCACGCCCAGGCCCAGCTTGTCGGTTGCGTGAAACGCGTACGCCACGCCAACCGCCGTTCCCCCGCCCTTGACCATTTCCCCTGTCCCCTCGGGGTTGAATATGGTCCGTACGTAGTTCACCACACTCACGCCCAGCACGCCCCAGCCCGTCCTGTAGGCAAACGCGCCGCTGTAGAACCCCGTGTCAACCAGCCACCGGGTATGGGAAAGCTGGTACCCGAAACGCTTCAGGTGGACCAGGCCGGCCGGGTTGGCAAAAATCGCGTTGATGTCGTTCGACACGGCCGTAAACGCATCTCCCATACCGGCAGCACGTGTGGACTGCGTCACCTTCATCCACGGAAACGACGCCAGTCCCAGTTTTCGGAAATCCTCGGACTTCAGGATCTCGGGTACGTCTCGCGCTTCCGCGGGCGTACCCCAGAATGCGCCGGCCGCGAGAACGGTCATCAGTGTCATGCATAGTATCCGCTTCATAAGCTTATCGCTCCTTCCCGGAATTACCGCACGCCGGCTATCGGATGACCATGAATTTCCCTATCCGCTTTTTCCCCATGCTTTCGGAGACGAGAGATTCCACAACGAAGAAGTAGACGCCCGCCGAAATCGATCCCGTGCCCAGCGACATCGCCAGCTGGTCCCACTGCGCTTCGCCCAGCCAGACGTTCGGATCGTCGGGCGCATCCGTGCGGTCGTCGTGCAGAATCTTTCCGACCATGTCCCCCGCGCTGTTGAAGACGTAGATCCAGCACTTGCTCGGTACGTTCACAAAGCGGATCTGCGGTTTGCCCGGGTATTGCAGGTTGGCGTCGCCAACCCGGAACGGATTGGGCACCACAAAGACCTCTCTGCCCAACGCCTCGGTCTCGCCAACCGCGGGCTGCTTCGGGCTGAAAAACGGCGGCTTGCGCTGGGACCTCGCCCACTGGCCGCCTTCCAGACCGGCCTTCACCTGCGCCTGCACCAGGGCGGGGAGCGTGGCCATGGTGCCCACGCGGCCCATCCAGTCTTCGTGGCCGTTTGCAAACGGCCTCACCGAATACCAGTAGTTGAAGCCGGCTACCGACTCAACGTCCGTAAACGTATTCGTCCCTACAGGAACCTCGCCGACCCTTGTCCAGGGCCCGTCCGGGTTCCATTCGGACCTGTAGATGCGGTAACCCGCCACGTCCTGCGCCTCCGCGCCTATATAGTCCGGGTTTATTGCGCCGTCGGCCGAGTTCCAGGTGAGCAGGTTCTGCGCGTCCGGACTGTTTGTCACCGCCACGTACACGTCCGGCGGCGAATCCGGCACGTCGTATTCATTATCATAAGCCCACTTCGCGCGCTTGAAGAATTCGACCATCCATTCCTCGCCCTTCTTCAGGCCGTCGAAGTCGTACAGGTGCGACCGTGTCCAGGTGTAGAGGTCGCTCTCTCCGGCGCCCGATCCGCCCACCCAGGCCACCACCAGCTTGGCCTTATCGCCGGGGCCCAGCGAGTACGGGCCGAAGGTCTGAGCGCTATAATGCACGCCGATCTCGCCCGGATTGGCCTGAAAGCCCGATTCTGCAATCATATTGAACATGGTCTCCCGGTCGTGAGCGCCGGGCCGGGGGTCTTCGGACACCGTGGTGCTTTCGATCCGCCAGAAGCGCACGGCATGGGGCTGGTCGCCCTGGGGCTGGACGTACTTCCCGGCGTCACGGGTATTGAACCCCCAGTCGCCGCCGTCCTCATACGCAAGCGGACCGAAGCCCATATACTGATAAGACGTGAATTCGCCGTCCTTGCGGCCCGTATCGCAAGAGGGCGAAATAATCAGCCGATTGACGGGATCGCCGGTATCGTCCCACGGAAACTCCGGACTGTCGCCGTCCCAGTCCACGATCATCTTCAGCCCTTTGGCCGGGCCCGAGTAGCCGGCATTCTCCGTATAGACGGTCCAGTCGTCGAGACCGCCAACGTTGTACCAGTGCCAGCTATCCGACCGGTTATAGTGGGATAGGCCCGCGTCCGAGATCATCCAGGCGCCAATAATTGGAACGTAGACGTCATTCAGCATTGCCGAAGGCAGGTCCCTCTCGCCGTCGCCGTCGCTGTCACCCGTGTTCTCGATCTCGATCTCGGTAATGATGAAGTCGTCCCACGCGGGGTAGCTCCAGGCCATCGTGCGCCGTGTAAAGGTAACGCCGGCAAGCGTGGTCCACTTGGTGACGATGATCTCTTCGGGCCATTCGTCGGAACGGGAAGACGGCGCGGCGGGAGGCCCCGCAGTCGCGTATTCCCCCCACGACCAGTTGCTGATCCTCACGGGATCTCTGTTCAGCGGCGCCTCGGACAGGATCTGCGCCAGGTTCTCGCTCCAGGTGGGCGCGTAGTACCACGGCGCGCCTTTACGCCAGTCCTGGCCCGGATTCTCGGCGGAGGACGGCTGCACCCGGATCTCCCCGCCCAGGTATTGCAGTTCCTCGTCCATGGACGGGTCCGCCACCATGGGCATAATCTCGTCGAGCATGTCCGAGCGCGGTCCGGTCAGTACCACGTAGAACCCGTTCTTGGAAAAATTATCGTAGGCTCTCGAGCCAGCGTAACTGGACGGAAGGCGCACCGCAAGGCCGATGCCCTCCCCGTGCGACGTACTCTCGATTCGCCCTTCGCTGTTGCAGTCGACGCGGAAGAAGGGCAACTGGCTGGCCCAGCCCTGGCCCGTAATGATGTCCCCGCCCACGGTGGCGGGGTACACCATACTGGAAGATCGCGAGAGCGCCGCGCCGATGGAGCCTCCCTGCGTGCCCAGATTGGTCACGGACGTATACAGCATTCCGCGCTCCAGAGCGCCCCTGCCGGCGGAACCGGGGTGATTCGCCTGGCCCCGAACCTCTCCGGACCAGCTTATCGCCAGGACTGCTGCGAACGCCCATCCACCGCACCCTTTCAGGACGGTGCTCATACGGTTCGAACGCATCGTATCCTCCTCAGCGTTGATAGGTCCACAATAAAGAATCGCATAGCAGCGGGAGCCCGGGCAACCGCGGGCCCCCCGCTTATTCATGGCGTGACGTCGGTGCCGGAATGGATCAGAACTGCATTCTCAGACCCATTTCCATGCGCCGGGGATGGTTGTAGAAACTCCGGTCGCCCGTATCTCCGTACAGGAGGAAGTGAGAGTTGTCCGGGCGGGCCGTATGCAGACCCCAGTTGGTCCAGTCGGTGGTATTGTATGAACTGTCGTCCTTCTGGTTGAACAGATTCCGCACCTCTAGGAAGAGGCTCACGTCGCCGCGGCCATGGCCGAACGGAAAGCGCTTTTCGATGGCGAAATCGGTCCAGGTACGTATGGGACGCAGCCGCCGTTCGCGGCCGGAATTCGGCGGCGTGTACCAGAACGAACCCGTGTTCTGCATGCGCCAGAGCAGGTTCACCCGCCAGTTGGCAAGGAACTTGCTACCGAACACCTTGAAATCGGGGCCGTAGTCTCCCGGCGTGAGGTAGAGGAACTGCAGGCTCCCCTGGTTGCGGATGTCGCCGCCGTCGGCGTTCAGCCCGGTCTGATAACCCCGTGCCCACACGTGAATGTGGTCCAGTTCGAAATCGTCCAGACCGATAAGCCCGTATTCCCGGGCCGTCATCCGGGTCTGCTCGTATCCTCTGCCTCCCGGATTGCCGTCCCGCAGGGCAATGCTCCGGATTGCATTGTTGGCGGTGTGTCCGATCTCCCGGATCTGATCCACCGTGAGGGGAACGGGCACCTCAACGCCGTTCTCCACCCTGTATTCGTACCAGTACCGCCCGCTGGCGATGTACATAGAGTCGGGATACAGGAAGTTGAACCAGGCGTCGAAGTTGCCCCATCCGGCCTGCGCCCACGTCATATTGTAGGCCACGTTGATGGCGAAGTTGTGGCTGAGCGGCTTCCGCACGGAAAGTTCCAGACCTCGCTGCTCTTCAAACCCGTTGTTGTGCAGGATCCGGGCGTAGGGATGCACCCAGCCGGGCCTGTGAGGCGCGTAAAAGCGCACGTCTGAATGGTAATGGTACTGGTCCTTCGCGCTCTTGTAATACAGCGCGATCGCGCCGGTGTAATCCTGTACGAAGTTCCAGTCCGCCCCAACCTCCATCGACACGGTCTTTTCGGGTCGGATTTCGGTGGTCCCCTGCCCACTGCGTATCGGGTAGGACGGACGCATGGCGTTGTAGCGCTCACCCGGGTCGATCGCCCCGTTCCCGTTCCAGTCCTGGTCCGGTCCCGAAGTCCGCCAGTCCCCGTTGAACAGGTAATAGATGTCCGGATAGGCCAGGAACAGACCCGCGAAATAGTGCATGGACGACCGTGCCGTGATGGGATGGGACACCCCCACCCGCGGGCTGAAGTTCTTGAACACCACCGGCTCTCGGTGCGGCGCATTCTGGAACCGCAATGGCGAATTGTACATGGGCGAGAACGCATACGCGCCCGAAGCCGGGAAATTGGAGACCGGATCGAACAGGTCCAGGCGAAGGCCGGCATTGATGACCATACCTTCGAACTCCATCTTGTCCTGGGCGTAAATGGCAAGGTGCTGGGGCTTGACCGGCTCTCCGATCACGCCCTGTGCGCCCGCAAACTCCAGCCGCCTGGCCTGCGCGCTCTCTCCGGTGTAGCGGGTAAGATACATGCTGTACTTGATGAATTCGAAACCGGCCTTCACGAAATGCCCCTTGGTGATCTGGCTGGCCAGATCCAGCTTCACCTGATACCGCTTCCTGTCGGCAACCTGGTAATGGCGAACCTCCCGGTCCACGGCGAACCAGCCGTCCGCATCCGTACGCACGTCCGACGTTCTCTCCGCGATATCGCTGGTATCGTCCACGGTTGAGTACCGCGATATCCGGAGGTCGTAGAACGTCCTGGGCGAGAGAGAATGGGTGATGGCCAGGTATTGCATATTATGGTTCGTGCTCATCTTGCCCGCCGCGCTCCAGTCCGCAGGCAGGAAGATGTTCTTCCCGCTGTCCAGCAGACCACGGATGACGCCGCTGGAGGTCCCCGCGGACCGTTCGTTCCGCCAGGAATCCCGGTCCGTTCCGATAAACTTCCTGTTGTACTCGAACAGACCGCCGACCTTCATTTTAACGTTTTCGGACGCGCGGACAGTGACGCTGTACGATCCCTGGTAGTTATTCAAGGAAGGCACAAACCGCCCGATGTCGTCATAGTAGCCCCGCTCCGTCCCCGAGGGATAGATGGGCGCCATCCGGGCGGTCTTGCCCGAAACGATGAACGAAGCGCTCCTGGAAAGCGGCCCCGAGACGTTTCCCTCCACCTCGTGGCCGGTGATTTCGTCGTAATCCGCGCGCTGGTGGACGAGTCGACCCGTTTCCGGGTCCCGCTCGTTCTGCCACTCGCCCTCGCCCCATTTCATTTTGTCGAGATGCATCGGGCTTTCGTAAACGTTTGCGCCCCAGTGTTTCTGCCCCGGTGGCGTGCGCCGGTACTCCGCCCATCCGTGGAAGTTCTGGCTCCCGTCTTTCGTAATGATGCTGATGACGCCGGCCTGGGCGTTGCCGTACTCGGCGTTCATCCCGCCCGTAACCACGGAAATCTCCTGGACGGTCGACCGGTTGATCGCCTTCCAGTTGTGGGATCCGGCGCCGTCGCTGTTCACGATTTTTACACCGTCAACGTAATAGGCCACGTCGCCGCCCGTGCGGCTCCGCCATTCCCCGGGCCTGTTGCTGCCCCGCATGCGGTCGGATCCGTCGAGGTGCACGCCCGGCTGGAGCGTGATCATCTCGCTGGTGGTGCGCACGATGGGGAGTTGCTCGATCTCATCGGCGCCAACGATGTACTTGCTGAAGGTCTTGTCGACCTCCACCGGAGGGCGTTCCGCCTTGACAACCATCTCCCCCAGTTCCAGCGTCGCCTCCTCGAGCCTGAAATCGACTTCCGTGGTCACGTCGGCCTGCACGCGCACGTCCGTCAGCGACTCGGTCTGATAGCCGATCAGGGACGCCTTCAAGGTATAGAGTCCGGGATCGGCGCGGAGAATCACGTAGAACCCTTCCCCATCTGCGGTGGACCCGATATTCTGTCCCTCGATGACCACGTTGGCGCCGGGCAGCGGCTCTCCCTGATTGTCAAGGACCTTTCCTACGATCTTTCCGGTCGTGCCGGCCCAGGCGCTACCACTCAATGCCAGTGCCGTACAGAGGGCAAGAACTCCTAAAAACAAAATGCACTTCTTCATTGCGAAACCTCCTATTCATTGGTCTGCCTGCTTGACTGCGGCCCTGCATGCCCGTTCGGAATAACCTTCCTCCTTTCCTTAACGCAGACACGCGAGGCGCGCTACTTTCTTCCCGATTCGTAGAATTTAACGGCCACCTCCAGATCCAGCATCTGCAGCAACGGCATCACGCCCTTGATGCCCCAGGCCTCCCGCGGGCCGAGCGTCCCCACGAGGAAATTGTGCTGAACCCGAAAATCGAGTGAAAAGTTGTTGGACATGAACCGTTCGACGCCAAACCCGAAATGGCCCCCGAGCGCCCACCGGCTCTCCACCACGGGCTCCAGGACCACGCTTGGATCCAGCATGTTCTCTTCCGAACCCTCGACCGGGATGCCCTTCTGCCCGGGATAAATCAGGCCGCTTACGCGATTGCTGTAGCTGTGAAATCCGCCACCGGCGACAACGTACGGGGACGTCGCCTGGTTATAGAACAGGCGGGATTTGTCGCCGAGCCGGAAGACCACGTTGCACAACACGCTGTTGATCCGCATGCTGGCATCGGATTCAGGGCTTGCATAATCCTTCGAGTCTTCGTTCCAGGTGAACGTCTGACCCTCGATCTTGCCGTCGCTGTATTCGAGCCGGTGATACTCAAACTCAAGCGCGTTGTTGGCGGTCCGGTTGTAAACTACGCTGCCGCCCCAACGTACGGCCTGTGTGTACCAGTTCGTCCGAAGCCCCATAACGGGCAGATTGTAGCCCAACAGCATCCGCCCGCCGATCCGGTCGAACTCCCGCGCGCCGGTATCCGGTGCGAGAAGAGCCACCAGAAGCCCGGCAACTGACGCATACCTCCATGTGCCCATAGACTGCCCTCCTTATGATGGATCGGGCCGCACGATCGCCGCCGACATTTTCGCGAAACCCGGTCCGATTTCAATATTTCGGCTCAACCTGTCACCGACTCCCCCGCAAATACATTCGGTGTGACCTGGATGGCCGGTTCGGCGGCATCCGGAACGGGCGTCCGAAACCGCGGAGGAAGGACCAATTATTACAGATACGGCAAGACGGCGCCCCTCCCACAGAGAAAGCCCTCGCGATGCCGTTTCGATACCCGCACAATGACGCGGATACGCTACTAATTCATATTATATATAGGCGTATTTTGTCAAGAGAAAAAAGGGGCGTTTTTTTAATTGTCGGGTGGGCGGGTTCGTACACGGGGGTTTTTCGGGACGATCTGTAACAATGCACCGCTGCTCAGGGCGTCGTCTGGCGCCCACAGATCAGAGCACGATACATGCCCCCCGCAGGCGGATGTGTATGTCCCGGCGGTCGGCAACGGGCAGGTCCTGGATGGAGGCCTGACTGCACTGCAGAGACCGACGTCGGTCTCACCGGCATCCGTTCCACGGTCGAAGGGGCTTGCAATCCCACCCGGTATGGTTTAGAATTGGGATGAGGGGTCTTGTGAAGCCGGGGTACTTTGGGATTTGTACGATATTCGAGCGGAAGTTTGCCGTGCGGCCTGCGAAACGCAGGACATGTTCCCGTCGGAAATGCCTGCAATTCAGTCGATGCTGCCGGATGCGCCAGTCGATTTCGTCCCCGATTGGGAAATGGATTCGCCGATGGTCGATCCCGCGGCGCCGCGGTTGATTCTATCCGCCGATGAGCTGGACGAATTGCGCGTTCGCAGCGCTTCGTCGCACGCCCGGTTCTTCAGGGCGATGGTGGACGACCTGAACGGCCGGTTGCCCGTCGATCCGCCCGATACCCTCTGGGACCTGGAGGAGCCCGCGTACAGCGATATCCTCGAGATCTGTTTTTCTCTGGTGGTGAACTGCGGCATTGCCTACCAGGTCACCGGCGACGGGCGGTGGAGCGGACTGGCGGAGCGCTGGATGGCGCGATGGATCGAGGTCGGCGCGCCGGGCGACGAGCAGGTCAGGGCGTCCTATCTGGTGGCCTTTCACGTGATGGCGCTGGCTTATGGCGTGGACCTGTTCGGTAGGGTTCTCCCGGAGCCGCTCGTTCAGCGCGCGGTCGAGGTATTGCGGAGCGAGACCGGTCGCATGGTCCGGTACATGGACTCCGGCGAGGCCGGCTGGAGCCGGCGATACCATTACCACGACTGCTGGGTGCCCGTCTTCGGCGCCGGCGTCGGCTGCCTGGCTCTGTTACCCTACGCGCCCGAAGCCGGCGCCTGGTTATCCACGGTGGAAGGAGAGGTCGACTGCATCGTCTCCATCCAGGGCGGGGACGGCGCGTGGAATGAAGGTGTGGCGCCGCTGAATTACGCGTTGGGGCCGATGCTGTTCTACCTGGAGGGCAGGAAACGGGTCTTCGGGGAGCGTGCGTTTGATATACCATGGCTGAAGGCATTGTCCCGCTGGCGGGCGTACCACCTTCTTCCCGATGGAAGCTACGTATATCTTGACGATTCGACGCCCAGCGGCAGGTACCACGGCGAGACCGGCGGGGTTGTGGCTTTTCAACTGTACAAACTCGCGTCCGAGTTCAACGACGGCCTGGCGCAGTGGCAGGCGGAACGGGAATCCGCCCGCTCGTTCCCGAAAGACTATCACGACTGCGGCTGGAGCTTCCTCTGGTGCGATCCTGGTGTCAGGGCGGAACCTCCGAACGGACTGCCGGCCGCCGCCGCTTTCCCGTCGCTGGGTCAGTTTTTCTCTCGCACGGGGTTTGACAAGAGCGCATCCGTACTCAGCTTCGAGTGTACGGTTCCGGGGGGTGCGCTGGCGCAGGCCCGGCGGGAGACGGGGCTTCCTTTACAGACCATCACCCAAAATAAACACGCCCATTATGAAGACCGCGCGAGTTTCACGTTTTTTGCCAACGGGCACTACTTCTTCAGGCCGTCTGGTTACTTTCGATTCGACGCCGCTATGAAGAATACCCTCACGTTCGACGGGGTCGGACAGTCGGTCGAACCCGACTCCGGCGGCGAGATGGAGGGCGTGTATTGCGGCGGGAACAACGTGTATTCGGCCGCACGATGCCAGGCGGCGGGCGCGTATCCGGACGTGCCGGGTCTGACCTCCTTTGAACGGACCGTCTTGCACGCGAGGGACTGTCACGCCGCGTTCGTCCTGGACCGCGTCCGGTTCTCCGACCGGGAACCGCGTCGCGTGGAAGCCCATTTTCACGTCGGGCATGAAGTTGAAACCCGGATCGGACCGGACGGTTCGCTGCTGCTGCGGACACCATCCGGACAGGCCTGCCGGTTCTATCAGGCATCTTCGCAGGCGGCGACATTCGAACGGGTGCCGCAACCGGTCGACCCCTATTGGAGAGATTACCTGTCCGGCTACGACATCCCGCCGGAAGACCTGGAGGCAATGGATCAGGTGGACCTCCGCTTCCGGTTCGCGATGGCCGGCGAGACGTCGGTCGACGTCCTGTGGGCGATTCTGCCTCACGGCGGGGACTGCGATGTCGGACAACAGGCCGATGATTCGATGATCTCCTTCTGGTACGGGGTCCCGGGCGGTACGCCGCAACTGGTCCTGGCGCCTCCCGCGGAGGAAGTCGTCAGACCTGCCCGCGGACCGGTGCTGCCGCAACGGCCGGAGCGGATTTTCGTGCTGGGTGGGCCGCCCGGAGGCCGGATCAGACTCGCGCTGGAGCACCTCGACGGCGATCGGTGGGGGGCGGTACTGGGGGAAGGCCAGGACTATGAAGTGACGGCGGCCGGGACAGCTTGCCTGTAGAGCGTCCGCGGGCACGCCGCAGAGACCCGCATCGAATCTGAATTGGGGACGGAAGCTGTGAGAATCGAAGCAGCCTGGGAAAAGAAGCAGGAGCACATTCCGGTGGTGATGGTCAGGGAAGAACTCACGGACCTCCCCGCATATCCGCTTCCCGAGGGGTACCGCCTCCGGTACTACAGGGACGGCGAAGATCACCTCTGGGGAGAAATCGAGATTGCAGTCGCCTCGTTCGATTCCATGGACGGGGCGCTGGAATACTTCGAAAGCGAGTTCGGGCCGGGCCGGGACCGGATGGAGGCCCGGTGTCATTATCTGGAGGACCCGAACGGTCAGGCGATTGGTACGAGCACGGCCTGGTTCAACGACGCGTTCAACGGAAGGGACTACGGTCGCATCCACTGGATCGCCATCCGACCGGAGTATCAGGGCCGGGGACTTGCCAAACCGCTTCTGGCAGCTTCGCTTGGGCGGATCGCGGACTTCCACGACCGCGCCTACCTGACCACCCAGACCACCAGCGCACGCGCGATCAATCTGTACCTCGACTTCGGCTTTGTGCCGTTTGAGACCACCAGCCGGTGCGCGAAAGGCTGGACGTGGCTCGCCTCCGTCCTGGAACATCCGTCTCTCGCGTCGTACCGCGGCTGACCGGATGAAGAACGGGGCGGTGAAGCGCGCTGATATTGGTACACCCATCGCTTGTTGTCAGGGAGACGCCCGGGATGGCAAAGAAACCCTGGTCGCCGGAAGGAAAGACGATCGTTACGAAAAACGATATCATCGATGGCCTGCGAAACCTCGGGGTGAATCCCGGAGACGCGGTGTTTTTCCACAATTCCCTCAGCAGCATGGGATTTGTGGACGGCGGCGCTGAAACCGTGATCGACGCGTTTCTGGAGGCGGTAGGGCGCCGGGGCACAATTGCGGTGAATTCCTGCCATTTCAACGGATGGCACTGCGAATATGCCCGCACCGCCGGTACACCGGCATTCGACGTGCGCCGCTCACCGTCCAGGATGGGCAGGATCACCGAGGTGTTTCGTCACCGTCCCGAAGCGGTGCGGTGTCTCGATTCCAGCAATCCGATGTGTGCGATCGGGCATCAGGCGGAGTACCTCGCGGAAGGCGCGGTTCGCTGTTTCACACCGTGCGGGCGGGATACGGCCTGGGGAAAGCTGGGCGAGATCGACGCTCACTACATGTTCCTGGGAACGGGATGGACCAGTTGCACCATGATGCACGCCTGCGAGGAATACGGGCACGCGCCCTATGCGCTGATGGACGAACCCTCCCGGCTGGAGGTGGCCGACGAGCGGGGCCGGATCCACGTCCACGTCCAGAAGGTGCATACGCCGAACGTACCCAGGGACTACTTTCTGATGGAGCCCGAGATGCAGAGGCTGGGCCTCGTTCAGTACGGAACGATCGGCGATGCGAAAGTCACGATTATGAACGCCAGGGATCTGATTGACGCCGGCACCCGATGTATCGTGGAAGATCCCGGCTTCCTGCTGAAGGACCGGAGTTTCCTGGAGCACTGCAGGGACCATCAACGAGGGCTCATTCCTCCCGGATATACGGGCATTTCGGACGTGTAGAGTGACATCGTCGACGGAGGCAGAGATGCAGATCCTGCCGGACCTCTATCTCGCGGACGGGTTTGCGTATGCGCAACGGCAGTTTATTACCCGGGAGGATCTGCGGAAACGATGTTAACTCAACGCGAAATTGAAGAAGGGCTGACAGGGTTGGGGCTGAAGCCGGGTGCGATTGTGGTGGTTCATTCGTCCCTGAGCAGCCTGGGACCCGTGGACGGCGGCGCGAACGCTGTTATCGATGCGCTGGTGGATGCCCTCGGCCCCGAAGGGACGCTGCTGATGCCCACGCATCCCGCGCGGGACGGACGCACGTTCGATCCGGTCACTATCCCTTCAGACATGGGCGTCATCAGCGAGACGTTCCGGTTGCGGCCGGGCGTGCTGCGCAGCCGGCACCCGTATCATCCGGTGGCGGGTTGCGGCGCGATGGCGGAGGAGATCCTGTCCGGTCACGAAGATAGCGCGGCGCCGGACGGGCCGGAGACGCCCTATGGCCGTCTGATCACCCTCGGCGGAAAGGTGCTGCACGTAGGCTGCGACCTGGATACGATGACGCTGCTGCACACGGTGGAGGCGGAACTGGACCTGCCCTATCTCCGCGAATTGGAAATGAAGTACGTGGCAGATGACGGCGAGGTCCGCGCGATGACGATTCGCCGGTGTCCCGGCGGGCATCGAGGGGGCGTGTTGAAGTTCGATCGGTTATTCAGGGCGGAGGGCGCCATGGCGGTGGGCACGATCGGTCCGGCGGTGTGCCGCCTGATCGACGCACCCCGTGCCGCGGCCATCATGCGGCGCGAGATGTCGCGCGACCCCGGCTTTGCGCTGGATGAGAATCCGAATTGCGCCGACTGCGCGGGATACAGAGAGAAAATCGCGAGATCGACCGCCGGTCGGCCGGCTGCCCGGCGCGATGCCACCGCGACTCCCGGGGAATCGCTGAAGTCCCTGCTCGAGGATGAGGACTCCACCCTGAGCGCGCCGCTGTGGGCGGTGGATGCCGATCCTGGAAAGGCGCTGGATCTGGTCGCATCGGCGGATATTTCATCGGTCGAAGTGCATACGAATCACCAGGTCGATTTCGATGACCTTCCTGGCCGCCTGGGAGATCGGGACCTCGAGGTCGCGGTATTGCGCACCCCGTTCGCATCAGCCGGGAAGCTGGCGGAGGCCTGTACAATTGCAGCCCGTTTCGATGCAAAGTACCTGCATGTCCGCCTGCAGGACAACTTCGGGCCCGCGGATCTGAACGGTTCACTTGAACGGCTCTCACGGGTCGCCGACGAAAGCGGCATCACCGTACTTGTGGGGAATCCCGCGGATGTGAACCCGTCTGATATCGCCGAAGGGTTGAGAGAGATCGGGGCCGCCGGGACAGACATGGCATACGATCCGGCCGCCGTCGCGGCATCGGGCGGAAGCCCGTTCTATATGGGACTTTACAAAGGGCCGATCCGGCGGTTTGTCAGGCACGTCGACTTCAGGGACGTCGTTGCGGAAAGCGGAGAACCGGCGGTTCCCGGCAAAGGCAACGCGGAACTCGTGGAGATCCTCTCCAACCTCAGATGTCGAAGTTTCAACGGGGTGTTCTGCCTCTGGCCGCTGCCCGGGGTTTTCGGATTCCAGGACGCCGTTAACGGCTTTCGGGAAATAATCGAGCGGATCTGAAAAACGGCTACCGGTAACAGCCACGGAGTCAGAAGGAACGGCATGAGTGAGAGAGACGACGCACCGGGTATCGTCGTGGAGAAGGACGTCCCCGTACCGATGTCCGACGGCGTGGTGTTGCGCGCAAACGTGTTCAGACCGGCGGGCTCGGGGCGGTATCCCGGACTGCTGATGAGGACGCCTTACGGAAAGCCGAATGGCGGTTTTGAACGGGTCGTGCGGTCCGGTTACGCCGTGGTCACTCAGGATTCACGGGGTCGCTATGCTTCGGAAGGGACGTATATCCCCTATACGGTTGAGGGTGACACGCCCGACGCGCGGGACGGATACGAGAGCGTGGAATGGCTGGCGCGGCAGCAATATTGCAACGGGAAGGTCGGCACGTTCGGCGGATCCTACAACGCCTGGATGCAGTGGATGCTGGCGAAGTTGCGGCCGCCGCACCTGGTCGCGATGTGCGCCTGGTCGATTCCACTGGAAAACACCGAGGTCGACTGGTGGGGTGCTTTCCGGCCCGGCCGGCGCATCAAATGGTGGATGGGCACCATTGCGCCGGATCTCCGCAGACGTGAGGGCGCACCCGGACCGCACCGGAAGGAAGACGCACTGGAAATCTGGGAAAACGTGGAGCATATGCGGTGGCTCTATTTTATGCCATGGCTGGACTTTCCACGTTATCTGCCCGAAGGAATGGCAGGGTACGCCGAGGACTGGCTGCGGCATCCGAACCGCAGGTGCTGGAAATTCGACGAGGTACACCGGGAGGTGGAAGTGCCCAACCTGGATTTCAGCGGGTGGTACGACCATTGCGGAGGAACGATGGCCCACCTGGGCTTGATGCAGAAGCATGGCCGGTCTGAAATTGCGAGGACGCAGACCCGGATTGTCATCGGGCCGTGGAACCACAGCGGACTGGGAAACCGGCGCCAGGGCGGGATCGATTTCGGGCCTGAAGCCCGGATGGATCTGCAGGATCGGATGATCCGCTGGTTCGACCGCTGGTTGAAGGATACCGATAACGGAGTGGATCTGGAACCGCCCGTGCGGTACTTTGTGATGGGCTCGGGTCAATGGAAGTCGGCGGATACGTGGCCGCCCGGTGGAACGATTCGGGCGGACTACTATCTGGACAGCGACGGCGACGCGCACCTCCCCGCGGGGTCCGGCCGTCTGCTCGACGCACCGGCCGCCGGTGAGAGCACGGACACGTACGTGTACGATCC
This sequence comes from Candidatus Latescibacterota bacterium, assembly GCA_021295655.1. GTDB lineage: Bacteria > Latescibacterota > UBA2968 > UBA2968 > JAAXHE01. Next base: position 62,918 of record JAGWBX010000064.1, read on the forward strand.
GAATGACCCGGTTCCCACGCTTTGGTCAACGGCGCTGTTTACGGAACCGTCGGACAGGAGGGTACTCGATTACCGCCGGGACATTCTGATTTTTCGGACCCCTGCTCTGGAATCCGACGTGGAAACCGTGGGGTATCCCGAAGTGGTGCTGAACGCTGCGACGTCGGCGGCGGACACCGATTTTTTCGTCCGGCTCGTGGACGAAGTCCCGGACGGTCCGGCAACGGACGTCGCATACGGAATGGTCCGCGCCCGGCATCGCCATTCCCTGGACGAGGAAGACTTCATCACCCCGAAAGCGGTGACCGAATACCGCATCCGCCTGACGCCCACGGCATGCAGGTTTCTCGCGGGACACCGGATCCGCCTCGAAATCACGAGCAGCGACTTCCCAAATCACGACAGGAATCACAACACGGGCGGAAACGACCTCGCCGAGACCAGACTCGTGACGGCAACTCAGGAAGTCCATCATTCGGCGGAATATCCCTCACGTCTGATTCTGCCGCTTTTTCCATGAACGGGCGATAGGATACGCGGCAAAACGGAGAAAGGCTGTATGATATTCACATGATTTCCGGATTCAATTGGCGCCTGTGTCATCCGCACGTCGAGTCGACCGGTGGCGACGTACCCTGCGCCAGAGAGGCGCCGGGCGTGCTGCTGCCCTACAAGAGACGCATCTATATGTTCGGCGGCGGCGCCCTCAGATACGGCGCTTCCTCCGGCCAGGGAAACAAGTCCACGCTGGGCGCATTGAACGACCTGTGGGTGTACGATCCCTCGGTCGAGGAATGGAACCTGATGGAAGCAAACGACGGCGCTGCCGGATTCGACGTCTCGGCAGACAGGCCATGCGCTCGCATACTGCCCGCGTGGGTTGAAGTAGACGACCGGTTCTATCTGTTCGGCGGGTTGTCGATCCTGAGCGAGGGTTGGAAGTTCGCCCTCCTGAACGACCTGTGGGTGTACGATCCCTCGGATGCGCGCTGGACGCTGCTGGAGCCGGATGACGGCGTATTGCTGGAGCACCCCGACTGCGCGGGCCGGGGACGGCCGACGACCATGGGCGGATTCGGAACGGCCGTTATCGGGAGCAGGATCTATTTCTTTGGCGGATGGGGCCATCGGGCGCCGCTTCCCCCGACGGTTGAAACCGCGGTACTGAGCAGGCAACTCTGGACCTATGATACCGGGACCGGAACCTGGGACCGGATTGAAGCGGCGGACGGCGCGGCCGTCCCGCCGAAGCGGTACGTCATGTCGATGACGGCCTGGGAGAATCGGATCTACGTCTGGGCGGGGCGGGACACACAGGACCGCGATCCGCAATTCTACAACGATCTCTGGTGCTTCGATCCAGCCACGCGCGCATGGACGTGCCTGGCGGAAAACGACTTCGGGGCGGCGAACCGGCCTGCCGCCCGGTACGGCCAGGGATCGGCCCGGATCGGGGACGGGTGGTATGTATTCGGCGGGTTCGGACCGCAGGGGACCTTCATGCCCGAAGAAGTGAACGGGCCGCAATTGAACGATCTGTGGCGCCTGAATCTGGGCACCGGAGACTGGACCTGCCTGCAGGCGCACGACGGATCGAAGGATTATTCGGGGTCCGCGGCGTATCCCGGAGTCCGTCGCGTGCCGGGCATGGCAGCCCTGGATGACGCGGTGTATCTGTTCGGCGGCCTTGACCTGGCCAGCGGGCCGAACGACGACGGGCCGGTGACTGGTTTCAACGACCTCTGGGTGGGACGCGAAGCGCAGGCACCCACCGGAACAGTCGCGTAAATAAGGGAGATTGGCGATGAAGCTGATGATTATGACGGACCTGGAAGGCGTGGCGGGCATTCTGAATTTCGAGGACTGGTGCACGCCGGGCGCGATGTATTACGATAAGGCGAAGAGGCTGCTTACGCTGGAGGTCAACGCCGCGGTGGACGGGTTCAGCGAAGGCGGCGCGGAAGAGATCCTGGTGGTGGACGGGCACGGGCACGGCGCGATGGATCCCGAACTTCTGGACGAACGTGCGCAACTGATGCGCGGCCACGCCGCTCCAATCTGGCCCTGGAGCCTGGATGGTTCGTACCAGGGACTGGCATACGTGGGGCAGCACGCGAAGGCCGGAACGCCGTATTCCCACCTGACACATACGGGAAGCTTCGCGTGCGTGGACTACGCGATCAACGGAATTTCCGTTGGAGAATACGGGCAACTGGTGCTGTGCGCGATGGAACTCGGAGTGCCGACGATTTTCGCGGCGGGCGAGGAAGCGTTCGCCGCTGAGGCAGAGGCGCTGACACCCGGCGTGGTCACCGTGGGCGTGAAACGCGGACTGCTTCCCGACGGGCTGGAGGATCTGGATTCGGAGGCATACAGCCGCGCCAAGCTGAGCGCGGTCAACCTCGCGCCGGCGCGGTCCCGCGCGCTCATCCGCGAAGGAGCCCGGAACGCAATCGGGAAGCTGAAGGCAGATCCTTCATCTTTCCGATATCCGGACATGAAACCGCCGTACGTGCGCACCGCGAGCTACCGTAAGCGCGGCGATACGCCGGGTTTCAGCACCCGCGACGAGCACCCGGACAGCATCATCGGATTGATGAATATGTCGCAGACGAGGGTGGCGTAGCCCAACCGGCGTCTGGTTGTATTCGCGGTAACCCGGGTAACCAGGAGCATTCGAATGGTTGACATCACACACGAATTCGACGCGCCCGGTCCGCATCCGAACGGCATGCAGGCCACGGCGGACGGCATCTGGATTCTGGATCAGGAAACGAACCAGGCGGCTCTGGTTTCATTCGAGGGCGAAACGCTGAAAACAGTGGATACGGCGTCGGACCGGGGGAGCGGGATTACCGACGCGGGCGCCGCCCTGTGGCTGGCGTCCACGTATAGCCGGGAGATTCTCCGCGTGGATCGGCAAACGGGCAAAACGCTGCAACGCTTCGATACCCCCGGCGCGAGGGCGACCGGGGCGCACGGCCTCGAAATCCGCGACGGCTGCCTTTGGATGGCCGTGCCGCCGTCGGCCACGGTTTACCAGGTGGACGTGGCTTGCGGCTTCGAAGTGATACATTCGATTCCCGCTCCTGGTGACCGTCCGCATGGCATTGCCTGGGAGGGCCGGGATCTCTGGTGCGTGGAAACCGATCACCGTGCGATTTACCGATTGAACGCGGCAGACGGTGCAATCCGTGAACGTATCGAGGTTCCCAAAGCGCATCCCGAACCGCACGGAATGACGATGTGGGACGGGGCATTCTGGTACTGCGACGCCGGTTCCCGGGCGGTATGCCGCGTGAGAAGGCGATAAGGCCGCTGATTAAACAGCAAGACGGGATGGCGACGCCCCGCCGGCGGCCGGAACCGTTTTCATTGCATGGACCGACTGACCGACATGGGCGAGAACGAAAACGAGGCGCCGCGTATCTTCGCGCTGTCCGACGTCCACGTGGACTCCGCGCTCAATCTGGCCTGGGTGGATTCGCTCTCCGAGTCCGACTTCCAGCGGGACGTGTTGATTCTCGCCGGCGACGTCAGCGACCGCGTGGAGCGGTTGGAAAGGACGTTGTCCGACGTGCGGCGCAGGTTCGCAAGCGTGTTTTTTGTCCCGGGAAACCATGAACTGTGGATACGGCGAGCCGGGCCGCCTCGCGGGTCTCTGGACAAATTCGAACAGGTGCTTGCCATTTGCGACCGACTCGACGTCAGGACGCAACCCGGCAGAATCGGAGACCGGAAAGGCGTCTGGATCGTCCCTCTCTTTTCGTGGTATCTGAAACCCGAGGAAGGCCCCGACAGCCTGTATACGCCAAAATCAGGTGAAGACGAGACACTATCCACGTGGAGCGACGACCATTTCTTCAGGTGGCCGGAGACCGCAAGGCCGGCCGCGGAATTTTTCCTTGGCGTGAATGAGAGGAACATCTCGCGGACGTACGAAGCGCCGTTGATCTCGTTCAGCCATTTCCTGCCGAGGCGTGAACTGATATTCGGCATGCCCGCGCCGCGGCGGTGGGGCGGATCGCCCGGAGACCCGCATCCCGGGTTCAACTTCAGCCGCGTGGCGGGTTGCCGGGGCCTGGATGTGCAGATTCGTCGCCTCGGGTCGACCCTTCACGTTTACGGCCACCAGCATCGAAACCGGTTTCGCGAGATTGACGGCGTAACCTATGTTTCTCATTGTCTGGGATACCCGCGGGAAAGAGAGAACGGTCATATTCGAGGGCTCGACGGCGGCCCGCGTCTGGTCTGGGATGCCGGCGGACGACGATCATCGACAGGAGTTGGGGGCGACGGCGTATGAAGCGGCTATATGTAGTTCGACACGCGAAATCCAGTTGGAGCGATCCGGCGCTTGGCGATTTCGACCGCCCGTTGAACCAGCGCGGCAAACGGGACGCGCCGTTAATGGGCACGCGTCTGAAAGAAGGCGGGGCGAAGCCCGACATGATTGTCTGCAGTCCCGCGAAACGTGCGGTTAAGACGGCCCGCGCGATCGCGAAGACATTGGGATTCCCCACGGGTAAGATCGTGGAGGAAACGTCGGTTTACGAGGCGAGCCTGTACGACCTGCTTGCCGTGGTGCGGAATATCCCGGACACCTGCGACGAAGCGATCATGGTGGGCCACAATCCGGGCTTCTCGGACCTGGCCGGTTACCTTGCTTCGGATTCTCACGTTAATATGCCAACCTGCGCCGTCTGTTGCGTGGATCTGGAGGTCGACTCCTGGGCGAGCGTAACGGCCGGTCTCGGAAGGATGGTATCCTACGACTATCCGAAAAAACACGCATAGACAGCGATGATCGACCTGACAATCGAAAACGAAATCGCGTGGCTGACGTTGAACCGGCCCGAGGTGCTGAATGCGATGGATCTTGATAGCGTACGCGCGTTCCGCGCGCGCCTTGAAGCGGTCCGCAATCGTGAAGACGTGCGGGTTGTGGTAACCGGCGGCGCGGGTCGCGCGTTTTGCGCGGGCAGCGATCTGAAGGACCTGGCGCCCTTGTCTCCGGCGCAGGCCGCGAAGGCGGAACGGGCGCATGCCGATGCCTTCGCCCTGCTGGATGCCATCCCGCAACCCACGGTCGCCATGCTCCACGGGCACGTCCTCGGCGGCGGGATGGGGCTCGCGCTGTACCATGACTTCCGGATCGCATCGGTATCGGCAAGTCTGGGGATGCCGGAAGTGGAAGTGGGATGGACGCCGCCGTGGGGGCTGGGCCGGCTGGTCGACGTTGTCGGCGGAGCAGCCGCAAGGTGGCTCGCGATGGGGTGCGAAACGGTGACCGGCGACGAGGCGAAGGCTATCGGCCTGGTACACGACTGCGTTGCGGACGATGCGTTGAGGGACAGGGTCCGGGCATTTGCGCTGCGTCTCGCGTCGCTTCCGCCGTTGGCGCTGAGAGAGACGAAGGTCCTCCTGAACCGGATATCGCCGGCTCGCAACGCCCGGTGGGATGCCGCCGCGTCAGAGGCCTTCGAGCTTTGTTTCGGTACGGACGAGGCTAGCGCGAACGTGGCCGAATTCATTGCGCGGAAGAAGAAACGATGATCGACGTGGCGGCGGACCGGACGCTGTATCTGGATTTCGCGGGATTCGCCGGAGAACAGCCGGACCGGGAGTGGATGGTGTACGAACGGGGCGACGGGCGTGTTTTCCGGTGGACGTACGCCGCGTTCCTGAATCGCGTGCACCAGGCCGCCAATCTCCTGCGTGAGTTGGGAATCCGCCCCGGAGACGTCTTCAATCTGCATCTGTCCAACCATCCGGCCTACGCGCAGCTGATACTTGCCGCGTCGCACCTCGGCGCGACGGCGATGCCCACGAATCCGGCTTCCACCGCGGATGAACTGGGGTATCTCGTTGCCCATTCCGAAAGCAGGGCGATATTCACGGAGGCAGGATGCCTTAACGTGGTGGACCGGATTGCCGCGGACGCGAATATCGTTCCGATGGTGTGCAATACGGGTGAACCGATACCCGTCGGATATCCGGTTTATGAAGACGCGCTGTCCGGACAGAGCATCGAACCGCCGGATGGGTCCGGCTCGGCGGAGCGCGTCGTGCAACTCCTGTACACGTCGGGTACCACGTCGCGGCCCAAAGGGGTGATGCTGACCAATGCCTGTTTCGTCTATGGCGCGGAAGTTTTCGCCGCGGGCTCGGGGTTGCGGCGGGAGGACAGGCACCTGGTGGCGCTCCCGCTCTTTCACGCCGGCGCGCAGTGCCACGCGTTGTGGCCGTCCCTGGTGACCGGCGCGAGCGTGGCGGTGATGGCCCGTTTCAGCGCGAGCCGGTTCTTCGAGCAGGCCATTGAATACGGGTGTACCATGGCTGCCATGTTCGGAGCATTGTTGCGGATGCTGTTGAACCGGCCGGAGCGCGAAACCGACGCGGCCCACGGGATCCGCAACGTCACCTTCGCCCAGAATCTGACTCCGGCGCAGTACGGGGCCTGGCACCGGAGGTTCAGGGCGCCGTTACAGCAGTTGTGGGGAATGACGGAAACGTGCGGGCTCCCCCTGATGAGCCCATTGACGGGCGGGCGCAACCTCGCGGCGATGGGAAAGCCGGTGCCCGGGTATGAAGTGAAGGTCGTTGACGAAAAGGGTGAGGAGGCGGGTGCCGGTACGCCGGGCGAAGTGATCGTAAAGGGTGTTCCGGGACGGACGATCATGCTGGGTTATCTGAAGAATCCCAGGGCAACGGCGGAAACCCTTCGAAGCCGTCCGGACGGGACCTGGCTGCATTCAGGCGATACGGTACGTGCGGATGAAGACGGGTTCCTGTATTTTCTGGACCGGGGAAAGGATCTGATCAGGCGGTCCGGCGAAAATATCTCAAGCATCGAGGTGGAGGGCGTGATTCAGGAATGCGACGGTGTCGAGGACGTCTGCGTGGTGGGCGTGCCCGATGAGATTCGGGATGAACGCGTCGTCGCGGCCGTCGTATCGGAACCGGAAGCGGACTTGAGCGGGGAAGCGATACGGACGTATTGCGCCGAACGGCTCGCGGCGTTCAAGGTGCCCGACCGGATCGAGTTCGTGGATGCATTGCCGAGAACGTCGGTCGGTAAAATCCGGAAGCAGGTCGTACGCGACCTGTTGGCATCGGCGGCGTGACAGCGGGTTGCCCGGACGGAACCAAACGCACGAGTGCACGCTGTCTTTTCAATTTAAATCGGGGGGCAACCATATGCAGTCGGTGATTTCGCAGGACCAGTGGAGCGATTATCACAGGGACGGGTTCCTGAAGATCGGCAGGCAATGCAGCATCGAGGAACTGGCCGGTCTGCAGCGGCGGATCGACGAAATCATGCTGGGCCGGGCGCCGCTGGATTACAACCGGCTGACGATGCAACTGGATCCGAACACGGACCGTTACGAAGAGGTGCGGGGCGGCGGAAAGGGACATCAGGGCGCGAGTCTGGGTTATAGGAAGATTCAGGGACTGGAGTACGACGCATCATTTCTGGCTTATCTGAGGAAGCCGGTTTTCAGGGAAATCTGCGCGTATGTCTACGGAGCCCACGCGTCCATCGCGTGTTTCCGGGCGATGTTCATGAACAAACCGGCGAAACAGGGTTCCGACCTGCCCTGGCATCAGGACGGCGGGGGTTCGTGGTATCTGGATCGGGATCCGCTGGTCACGGTCTGGACGGCGCTGGATCCGGCCAGACCGGAGAATGGATGCGTGCAGGTTGTGCCGGGTTCGCACCAGTTGGGAATTCTGAGCGAGCAGGGACATACGATAACGGGTGAGCATGAACGGGAATTCTGTCCCGAAGACAGGATCGTGGACCTGACGATGGAGCCGGGAGAGGTGGTGATCCTGCACAACTGGCTGCTGCACCGGTCCGGCGTGAACCAGGTGGATATCGCCAGGCGGGCATTCAGCGTGTGTTATATCGACGCGCGAACCCGGTCGAGCCGCAAGGCCTCATTCTCGACGATCTTCGGAAAGGACGCATTGATTCCCGAACAGGTCG